>CAYJKY010000025.1:0-48497 GCA_964370825.1 uncultured Oscillospiraceae bacterium
CTTTCCATTCCATTATGGCAAAGTCGCCGTCCATAAAAATATTATCGAGTATGCAGACCATTTCAGCTGTGGCAAACTCGGCTTTGAACATCTCGTAAATTGCCGTTTTACCGACAACAGGCTCTGCCACCACCTGATGATTTACCGCATCATCGGCATAAAACTCGCTGAGTACCTTTGCATCGGCGTTGTTAAAAACATCTATCCAGTTGAGCAGCGTTTCTTTTGGGGTTAAATCGCCGCGGATTTTTCGCTTGTAAAGATTTCTGTTACCGCCGTCACCATCGACAACCTCACAGCTTGCAAAACCCATTTTTTGATAAAATCTATTGGCACGAGGAGAGGTGGTAAAACATTCAAGCTGTATCTCATCATAGCCTGCAAACAGATTTTGCGATGCATAGGCAATCAGCTTTTGAGCAATGCCCTTGCCCCAGTAGGGTACGTCAACCGATAAACCCTGTATCTCGTTCTCACGAGTAAACAGAAAACCTATCACCGTGTCACCATCTAAAATAACGGTTGCATTGTCATAAATTGCGCTTAAATCTCTGTCGCAAGCACCGCTCCCGATATATTCGTCCGCCATCTCGTCACCGAGGTGGGTGCGCTCGTAGACATCGACTATCTTCCTTCCGAGTGCAAGCACTGCGCTTTTGTCAACGTCTGTTGCTTTTTTAATTGTATAACTCATAATTTTCTCGCTTTCTAAATATTCTCATCATATCATCAAAGATAACTTTATGGTTACTGTCTGTTAAAATATTCAATCCCATCTTCCGGAATAAAATAAGTACGTATATACCCATCATGCGAAACTACTACAAATTCACCGCTTGACTGTAAAAAATATGCCGTGTCAGAGTCACTTTGAGTTTTAGTCATAACGCTATTTGAAGCAATAACACTATTAGCACCCTGTAAATATTCGCTTGCTGAATTATATCCCATACCTTTTCCGTGTTTTTCATAATGCTCTGATAGGTAATCTTCGTTTCTAAAAGCGAATGTGCTTTCAGTTACATAGTTGCCGATTGAAGGTTGGCTTTCATTGTTGAACAGATTTGGTATTGTAACAAAAGCGATTATGAAAATAAGTACAGCAACTACAACTTTTAATAAAATTGATGAATTAGCATACTGACTTGACTTCGACTTTTTGCATGATTGGCTGTATTGATTTTGTAGCTTACAGTTATTTTTAGTACTTTTATTTGCTTGCCTGCAATCTTTACACCTTTTGGGTATATTCAAATTTTTGGACTTATAAAATTCAATTTCTCCGTTACTGAGTGTAAATTGTTTACCACAATTTTTACATTTAATACTCATATTACATCCTCCATATTAATTGGTATTCAAAAGCCCTACACAGCCTTTCATAGGTACTGTCCGGAAAACACCATACGCTTAAAAGGTCAAAAAGACCGTAGCAGTTTTAGGAATAAAAATATAGTGCTTGCTCAGATAATTAGCTCGAATGATTTATTGCACACTCCCTTTTTAATGTCCTCATACCCGATTTTTGTAAAGGGACATGTAGCAATACAGACACCACAACCATACTTCGCAAAGCCGCTATTACATTTTGCATTTGAGATGCATTCGATATGTCCGTTTTCATCAACCCTTGCATTATCGTAAATTGCATCATACGGACATGAACGAACGCATTTTTTGCACTTTTCACAAAAGCTATTTCCCCAAGAAAAGTCCTCACGATTATCTATAAACTCACTTAGGTTATCAATACTTGTGTAGATAATCGAAAGCCTGTTGCAAGGCCCGCTATGTGGAGTTATCAACATTCCGTGCTTTCCAACAAAGCCAAGATTTGCCTTATAGCCTGCCTTTGTGTAATCGACATTTCCTCCAAGACTGTGGTTTGGCAGTGCACCAAATCCGATACCTCGCAACAATTCGGTCACCTTTAAGGCAGCAACGCCTGTATCACCGTACACCTGCATAACTTCAAGCATACAGTCCATATTGGGGAGCTTTTCTATAACAAACTCGGTATCGTCCATGTGGCGTGACAGCACGATAACATCTTCATAGGGAATGGAATCGCCCTTGTAAATTTCGTCTTCGGTAAATCTGCAAACGCCCCAGCTATCCATACCAAGCGATTTTATAAAGCTGTCAAGCTGCAAAAACTGTTCGGCTGTAATCTTCGTGGGGTAAATTTTTTCTGTGTCGTGAGCTTTTATAACCCCTGCCGATTTGATTAGAGATGACATTGTGTGCTTTATTCTATTTCTGTTTTTAAGCATTTTAGCAATGTCTATCCCTTTAAATTTACGTTTTGGGAAAAACCCTTTTGCCTTTGCCTTATCACTCGCCTTTATCCTTGATATTTTATTTAATGCCTTTTGCTGAGGCACTGTCATAAATTCCATTTAGCCCCCCATATTACTCAAAAGAGTTATATCACTCCCTTTTAAAGTCGCCTCATATGGTATCTATTTGATTCGATAACAGATATTCACATAGCACTTTCGAGCGATTACATAAACTGAATCGATTTTAAGTGCATGAAAAAAATCGATTTTCAAACAATCCATAGCACGACAACAACTGCAAAAACAATCGCACCCATAATAATCCATGACATAGGATTTCCTAGGTTCATCGTCCATGCCCCGGAAGATTTTCTTCGAACGAAAATGTTAGCATCATCGGGGTTGGTATAGATACGTCCCGTCATTATTTCCCTCACCTCTTCGGGTGAATATTTTCTTTTCATGTAAACCTCAAACTATAATAATATCTAAAAGTTTTGCAATGTCCGCCGCCTGTGCGGTATTGAGCTTTAGCCCCTTAAGTTCTATGAGTTTGTCGGATAATATCGGGGCAATAAATTCACCGCTTGAAAAATCTAAATCTTTTAACGTAGTTTTAAAAAAATTCGTCTTAATAAACTTGCAATCGTCCGTCTTGAATTTTTTGAAATTAACCTCACTAAAGCTTGCCTCGGTAAAGTCGCAGTCCTTGGCAACAACCTTTTCGAACCTGCTTTTTTCAAAAATGCAATATTTAAAAAGACAGCCCTCAAACCTGCAGCTCAGCACACGAGCATCAGCAAAGTTTGTGCCGATGCATTTTGAACCGGTGAACTCACAGTCTTTAAAATACGAATTTTCAAGGTTTGAGTTGGATAGGTCACAACCTATGAACTTCACCTTAATAAATGTCGAGTTTTCAAGTTTACATTTATTTAGGTTGATGTTTGTAAATGATACATTTCGACAGTCAACGCCGAAAAACTCCTCATTTTCATAAGACGCTTTAGAAAATGAGGCGTCACTTATTAGATAATCATCTGCCTCGGCAGTTTTATATCGCTCTGCAAAATCCAAAGGATAACCCTCCAAAAGAATACATCTACTTTTTTATCGAAAAATATATCATTGATCCGAAGGTGTAAAGTACCAACAATATAACCAACACAGGGACAAGTACCGAAAGCCACACCGCATCATAAATTGAACTAAAACCGGCAACTACACAAAATACTCCGGTAAAGCAAAATAGTGTGCCACCCTGCAAATAGTATCGTCTTTTTTGTTTCATGGTCATATTTTTGCGTTTTTCTTCATCTATTAAATAATAATGATTGAATATTACCTCACCTTTTCCCAATATCTGTGTCACGCCTAAAATGAACATGCCTACTGCCAGTGCAAAACATACTATTGAATCTAATTTTAAGCTCATAATATGTCCTCCTTTTGTGTAACCTATTTCAACAACCTATCTTTATACAAATTGATCTGCTCGACAATATGCCCTATATTCCCCTCGCCGGCATAGCTTTTCAGATCAAAAAAGTCCTGTTCTAAATCCGACCAATACAGCTCGTTTTCCTCCCCCGCAATCTCGACATCCTTGTTCAGTTTGCCGACATAGACCTCGACATAGCACGGTTCGCAGTAGTATGTAAAGTCCATCATATGGGTTAGAATTATATCTTTATTAGTGATTGATGTTTCCTCCCACAACTCCCTGTAAGCTGCAGCAAGTTTATCCTCGCCGGGTTCTATCTTCCCACCGACTAAGTTTGAAAGCCCGATATAAGGATTTTTTCTTCGTTTACACATCAATAGCTTATCTGCTGTGGCATTGTATACCGCAATTAAATTATATCCCTGCATTTTCCACCATCACTTTTCATCATCTCCTTCAATATAACGGTAAGCACCGCTGTTTTGTCATTTTCTACCGTTTTTATTTTTGCAATTCTTATATTTATTTTCTAATAAAATGACAGCTGGTCAATAACAACACTATCTCTTTTTCGCTCGGTTATTATTGCACTGTTATTCACCTCTCCGATAAGCACCTGTGAATTTGGATTATGCCTTTTCATGTTAGCAAGGGCCTTTTTCTCATTTTGTAATGCGTAACAGTAGTTACAACCATTTGTACAGCAATTATATGTCCCAATGTCAATGCTCTCAATACATAGGCACTCGGGGCGTTGATTTTTATCTTTAACATCGGTAATCCTACAGCCCAAAACCTTTTGGATAATGCTTTTATCGATGCATGCACCGTGTTTTATTCCATATTTTTCGAGATTAAATTTCTCGGCACATGTATATATTTCAAGCTCGTTTTCCTTTGCAACGCCCCCTAAAATCTCCGCGAGTTTGTGGATATTCTGCTCGGTCATAAGGTATGCAGGGTCTTTACCCATTCTCGACATCACATTTTTATAGTTGTCTACAAAGCTTATAACACAGCGTTCTGTACTGTTTTTCAGGCGATTTGCCATGTGTGAAAACCGCTTTGCGTGATACTCAATCGTGTAAACATCATCAATAATTATAGGGTCGTAGCGCCATACCATGCGGTGCTTCCCAAGTTTATCTGCAAGATTTACAAAGGTGTCAAGCAGCAGTTCTTTGTCAGGCAGGTTTCGCTCGGTCTCCTTGCCGTAGGGTGTGAGAGTGAACTCAAAGTAGTAGGCATACCCCATGCGGTCAATCTCGGGTAGGTATTTTAGAAAGGGAATTGGATTTTTCGTCCAAAACACAATTATATCAACATTGTTCCGGGTTAGGCTGGCTTTTGAGTAGCGATTATTATTATACGGATTTTGAATAAGCACATATCCTTCTTTAAGACGATTCACAAACCATTCACCATAAAAAGATGGAAGATCGGTGCGCCTTGTTGCACTGATTATCATAGCAACTCCCTCCTTTTACGGTTACACTGCTTTTCATATATAACTCCATCTATTTTCTCAATATCTTCTCCATAGCTTTACCTTTAGAAAGCTCGTCTATCAGCTTATCAAGATAGCGGATTTCTTTCATAATCGGCTCATCTATTGTTTCAACTTTCACGCCACAGACTGAACCTTTTATGAGCACTCGATTTGGGTTTAGGCACGGTGCACCTTCAAAAAACGCTGTCATATCCACATCATCACCCATAGCACCAAGCGATTCCATAGTGTAGCCGGTAAGCCAGCAGATTATCTCATCTGCCTCGGCTTTTGTTCTGCCTTTTCGCTCGGCTTTTGCTATATACAGCTTGTACATTTCGTTCCATTTGAATGTAAAAATACTGTGTGTACCCATTTTCTCTTCCTCCATATTTTAGCTTAGTTTTCTATTCCATAATTTCTATCGTAACAGCTACACTGTCACCAATACTTTTACCGATTTTCGCCCTTATACTTTTAAGTATCCCAATGATATAGCAAACAGATCCATCCTCGTTTTTAACACCCATATTAACGATACTTCCCCTGTATGGTTCTCCGTCAAATGTAGCATTAACCTTTAACCGACCTTTGCCGAACTCTGCCTTTATATCAATAGGCACAGGGACAAATGCACCGCCACCGCTCCCCTCGTATATGGCAGCTGTGTATTCAAATTTATTTTCCCCCATAACAATCAACTCCTTTTTAAAAATCACTTTAGGTAAAGAGAAACACCACTGTGCCAAGGTGGTAGAATCATTCTACGCCCTATTTAACAATCGACTTCTATATTCTTTGGGTGACATTTTCATTCTTGACTTAAAGAGCTTGCTGAAATATAGCGAGTCAGCATATCCCACACTCAAGGCTATCTGTTTAACATTTAAATTACTTCTGAGCAGAAGTGAAACCGCATTATCAATTCTGAGCGAAATGATAAACTTATGAGGAGGTTCACCCATTATATCGGTAAAAAGAGCGGAGTATCTGCTCACACTCAGATGCTCTATCCGAGCTAACTCCTCAATTTTTATATCATTATTGTAGTTTTTATATATGTAGTCTAAGGATCGTGAAATTTTACCCTTTAAGTTTACATTACCTTCATTAAGATTTACTCGTCGTCCTACATCTATCAGTATTTCGGTCAGGTATGCCGATGCTTCAATTTCATAGAACAACTCCTTGCCATACAAGCACCTAAATAGATTGTTAAATTGACTTGGAATGTGCTCATTTTTTCCGATAGCCACAACCTTTCCTGTTTCTATACTCAAATCAGATAATATACTTTCGCTTGCATTACCTGTAAAATGCACCCAAAAATATATTACATCGGTGCAACCCTCGCTTGTATAATAGTATGATTTATTCGACGGATAAACAACAACATCGCCTTCCGACATTGTTTGCTTTATCCCATCAATCTTGATTTTTAAACTTCCTTGGTGCAGATACATTAAATATTCATCGTTTCTCCCGACATGGTTTCCGCCCCAAAAAGCTTTATCAAATACATTCAAACCGGTACAATTCACCCTTAAATGGTCATCGGTATTTTTAATGTTACTGAATCCGTCTGCTGTGGTATAATAGCTTTGCGTATTCATTACAAACCTTTCTTTACAGTTGATTCGTCCATATTATTAATGGTTTTATATATTGAATATTATTTTAATTTATTATACAATATTAAAATAAATTAATCAATACAGAATGATGTTTATACAGTTGGTCGTTATTTTTATTTTGTATTACATTAAAAAAAGATATCAAAACGGAGGTTAATATCAATGAAAAAATCCATTAATGCATGGTCTATCCCTGGCGATGTTTCCTTTGAAAAAATGTTTGCTGATTTATCGAGTGCCGGTTTCGATGGCGTTGAATTGAATTTAGATGCCGAAAATTATTCCTCACACAGCCTATCTCTTAGTACCGATGATAAAGCCTTATCCGAGATATTAAGTCTCTCAAAAAAATATAACCTACCGATTTCAAGCATATCCACCTCAATGTATGGTCCGGAAACACTCGGGTCGGACGACAAGGAGGGACGTGAGCTCGGTAAAACAATTTTAAGAAAACAGCTTTATTTAGCCAAGGCATTAAATGCCGACGGAATATTAGTTGTTCCGGGTGGAATTACGCCAAATCGCTCCATAAAAAAAGCTTATGAAAATGTATACACCACCTTTAACGAGATGAAATCCGAAATCGAGAGTGGGGATGTTTTTGTTGGTGTTGAAAATGTTTGGAACAATTTTTTTATCTCCCCAACCGATATGGCAAACTTCATTGATACACTAAACATCAAAAACCTCGGCGCATATTTTGATGTAGGAAACGTTCTGATTTTTTCCTACCCCGAGTACTGGATCGAGATTTTAGGTAGCAGAATCGGAAAAATTCATGTAAAGGACTTTTTGAAATCGTCCACAAACGCCGGAACGTTTGTAAATCTTCTTGAGGGTAGTGCCGATTGGAAAAAGGTAACAACCGCACTAAAGTCCATTGGTTATGATGATTATATTACGGCTGAGCTTTCTATCATCGAACGTGACCCCGAATTCCTGTATCAAATAACAAGCAAGGCGCTTGATCGTATTTTTGCATATTAACTAATAGAAAGGATATTTATTATGAAGAAATTAGCAGTAATAGGATGTGGCCTTATCGGCTCCTACCATCTCGACCATTTTATTGACTACACCGATGTTGAACTCGTAGGTTTTTGTGATATTATCATCGAACGTGCAGAGGAATTTGTTAAAAAAGCAGGCAAAGGAAATGCATATTCAGATTTTAAAACCATGTTTGACAAAGAAAAGCCTGACATGATTTTCATCTGTGTACCACCAACCGAGCATGGTGCAATTGAGATGGAAGCTATCGAGAGAGGTATACATTTCTTTGTAGAAAAACCATTATCGCTCAACCTGGACGAGGCGGAGAAAATATGTAACGCAGCAGAGGCAAAAGGACTCATTACCGCATCGGGTTTTCAGTGCCGCTACAGCAACATTGTTAAACCTACAATCGAGTTTTTAAAGAACAATCCGGTTCCATTCTTAGATTGCGGACGTATGGGCGGTATCCCAGAGGCTCCTTGGTGGATAAAAAAGGATTTGTCCGGCGGACAAATTGTTGAGCAGACAATACACCAGTTCGATATTATCAGATATATGTTCAGTGAGCCTGTCGAGGTTTTCACCATGTCTACACGCGGATTTGTAAAGGATGTAGAAGGCTACGATACCGACGACTTAACAAGCACCGTTATTAAGTTTGCAAATGGAGCACTCGGTACAATAAGCACCGGCTGTTATGCAGAAGGCCCCGCATGTTACGACAACAAAATCACATTTAGCTCCGCAAACGGCAGACTTGACCATTACATCATTGGCAAAATAAACATCTATGGCGAGAAGCCAGATGATAAGGAGCAAGAAAACAGCATAGTTGTTAAAGGCGATGGTGCAATGCGCGGAGGAGATACTATCGAGGCAACAACAATCAAAGACGACGGAACAGCCGGTGTTGTTTGTGACAGAACATTTGTTGACGCTGTTATCAGCGGTGACGGTTCAAAAATTCTTTCCTCATATCGTGATGCGTTACGCTCGGTTTCGTTTACATTAGCCTGTAACGAGTCGATAGACACAGGCAAACCAGTAAAGGTAAGACAATTTTAATTAAACATCTGTAAAGATATCATATTTTACTAAAACAAATAAGCTTCCATAAAACTAAAGTAAGACTTATGGATGCTTGTTTGTTTTGTCTATTTTATTCAACATTCAATCCACAATGTAACTATATTGTCATAAAAAATATGTATTTTTGTGTTGACAAGCATTTAATATCATGTTAAACTATATAACATATTAGTTTATTGTTCTTGTTTTTTTGCATTAAGAATATATTTTTTGTATAAAACGGAGACGTGTTAATCGAAACTGTTTTGAGCTATGTCTTCTTTTATAAAATAAAGTTTGTACACGTGAAAGGAAAAAAGATGAAAAAGAAATTAATGGCACTTTTATCTCTTGTTCTGGTGATTGCTATGGCACTGTCGGCATGTGGAGCACCGGCAGAGTCGGAAGCACCTGCCGGAGATACATCCACACCGGACGCTGAAACACCGGCTACCGATGAAGAGCCGGAAGCTCCTTCCGGGGAAACGAAAGAACTTCTTCTCTGGTTACCTCCATTTGGCACCGAGGACACCTTTGACCTTGAGTACTGGTCAGAAGCAACAGCTGATTGGGCTACCGAGAACAATGTTGATCTCTCCATCGAGATTACCCCTTGGAGCGGTTACGGCGAAAAATATCTAACCGGATTTTCTTCCGGAGCAGGTCCTGACGTTGGATATATGTACTCCGAGATGATCGGTGACTTTATCGACATGGGTGCTATCCAAACTATCGACTCAAACTTCTCGCAGGAAGAAATAGATAATTACATATACTGGGATAACGGTATGATTAAAGGTGGACAATATGGTCTTCCGTTTATCGTAGGTAATGCAAGGTTGATATTTGTTAACATGGATATCATGGAGCAGGCAGGCGTAACCGAGCTACCCACAACATGGGATGAGTTTGTTGATACACTTCTACAGGTTAAAGAAAATGTACCGGACGTTATGCCATTTGCACAGAACTGGGCAGACACCTCCATCGGTTCTCTTAACACAATCTACTATCCATTCATGTGGCAAGCAGGCGGTTTAACCTTTGATGAGAATGGTGAGATTGCTCTTACATCTAACGACGGTGCTGTAGAAGCTGCACAGTTTGTTTACGACCTTATGCATGTTCACGGTGTTGTTACCGAGGCAAGTCTTGGACTTACCACAACCAGTGATGAATTTAAGGCAGGAAACCTAGCCATGCACTATCAATCTGCTTCCTTCGCAAAACAGATTGAAGATATGAACTGGGATTTCATTCCTTCCTTAACAAACGAGACAGACGCTATCTGGATTGCATCGGATGTTCTTGTTATGTCCGCCGCAACTGAGGATGCCGCACTTACCGCAAGTTTAATGAAACACATTACATCTGCACCGGTAATGGAAGGCTTCCACACAGAACTCTCCCCCTATCCTCCCATTACAAAGGATGCAGCATATATTGATACAGAGCGATTCAAACCAGTATATGAGGACATGACCGAATATCTGCGCTCGTTACCAGTTGCTGATAATGCTTACACAATCAGCGATACCCTTTATAAAAATCTTCAGCTAATGATTCAGGACAGCATGACACCGGAAGAGGCTATTCAGGCCACGGTTGACTATGCAAATTCTCTCGGATAAATAAAATAAGCTGAAACCAATTTACAAGAGCACAGTTTACATACTGTGCTCTTGCCAAAAAAGGGGGTACTATGCGCGACAAATTAAAAGACAACATCTTCGGCTGGTGCTATATACTGCCGAGTTTTGTCTTAATTATGTTTTTTTCCATCATTCCAATATTTATGAATGTATATTACAGCTTTACCGACTACAATGTTATGCAGGATCCTACATGGGTGGGACTTGCAAACTTTGAGCGAATGGTTAATGATCATTTTGTTACCGACGCAATAATTAATACATTTGTATTTACTGCAATAACGGTTCCGTTACAGACCATATCTTCGCTTGTTATCGCCGCACTTATAGCCGGATTTTTTAGGAAAAGATTTGGTGGTTTTTTAAGAAGCTCCATGTTTATTCCGGTTATCTCCTCCGCTGTATTAATCGGTTCTATCTGGCTTTACCTCTTAGCCCCCTCGGGAGTTGTCAATCAATTTCTTGGGGTATTTGGCATTGATCCAGTAATATGGCTTGGCTCTCAGGATACCGCTCTTTTAAGCGTCAGCCTCGTTACGGTATGGAAAAACGTCGGCTATTTCCTTGTTATGTATTATGCCGGAATTATGGATATACCAAAAGAATACTACGAGGCGGCACAAATTGACGGTGCTACTCCTATCCAACAGTTTTTCAGAATAACCATTCCAAGGCTTAAGCCCATCAGCTATCTTGTTATATCGCTTGGTACAATATGGTCATTCCAGGTTTTCGACATGGTTCAGGTTATGACAGGTGGTGGACCCGGCACAAGTACCGTTACACTCGTACTAAACATATACAAGGCTGCGTTCAGAGAGTTTAATATGGGCTATGCAAGTGCCATTGCGTTACTGCTTTTCGTTTTCGTTATGTTTATTAACGCAATTCAGAGATTTATTTTCCGTGGCGAGGAGGACTAAATGACATATCAAACTCAAAAAAAGGTCTTCACCATCGTAGTAGGTGCAATACTGTTAATAGCTGCACTTATCGCTTTATTTCCTTTCGTGTACATGTTTTTGGTTTCTCTAACTCAGAAGGAGTCATTAAACCTCGATTTTCTGGGCGAGGAGCTAAGCTTCATAAACTATTCACGTGTAATAAATAACTATGACCTCGTAGTAAACATTAAAAACAGTCTTATTGTTACGATTTCCTCCTGTGTACTCAACTGTATTTTCAGCTCAATGGCGGCGTACGCCTTCGCAAAAAAGAAATTTGTAGGTAATAATTTTGTATTCTCTATTTTTGTGGCAACCTTGATGATTCCCGGTCAGGTAACTCTCATTCCGACATTTTCAATGTTGCGTGATCTTGGAATGTTGAATACATACCCAGCTCTTTTTCTACCTATAATTAACGCATTCGGCGTTTTCCTTATTCGCCAGTTTATGGTAGGTGTTCCGAACGAACTGCTTGAAAGCGCAAGGATTGACGGTTGTGGCGAGAATAGGATATTTTTATCCATTGTTGTTCCGCTTGTTAAACCGGTTCTGATATCCCTTGTCATTTTCACCTTTATCTCATCTTGGAACAACTATCTATGGCCTTTGGTTGTTACCACCGATCCGGGAATGAATACTTTAACTCTTGCAATTGCAACGCTACAAGGTAACTATTCAACCAACTACGGACTTGTTATGGCCGGTGCAACTTTAACGTTTATCTTCCCATTTGTTCTCTACATCTTCCTACAAAAACAATTTGTAGAGGGTATTGCACTAAGCGGTATCAAAGGATAATATTATTAAGAAAGGATAGGTCACATAAATGGACAAGTACAGCTATAGAAAGCTAAGCAGCCTTGTAAAGGTGTTTTCAGACGAAGAGCCGATATATCAACCGGAGTGTAGCAAATTGAGCGCACTTCGTGACGAAACGGTCTCATTTCAGGTTGCATATTCGGCAACAAACAGCTACATGAAGTTCGGTAGAGTTACGGTAAAGTCACCGATATCAGAATTCGTCAGAATTCGTCAGGTAGTAGAAGTGCCTTGTCGTTATGCCGCACATAAAGAATATGATGAAGGTTACCTTCGCACCACCCCGGGACTTTATCCGGATTTACTTTCGGATCTTGACGGTGGTCGTATAGAGTTCGTTGCAGGCCAGTGGAGAAGCCTTTGGATTGATGTCGAGGTCACCGACAAAACACCTGCCGGAGAATTTCCCATCACGTTAATATTTACAGGATTTGAGGATGAGGAAGAGCAGTTCGGTGAGGTCACACAAAACATTACAATATATGACGTAACACTTCCGAAACAAAAGTTAATACATACCGAATGGTTCCATGCCGACTGTCTTGCACAGTACTACGGCGTAGAGATTTTTTCCGAACGCCATTGGGAAATCATGGAAAACTTTATCGACCTCGCTGTAAAGCGCGGCTGTAACATGATATTAACTCCGCAGTTTACCCCTCCGCTCGACACCGCAAAGGGCGGCGAAAGACTTACCACACAGCTTGTTGACATTTCATTGGATAAAGGTGTGTACAGCTTTAACTTTGACCGGCTTGAACGTTTTATAAATATGAATAAAAAGCTGGGCATGGAATATTTTGAAATGTCACATCTATTCTCTCAGTGGGGAGCAACTTCTGCACCAAAGGTTATGGTAACGGTAGACGGCGAGTATAAACATCTTTTTGGCTGGCATACAAATGCCGTATGCAAAGAATATACGGAGTTTTTACATGCATATCTACCGGAACTGATAAAGAAGATAAAGGAATGGGGCATCGCAGATAAGACCTATTTCCATGTTTCGGACGAACCAAAGCTTGATCAGCTGGACAGCTACAAGGCCGCAAAAGAGTCGGTTGCAGATCTTCTAAAGGATTTTGTGCTGATGGATGCCCTTTCGGACTACGATTTCTACAAAACCGGAGCGGTAGAGTGCCCGGTACCCGCCAACAACCATATTAAACCTTTTATAGAGAATGATGTAAAAAATCTATGGGTTTACTATTGTACGGGACAGTATATCGATGTAAGCAACCGCTTCTTCGCCCTTCCCTCTCTCAGAAACCGTATTTACGGACTACAGTTATTTAAATACGATATTGTAGGAATACTGCACTGGGGTTATAACTTCTACAACTCAATGTATTCAGTCTATCAAATTAACCCCTATCTCGAAACGTCTTCGGCGTCTACCTTCCCCGGCGGAGACCCCTTCCTCGTTTACCCCAAGGCAGACGGGACACCGGAGGAATCTATTCGTATAATGGTGCATAAGCAGGCTATTGATGATGTACGTGCACTTAACATGCTTGCAGACAAAATCGGAAAAGATGCGGTCATGAATTTGATAGAAGGGGATTTAGATGAACCGTTAACCTTTGACGTATTCCCAAAAACCGACAGCTATTTAATTAACCTACGCAACACTATAAACAAAATGCTGTCCGAGTAAAAAATAACCTCCAAAGCTTACGCAGATGAAATGTTTTTTCTGCGTAAGCTTTTTTCATACAATTTGATTTTTACATTTTAATAGTATAGAATAACCTTTATAGTTGTTTTAAAGGATGTTGCAATGACAAATTTGGATAAAATACTGTATCTAAATAAAATACTGATAGACGAAATGCCAAGGTATAAAAAACAGGCTGAACAATTTTCATGCGATTATAATGACCAACGACAGCTATTACGCTCGCTTATGAACCTTCGACCGGCTATGCCCATTAAAGATGAATTTCTTACCGTACAGGACGAATTTCTGAGCGATGAAGTTTCAGCAAAAGGGGTGATAAGTTTCGTAGATTTGCCACCCACAAATACAAGCGATCAAATTTATCTTTGGAAAGGCGATATCACCACCCTCGAGGTTGATGCCATAGTCAACGCGGCAAACTCTGCACTATTAGGGTGTTTCATACCATGTCACGGATGCATTGACAATGCGATACACTCGGTAGCCGGGTTACAGCTACGCCGAGATTGTGACGAGTTAATGAAGTTACAAGGACGCGAAGAGGGAACCGGTGATGCTAAAATAACAAAGGCATATAACCTGCCGTGCAGATATGTAATACATACGGTAGGGCCTATAATTAGCGGTAGGCTATCGAAGAAGGACTGTGAACTACTTGCAAGTTGCTACCATAGTGCACTAAATCTTGCAATTTCACAAAATCTAAAAAGCATAGCATTTTGCTGTATCTCTACAGGGGAATTTCACTTTCCTAATGACAAGGCTGCTGAAATTGCGATTGACACAGTAAAGAAAGTACTACACGAAAATCAAAACAAAATTAAGGTGATATTTAATGTTTTCAAAGAAAAAGACTACATTATCTACCGAGAACTGCTCGGAGAGGATAGATAAGTTAAAAAAAGCAATTAATGATGCAGAAGTCATCATTATCGGTGCCGGTGCCGGGCTTTCATCATCCGCCGGACTACTTTATACCGGAGAACGTTTTAAGAGATTGTTTGCGGACTATATAAAACAGTATGATTTTAAGGACATGTATTCCGCCGCATTTTACCCCCACAAAACATTAGAGGAGTTTTGGGGGTATTTCAGCAAGCACATCTACTATAACCGCTATGAACAGACTTTAAACGACGCCTATTCCAACCTGTTTAAACTTGTGACAGGCAAGGATTATTTTGTTATAACAACAAATGTCGACCACATTTTTCAAAAAGCGGGGTTTGATAAGGAACGTCTATTTTACACACAAGGCGACTATGGGCTGTTTCAATGTTCCCTACCCTGTCATAACAAAACCTATGACAATATGGAAATCATATATGAAATGGTTGAAAGACAACGAGATTTCAAGATACCGACCGAGCTGATACCTTATTGCCCAAAATGCAATAGACCTATGACAACAAATCTACGCAAGGATGATACCTTTGTTGAGGATGAAGGTTGGAATAACGCCTTGGTGAGATATGAGAATTTCATCAAGAAAAACGCCCAAAGCAATCTTCTGTTTTTAGAGCTCGGTGTTGGCTTTAACACCCCGTCTATAATCAAATATCCTTTCTGGCAGATGACCTATAACAACAAAAACGCTTTATATGCAAGTATCAATGATAAGGAACCGGTCTGTGCAAAGGAGATAGAAGATAAATCAATATTGATACAAGGTGACATTGGTAGTGTGTTAGAAAAGATTGTATGAGCATAAAACACAGCGACCTTGGCAAAACGCCATGTCGCTGTGTTTTTAAATTACTATATGTTTTGATTTACAGGGCTTTGGATTAGTCGGTATAGTTATCGAAATATCCCTGAATTAATATAATCGGAGTACCCTTATCTCCGCTTCCCGAGGTAAGGTCACACAACGAACCTATTAGATCCACCAGCCTTCTCGGAGTTGTTCCCTGGGTCGCCATATGTCCTACCAGGCTTTCATTCTGCGCATCCTTTTCCTCGATGGACTTAATTATCGCCTTCTTTAGCTCCTCACCCTTTAGGTCGGCAAAATCATTGTCGGCCAAATATTTTAACTTAAGTTCGTTGGGAGTTCCGTGCAATCCGTCGGTATACCCCGGCGAAACAACCGGATCTGCAAGTTCCCAAATTTTTCCTACCGGATCCTTAAATGCTCCGTCACCATAAACAAGCACCTCAATTTTCTTACCGGTTTTTGCGATAAAATCAGCCTGAATTTCCTTTGCGAGTGCCTCACAGCCTGTAGGGAACAGCTTAACTGTAGCCTCGGTTGCCTTGTTAGAGCCGAGCAGACCGTAATCCGGATTGCATCCACTGCCATCTATCGAGGCGGTCATGATATCATCGAGGGATAAAATTGTCTCACCACCTGCCGCCTTAAGCAGTCGCTTGGAACGTGCCCTTGTGTGAATGTCACAGCACAGAACATTTTTAGTATAATTTAAAATTATTCTGCAATCATTGGCAAAAATAAACTCCGGCTCTGCACCCTCTTCACGGATTAGCTCTGAGTAATATTCCACATAGTCAACGCCGGTAAAGGTGTGCTTATTGTAACCAAACAGCTCTCTATATTTTTTTTCGTCCAGCACATCGCTCCACGGGTTAATGTTTTTCTCATCAATCATGTCAAGATCAACAAGATGATTTCCAACCTCGTCTGAGGGGTAACTCATCATTACCGTAACCTTTTTTGCACCCTTTGCTATGCCCCTAAGGCAAATTGCAAACCTATTTCGGCTCATTATAGGGAAAAGTACTCCGATATGGTCACACTTAAATTTATCGGCTACGTCCCTTGCAATAATATCGGTGCTGACATAGTTTCCCTGTGCCCTTGCAACTACAGCCTCAGTTATGCCTACAACATCGTTATCACCAAGCTCAAAACCTTCCGAACTTGCCGCTTCTATAACCGAATTAACCACTATACTCTTTATGTCGTCGCCCTCTCTTATTATCGGCGCACGAACACCTCTCGATATAGTTCCTACCATTCTTGACATGACGTTTCTCCTATACTGTTAATGTTTTTATTTAGCTGTTGACCTCTCCCGAATTATATTATACAATATAAGAAAGTATAAGTAAAATTATTATTTATTATTTCATCAATAAGGTAGGCTTATGTCAATAAATCTAGAATATTATAAGGTTTTTAAAGAGGTTGCGGAAAAGCTATCTTTTTCCGCCGCCGCAAATGCTCTTTTCATAACACAACCAGCTGTCAGCCAAACAATTACCGCACTGGAACGCTCGCTCGGAGTTAAGCTTTTTTTCCGCACTTCAAAAGGGGTAACACTCACTGCCGAAGGGCAACATATGCACAGCTATATCAGCTCAGCTCTTAGCCTGATTAGCACCGGCGAAAATAAGCTTGGCGAAATGCTTCGGCTCGACTATGGAGAGGTTACGATTGCCGCGGCAGACACAATATCAAAACACTTTCTACTGCCGCACCTACAAAGCTTTAACGGTAGGTTTCCAAACATTAAAATCAAGGTAATAAACAGGACAACCGAGGAAAGTGTCGAGCTGGTAAAATCCGGTTCCGCTGACATAGCCTTTGTTAACCTACCTCTGAGAAATACATCTACACTTAAGGTGCACAAAATTTTAACGGTGCATGATGTTTTTGTTGCCTCAAAAAAATACTCACAGCTTAAGGATATTGCCGTCACCGCAAAGGATCTTACAGAATATCCTTTAATTCTGCTTGAGGGAATCTCTAACACCCGTCGATATATAGATGATTATTTTATTAAAAACTCTGCCAAGGCAGAGCCGGAAATTGAGCTTGGTTCACATGATTTGCTTCTTGAATTTTCCAAAATCGGTCTTGGTATTTCCTGTGTAGTAAAGGAATTTTCGACAGAATATCTAAAAAGCGGCGAGCTTTTCGAGATAAACTTAACTCCCAAAATTAAGGCACGAAGCATCGGCATGGTTCAATCTCAAAAAATACCGCTTTCAAACACAGCCACCGAATTTATCGGCTTTATTAACACGACCTCATATTAAAGCTACACCTTTTCCGACTCAACCTTTTTTCCGCTGTAGTCCGGAATTATTTTATAGCCGGGTTTACACACCAAAAAACGTTCATCCCAATCGCCATTTAACAAGGCCTTCATCAGGCTGTCATCGCCCTCAATCTCGCTGTATTTCCAGCCAAGGTATTCCGCACTTAGCTTAACCTCTTCTCTCTCGTTGCGGTCGCTTAAGTTTGGGCTTGTTATAAAATAGGCATTTTCATAATTTTTGGTGTATCCCGTCTCCATCTCCAGCAGGTAGTCGGCGTTATCCTCGCCATACTCCTCAACATATTTTTCACGCAGTTTATCATAATTTCCCTTAGATGGCACAAAACTGTTTTCACACCATGATTTGTTATACCAGTATATCCCCTTTACCGAGTTAAAATAATCTAAATATCGCTGCTGAGATCCTAAAAATATGGCGATGCAATCATCACATCTCGGTACAACCACGGGGATTTTGCTGTTTTTAAGCCCTACAACGGCATTAGAACACAGACCGTATGCAAGAACAATTGCATCAAATTGCAGCTGTTTCTTGCCTGTACCCTCCAGCTGTTCAATTTCATCGATTTTATTCTGTAACTTTTTATGCAGTATTTCCGGTGTATCGTGCAATCCCTGCTCTAACCAAAAGGGAAACACCATATGCTCACTATCGTATACAATTCTACTGACATCCCTCATTAAAACCATGCACCCTATCAACGCTATGTTCATAAAACATCTCCGTTTTTTACGTCTGTAACGTTAATAATATAACACAATAAGAATAAAAAAACAATACAAATTATTTCATGCTGTTTGACACAAATATTATAATGTGATATATTTTGAGTTGAGATTATCCTATTTGGAGTTATATGGAAAAAAGGTTTACAGAAGCCTGTGAAAAGGTTATCAACGTCGATATCGGGCGTACTTCAATAGGAATACTAAAAGAAAAGACGCTACATCGTATCTTAAAGCATTTTCTGGAGCCGAATGAGGAATTACACGAGATTAAGCTCGGTAGATATCATGCCGATATAGTTACCGAGAATGAAATTATCGAGATACAAACAAGAAATTTTAACACTCTGCGAAACAAACTTAATTTTTTTCTTGATATTAAGCCTGTTCGAATTGTTTATCCGCTGATAAGCACAAAATATTTAGTATGGATTGATCCGGACAACGGAGAGGTCACCACAAGGCGAAAAAGCCCTAAAACCGGAAAACCTCTCGACTGTTTTTTTGAGCTATATAAAATCAAAATGCTACTTAACCATGAAAACATTAGGCTAAGTATTATAACCCTTGACGCAGTAGATTACAGAACCCTAAATGGATACAGTGCTGACAGAAAGAAAGGCTCAACCCGATACGAGCGCATACCTGAAAGAATTATTTCGGTGACAGACATTAACTGTCCGCAGGATTACGCATTGTTTTTATCTACCGAGCTACCGGAACAGTTTAGCTCTAAGGACGTTCAAAAAACACATAAGGTTACACTTCGAACCGCGCAGGTCTCGCTAAATGTATTGCACCATGTCGGAGCGGTCAAAAAGGTAGGAAAAAAGGGAAATACCGTGCTGTACCAAAAGGCAAATGATGCAACGGTATAACCCCAAAAATATGTTTTTTAAGTTGAATGGCTATACATGTTAGATATTTTCAATAATAACCTTACTTTTATCGCTAAGGTTCTTTAACTTTTCCTCAGCCTTGTCGAGGCTTTCACCCACAGCGGTCAGATAAAGCTTTAACTTCGGTTCGGTGCCGGATGGTCGCACTATCACAAAACAATTGTCCGAGAGTTTCATGCTAACGACATTACTTTTCGGCAAGCCTGTTTCGTCATTTTCATAGTCAATCATGTCGAGAATATTCTTGTCAGCAAAGGTTTTTCCTTTTAGTTTCCTCACTTCATCAAGAATTGAATCCATCTTCGCCATTCCGCTTGCACCTTCAAATTCAAAGGTCAACAAGCCCTGCTTGTAATACCCATAGCTGTTATAAGCATCATTAAGGGCGTCTAACAGCGTTTTATTCATAGACTTGTAATATGCCGCCATTTCACATATCAACATGCTTGCAATTACAGCATCCTTGTCACGAACAAAACTTCCCGAGAGATAGCCGTAGCTCTCCTCAAAACCAATGATAAAGCGATCCTCCTCGCCTTTTTCTTCTAACATTGCAATCTGCTCGCCGATAAACTTAAATCCGGTAAGAACATTTACAAGCTCTAATCCGTATTTTTTTGCAAGAGCGTCAATCATCTCGGTGGTGACAATGGTTTTAACTACCATTGGATTTTTTGGCATGGTTCCGTTTGCGATACGTTGCTTGCAAAGATATTCGGTCAACAGTATTCCCATCTCGTTTCCGCTTATCAGCCTTACACCGTCGTCGGTGATATATCCTGCGCCCACACGGTCACAGTCCGGATCGGTTGCAAGGAAAAAGTCTGTATCGCTTGCCTTAGCGTCACGTGCACAAAGCCGCATTGCCTCCTCAATCTCAGGGTTTGGGTAGGGGCAGGTTGGGAAGTTACCGTCGGGATTTTCCTGCTCAGCGACAACCTTTACATTTACATTTCCGAGCATTTCTAGAATTTTACGTACCGGTTTGTTTCCAGCACCATTTAGCGGGCTGTAGACAATATTTAGCGGTACACTCGGCTTCTCCACGCTAAGTGAAAGAACCTTTTGGTAGTAGCTTGTCAACACCTTTTCGGAGATATACTCGATTTTACCACTTTGTAGCATATCCTCAAATGATGGATCTACATCCTTAAAATCAGGCTCGTTTTTGATATATCCGGAGATTATATCCGCAGTCTCCAAGGTTATCTGGCAACCGTCATTTCCGTACACCTTATAGCCGTTATATTTTGCAGGGTTGTGGCTTGCGGTAACAACTATTCCGCCGTCGCAACCAAGCTCGCGCACCGCATAGGATAGCATCGGTGTTGGCATAAGTTCATCGTAAAGGTAAATATTCACGCCCATCTCGGCGAGAGTTGCAGCGGCAATTTTGGCAAACAAATCACTTTTAATCCTACTGTCGTAGGCAATAGCACAGCTTGGATTTTCAAAGCTGTCAAGCAGATATGTGCCGAACCCTCTTGTCGCCTTCGCCACCGTGTACACATTCATCTTATTGCAACCTGCACCGATAACCCCTCTAAGGCCACCGGTTCCGAAGGATAAATCCTTAAAAAAAGAATCCTCTATCGCCGTGGCATCATCCTTAATGCTAATGAGTTCATCATAAATCTCGGCATCAAGGTCCTTCCTTCCCACCCACTCACGGTATCTTTTCATATAGCCTTCCATCGTCATACCCTCCTTTATGGCAATTTCTTTCCGTTTGCAAGGTAAAGCTCATACCACTCTTCCCTTGTCAGCTTAAAGTCTGCCGCCTTTGCGATCTGTTTTAGCCTTTGCGGACTTGTTGTTCCCACTATCGGCTGTATATCTGCCGGATGGCGTAGTATCCAGGCAATGGCAATCGCCGAGTTGGTGACATTGTATTTTTCCGCAAGCTCATCAACCTTTTTATTCAGCTCGGGGAATTTATCGTTATCGAGGAAAACCCCTTCAAAAAAGCCGTATTGGAAGGGAGACCATGCCTGCATTTTAATGTCTTTCAATCTACAGTAATCTACAATTGAGCCATCCCTGTCTATTCCCAAACTGTTTTGCATATTAACGTTAAAACCGGAGTCAAACATTCCGCTCTCGGTAATGCTGAGCTGAAGCTGATTAATAACAATTTCATCATCACAGTATTTGTTAAGCAACTCTATCTGGTTTGGGTTCATGTTACACACGCCAAACATCTTAACCTTGCCGGCCTTTTTAAGGGTGTTGAATGCATCTGCTACCTCCTCCGGCTCCATTAATGCATCCGGGCGATGTAGCAACAGACTGTCAACATAGTCCATATTTAAGCGTTTAAGACTTTCCTCTGCTGACTTTATTATATGCTCCTTAGAAAAATCAAAGCAAACATGAGGTCTTATTCCGCACTTTGTTTGAACAAACATCTGCTCTCTAATGGACGGTTCATCCTTAATCGCCTCGGCAAAAAGAGATTCGCACTGAGTTTTACCGTAAATATTCGCATGGTCCATCAAGGTTATACCAAGCTCTAATGATGTTTTTATCAGGTAGTTTATATCCTTTGTCTGCATAGAAGAAATCCTCATACAGCCGAGCCCGATTGGTGAGAGCTCTACACCATTTTTTTTGAATCCCATAATTGTAACCTATCCTTTCTTAAAATTATCATTTAACCGTTAGGGCGTGATTTTCAGCTGTTATGTACATAGTAATCGGTTATATACTCGCTGACCCTCTTATCTATACGTGCAAGGTTTAATCCGTAGGCAAGCTCTCGTAATCTCGGCTCAAGGCTGTCCTGATACTGTACAAACTCCTCGCTGTTTGTTCCGAGGCTCTCACGCATCATGGTTTCCCTCGCAAATATTGCCGATAACCTTGCCTCAAGTGCGGCACGATTAATTGCATGTGCATGCATCATCAAGGTTGCTGCGTTCACCTTGTCGGATGCGGTCGGGTTCTGTTTTGCATCCAGCTCCTTCTGTGCGATGTTCGCCTTTTCAAGTTTTTCTGCATAATCTGCCTCGGCAGCGTCTGCACGAGCCTCCTCACTGAGTACCTCCTCAATGGTCACGCATTCCGGAATTGTATAACCGCTAAAATCAGCTTGAACTTCCGGCGACGAATTCATATACATCTCAACATCGCCGTCCGATGTCTGAATTTTCTCCTGTGAGGGAAGCGGCTCGAGTCGTACCGTAATAATTTCCTTAGGCACGACGGTAAGTTTAATTTTACCGTCCACAATGGATATCGAATCCTTCTTTGCCTCATATGGTGTAGATAAAAACGCCTTCACCGCAAATGGAACGTCGACCTTTTCTGTGACGTTCTCATCTCCGGGATTGTAAAGTCGAATTACAATATCGTTATTTCCTTCTGCGCACTTCAAGGCAGAAAGATGTAGTTTGCTACTGTTTAACTTTACAAACTCTGCACGCTTAGACCCACCATGAACAGTGTTTTTAACAGCGAGTAACGGTGTTACATATGCTGTTGTTATATTGTCAAGTGTATCGGAGGATGGTTCTGCTGCAACAGAGCAAAAACCGTAGCTAAAGCTCATATCACGCAGGCACTGAGCACCAGGGGTCAACATTTCCGGACCTGCATCGCCTATTCTTGTGTGCAGATCAAAACGTGCAAGCCATCCGAGCGAGCGGAATAGCGTTAACGCAACGGTATTACGCTCTGGTAGAACTTCATACTCCGGCAGGCCTACATTCAGCACCGCTGCGGTTACCTTACCATCGGTGAGTGCACAAAAATCACGCTGAGGGAACTGTGTTATCGGTATGCACTCTCTTGCGCCAATGATAATACGTTTTACATTTTCGGGTATGCTTTCGTTGTCAAACTCTGACGGCACTATCGGATGTTGCGTTACATCAAACTGTGTCTGTGCGTAAGACACAGTGGTTTCAACATCGGTTGGGAAAAGCACCCGTATACGGTGGTCACGACAGGTGTTTCGTAGCGAAGTTTCAAACCGCAAAACCGGATCGCCCTTTGTAAGTGTTACCGTGGTTATTATCGGAACCGGATTTGTCTCGCCACATCTACCGGCACGATCGTCGGCAATTATCCTTGGAAGATCCCAAACCCTTTTCACTGTAAATACCGTCTGCAAATCACGTTGTTCTACCGATATATCAGCATCAACTCCATAGGTTGTCAACGGCTTATCGCCGGGAATAAAGGAGTAGTTGTACTCGTCACCGCTGTCTGCCATATCCTCCAGCGCACCGATCGAGCTGTATTTTTTGCCGGTTATCTTGTCGGTAACATCAAAGGTTCCATCGCTGTTACAAGCAACGATTAGATATTCGTTTTCTGCCTTTAAACTGTTGTTGACAGCAACCTGCTGTGCTTGCTCTCTATAAACGCCTATATTCTCACTACCCATGGCGTTAACCGCTACCATAACTACTATTCCGCCTTCGCATGGATACGATTCGCATACATCACCCACAGAATTTTTAACAACGCTATTCTCGATATTGTCGCAAGGAATAAACACGCTTCCGACACGATCGAAGGCAAGTGTGTTAAACACGGTATATACCGCCTGGGCATCAGCAAACATACTTGTATCACTACCCTTTGCAAGCACCGATGCGGCATTTTTTGTCATGCGGTCACTTATGGCTCGAGTCTGCTCAAAACGCTCCTCCATGTCATAGTGAACATCATCCACACTCACAGCACAGATACTGTCATGTGGGTGGTTTTTAAGTAAGAGTTTCCATGCCTTATCCATATTTTCATGTGGATATTCAGCACCGGTATATATCGATGCCATTGCACTGAGCGGTTCTGCATAGCTCTCCAGCATACGCTGTGCATAATAATTTTCAAGCTTAAGATACATGCGTGCCGACAAAATCCCCGGAAACACCGAGATATAACGGCCGCTGTAAAGTGGTCCGTGTAGCTGTTGTAGCTCTCCCCTACCCTCAACCAACGCCTGCATATATTCGTCCGGCGAGGATTGCTTTACGATAAAGTTTTTAAAATCAGCCTTGCCGTTTTCGATAAACGGTAGAATATCATCAGGCTGCATTTCTTGGTCGTAACCATTCATCAACAATATATTGCCGGTGGTTGCAAAGGGGGCAATCTTTTCAACCTCGTTCATTATTCTATCATATATAATTTCCGGATAATCGGCAAGGTGCATTGCATTTCTATAACTACTCAGCAAATAACCGCAGGTCATTTTAGTCCCATCGGCACCTACCCACTCAAACTCACTATTTAGATTAAAAGGGTCTAACTCCACCCCACGCCATACAACAATACCTTTCATATCGAACTGTTTGTGTAGCTGGGGTGACTGGGAAATCTGACCAAAGCTATCCAAAATCCATCCGGTGTTTGTGCCTCCGCCAAGTTCCTCAGACATTATTTTGCCGATAAGCATATTACGAATAAGAGATTCTCCACTTACCAACTGCCAGTCCGGTTGCAGATAGTAAGGACCGATAACAAGCTGCCCTTTTTCGGCGTAACCCTTTACCCTTGCCTTAAATTCATCTACATTACGCCCGAGTTTTTCCAGCTCAATATAACAGTCATCCAACATGGATGTTTGTCCGTCCAACACAAATCTATAGGCTGAATTTTGATCCATTCTCTCGAAAAGCCCTTCAAAAAATGGTGGCAGCCATTCATTCACATATCTGCTATTGATGTACCACTCCCTATCCCAATGTGTGTGCGAAATGATATGTGCTGTTTGCTTGTTATTCATTTCTAATCTCCTGTATATTGCATTGCGTATGTGTTTGTATTTTTATTTCACCAATAAAGTTTAATAACAAAATTAATGTAATCATTATAATTAATACATCCTTTTAAATGTATTTACACTTAGTGTCTATTTTGGAGTACCAAGCCTTGTTAGCAGAAGATGTACATCTCCTTCAACGCTATATCCACCGGAGTTAGCCGCAACAAAAACACTGTCGCCTTTTTTTACGGCGACGGCGCTTTCCTTCGTGCTAACACTACCCTCACCTTCTAAAACAAGTAACGAGTGAAAGGAGGTGTTATCTGCATTAAACTCACAAGTACCGTTAACCTTTACATCGTCCACCGCGAAGTATTTACAGTCAATCAACTCTTTTTTGGCATTAATGATGTTAGTTGTAGGCGTTAAGGTTGATACATCTATTGCTTTTTCTATATGTAACGGTCTCGTTGCCCCTGTTGCATCTCTTCTGCCATAATCATATACACGATATGTTGTGTTCGAGTTTTGCTGTATCTCGGCAATCACTATTCCGGCACATATTGCGTGAACCGTTCCTGCCGATATATAAAAACAATCCCCCGCCTTTACCGGAACCTCACGCAACACCTCGGTAAGGGTGTTGTTTTTAATACGCTCGCGATATTCCTGCTTGGTTATTGTTTTATCTACTCCGTAATAAATTTTAGCACCCGGATTAGCCTCCACAATATACCACATTTCGTTTTTACCATACTCACCCTCATTTGCAAGAGCATACTCATCGTCAGGATGAACCTGTATGGACAAATCCTGCTTTGAGTCTATAAACTTTATCAGCAGTGGAAAATTTTCAAAGCCTTCACCGTAACTTCCGACAGCCGACGGGTTATCCTTAAGATATTTGCTCAGTGCAGTTCCGGCATACTCTTCGCATAACAAAACACTCTCGCCGTCAGGGTGGCAGGATAGTTCCCATGATTCGGCAAGAATATCACCGTCATAGCTTTTGTTGTATGCTTCTTTTAGTCTGCTCCCGCCCCAGATATAATCTTTAAATGCAGGTGATAATTTTGAAATCATAGCTCTCCTCTTGTTTTTAGCCTTCTTAATTCAATATACTAATTTTTACCTATAATGTCAAGAGCTCATACCACAATTATTTCCGAATATTACATATCTCCACTGTACAATCTAAGGTTTTTATGTTAAAATTATATAAACGTTAAATCATAGGTACACTATGCACTGTCCAAACTGCGGAAAAATATATCCCAGTGGGTCACAACACTGTCCACACTGCGGTTTTATAATTTACCAAACTAACACAACCGTCAAATCTGTAAATCGCAACTCTATTGCTGTGCCGCTTATTATTGCGGTATCGATAATTATCGGCATATTAGGGTGGGCGATTATATTCGGAAGTTTAATTTCAGATGACGAGTCAATGCGTTCTACCGATTCCGAACTTCAAGAATTCGGTAATAATCTACCTATAACAACACCTGAACCTGATACTATACAAGGGCTTCGGGATAACTATACCGTCTTAAACGGAGATGGCACCGATGTTACCACAGTAATGATGTATATCATCGGGTCCGACCTTGAAAGCGATGGCGGCTTTGCCTCGGATGATATCGTTGAAATGTTAGCAGCCGATATCGGAGATAATATAAACCTCGTGATTATGACGGGTGGAGCTACCGATTGGTATTTAGACGAAATTAGCAGCGACCGCTGTCAATACTGGCAGATAAAAAATGGCGAGCTTATCAACATTAACGACAATCTGGGGCAGCTTAACATGACCTCACATGATGTGTTAAGCGACTTTATCAACTACACAACATCAGAATTTCCGGCAGACAGATACAGCCTTATCATGTGGAATCACGGTGGCGGAACGTTTAGCGGATTTGGTGTCGACGAGAACTTTCCGGACTCAACTTTGACATTATCCACGCTTGCAACCGCATTTTCCGACGTTGATATAAAATTTGATTTCGTGGGTTTTGATGCCTGTTTGATGGCGACGGCGGAGACGGCGATGATGTTAGAACCATATGCCGACTACCTGATAGCCTCACAGGAGCTGGAACCGCATTTAGGCTGGTACTACACCGACTGGCTTACCCTTCTAGGTCGCTCACCCTCCATTTCTACCGAGCATCTTGCAGTTAGGATAATCGACGATTATGTCGAGCGATGTGAGGATGAAATACCAAACCCCGACGCAACCCTTTCGCTTATAGAGCTTAGAATGATGCCTGTTGCATATGAGGCGTTAAACAACTTTTTTCAAAACGCAGCACTGGAGGTAAGTAACAATGAATTTCTTAGCCTCTCCAACGCTCGAAGCAACACGAAGGATTTTGGCGAGGGCGATTTTGAACAGATTGACATAATTAACTATATTGAAAACACCGACATTGAGGGAGGTAGCGAGGCCGCCACGGCTGTAAACCATGCGGTGGTATATTATAAAAACAGTGACGATGTTTCCGATGCGCATGGGCTGGCGATGTATTTTCCCTACTACTATCCTGAGTACTACACCGACATGAGACGGATGTTACACCATCTCGGATTCGGCTCACAAAGCACCGATTTTTTTAATATTTTTGTGAGTGCAATGTCCGGCGGACAGTCCTATGCCATTGATGACGAGGAGGGCTTTGAGTATCACAATGAAGTTTGGTACGACCCCGAAGCGGCAGCCATGTACGACCAGGAAGCCGGCGACGAGTTTCTGTTTGGCCTACCTATCGACGAAAAGGATGATGGCTTTGTTTTAAGGCTGACCGACGAACAGTGGGAAAGAATAAGTTCCATTGCATTACAGGTTTTTCTGGACGACGGCGATGGATATATCGACCTTGGAAGAGATAACGTCTATGAATTCGACGTAGACGGTGATTTAAAGATAGAGTTTGATTACGGTTGGGTTGCACTCGGTGGAAATGTTGTCCCCTACTATGTCGAAAAGGAGCAGTATGATATCGTCGAATGGTACACATATGGCCGAGTACCCGCAATATTAAACTCCGACGAATACATCGAGGTAATAATCTACTGGGACTATGAGCAACCTAACGGCTATGTTGCCGGCTACCGTAAGTATAACGAAACCGGCGAGCCGGTAGGTAAAGGTTTATTTGATTTAGAGCCGGGAGATACCCTCGAATGGATTGTTGATTACTATTCTTATGATTATGATTTAATCGACTCCTACGGATACAACGATATATACACCGTTCCTAGCGGTAAAATACCGGTCAGTTATGAAGACGTAGGCACGCTGGATGCATTCGTATATTTTGAACTTACCGATTATTATAACAACATTTACGAAACCGAGGCTATAATATACACCGATTAAACGTTGTAATGTCATCAATTAAATAAAAATACTTGATTTTTGTAACAAGTTAGGCTATACTTATAATAAAGGGTTCGTAAAGAGGTAGTTTATGAGTGAGTTAACCACAATTTTCAGTATCTTTGACGAAGATGATGACGAGATAAAGGTCGCAGTTACCGAGGTTTACAAGGCACTGAAAGAAAAAGGTTATAATCCTATCAACCAGCTTGTAGGGTATATTTTATCGGAAGATCCGACATATATCACCACCCATAACGGTGCAAGAAACAAGATAAGGAAAATAGACCGAGACGATCTGTTACGTGCTCTGCTGACTGAATATTTGAAAGATTAAAATGGAGGGGCAAAATGGCTTTTAAAGCACCGCTAATCTACAAAGGACGCCCTCTTGTGCGGCATAAGGATGAGCTTTATTACGGAAATTTTGATGCAAAATATCTGCTAAAACTAAAAATTCTTTCTATCCGTAAAGATGCCGGCAACGAGGTTGCAAATAGAGTTCAAATTTTATTGTTAGACTCCGACGACAGCCGTCCCGAGGCTGAACGTATAATGAGGCAAGCAGAAAGAGAGGGGCTATATAACGCCCTCGACATAGGCAAGGTATGGTTAGACAGTGCGCTCAACCAACCATCATAATTTTAAGTTAAAATTTAGTTTGTTTTAAAAAACAAAATATCGATAGAGAACATCTTTCGAAATTTTGTTTTTTTATGTTTAAGATAGGATTTAGTAATGTTAAAAAGAACAAACGATAGGCAGTGGAAAGCCTTAGAAAAAGAAGAAGCTGCTTATAATAAGAGATATGTAACAGCTGATAAACAGCCTTCAAAGTTTCAAAGCTTTGTTTCGCAACGAATACCCGATAAGCTTGAAGAAACCTTAAACATTGCATTTGCGAAATCGTTCGAATTGATTTTCGATAATGCCACAACTGCAATAGAAAAAAGTTACAACAAGGAAAATATTGAGTTTAAATATAAACTTAACACCTATGCATATGAGCTGAAACCGGACAAGAAAAGAGTAAATGCATTTGCAAAAGAGGCGAAAAAGTCTGAAAGAAAAAACATTGCTGTATCAACGGTAAAAGGCGTTTCACTCGGGCTTCTCGGAATTGGTCTTGCCGACATTCCGATTTTTATCGGCATGATTATTAAAGGTATATATGAAATCTCTTTAAACTATGGTTATGATTACAATACCCCGCAAGAGCGCTATTTTATATTAAATATTATTACATGCTCACTTTTAAACGGCGAGGACGCGGTGCTCGGCGATATTGAAATAAACAAGTTTATAATGAATAACGAACTACCTCAGGAATACAAGCAGGAAGAGCAGATTAAAATCGTCAGCAAACTTCTTTCTAAAGAACTTTTGTATATGAAGTTTGTTCAAGGAATTCCGATTGTCGGGGTACTTGGGGGTGTTTTTGATGCTATCTATGTTAAAAGAATCTTAGACTATGCACAGCTGAAGTACAAGCGCAGATTTTTATTGCATCAGCTATCAAATCTAACCGAGGTTTCGGGTAAAAAAGCTGCTTTTGGCAGGAATGGGCGGTAAAAAATCCACCGCTCCATCGTCATGCAGTACCTCAAACTTGTAGGAAACAAGCTCCGGTGTTACCTCTAACGTTGCGGCAATTTCGAGTTGATCGTATCCGCACTCAATCAGGTGCAAAATTTCCTTATCATCAATAAGCAGAGCGGCAGCAAAGATATTCGCCTCTCGCTCCAGAATGTTCTTGGGATCAAAAATTGAAAAATCGGCAAGTGTTGTATCGACAGCCTTGTCTCGGTGCAAAACTGCATGTCCCAGCTCGTGTGCAAGCACCATCTTCTCAACCCTAGCGGACAATCGGTTATTGATGGTTATACAGCTCTCGTCATAAAAAACAGCAAAAAAACCTTTGCATCCGCTCTCGGCAGAACCCATAGGACTATGACACAATATAATTCCCAGCTCTTCACACAGGTCGACAGCGCTTCTTGTGTTGTATCGTTCGATAAGCTCTTTTGCCGTTTTTGCGATGAGTGATATTCGTTTCACTGATCCCCCTTATAACCTTTTTTCGACCTTGCAACCTCTCTGCATCGTATGTAGGATTTTGTCACTGCCTCAAAAAATTCGTCCTTAGCCTCCTGGCTTAGCTCACCACCTGCAAAGAGCGCACTGCTTCGCTGCAACAAGAAATCAAGCTCTCTGCCCGCCTTTTCATTAACAACTTCATAAACTTCATCGTTTTTGTCGCTTAGCCCGTAGTTTGGGTCACCGATGGAGTTGTCAGTCAGATATTCGATTGAAAGTTTTAACACATCCGCAATCCTCGATAACACCGCCTTGCGTGGCATAACACCGTCAACCTCGTATTTTATCACGCTACGTGCCGACACACCTATCATGTCCGCTAACTGTTGTTGGCTTAACTTTAATGCACGGCGTGCCTCACGCAACTTATCCGAAAATGTTTTCATGTTCACCTCTGATATGAATTTTATGAACTTATAATAACATCTTTTCATACAGTTGTCAAGGGTAGAAAATATTTCTTATAATAATGCTACGTAAAAAATATCAACCGGCTTTGTACCGACCTCCTAAAGTTAGATTCTTTGGTCTAACTTTTGGGGGTCGGTACATAGCCGGTGGTATTTTATAAGCTTAAAGAATTATCCACACTTGGAAAATCCGCAACCTCTGCATAACATACATCCACCCTCGTGCTGAACTTCGGCACCACATTCCGGGCAGAAATTGTAGTTTATTCTCTCCTCGGGTTCAGCCTTTTTGACCTTTACTGCCTTAGCCTGGGTTTCCGGCAACGGGGTTATCATTCCTACCTGACCTTCCTTAATAAAACGGTCAACCTTCATTACAACCTTTGCAATTGCGTCGGGACAGCTGGTACAGGCCATATTGCTCTGTCGTACTGTAGATGGACACCGTATCCCTTTGAGCTGGTCGTAGAGTTCACCTATGTCCATTCCGCTTCGCAATGCTACCGACATAAGTCTTGCGGTTGCAGCGCTCTGGCTGGGACAGCCACCTGCCTTACCTGTTGCTGTAAACACTTCACATATTCCATGCTTATCATAGTTAACTGTAATGTACAGGTTTCCGCAACCTATTTTAACCTTCTCGGTAAATCCGCTTGTTATTTCCGGGCGTGGGCGTGGCAACAGCTTGCCGTACTCCCCTATTATTGTTCCGTCCGGCATCTCCGCCTTATTATCTCCCGATTTGACCGATCCAATGTTGAGCACCTGACCCTCACGGCTTCCGTCACGGTAGATGGTTACACCCTTGCAACCTTCCTTATATGCGAGCATATATACCTCGTAAACCTCCTCCTTTGTGGCAGTGGATGGGAAGTTAACAGTTTTGGATACCGCATTATCGGTCGCACGTTGGAAAGCAGCCTGCATTCTTGTGTGGTAGATGGGGGATATGTCATGAGCACACACAAAAACCCTACGTATCTCTTGAGGGATTTCCTCAATATGTGCTATGGTCCCCTCCTCAACGATACGGCGCATGAGTTCCTCACTATACAGCCCCGCCGAGGTTAATTTTTCCTTAAGAATATCGTTAACCTCTACAAGTTCTGTTCCGTCCATAACATTTCTTATATAAACATAACCGAAAATCGGCTCGACTCCGGAGGAACATCCGGCAATGATAGAAAGTGTTCCGGTTGGAGCAATGGTGGTTACCGTGCCGTTACGGATAGGTGTTTCATCCTTATAGATGCTGTCGTAAAACAGCGGAAACGGTCCTCTTATGGTCGCAAGCTCTGTCGATGCCTTATGTCCGACATCGTTAATAAACTTCATCACCTTTTCGCCAAGCTCAACGCCTTCGTCACTGTTGTATGGTATCCCGAGGTATAACAACATATCGGCAAAACCCATTACACCGAGTCCGATTTTACGCGTCTGTCTTGTTACGGTGCCTATTTTTTCAAGTGGGTAGTTGTTTATATCTATAACATTATCGAGAAAATGAACCGCCTGCGCTACCGTTTCTTCAAGCAGATCAAAGTCAATCTCGTATCCCTTGCCCGACTCTTTAAGCATCAATGCAAGGTTAATTGAGCCGAGATTACAGCTCTCATATGGTAATAGAGGTTGTTCACCACATGGATTTGTTGACTCGATATCACCCTGCGATGGAACCACGTTATCCCTGTTAAGCCTGTCAAGAAAGATTATTCCGGGCTCACCGTTGTGGTGTGCCGAGGTAACCACCTTATCAAATACCTCTCTTGCATTTAACGCGCCCACAGTCTCCCCTGTTTTGGGGTCGATAAGGTCATAGTTACCACCTATTTCAACCTGCTTCATAAATTCCTCGGTTATTCCTACCGAGATATTAAAGTTTGTTATGTCAGCATTGTCCTGCTTACAGGATATAAACTCCAGTATATCCGGATGATCAATACGCAGTATACCCATGTTAGCACCACGGCGTGTACCACCCTGTTTTACCGCCTCGGTAGCCATGTTGAACACACGCATAAAGCTGATTGGTCCTGACGCAACACCGCCTGTTGTGTTTACAGCCGCACCGGCAGGGCGAAGCCTTGAAAATGAAAAGCCGGTACCGCCGCCGGACTTATGTATTAAAGCCGCCTGCTTTATCGCCTCAAATATACCCTCCATGCTGTCCTCTATAGGCAGAACAAAACATGCAGAAAGTTGCCCAAGCGGACGACCGGCATTCATCAAGGTCGGCGAGTTAGGCAGAAATTTAAGGCTGGACATCAGCTCATAAAACTCTCTCGATGTTCTCTCTGCGTCTGCCTTTTCGTCGTATCTTTTATCGGCCAATGCAACCGAGGTTGCCACACGCCGAAACAAATCCTCCACAGTTTCAACAGCATTCCCCTCAGAATCCTTAATAAGGTACCTTTTCTCCAGCACCTTTATAGCATTTTCACCAACCGTTTTATTTAACATCCCTTTGTATCCTTCCATAATAAAATAACAATTTACACAATACATATGCCTACTTTGAAAGTATAACACTATATGTTGTATTTTGCAACTGTCAAATGATACAAAGTTTTTGTTATGTTTTTAGTACTTTATATTAAATAACATTACCTGTTCAAAGAGAAAGACTCGAAAATAAATAGATCGAAATGGTTCTTAGCACTATTTAGCTCGTCCTGTGAGCGAATCGTCCAGGCAACCGTATTTGCTCCAAATAATTTTCTGCACAATGTAAGCGACAGGTTGTTTCGATCACGGTGGTTATATGCAATAAAATCCGGTCTTGTGACAATGTTAGTGAGAAGCATCTCTACCAAAAAAAATTTCAGACCGGCTTTAAATTTACACGAGAGTTGCCCTCTAATTACATTGGGGTGATTTTTCCTATACCACTCCACAACAAACGGGTTAAAAGACTCTATACAATAAAGTCCGTCATACCCGTCTAAAAGCTTGTTGACGGCTCTGCAAAGCTTATCGACATCATTGTAGGGTTTTAGCTCTACAATCAACGGAGTTTTTCCGTCCACCGTCTTTAACAGTTCAGAAAAAAGAGGGATTTTCTCATCGGTGTCGGCAAGCCTCATTTCACACAGCTCTGCATATGTCAACTGTGAAACTTTTTTGTCAACACCGCACAACCTTTTTGTGTCCTCATCATGGAAAACAACAACCTCGCCGTCAGCGGAAAGCTGAACATCCAGCTCCATTCCATGACCGCTTTGCACCGCAAGCTCAAACGCCTTAAGGCTGTTTTCAGGAACCTCTTTATTATCGTCATGTAGGCCTCTGTGTGCGTAGTAGTGCACCTTTAACTCATTAAAGGCATTTCTTTTATCCACCGACGGCCTTATTGCATAGAGATATAAAATAACAACAACAAATATAACAATGCCAACCGTCAACATAGCCTACTCCTCTTCTTCAAAGTTTTCAAGCAATTTTTTCTTCGGTTCCGGTTTTGAATCTCCGTGTTTCACCATACTCATGGTCACTATAGCAACAGCCGTAAAAAGCGTGCTGTACGGAAACAATGTACGATAGGAAATGTTTTGTAAAAGCATTCCTGAGAGTATCGGAGTCACTATCTGTGCCGACATGGAAAAGGTGTAATAAAGACCGGTAAAGCGACCGATATCACTCCCCTTACTCATCTCAACCACCATGGGCAATGAATTCACGCTTACAGCCGACCAGCCGATCCCGATTAATGCAAAGCCCACATTAATTGCAGGATGGTAGGAGGTGAATAAAAACGCCGAGAAAAAGCTTATAAGCATTAGCACAAGACCGCCGAGTATTGTCTTTTTTCGCCCTATTTTACTTGAGATAATTCCTATCGGCAGATAAGAGAGTATCGCCGATACGGTTGCAACCAAAAGTGCGTCGGCAAAGCTTCCACCCTCAAGTCCCCACACCGTTGTCGCATAGCGTGAAAATGCAGTGGTAACAGCATTGTATGCCATAAACCACAAAAAAATTGAAACTAATATAAGTATAAGACTACGTCGAACATCACTCGGAAGCTTTGTTTTCTCCGCTTTTTCCGGCTGAGGCTCCATAAACTGAGGATATTCCTTTATCAGCTCTTTGGCGAGCTTTTTTTCCTTGACCGTAAACAGCAAAAGAACTACTGCAACAATCATTAAAACCGCCACACCAATGAAAATTCCGATATAGGAGGGGTTTTCTGTCTTTGGAGTCAACAGGGATATCATCAAAAGTGCAATCATTCCACCCACTGCACCCATTAGATTTATTATTGCGTTTCCCTTGCTACGCAGAGGCTTTGGGGTTAAGTCCGGCATAAGAGCAACCGCCGGCGAACGATATAATGCCATGGCAAGCAGGGTGATTCCAAGGGCAATAAAAAACAAAGGAAAGTTGTTTATCAGCTGTGCCGTGGGCAGAAGCATCATTGCCACCACTGCAATTGCAGTGCCTACAATAATAAATGGTGTGCGTTTTCCTAGACGGGTATCCACCCTATCCGAGGCGGCACCCAAGACCGGCAGTAAGAACACAGCAAGCACGTTATCTGCCGCCATCACAACACCGGTTGCGGTTTCACGCAACCCGAATGTGTTCTGCAAAATTAGCGGAATAATGTTGTCGTACATCTGCCAAAAGGCTGATATAGACAAAAATGCAAGCCCGATAAAAAAAGTTCTTTTGTAGTTTAAATTCATATCCTACCTACCTTTTACATATTCCAAAATGCCACTATAGTGATAACAATTCCCGTTATAAAGAATATCGCCATCGCTATAACTGCGGACCCCCTTGTTCCCGGGGAGGGTTCTTTTGCCTCCATAATTCCAACACCGCCCAAAATCCTACGTACCGGCTTGTATAAAAGGAGTACAAAGCCAGAGTTTATGGCGGATTTTAATAGATTAAACGGCAGAAACACCGGTATCAACAGCGATGCAACATCCGCCCTTGGAATTCCCATATAAAATGGAGTTATAAGATAGTTCCATAACAGCATTAATAGCGTCATGGCAACACAACCGAGCGCAAGGCCTATTACTGCACCCTTAAGGCTGTGTGTTTTCTTGTAAACCGCTGCCGCAACACAGGCAAATCCGCAGCTGGCAATTACATTCATTATAAAACCTATAATACCTGTCGAGCTGTTTACTAACATCTCTATAAGCGATACCACCACCGTAACCGACACTGCGGCAATCGGTCCAAATGCAAAGCCTGCAATGGTAAGAATGACATCCTTAGGGTCATAACTTAGAAATTGATAAACCGGCACCCTTCCCACCAGCATCACTATGTATGCCATGGCGGCGAAGATTGCAAGTCTTGTAAGCTGCTGCGTCTTATTCATCTGATTAATCTCCTTTAAATAAAAAATCCCTACGGAAAAACCCTCGGGACAGGAAAGTTAATCATATTCTCTTCTTCCATCCGGACTATACCGTTGGTTTTGGAATTATAGTTGACCACTTCAAAACAATTACAAAGATATCAGCCGGACTGTATGAATTTTGGAGTGGTTTGGCTATTCACCAAATCTGCGTCGAAAAATCGTCGCTCGCGGACTTTACCGCCAGTAGGGAATCTCACCCTGCCCCGAAGATTATTTGTTATCATTATAATACATCGAATATATTTTTGCAAGTGTAATGTATTAAAAATTATATATTGCCCATAATACAGATAAAACAAATACACAAATAAGGAGCCGTTATGCAAGAGGTAAACAATGTATCACCCAATAATTCCACCAACGTTTCGAAGGAGGAATGGGAAAACTACTCCGAAAATGTAAACCGCTCGGTCGCACAGCTCGGAAATGAAATCGGCAACACTATAACGGATATGGGCAAAGGCATAAAAAAAGACTGGGTATATCATTCCCCAAAGCTAAAAAACAGAGCAACCAACTTAAAGGACAGCATCGGCGAAATATCCGACGAGGTTATGGAGCGACTCACCGAATAAAAACAGAACATAAACATTACGGCGACACCATCTTTTCGGTGCCGCCATTTTTATGTCATTTTTTATTATTCACCCGCGAGAATAACTTTAAGTAAACATCAAGAGCAAAAATAATTACTATATATAAAATAATCGGTAATACCAGTAGATTAAAAACATCTGCAACATCAAATGCATTAATGTTGCCAAAACTCACCTTGTTTAATATTAGCTCCTCAAAATGTATAGTGTTTGATGTAGTGACACCTAAGTCAAAACGTATTTTATAAGTATTAATAGGTAGTGAAAAACAATAGTACTCACCATCTAATTTAGCGTGTAGCATTTTATTTGCAGAAAAATCTTTATCAACATCATCCTGGTAGAATAAAACCCATTCACCAACATCAAATAGCGTATCAGGCTTAAAATACAAATTTAAAATAGGTTCTTCGGCTGAGTATATTATCTGTGAATCTTCGGTTGCGGTTATCCCTGTTTTTTCGTCTACAAATTCCATTCCAACATGCTCAAATTCACTCAGGTTAAGAGGTTTTTCTTTTAGAAAAATAAAACTATATACAGATAAAAACATATTTGATAGCACAATAATAACCAACACCATAATATAGCATAATTTTAAATGCATGATTTTATTTGCATTTAACATATTAATTTTTTTAAGTAATTTATCCATTATTTAACGACCTCGAATGGTATTGCAGAGTTTTCATTCACCTTGAACAAAGAATACGGCGCAATGTCGGAATTAAAATAATCTTTAAAAGATTCGACAAACTCGGATTGCTTATGTGTTATGTAAATATAATCAAAATTTTGAAAAGCTATATTTAAAAATTCTTCATCGGTAACAACAATAAAGTATGGTAGGGTAGTATCGTCTAAAAATTCTATATTCGAAAAGTTCATTGTAAAATCAAAACCTGAATTCAGTGTGTCTGTATTTACTAATGACGGAATGGTGTAGTAGGTATCAACCATTAATTTGTAATCATTAAACCTGTCAGATACCAATAAGACCCTCGGATTTTCATTAAAAACATCATTGTATTTATCCGATTCATTTTTAACCATAATAGCCGTTTCGTATCTGTTATCAGGAGAGGAAATGACGGTGTGTTCAAGTCCTATGTTATATAAATTAAACGAAAACAAAAGTGTCATAATGTAAATTACAACATTTTTTTTATAGATAACAAGCAATATGCTAATCAAGGTTATAACAAGATATATCCACAGCCAATAGTAGCTAATCGAATACCTTGGATACTCCACCATGCCGTCATTGAAGTTTGCAATAAACAAGCTAATCGCTAAAAGATAGACAATTAGTCCTATGCTAACTCCTATATTTGCTATAAACAATGCAAGCTTATACTGCTTATTTATAAAAAACACTCCAATAAAGCCTAAAAGCACCAGCATTGTATACACTATCATATCGTTGATATAAAAAGTGTTTTTAGAGGTTAAGAACTGCGATAACATGCTTGAAATAACATCGTTTTGCATGCTGTTACGATAATCATCCGAGATTATCTGCTGAACTAAATTTCCTTCCTTTGCGGCAGGGATTATCTCCTCTCGGGGTTGTGATTGTGCTATCGCTAATTCAGAACTTTTTTGATATTCCAGCGATTCAACAGTCACAAGATCAACCGGTGAACTAAAGACATCGTTGATTTCTCTGTTAAGATACGACGGCCAGGAGGTATAGATAAGAAAAATTGCAAAAACAGCCAGCAGGATATTAGCGGCTTTTTTTACGTATGATTTTCGATCCTTTCTGCCTGAAAAAAGTTCAAAACACACAATAATACACATGCAAAGTATCGCAAAAAATATGCCAACATCTTTTATTAATGTTAATACCAAGAGTGATATAATATAAATTGGCTTTTCTTTGTTTGAAAAATATATAATCACGGCACTAAACGCTATAATGGCAATAAGAAAATCCACAAGCGATGTGCTATATGCATAATGTATACTGTTAAAATCTGCAGTAGGTGTATTATATGTTTGCAAAAAAGGAGTTACACAAAACAATAAAAATAAAACAGGTGATAGATACATGTTGCTTTTTTGCGTTTTTAAGATAATAAATTCGGTTGCCATAGCAAAGGTGGATATAACGATGGTTGTATAGGAAAACAAAAGAGTATAGTCATTAAACGAGGGTGCAAATATACTAAAAACATAACTTAAAACACTGCTTCCGGCAATAATTCCTTCATTATAGTGGTAAATAAAATCAAAGGAAGGCAATAAGTAGTGAAATTCAGCTGCAACCTTTGCGCTAAATCCCCAAAATGAATATTCGTCCCAATAGCTAAACAATGGATTTTGGATAATGTATATGAACAAAAATAAAATGCAGGCAATGCAGTTCATTATATTAAAAATATTAAAATACGATTTAATATAGGAGAAGTAGTTGGCTTTTCTGTTTATATAAATATCGTAAAAAAGAAAAATAAAGACCGCAACAAAAAATATTAATCTGCCAAAATACAACAAATTAAATATTCCAAAAATATAGGTGACTACGGTTGCAAAAAATATCCCGGACAGAAATGACGACATAGGGGTGAGTTTAGCTGTTCGATATATAGTAAAGCCTGTGATTTGAAATAAAACAAAGGCAAGTAAACAAGACATTTATGCTCCTCTTAGTTAAGGTTTGATAGTTTGATTTAATCCATATTTTTGTGGTTTATATAAAAAATTGAATATACTTTATTGTGAAATTATAGCAAACTCTTTCTCGGCAATCAAGCCTAAAGAAAATATACCAGTCTTTTTCTATACAACATAAATCCAAATCTTAGTAAAAGCAGCATTTATTTTTTGTTGTTCATATGATATAATATGAAAAAATTGTAAGGTTAAAATTGTGGAGAGTAGTATGGTTATTAGACAGGAACGTGAAGGAGATTATTCCAAAATAAGGAAAATGGTAAGGCAGGCGTTTGAAAACGCGGAACACAGTGATAAGACCGAGCATCTTTTGGTCGACAAGCTCAGAAAAAGCGACAGCTTTATCAAAGAGCTTGCATTTGTTGCCGAGGAGCAGGGTGAAATTGTTGGTCACATAATGTTTACCGAGATTAAGGTTGGCAGTAAAACAGGGCTCGCACTAGCACCGCTGTCTGTACACCCATCCTCACAGCGAAAAGGAGTGGGAACCGCTCTTATGAACACTGCACACGAGGCGGCAATGAATATGGGATACGATTTTTCGGTTGTGCTTGGAAGTGAAAAATATTATCCGAGGGTAGGCTATCGTAGGGCATCTGAGTACGGAATATCAGCTCCGTTTGAGGTTCCGGACGAAAACTACATGGTACTTATGTTTAACGATGTCGTAAAGTTAAACGGCACCGTTGAATATGCAAAGGAAATGCTTGGTTAGCCAAAGTCTTGCAAGCTGAATTCACAAGGCTTCAACATTGACTATTCCCTAAATACTGTCAAGCGTATCTCATGCTCATTAATCAGCTTAAGAAGTTCAAAGTTTATTCTGTGTCTCACCGATAGAAACTCTGCATAGTCTGCCGTAACGGTTGAATATGCTACCCTTATTACGAGACCCGATACGGTAAAATCGGTAAGCTTTACTATTACACTGTCCGGGAGCAGTTCATCATTATTGACAAGTGACTTTTCAATATTGACAAGCAGTAACTTTAGACGATCTATATCACAGGTAGGGTCTACAGCAATACGATGGTCGGTAAATCGATTTTTAAGATCGGTATAGCTTACTATAGGTTCTGCGGTTACCGTTGAGTTTGGAACCACATTTATGGAGCCGTCAAGAGCACGTATTTTCGTGCTGCGAAAGGTAACTTCCTCCACCGAGCCCTCTACATTTCCTGCCTTGACCCAGTCTCCTACCTCAAAAGGTTTTCCGAAAATAAGTACGACACCGCTGAAAAAATTAGCGGCACTGTCCTGTGCGGCGAGTGCAAAGGTAAGACCGCCGAGTCCAAGACCTGCAAGTAGCCCGTTTACATCGTATCCAAACTCACCTATCAAAATCACTATACTAATCGAAATAATTATGAACCTATAGACATATTCCAAAAAGCGAGATGCCATGAGACTTGCCTTGAAATCTATACGATTACCGACATTGCGCATAAGCTCGCTAAACACCTCTGAGGAATTAATAAGGCCCCAGGTAAAGTACATTATTATTCCGACACGTATTACCTTTTCACCTATAAAATCTAAGGTCACATTGTTGGATATGTGAAACGCCGAAAGGGCAAATGCAACGGTCCAATATATCCCGATTGCAAGTATAAGCATGGATGTGGGCAAGCAAAATGATTCGACTATAATATTGTTATAACGAAATTTTGTCCTGTCGCACAATCTTACAATAAACGGACTAATTTTATTACGATATAACCGACTTAAAACCATGGTAAAAAGCAAAATTACCAGGGCATAAATCATAAAAAAAATGTTGATATTAGTGTTAAAAAGTGTTATCATATAGTTATTATATACTATCTTAGCAGATAATACAACAGGATGGGGAAATTTTGCAGTATCTGAATATATTAATAAAGCCTGCGAGCGGAATGTGCAATATGCGCTGTAGCTATTGTTTTTATGCCGATGAAACCTCTAAAAGAGACATTCCAAACTATGGGTTTATGTCTTATGAAACGCTCGAAAACGTCATTAAAAACACTGTAGGAGAGGTCACTCGCCAGTGCACCATAGCTTTTCAGGGTGGTGAGCCTACCTTAGCGGGACTTGACTTCTTTAAAAAAGTTGTCGAACTTGTTCCAAAATACAACATTAACGGCTGTCAAATTGCATATGCAATACAGACAAACGGACTTTCTATAGATGAGGATTGGTGTAAATTTTTTAAAGAACACAATTTCCTTGTCGGTCTTTCGTTGGACGGACAAAAGGAGCTGCACGATAAATATCGCCTTGATGCAGCCGGCAAAGGAACATACAGCCGTGTACTTCGAGCAAGTCAGCTATTACAAAGCCATGGTGTAGACACCAATGTATTAGCGGTCTTAACTCGTGACAGCTGCAAGGGTTTTTCCAAAACTTATAACTTTTTTGTGCGTAGCGGACTTGAGTATCAGCAATACATACCATGTCTTGACCCCCTTGAAGAGGTACGCGGGGGACATGAATGGTCCCTTCGTCCTGAGGATTTTGAGCAGTACTTAAGGTCGGCATTTGACTGTTGGTATCATGATGCCATGAGCGGAAAAAAAAGATATCACAGATTTTTTGACAACCTGCTGATAATGGCAGACGGTCAGCCTCCGGAGGCATGCGGAATGAGTGGAGTATGTTCCATGCAGTATGTAATCGAGGCAAACGGCGATGTATTTCCTTGCGACTTTTACATGCTTGATGCATATCGCCTTGGAAATTTAAACACCGAAACACTTGCCGAGGTTGACAATAAGCGTGCCGAAATAGGATTTGTGAGAGACAGTAGGCATGTTGAGGATGCATGTAAAAACTGTCGTTGGTATCGAGTTTGTCGTGGTGGCTGTCGACGTGATCGAGATTATTTTGAAAACGGAATCGGCCTTAACTATTTTTGCAAAGCATACAAAAGCTTTTACCCATATGCAATCCCAAAAGTTCAAGAGGTCTACGTTCATCTTACCAAAAATTATAGGTAAGTATCAAAGTATACTACTTATTGAAAGGAAATAATATGTCTGTAAATTATTCCGAAATAGCATCTAAAGTTACCGATGTTTTAAAGGATGTGGTATATGTTACCGATGTTGACAGCTGTGACATACATTATATAAACGAGGCCGCCGCTGAGTTGTTTGGTGTAGACATTTCCGACACTTCGAGTTGGAATGGTCATAAGTGCTACAATATAATTCAAAAACGTGACAAACAATGTGAGTTCTGCACCAATAAAATTATTCGCGAGGACAGTTACCACAGCTGGGAGCATTATTACGAGCCTAAGGACATGTATTTTCTTGTTCAGGATAGGTTAATACGTGTTGCTGACACTAAACTGCGACTTTGTGTCATGAACGATATTACGCATCAGCGCAAGCTGGAGGCGGAGCTGCGGGACAGACTACAGCAGGAAAAAACTTTAAACGCATGCATTGAGCATCTGCACACAAATCGTGCTCCCAGAGAGATAATGTTTGATCTACTCGGGGTTGTGGGTGAATACTTTGAAGCCGACAATGTACATATTGTTAAAATCGATAACGTTGAGAATAATTACAAGGCACTCTATGAGTGGTATCGCTCAAAAGAATATCAAAGGAACTTCGGCTCTCTCATTTTCAGTGCCGAAGAACTTCACGACTGGAAGGTTGGATTTGAGACACATGGGTATTATCACGTGAGCAGTGATGGTACACCGAACATCTTATTCCCAAAGCAGTCGATTAAACATGTCCTCAGTGAACTTTTTGCTGTGCCATGGAAGAATGACTCCGGTGAGTTTTCCGGGTTTATCGGACTTGAAAATCCTAAGTTGAGTCTATCAGATATTAGCTTTTTCAACTCTCTTACCAGCATAATTTCAGATTTTTTGATGAAAATCGAACTTCATGATTCTCTACGGTCACTTAGCTTCACCGACCCTATGTCAGGGCTTGGAAACCGCGGCAACTATCGTTTAAAGGTTGACCAGTTGGAGAACCAAAATCTAAAATCGTTAGGTGTTTTATATCTGGACATTAACGGATTGAAACAGCTTAACGATGAATACGGACAACTTTACGGTGACAAAACCATCGAAAGAGTAGCAAGCATACTATTTAAGACATTCGGAATGTCTGCTTTTCGTATAAGCGGTGATGATTTTGTTGTGCTTTGCCCCGATGTCGAGGAAGAAGCTTTTGTACGTGACATAGAACAGGTACGTTCGGACATAATCTCTACCGGAATTTCGGTATGTATAGGAAGTTCCTTTGCAAACAGCTCAATTAATATTCATAAACAGATTGAAATTGCCGACGGATTTATGTATACCGAAAAGCAACAGCTGTTCACCTCTTCTCAGATTAACCAAAAATATCGCTCCTCCCTTTCGGATAATCTAGCTCAGGAGATTGACAACAACATGTTTTCGGTCTATCTACAGCCACAGATTGAGCTTAGCACCGGAAACCTTATAGGTGCTGAGGCATTAATTCGTAAATTTGATTCAGACGGAAAAATGTTGTCGCCCTTATCCTTTATCCCCTTCTATGAACAACAGGAGATAATACACTTTATCGACCTGTATGTACTCGAAACCATCTGTAAACAGTTTGCCGAGTGGGACAGGATTGCTCCGGGCAATAACATAAAGGTAGCAACAAATTTTTCAAGAATAACACTTAAAGAGACAAATATCGTAACGACAGTGAGAGCTATTTGCGAAAGATATAATGTCCCTACACACAGAATTGTTATTGAGATAACCGAAAGTTTAGAGGTTTTTGAAAGGAAGCACCTTTGCAACCTAATTATTGAGTTTACAAGATACGGCTTTCCTGTTTCGCTGGATGATTTCGGTTCCGGACACTCCAACCTTTCGGTACTTACCTCCTCTGACTTTGACGAGGTGAAGATTGATAAGAGTATTGTAGATGACATTGTTTGCAACAACAAATCGCTTGCGATTGCCCAGTTGGTTGTAAACATGTGTCGAAGTTTTAACATCGAGCATTCCGTTGCCGAGGGGATTGAATATACCGAACAGTACAATCTTTTAAAGTCATTAAATTGCACTATAGGTCAAGGGTATTTCTTTGATAAGCCCTTGCCCATTCCGGAGTTCACCGATAAGTATTTCAACCATACAGATATAAAAAGTCATATTGTTAAGGGGTAGGTATGTTCGAATTTAATCTATGGGGATTACTCAGCGCTTTATCCATAGCCATATACCAATACGCCCTTTTTCACTATGCCTCTAACGTACTGGATAAGGGGCGGAAAAGCTTACTGGCAAATGTCATTTTCGCACTTATTAACACATTTGCAATAGTGACATTGGATACACCTTATTGGTTTTTGTATGTAATGGCTACCGCTATTCTCGTTGTTGAGTTTAAGGTGATATCAAAAGCGTCTTTCCGTCAGACATTTGCCGGCGCTACTATGTTCACAATACACGTAAGCAGTCTGCATTTTCTTGTAATTGCAATGTATACTGATTTTAATGACCTTATGCCGAGCGAGATTTTGACGAGCAATTTTTACCGGCAGCGAATAACCTTTATAACCTTTACGATACTGTTGCTAATGCTGTTGGTTGTAGGGTTGCTGATTCCTAAGAGGGATATCAAGCGTGTTACCACCGCAAAATTGTATTCCGAAATGCTTGGCGGGGTTGCGTTTCTTTTTGTTGTTTACTTTTCGATTGGAATATACATTTATTTCATTTATGAAAGCTTCGAATACCGCCTACAGTTTGTTATTATTAACACCATAATAATGTTAATGATAATGTATTTCATTCTGCTTTATGTAATCAGATTTGTAAACATGCATGAATATAAACGTTATGCTGACGAGTTAGGAGAAACCTACAGTATCATACAAAATCAAAAAGAGATACTTTCTGCCAAGGTTGAGCGTGATGACCTAACCGGACTATATAACAGAAAGTACATCAATCAGATGTTAGACAATATATTTGTTGCCGAGTCTGATGGGTTTGGTTTGATGTATATCGATGTTAACCGTCTGAAATATGTAAACGATAATTTCGGTCATCATAAAGGCGATAAACTTATCCTATGTGTTGCGGGAGTGTTAACGAAGGTTTTGCGTGACGATGATGTGTCGGCAAGAGTCGGCGGTGACGAATTTCTTGTAATAGTCGATAATGTCCAATCGAAGGATCAACTCGACAAAATATCAAAAAGAATTGAAGAACTTGTTTTTATACATGATGAAATTGAGGATTATCCGGTCTCGGTGAGTATCGGCAGTGTGTATGTAAGTGATGATATCCGCAGATTAGGTGTTGGTGAAGCCGTTTCCTTGGCGGATAAAACGATGCGTGAAAATAAGGCTGCTTACTATGAAAAAGAGGGGAGGTACATTAAATGATGCTACTTTACATTGCTACCTTCATCACCCTTGTAGGGTATAATTGTATAGTTCAGTGGTATATATCAAGCGGAATGTTTGTCGCGGAAGGGTTTGGTTTAAGAGTCGTAATTAATACGGTTGCAAATTTAATCATTTTTTCTATCATGTTGTTCTTTCCGAACAGCTATTATGAGCCGGTAATGATGATTTTGTTTCTTGTTTTTCTATTATTTTCGACAAAAGTTTTATACAAAACAGGGTTACCAAATTCATTGTTTGTAACGCTGTCATTTACGGTAAATCTTTTTGCAGTAAGACTTATTGTTAGAGGTGTATATGCGATTGTAACCGAAACTCCGATTGCACAAACCTACTCCGATACATACCACCTGTTGATAATCACCTTAATCAACTTTGCAATACCGATATTATATATTTTTGTCGTTAGTAGAATTGTTACCAAACATGCAATCGATATGATTCTTGTTGACCGCGATAATCTAAAATTTTCAAACTCCATAATGGCATTTATCTGTATATACATTATCTTAGTATATATGCTGGTTCTCTCAAATCTATCGACAGAAAATTCCTCTATTATCGGAATTTACGTCGGTATCGGTGCCATCGTGGTATACCTTATAACGCTTGCATACACCAACATTTTTGCAAATTTACAGCTAAATGTTTCTCAGTTCGAAAAATTGAGTGAGGTTGTAGCGGTCGAAGAACGTTCCATAAGAGAGTTAAAGGAAAGCGCCTCGGTGGATGAGCTGACGGGATTAAAACACCGTTCGGTAGTGGAAGAAATTGTTGCCGTATACCTTGAGCGTAACAAAGGATTTTACGCCGTACTTTTTGACATGGATGGACTAAAAACGGCAAATGACATATACGGACATGATGAGGGTGATTTTTATATTAAAAAAACCGCTAAAATTCTATCGGTTGTCTTTGATGAGGAGACTGTCGCAAGAATAGGCGGTGATGAATTTATGGTTATCGGTAATTCGGACGACGAATTTGCATGTATGAAAAAGGTGGTAACCTGCTACCGCAAGGTAAAAGAATTGCAAACGGAGTACAACAAACCGTACAACACCTCAATTAGTTACGGAATTGTGTTGATAAAATCAGGCTCAAAACATTACTCAAAGTTTGAGGAGATATACCGACTTTCGGATAAAAGAATGTACGCCTTCAAAAAAGCAAATAAAAAAGAACGTAAAATTTAATGATAGACTATTTTTAAAAAACAACCGGTCGAATCTCGACTGATGTGACCCCAAAAAGTTAGACTTGATAGTGTAGTGACTGATGTTGCTACACTATTTTTATGCAGCTTGGTGATTTAGCCTGTATTCCACAGGGCTAAAGTAGCCAAGCTTTTGTTTTGTTCTTTTGTTGTTGTAATAATAAATATAATTTTCTATTGCAGATTTTAGCTCATCAAAGCTATAAAAAGTATTACCATAATAAATTTCTTGTTTTAAAATACCAAAGAAATTCTCCATCACGGAATTATCAAGACAATTTCCTTTTCTTGACATACTTTGAAATATTTTGTTTTCTTTGAGCGTTTTAGAATAAGACTTCATTTGATATGCCCAGCCTCTATCAGAATGGAAAGTTCTGCGATACATGCAGTCATTCGTCACTGAGATTGCTTGATTTAATGCGTCCATAACACCAACTGCTGATGGTGACCTTGTAATGCTGAAACTTAATATTTCGCCATTAAACATATCCATAAATGGGTCTAAGTAAAGCTTTTTGATTATCACTCTTCCTTTATTATCAAATTCATAATACTTAAATTCTGTTGTGTCAGTTGTAATTTTTTGATGAACAACACTTGTATTAAATCTACGGTTTACTCGATTTTTCGCAATTCTGCCTACCACCCCTTTGTAGGATGAATATTTTCTACTCTTGCGTGTGAATGACTTTACTTGCAATCCAAGTTTTTGAATTAACCTTTGGACTTTCTTTTTGTTGATAATAACCCCAAGTTTTCTAAGTTCTCCATATATCCTACGATACCCAAAATCCTTATGTTCACTGCGAATTCTAAGGATTTCTTCTTCTATTTCTTTGTCTGGATTTTCTTTCTCAAATCGCTTTTGCCAGTACATATATGTAGCTTTAGAAAATTTTAATACTGCGAGAATATCCTTTAATCTGAATTCTCCTCGGAGGCTAT
>CAYJKY010000026.1:0-46121 GCA_964370825.1 uncultured Oscillospiraceae bacterium
AAATACCGACCTCCTAAAGTTAGATTCTTTGGTCTAACTTTTGGGGGTCGGTACAGACCGGTTGTTTTTTATATTACTTGTGATGGATAGATTTACCGTAATAAAATATTTACTTTTTTCACGTTAATGAGTATGGATTAAATGCCTCGAGCTCTAAGGTTTCACCATATTTTAGTACAATTTTGCCCTCAAAATCGAACTCCTCTATTCCCTTATCAGAGTATTCGAGAGATTTTAAAACCGAATAATCATTATGTATCGGTATTGCATGGCGTGTGGATATAACATTTGCACAGTCCACCGCCTCTGCCGGCGTCATGGTAGTTTCTCCGTCTATCGGCAAAAATGCGTAATCTACATTAAGTTCGGCGAGGAACTTTTCCATATGATATGTTTTTGAGGTGTCACCCGCACAATATACCTTTATTTCTCCGAGATATAGCAGATACCCCGCCCCAAAGGTTCGAACATGACGGTGATTTAACGTCTCATATGAGCTTAAACTCACGCCCTTATATCCAAACATGTTAAATTCACCATTGTTTGACGCCTCCTCCGGAAGGACGACTAAACAATCCTCCTTTTGTGTAACAAGCGAGAGGTCCAACCCTTCTTTTCGGTTATGTGTGATAAGAATAATGTCGGCCGGCTTGCTGTAATCCCCCGGAAAAAAGGGGTCGACATATACTACCGTACCGTTTTTAGCCATAAATCTCAGGCTACCATGTCCAATGTATAAAACTGATGGTTGCATAATTTCTCCATAGCATTTAACTTAATATAATTTTATCACAATCGACCTTTAATTTCAATAAAAACGATGTAATTTGTTTTTATTGAAATAAATCGTAGTAACTAATGGTACTATCGGCAACGGTAGCACCGTAGAGTTCTGTGTTGCGAATGATTGTAGCATCAATAAAGTTCACCATACCATCCCCGTTTATGTCTGCATGAGGGGTTGGGTTTGTATTAGTTGGAAGGTTGTATACAAACTCAGCAGTAATATCCTCTATATCTAAATTATTAACAACATCATCTCCGTTAATATCACCGTGTATCATAACCAAAGGTTTATCCAACGGTAATGCCAAATCATTTACGCCGTTGACGGAAAGATCGGTAACGGTATATTTCAAAAAGCCTTCCTTCTCGGCTACAAGCGTGTATGTGCCCTCATCAAGCGTTTCAAAAATGAAATCATAGCGTCCTTCAACAGGGCTCGGTGTAAGAGTTGATACCTTGTTATCGCCCAAATAAAGGCTCAATGTGAGGGGAACAGCGCTGTTTCCCGCTATAACAGTACCCGAAACAGTACTATTTACCAGACGCACCTCGGTATACAAAATCCCAGAATCAGCCGTGCCGATATTTTCCGGTGTCGTCTCAACAGCATCGATTTGATTTGTTCCGCTGAAAATTCTCAGTCCGGTTTGAAGTGTAACCGTTCCTGCAATGGTTTTGGATATCCCTTGTGTATCGGCAGCATCAATCGGTAAACTCACCGCCAAACTTCCTTCGCCGGATATCATTAGCGTGTTTTCTAATACATTTATTCCTACCGAATAATCGGATTCGATAAATGCCGCGGCTGTAATCCTGTTTGCACCTGCAAGGGTAATGTTAATATCCTCATCAACTAATATTGCCGTCGCCTTTACGTTTTCTGCATCACCTTCTTTATATGCACCGGTAATCACTGCATCAATAAGTGTGAGCTTTGCATCGGTACTTTCGGTTGCCGGTAGGTACTGCACAGTGCCTGATATTCCGCTACCGGATATCTGCACCGTTCCAGAAACATTTAGCTCGGTTACAACACGGTTGCCGGCAATCCAAATAGGATACGCGTTTACATAGTCAAGGGCGATATAGTTAGCCGATATTTTGGTTGATGCCGGTTCAATCTCCTCGGTATAGTTTGAGGAGGAGGTTCCGGTTTTTGCTCTTACATTTTTTGTTGAGGATAAATTTAGTGCCGTATTGTCGTCACCTGTCGTGGTAATTTGTCCTGCTGTAAAGTTTAAAACAGCCGTACTGTCTGCATGTTTTATCGCAATCGACTCCCATACCGCCGAGTTAGCCGTGGCGTTTAATGTTCCACCATTAACGGCAATGCTACCGCCTGTCAATATCCCATAGGCATTTGCAATGTCTTCAACGCTACCGCCAGCTCCGAGCACTCCACCCTTTGCGTTAATGGTGCCGGAATTTAATATCAGTGAGGAATTTGGGTCAAGGCTAATTCCTACACTATTTGCTACCGATGAACTCCCCTGCCCTGTCGCATTTAGGGTTCCTCCGTTTATTAGAAGCAGTTGATTTATCGTAACTGCGACACTGTTAAAAACATTACTGCCGTAAGCATTAAATGTTCCACCATTTATGGTTAAAGCTGCAATCTGGGCACCCTCTAATATATAACCACCTTGACTGCTACCCGGGGTTGTGCTTGTTGTATATGTGTTAACTGTGACACTCTCCTCGAGTGTTACCGCAGCGACCATTATACCCTTAGAAATCTGTCCACCGGTTACGATCCCCCCTCTAGCCTCTAAACTACCAGTTCCTGAGATAGTGACCTGTGTGCCAAAAAGCCCAGCTGAAATACCATAGCCGTTTAATAAATCATTTGATATTGACAGTTCCCCATCATCAATTCGGTTTTCACCTATTAAAACTATTTCGAGCTGTTCTGCAAATGCAATGCCTGCCTTGATTTTTATTTGACCAGCGCTACCATCAGGATTTTGAAACTGTTGTATCTGGGTGTTAAATCCGTCAATGGTTGCATCAGTTAGGGTTAGCTTTGCAATCTCACCGTTTTGTGCCGGAGTATATACCACCGAACCGGTTATCTCCGGGCTGATTACTGCAATGCTTGCGCCGGAATCAGCAGAACCTGCAACCTGTTTACTGCCCACCCACACCTGATAGAGAATTTCTCCTTCGGTATTATATTCAACATTAAACATAACATCAGAATCATTTTCTGCTCCAAGAACGTTTGGTAATAGTTCTTCTGCGGGTATCTTGAGTAAGTCCGGAAAAAGCTCAACAGCCTGTTCTGCATTAACTGTAAATACGGGTGATAAAATTATTAACATCACAGTAGTAACAGTAAGTAATAACCTTTTCATTGTTTTTGTTTCCTTTAGTTAATTGTTAATTCATTGATTTTTGTTTTACCTTGTTGTGGTTCTTACAAATATCCACACAGCATCGAACTATAAGATATCATTAAATTTAGTTAAGTTCGAAATGTGTAGTGCCCTGTTAAGTGAACCTGTTACAGTTGCGCGGTATTTGGTGTTGGGGAAACCGCATCAAGGAAATCATATATCTATGAATTGTATTGTGTGTACATAGAGTGAATAATTACTATATACGCCAAGGCTATAAATAACCTTGGCGTATAAGTTAAGATATTTGTTTGCTATGATATTATTTTGCGCTTGTCTGTGGGTTGGTGTGTCCACCGATGTAGAACTCGGCATAACCCATAGAACCGTTTTTGCTGATAACATGTACGGTGTGTTTACCGTTGGAAAGTGTGCTTGTGAAGCTGGGTTTGAGTGTTACTATAATGCTTCCGGGTCTTATTGAACCGATATCATCAAGATTTACTGCCTTGCCGTCAAACCATATGCCCGCATAATCTGCGTACTCCATCGGGAAGGTTAATGTGATGGTCGAGCCGTTCGAGAAGGATACAATCTTTCCATTTGTCTCGTCTGCAAAGGACATCGGAGGTACCGGAGGTGTTGGAGGTGCAATGTAATCGGTAATCTTAACGGTAACAACTACGTCGTAGTTATCATAGTTTAGAGAGTCAATAGTTGCTGTAAATGTTACAGTCTTATCCTTGTCTAAAATCTTGTCAAGACCGGATACCAACTGATACTCTATAGATTTGTTTGCTACGTCCGATGTGGAAGAATCGAGAAGCATATCGGTGTCATTTACAACAATACCGGGAGGATCCAAGATATCACTTGAACCAGCATTTGCCGGAATGTATTTTGAAAAGTTGATAGTCTGCGGATCTTCGTTATTCCAGAGAATCAACATCTCGGTAGCTACGTCAGCTTTAGGCTGTGCACTTATAGAACCGGTGCTTATGGTAAGTGCATTTGTAGAAAGAGTGAAGTTGTTTGCCGCCGCTGTATTTTGAAGTGTAACAGTAAGACTTACATCTAAACCTGTTCCTACATTTATGCCTGTGGTGTATGTACCGGTTGCTGTATAGTCCGTTCCGTAGGTAAGTGAACCTACAAGGCCTGTAAAGTCTACTGATGTAGCGGTTGCTTTGTTATTTCCATCAAAAACTTTAGAAACATTTGCAGCAGCTGGTGTTATTGAAAGTTTAGCGATGTTAAATGTTATATTCTTTGATCCTGTGTAGTTACCTGCACCATTAATTGTTAATGTGTAATCACCGGCATTTGTAGCTTTATTCGATGTGCCATCAACGGTATAATCTGTTGTAAGTGCAAGAGGTGTGCTACCGTCTGCTACGCTGAAATCACGTGTCAGCTCACTACCGGTATAGGTTAGTGCAGTTGCACCGAGAGTAATTGTTGCTGAGGAGATGTTCTTCGGAGCAATTGTGAAGTTATCCTCTGCTATAAAGAGATGTGTATCACTCTGCTTGGTTGCAGTAACCTTGTAGGTACCTGCTGCTGTAGGTGCATTTGAGTTACTTGCATATACAGTAGGTGCAACACCTTCATACATAAAGGTAGCCGCTGTTAGGTATTCATTGTTTGTAGTCGGGTCAACAAAGGTTGCTGTCGGAAGTGTATCACCAAATGTGAAGTCCGTGAGGTTGACCGTCATGGAGGTGGTATCTGTAATTTTATCCTTAAGTATAATGTGTACTGTGGTTGATGGTGCTGCTGAATACTCGTCAGCTCCTGCTCCATCAACATTATGAGCAGCTGCAGTAACACTAACGGTAAAGGTTTCATCTAAGGTTGCTGTTGTCGTGGTGATGGTAGTTCCGTCAGTAGAAACACCTGTAGGTGCAGTTCCATCAATAGTTCCCGACACAGTACCCATTGCATTACCAACGAGTGCAGAGTATGCAACCGAGCCGTTTGTGCGAAGTAGGTTGAAAGCTTTGGCAACGGTATCATAGTTTGTTGTCAAGGTCTGTGTGGCGGTTCTTATGTTAGCCGATAGAGTTGGCAGTGCCGCTAAGGTGTAGTAATCTGCCTTGGTACCTGTTAGGCTAAACTGATTAGCATCTATGGTAACATCAATACCGTCTGCAACATATTTAGTTGTAAAGGCTCCGGTACCGGTTGTAGAGTTAAGGTCGATTTCAGCAGCGGTGTCACCGGTAACCTGTCCGGAAATTGTTGCACCGGTAATGGATGCTGCAAAATTATCGTCGAAGGATTTATTCTCAGCCGTTGCAGCTAAGGTCACGGTTGCCTTACCGAAGGTGAAGGGCTGTGAAGTTACTGTACCGGAATGGGTGTTGCTGACATAGTCAACCTTAATGGTAAGACCTGTCACAGGCTTAAGAATTTTAACGGTAGCCTGACCCTCGGTTGTCTCGGTTATCGATACTGCAGTGTCATCACTGGCAGTCCAGGTAAAGTTTTCAGATGCGGTACCCGAGGTTGCCGGTGTTGCCTTTAAAGTAAAGTCAGCAGAACCGTAATTTAAACCTGTTAAAGGTAGAGCAGAGTCATCAGCAAGTGCTAGAGCGATAGCGGTTGTAGCACCGGTAATTTCCGGAATGGTTACATTTGCTTCCGCAGTCTGACCTTCTTTATCCGTATATACAACAGTAACTGTTACCGGAGCACTTGTAAGTGCAGTTGCTGTACCTGTAATAGAACCATTCGTTGCATCAAGTGCAAGTCCCGCCGGAAGTGCCGGACTACCGGACTTTAATGCATAACCTGAAGCAACCGAACCAGCAGTTGCACCATTTGCAGCAGAGGGTACAAGGGTAAACGCTGTGTTGATATCCGCAGATGTCGGAACATTGGAGTAGCTTAGTGTAGGTGCACCGTATACGGTAGTCATTGCGGAAACCTGTGCTACACCTGCCTTATGGGTAGAAGTAGCTTTTACACGAGCCCAGAAATAATAATCGCCGGGGGTTGTAATGTTAAACACATTGCTATCCTGCCATGTAGTGGCAAGTGCATCAGCTTCAACGTTAGTAGATGTATAAGCATACTCAACAGTCTCGTCGGTAACAGTCTGAGCAGTAAGTGTTACAGCAGCACCCTTTTTGGTAGAAACGGTAGGAGCAACAGCCTGTGTGCCGGAATATTCTTCAAGAGAAAACGTAAAGTTTGTAGGTGTAGCTGTAGGAGTTAGCAACTCCGAGGAATTACCAGTAGTGGGATTATTTTTATCCCCAAACTTATATTCAACATTACTTGCATCTGAAATTGAAACAACATATGTAGTTGAACTATGTAGTTCATCCGCAACCGTAGCATCTGCTAATCGCAAGGTTTTTGCAGATACATCATCAATCGATTTACCATCTTGGAATTTTAAAAACACACTACTCACTAACGTAGGAGATGCAAATTGTATAGGCGATAATGATGCACGGCTAACCTTAACTGATCTTAAAGTAGTATCGCTCGTTGGCACATGTGCAACCAAATTATTAATCATAAATCCTACAGAAGTAACATTAACCCTTTCTGCTGAAGTAATTGCATCATTACTAGCAGTAAACGAAACTTCTGATGTAGAATCATTATTCATAAGCTTAAATACATCTGAATCATAAATATAGGTTAAAGATAATCCCTTTGTAGATTCACTTCCAGTTGTAACATAATAATCGACAAACACACCCGAATTATCAGTTGCTAATCTAAATTGCAAATCATTTACAAAAGGCTTTTCACCTGCTGAAAAAACTGTTGTAAATATAGTCGGTACAATAAGTGCTAAACATAATATAGCAACTACCGCCTTTTTAATTCTCATTATTAATACTCCTTAAATATATGTTGATACTTTACCACGTAAGATTTGTGACACCTTGATCCATATTAGCACTAAATGCCAAGAAATCAGTTAGATTTATCTGATTATCACCATTAATATCCTCAAGAGCACCTTCAGAATACGTATCAAACTTTCCAGCAAGGGCTAAGAAGTCGGTGAGATTTATCTGATTATCTTTCGGATTACTAAAATCACCCGCTTTTAATACAACTTTCTGAATTGACGCATTTGTATGTGTAGTGAAACTTAAATTATCTTCAGCAACGACCACACCCGTGATAATAGTATCTACATGACCAACTTTTGAAATTGTGACAGTGTACGTACCTGCTAAAACACTCTCTACCATAAACTCTTGTTCATTACTCTGAGTAGTTGGCAATGTAGCATCCGGATTAATTCCACCCGAGAAAGTTCCCGCATCACCTTCAAATGTAACGGTCACACCATTGGCTGGTTTATAGCTATTAACAACACCTGTGACTGTAACTCCATTATTAACCGTTTCAACCGAATTACTTCCCTCAACCGACATATCCGGATATGCATCCGTCGGTCTTGCACCGTCACCTGTCCAACCGCTTACGAACTGTTCGCCGCCTGTTTGGATGTCGAAGAAAGATACCCAGTTGAGTCCGAAGCCTGAGGCTGTTAGGTTTGCAGCATCCTCTGTAGTATCAACAAATCTTAATGAGTCAGCGGTAAGTAATGTCTCCGGTGCATCTTCAGCATCTGCGCCGGTTCCTAAAATTTTAAACTTAACGCTATATACATCCTGCCAGTTTGTGTTGTTCTGTGCAGCTGCCGGATCTTCTACCGTACCGGTTATCGAGGTCATTAAGGTAACCTTAAATATCGACCTTGAATTTCCGGAGGCAGAGTAGAGCGAGGCATCGAACACGCCATATTCTGTCCCTGCGGTGTCTGTCAATCTAACATCAACGACAGGGGAGGCATAGTTTGACGCTGTCTCGTTAATCGAACCATCTGAGGTTACCGCAGTGCCGATATTATCATACTGCACCAACTGAAGTTTGGTTTCATCGTAGCTTATAAAGTTTGCAAAGGAGGTTACACCGTTTGAGTCAGCCGGTAACTTCATCTGCACCTTCATGGTAAGAATTTGATTTGTAGTATCATACTTACCCTGCGGAACCATCCTTACGCCCGCATTTGCTGAGTCTGCTGAATCGGCAAATGCCGACAGTGACATCAACGCGGAAAACAGGATTGTTAAACCGACTACAGCCAATGTCTTTTTAATCTTCACATTAGTCCCCTTTCGTTTTAGAAAATACTTCCATACACAAAAACAACAATATTATTCCAATATTCCTACTTATTATAATACATGATATTGTGTTTTGCAATAGTTTTTATAAAAAAATATACGAATATTTGATTTTTTTTCACCTTAAGGTGTGCTGATACTAATTGGGTTATTAATTATACCGACGGGTCGGGTCTTTCGGGGGATTGGTTTATCGAGATTTGTATATCATCTCGCTCTTCTGTAACCTGTTTTGCCATTACCACAAAACGATGGTTTCCGGTTTCGTTGGTGTCATATATATAGGAACAGCCGGACAGTGTCAACAGTTTATCCTGCTCGGTTACCGTTGTGTTCTCAAACACAAACTCGTTCTTGGCATTTATTTCCTGCATAAAGGTATCAAAGCCTTGATTTGTAGGTTGTGGGTCGATATAGTAAAAACTGATATCGGTGTAGTAAACGGCAAATATTTCGTAGATGATATCATCGTTATTTACAGTTAGATAAATGTATGGGTTTTCCTTTAAGAAGTCTATATCTTTATAGTAGAACAAGCTGGAAAATTTTTCTGCCGAGGGATCCTCTGTAGGGTCGGTGTGTCCATAAATTACGGTATTTTGCACCATATCCTCACCATATTCAAACTCGGCATAATAATCGGCAAAGTAACAACCCCAAAGGCTTTCCTGCCTATTTTCGTCACGGCGCAAATAATAGTCGTTATCATCTGTCTGCATGACTGCGGCATTTATGTTGGTTCCACCGACGTTAAGCCACGCCATGGTATCCGGATTTGCTAGCTTTGCCTCGTCGAGCTGTGAGAGCTTTTCCTTTGTTTCTGGGGTTGCAACAACCGGTGCACCATTAATTTCGCCAACAACTCCGGAGTTGGCCTCGTCCGGTGTAGAGGTGGTTATCCCCTCACCCTGTGACATGCCGCTGATAATTACTACTGCAATAACAGCCAATGCCACCACCGAAAGTGACATTGCCGATATCATTATCACATTCTTTTTTGGCATCTTTATTTTACCTAATAAAGCCTTAAAGTCAAAACCCTTTTTATTGTTATCAGGCTTTTTTTCATATTTATATCCCATAAAATTTGTCTCCGAAAAGTAAAAGTACGCTTGTCTATATTTTACCATCATTTGGTTGTTTTTGCAAGCATAAAGCAACATTTCACTAAAACTACATTGTTATATTACAAAGGAGCTCACAATAAAACCACCATAAGATGAAGTATCATCCATGGTGGTTTTATAGAATGGTTTGATGATTTATTACAGTAAACTGACAACTTCCTTCTCGACCGTCGACATATCTATGACCGGTTCGAAGCGAGCTACTACTTCGCCCTGTTTGTTTATTAGAAATTTAGTGAAGTTCCATTTTATATCGCTGTTTTTATCGTAATCCGGATCCTTATCCCTAAACATTTTATCCATTGCCTCGTTGCGTGCTTTGTCAGAACCATTAAAGCCTTCAAATCCCTTTTGCTCCTTTAAATACTTAAAGAGTGGGGTTTGATTTTCACCGTTGACCTCAATTTTTGAAAACAGTTTATAAGGGGTATTGTAGTTGAGGACACAAAACTCACCTATCTCTTCGTCGTTTCCCTGTGCCTGCTCGCCAAACTGGTTGCAGGGGAAATCCAATATTTCAAGCCCTTTTTCATTATATTGGTTGTACAGATTTTTTAAGTCCTCATAGTGTGGTGTAAAACCACAGTGGGTAGCGGAGTTTACTATTAGAATTACCTTACCCTTATAATCGGACAGCGATTGCATGGTTTTGTCGGTTTTTAATGCGGAAAATTCGTATATGCTCATTGTAAATTCCTCCCTTTAACTTTTAATCTAATTATAATTTATCAAATGTGAAAATTCAATTAATATTGTTACATATATGGTGAAATTTTATGAAAATTATTTATCGATATAGATTGTATAACGGTTGATTAAATTTGAACTACATGTTATAATATACATAATAATTGAAAGTTCGGGAATTAGCTATGATAAAGAAGCTGATAGAAAATAAAATTATTAAATATATTTTTGTCACGACAATTTTCATCGCCGGTTTATTTTTGTTAGTCTTTTACATTAATATATTCACACAGCAGGTAAGCAGTTTTTACGGGTCTACACTGGTAAAGAAGGTTTCGGGCGATACTGCATTTTACTCTGGAAATGGAGTTGAAATTTCGGTCACCGACATAGATAATATACATATTATCACCTTTAAAGTTCCTACTTTCGGAGAATTTGCATATGAAGTAGAGGTGGGAGAGCAAGAGGAATATCAATATCCGGTGTCTATATCAGAAAACAACCAGGAAATATTTAGCGGCTTTTATTCGCACAACACATCAGGCCCACGCTTGATAACAAGCTATGGTGAGGTGGTGGAGTACGATCTTAATATTAATCGTGGCAATATTGAAATGCCGGAGGATTACAGCCCTTCCGAAATATCAATTATTTCCTATGCACTAAACGAGGTTGCTTACATCCGTGGAAACATTGTTTATATTTTTATTGCGATAATGGTATTGCTTATTCTATTTATCGACATAAAAGCTCCGCTGTTTTTTTACGGGTTATACAAACCTGCAAGGAGTGGACTTCAACCCCCAGACTTTTTTATTTTTACACAGCGAGTTTTCCGATGGATAGTCGCACCACTTCTGATTTTTGGCCTATTGATTTTGGCATTGTTATAGTTATACTACAAAAAAGCCTTGGAAACAGTTCCAAGGCTTTTTTATATGAAAGAATTATTCTATAACGATTCCTGACCTTTTAAGCGAAACTCCGTTTTCAAGACAATCGCCTACCGGGCAACGTTTTTCGATAAAGTCGGCAAATGCTTCAACCTTATCCGGTGAGGCATCTGTTTTGAAATACATCTTAAAACGAATTTCTTGAAAACCATTACGCACATCCGCAAGACCCATAAAGCCGTCCGGATCAAGGTCTCCCTCCAATTCTACACGGAAATCCTGTAAATTGATGCCTTGGCTTTTCGCAAATGCCGCAGCAACTATACTCTGACAAGCACCAAGTGCACAAAGAAGGTTTTCCACAGGATTAAGTGCCTTATCGGTTCCTCCGAGTGATTTTGGTTCGTCCATCAACACGGTAAATTTGCCTGTGGATGTTTCAACCTGCATTCCTTCCGGAAGTTTTTTGGCTGTTGCCTTAAATGTAGTAAGCATACAAGTTCCTTTATATATGTTAAAATCGAAGGTTAATATTATTTATTAAAGTAGAAAGGTTCGCCGGTTTTTGCAGAAACATAGATTGCCTCTAATATCTGAGATACAACGCATGCCTGCTCCGGAAGAACCAGCGGATCGGTGTCATTCTTAATGCAATCTATCCACTTTCTTGCCTCGATAGCCTGTGGTGAATTGTCTGAACCCTCATAGAAGGCAACGCCGCCGATGTCGCAGTTTGGAGTTGTAACATACTGTTTATCGAACTCAACACCGTTTAGTACTATCTCATTGTTAATCAGTTCGGCACCACTCTTTGTTCCGTGAAGTGCGCAGCTACCTTCCTGAATCGGGTTAGATGTGTTGATTGCCCAACTTGCATCAAGAGTAACTGTTGATCCGTCTTCCATTACAATAAAGGCAACGGAGGAATCTTCGAGTGTATGTGCACCTTCTGCCCAGCCGCCCCATGGATTGCCCTTATCGGCACCCTCCATCTTTTTGTAGGTAGTTCCAACAACCATCTTCGGCTTATAGTTGTCCATGAGCCAGAGTGTTAAGTCGAGTGAATGAGTTCCGATATCGATGATCGGTCCGCCACCCTGCTCCTCAGCGTTCAGGAAAACACCCCAGTTAGGAGTACCACGACGACGGATTGCAAGAGCTTTTGAGTAGTAGATATCGCCAAGACGTCCGCTATCTATAACAGACTTTAGGTATGTGCTCTGTGCCTTGTGACGGTGCTGATAGCCGATGGTAAGTTTTTTACCGGTTTCTTTTGCGACTTTGCACATTTCGACAGCTTCTGCGGCTGTTTTAGCCATGGGTTTTTCACACATAACATGCTTGCCTGCCTTCATGGAGTCTATCGAGATAACAGCATGAGATTTGTTTGGTGTGCAAACATGAATAACCTCGATGGAAGAATCCTTAAGAAGTTCTTTGTAGTCGGTATAAACCTTTGCATCTGCTGTACCATATTCCTTAGCGGCCTTCACGGCTCTCTCCTCAACGATGTCACAGAACGCAACCATCTCAACATCACCGAGACCTTTTAGCGACGGCATATGCTTTCCGTTAGCAATACCGCCACATCCGATAATTCCGATTTTAAGCATTTTTTCCATAATTAAATTCCTCTAAAATGTTCGTACTTTACTTATCACTACACATTACAAATGTGAAAGTTACTCCTTAACAAAAATGGATGCAATAATTGTCATTGTCTGCGGACCGTGATTGTATTCAAGCCCAGCCTTTTTACATTCACGATTTACAAATAGTCCACACGCTTCCATGCTAAAGTTTAAATCCTCCGGAAAACGACATGGTGCATCCGGGTAGGTACATTCATCACACCTACTGCAACCCCCGTTACCCATAGGAAACACATTTTTCCCCATTGCTCTAAGCTGTTTTGTCAATCTCTCAAGGCTTTTGCCACAGCGTATGCTCGCTTTTTCGATTGCCTCCCAGTCGTAGTCGTCCTCCATCCTTTCGGTCGCCTGCAAAATCATTGCATAATCGTACTCCGAGACCTTTGCCTTGAGCTCGTCAAGCGTTCCGCACGCCGGCGGACATGCCCAGCATTTGTTATATTTACCACACTTATTTGCGGCACACATATCTCGAACCTGCGGCATGAACTCCATTTTATCAATTTCGGCATATGCAGCATAACTGAAACCTGCATCCTCCGCCATCTCGACTGTAAGGGTTTTATCGTTATCTTCTATGTGCATATAACCTCATCGTAAATCAAATACAAATTTGAATAAATCATAGCACATTTAATTACAAGTTTCAAGGTAAAAAAAAAATATTTTTTTGCGAATGAAAAAAAGTTGACCGTACTATTCCGAGTTACCCAAAAGATGGTCGATAAACTGTCTTGCCGATCTTCCTGATTTACCCGAATGACTCATCTCCCAACGATTTGCGGCTAAGAGAAGTTCCTCCTCCTCAATTTCCAGTCCTTCACGCTCTGCAAGCGCCTTGACAATGTTGTTGTACTGCTTTTTATCCGGCGAATCAAAAAATATCATCTCGCCAAATCTTGCAGAGAGAGAGATTTTTTCCTGAACCGTCTCGCTACCGTGTAGGCTTTCTCTGTCGCTGAACTCCTCTCGTATGAGATGTCGGCGATTTGAGGTTGCGTATATAAGCACATTATCCGGCTTTCGTTCGATACTCCCCTCAATGATAGCCTTTAAATATTTATACTCGACCTCAAACTCCTCAAAGGAGAGGTCGTCCATGTAAATAATAAATTTATAGTTGCGATTTCTTATTTCGGATATAACCTTTCCAAGCTCTTTCAGCTGATGTTTATACAGCTCTATAAGCCTGAGGCCTGCATCTCGATACTCATTGAGTACCGCCTTTACAGAAGATGATTTCCCTGTTCCGGCACTACCGAAAAGCAGGCAGTTGTTTGCTCGACGCCCGTTAATAAACGCCTCGGTGTTATCTATCAGCTTCCTTTTTGGTGTTTCGTACCCCACAAGGTCGCAAAATCTGATTGGGTCGGGGCGGTTTACAGGTGCAATGCCCGCCTCACCGAGGTAGAATGCTGGATGAAGGGCATATCTACCCACACCTTTATTATGATAAAACTCGGCAACTGCATTTTTAAAATCTGTCGGATTAGTAACTGCAGCGAGCTCCTTTGCAAAATTTACAACAAGACTATCGGTATTCGGATTTTGCGGATGATAGTTTTTAAAACCGGTAAAGGTTTCCACAGCCTTTGAGTTAAACACCTTCATCAAGAGGTGGAAATCAGCACTCGCAATTTCGGATATACTTCCACCGGTATCGCCCCTCATCTCGCATGCTAAGCTGTAAGGATTTTCACTGCAAATAATAAGGTATGCAACATAGCACTGCCAAAGGTTACCGAAAAAACCGTTTTCCTCTGCTGTTTTCACAATATCTCCGATGTAAAGATACGGGTCTGCTGAAGATATTGCAGGATTTTGTGCAATATCTCGATAAAAAATCAAGCTTCCTAAATCCATCTTAGCACCCTCGCAATTAAAAACTTAAAGAGGTATGCGGTTCTCGCAATACCTCTTTTTTTACATTTTAGTTGTCTATCAGTTTTTCGCCGTCGCTCCAGCTGTAAAGCTTTCTAAGCGATTCGCCCACCGTCTCCAACTGATGCTCAGCACAGCGGCGTCTCATTGCCTTAAAGTGAGGAGCATTAACGGCATTCTCCGAAAGCCAATCCTTTGCAAAGGTTCCGTCCTGAATATCGGTAAGCACCTTTTTCATGGCTTTTTTGGTCTCGTCGGTTATAATTTTTGGACCTGTGATATAATCGCCGTACTCCGCAGTGTTAGATACCGAGTATCTCATACCTGCAAAACCGGACTGATAGATAAGATCTACAATCAACTTCATCTCGTGAATACACTCGAAATATGCGCTCTCCGGCTCATATCCTGCCTCTACGAGTGTTTCAAATCCTGCCTGCATTAATGCGGTCACACCGCCACACAGAACAGCCTGCTCGCCGAATAAATCGGTCTCTGTTTCCTCACGGAAGGTTGTCTGTAAAACACCGGCACGTGCACCGCCGATGGCAAGTGCATAAGCAAGTGCTGTATCAAAAGCCTTACCGGACTCGTCCTGATGAACGGCAATAAGTGAAGGAACACCTTTGCCTACCTGATACTCGCTGCGCACTGTATGACCGGGGCCTTTTGGTGCAATCATGGTCACATCAACACCCTTCGGTGCAACAATCTGACCGAAATGTATTGAAAAGCCGTGTGCAAACATTAGCATGTTGCCCTCTTCGAGGTTCGGCTCGATGCTCTCTTTATAAAGTTTACCCTGTAGCTCGTCGTTTATCAATATCATTATGATATCTGCCTTTTTGGCGGCCTCGGCTGCGGTGTATACCTTAAAGCCCTGTGCCTCTGCCTTTGCCCATGACTTACTGCCCTCATAAAGACCTATAATCACATTACATCCCGACTCTTTTGCATTTAATGCATGTGCATGTCCCTGACTGCCGTAACCGATTACCGCAATCGTTTTGTCGTTCAGTAATGATAGGTTGCAATCCTCTTGGTAAAAAATCTTTGCCATCTCTGTCTCCTTAATCTCCGAATTTATGTCATTATATCACATGAAACTTTTTTTTACAAGACTTTAGAACAAATCAATAATCCTGTTTTTCTTACCGTAAAAAACCTTTTTTAGATTTTCAAGGTTTCCGTTTATTGTCAAATCCTCCTTTAGGCAGTTTTCAAGGTCGGCATAACTGCCCAAAATAAGGGCTGAAAATGTGGAAATGTCCATGCTTGCATCACACTCTGCATCGGATTTTTCAACACTTTTACATGCACCGTTTTCAAAATTGACGGTAAAGGTGGCGTTGTTTTGCTCAATATTTGCGTCATCAATCCTGATAACAACACTTCCTGTGCCGATGTATCGGCTCATATTAAGAACCTTTTCAACATCAATAACCCTGACCATGCCTGCCTGCTCCGCTTTGCAGGTAGCAAAATTAGTCTCTCTTATTAATCCTTCAATGTTTATATGCTCCGGCAGGGTAAATCTAATTGCATCGTAGTTGGAGGCAAAGCTCAACACAAAGTCGATAAGCCCCTTAAAGCCCTCGATGTCGGAAAAGAGGAAATCATTTTTTGAGGGGAAGGTGTGCGTACAATTCATAATATTTTTGCCGTCTACCGTTTCCTTTTTAAACATGATAAAAGCATCCGGTTCATCATTTTTATTGTACCGAATATACGCATAACGTTGGTCGCTAAAAGTTCCGCGTTTATAGAAATATTTGTAGTCATCCTTACGCCTTACGACCGACATGTTATACTCTTTATGCATTGCACTGTATACTTTGTCGACCGCATCATGGTCGCTGTCAGGCATTAACATTTCGGTTCGACCGCCAACATTAAAGGGTTTTAATGCTTTAAAATCAATCTCCCACTGCATTACCCGAGAGTTTGATTCATATCCGAACATTCTGTAGTAGGAGCGGCTAAAAGGATATAGATAGCTAAGTGGTATCCCCTTTTCATAGCTTTCCTTGAAAAAGAGTTTAAAACACTCCCTGATAACGCCGTTTCTGCGGTAAGGTGGTAGGGTGCAAACGCCACCTATTCCAAGCATCATTGCGGCAGTGCCATCGTACCTTACCTCGTAAGGATATGCACCCATACCTCCGTAAATTGACTCGTTGTCGTCGGCAAGCCCGGCATATATTATATCCTCAAGGCCGTTTACCGGCTCATTCTTTTCATCATTGTTTTCCAGTGCCTTTTCGTAGTCAAGCGGAAACTCAAATGCTACACTACTTACAATGGCAATTTTGTGCATCTCATCCGGCAAAAGTTTTCTTATTATCATTAAACTACCTCATATTATCGTTTTATTCGGATTCTACCCAACCCTTGGCATGTTCGACTGCACGGCGCCAACCGCGCATAAGCTTTGTTCTTTTTTCCGGTAACATGTCAGGACTGTAAATTTTATCGAGAGTCCAGTTTTTGCCAATCTCCTCGGTATCCTGCCACATCCCAATGGTTAATCCTGCAAGATAGGCGGCACCGAGGGCTGTCGTCTCCCTAATCATGGGACGACGGATGTCTACACCGAGCATGTCTGCCTGGAACTGCATCAAAAAGTTGTCTACCGATGCACCTCCATCTACCCTTAGCTCAGTTACCTTAATTCCTGTGTCCTGCTCGATACACTGTAACAACTCTGCCGACTGATATGCTATCGCCTCCTGTGCGGCACGAATTATATGTTCTCTTCTTGTTCCTCTGGTGATACCGATGATGGTTCCCCTCGCATACATGTCCCAGTGCGGTGCACCGAGCCCGGTAAATGCCGGAACTATGTAAACACCACCTGTATCCTCCACCTTTGATGCGAAATACTCAACATCTCTTGCCTCATGGATAAGGCGCATCTCGTCACGTAGCCACTGAATAACAGCACCGCCGGTAAATACGCTACCCTCCAAAACATAGTTGACCCTACTTTCGGCGGTTGCGGCAATGCTGGACAACAGCCCATTTTTACTTTTATAAATTTTCTCGCCGGTGTTCATCAGCATAAAACAGCCTGTTCCGTAGGTGTTTTTTATGTCACCCTGTTTAAAACAGGTCTGCCCAAACAGCGCCGACTGCTGGTCACCTGCAATTCCGGTTATCGGCACCGACGTTCCGGAAAGATTTACACTACCAAACATGTAACCCGATGGACATACCTCCGGCAACATGGATTTCGGAATATTAAGCTCGGTTAGTATCCTATCGTCCCAACTACATTCATGTATGTTGTAAAGCATGGTTCGAGAGGCGTTTGTTCTGTCGGTCTTGTGCTCACCTGTCAGCTTATACAGTAGCCAGCTGTCCACCGTTCCACACATCAACTCACCCTTATCGGCTGACTCCCGTGCACCCTCTACATTGTCCAATATCCAGCGTATCTTTGTTCCGGTAAAATATGCGTCGATGACAAGCCCGGTCGATTCTGTGATATAGTCAGCAAGTTCGCCCTTTTTTAGCGTCTCGCAATAATCTGCCGTTCTGCGGCACTGCCATACTATCGCATTATAGATAGGCGCACCGGTTTTTTTGTCCCAAACAACAGCGGTTTCACGTTGATTTGTAATTCCTATTGCGGCAATTTCCTTTTCGGATATACCGCTTTTTATCAACACTTCCATCATCACGCCGTACTGTGCGGCATAAATCTCAAGTGGGTCATGCTCTACCCATCCGGCATGAGGATATATCTGCCGAAATTCCTTGCCGGCAATGCCAATTATATTTTGCTGTTTATCAAACAAAATGGCACGACAACTTGTTGTTCCAGAATCAAGCGCAAGTATATATTTCTCCATCCATATCCTCCCGAATTATATGTATCCTTCGTGATTTTTGCCTTTAACATACATTATAGATTTATATAGAAAAATTGTCAATGCAATATAGGAGATTTTTTCCATATATGCATAATCAAGACCTTGGAATTCGATTTAAAAACTTTAACTAAACAATGTCTTGACAAAGAGGTGTTTAGGGAATATGATATAGTGGCATTACAAAAAACAATAATAAAAAGAATAGGTCAAAAGTATGACAGAAAAAGAAAATTATCTTCGTGCTGTAGAATTTTTACAACCCGAATATATCCCTACCACCTTTGCGATAAACCCCTCCTGTTACGACCATTATGATAGGGACAGTCTTTTTGAGCTAATGGAAAAACACAGACTGTTGTTTCCGGACTTCAACAGATCGAAACAGCTTGTGCAAAGCTACAGCAACTGTTGCCAAAAGGACAAACCCTATCTTGATGATTTTTCATGCCTTTGGGAAACCACAATGGATGGAATTGTCGGCACAGTGGTAAAGCATCCACTTGCAGATTGGGATGACTTTAAAAACTACAGGGCTCCTAACCCTGAGATATGCATGGGTATAGGTGCAATCGACTGGATTCAAGAGGAGCAAAGAATAAAAAGCAACCCCGAACAATTACATACAGGCTATCTGCGTCACGGTCATACATTCTTACAGCTATGCGATATACGTGGATATGAAAACCTTATGTTTGACATGGTAGATGATGAGCCCTTGCTGTGGAAGCTTATAGATCTTGTAGAAAATTTCAACATGTATATAGTAAAAAAGTATGTCGAATTCGGTGTCGATGTGATGAGCTACGCCGAGGATTTAGGAATGCAGGTAGGCCCTATGCTCTCACCACAGTACTTTAAAAAGTATATAACACCGAGCTATGAGCGTCTTATGAAACCCGCAAAGGACGCCGGAATTAAAATTCATATGCATTCCGACGGTGACATAAGAACCCTCGTAGATGACCTAATCGGTAGCGGAGTCGACATTATTAATCTACAGGACTTAGTAAACGGAATTGACTGGATAGCAGCTAAGTTTGCCGGTAAAACCTGTGTGGATTTGGATATCGACAGGCAAAACATCACCGTTTTCGGAACAAAGGCGGATATTCACAACCACATCAGAGACATTGTTACAAAAATCGGCAAAAAGGATGGCGGATTGATGATGGTATACGGACTATATCCCGGTGTGCCTATAGAAAATGTAGGTTTTCTGATGGACGCTATGGAAAAATATATGACATATTACAGCTAAAAACAAATATTATGTAGTGTAGCATGTTGACAAAGCGAATTCGCATGATATAATAATAGCACGACAGAGTAGTTAAAAGTGCGTAAAGTGTTTCCTGAACGGGGAGTTGTCAGGAAAACGAAAGGCAATGCCTGCGGTACTTTTTTCGCATCCCGCTGTTCAATCGGAGTATGCTTTTTTTGTGTGCCTCCTTTTGTTCCTAAGGGCTTATATAGTTATTCAACTTAAAAAACGCCACATCTTTCCGGCAGAAATTCCGTCTCTCTGCGTTGTCGTCAATCACAATACGGAAGTATTCCTCAATCCTCCGCCTTGATAGACGAAATTTCTGCTCGACAATCTTGTGACATTTTCCAAGTTAAACAACTATAACTCTGAACAAAAGGAGGTATTTTTATGTCATCAAAAAACAAAACACTTTTTAAAACGCCATTTTCAAAGGAGTACTGGAGACTTGCGGCGGCAGAACTTAAGAACCCAAGGGTGCTTGTGTTTGCCGCACTTATGATAGCACTTCGAATTGCAATGAAAAACCTATCGATACCTATAGGTCCCGACCTACGAATAGGTGTCGCCTTTTTCGTAAACGCTCTTGGTGCAATGGTTTTCGGCCCAGTCGTTGCAATGGCGGCCGCCGCCGTGTCGGATACCATTGCGGCTATACTGTTTCCGACCGGATCTTACTTTTTCCCTTTTATAATCCCGGAAATTGCCGGTTCCTTAATATTTGCACTCTTTCTCTACCGTGCCGAGATAACCCCTGCAAGGACAATACTCTCAAGATTTTCTATAAGCTTTTTCGTTAACATCGTTATCAGTACACCTGTTTTTATGCTGTTTTATCATCTGATGCTCGGGAAAACATACGATATATTTCAAATCCCGAGAATTGTTAAAAACCTCGTGCTCTTCCCTATTGAAGGAATATTGCTTTCGCTATTTCTCGCTACGGTAACGCCGATATGCACCCGTCATGGCTTCGGATATTCCACCACCGACAAGCTAAAGCTCACCAAAAAAAGCATAGTCGGGACGATAGCTCTGTTTATTACAGCCGCCGGATTGGCAATAGTATACTTCCTCACCTTATCATAAAAACATAAAACCAACTGTCAAAATAGTCGGCTATTCATAAAGAAACATTTAACCATTAGGTGGGATTTGTAGTATTGTTTAACTCACTCCGTTCGTTATTTCGTAAGCGAAAATCACAATATTTCTCGTACCGGTAGGCTCGTATAATTTATAATAGGAGGGAGTTATGGTGTTGAAATTAGTGAAATTAAGTCGTGGTAATTTTCCATTATTGATTGACATGATGAATGAATGGACTGCTACAGGAGAGAAAATCATTCCATGGTCAATTAGAAAAACAAATTATCAAAATTACGACATATATAAAGAAAGCTTAGAAGTTTCTGTTGAAACTGAAAAAGCAGTGCCAGATTCAACATATTTTTGCCTTGATGAATCCAGAAATATTTTTGTAGGAGCAGTAAATATAAGACACTATTTGAATGATTCGTTGTTGCTAAATGGCGGTCACATAGGTGACGGAATACGTCCATCTGAGAGGCGAAAAGGATTCGGAACAAAAATGATAACCTTAGCTTTAGAAAAGTGCAAAAAATTAAATATAAATAAAGTTCTAATGGTTTGTGATAAGAATAATATTGCTTCTGCTAGAACAATAATTAATAATGGTGGTATTTTAGAGAACGAGATTGAAATAGACGGAGTGATTGAACAGAGATATTGGATTACATTATGAACATAATCTTCATAAAAACAAACTGTCACTATCATTTTTTTGATAGTGACAGTTGATTTTTTAGTCTTAATTATTTGCAGGCGTACTCGTAATCGTCTGCCATCTCTAAAACCGCATCATAAAGAAGCTCTGTAACATTGTTTTGCAGTTTTCCTCTTATGACTTTTTGGTAGGAAATCGGCATAAACTGGTGCAGGAGATTTAGCGGTATTTCCACCCTCTTGAGGTTGGATATCAGCTTGTCGATTGCATCCTTTACCGATGGGTCGGTAAGATAATATCTTGCCCTGTCGGAATAGCTGTACCTGCGTGCAAGATATAGCTCTGATTTACTTCCGTGATAGTGCTTATCCCAGTTGCCCGGGTTTTGCAGCATTGCATTTTCTAACACAGACGGGAAGTTTGCACGGTGCTCGGGCAGTATCAGTTCACCTTCTATATAGCTCAGCACGAACAGAGCTTCCCTAAACCTATATGTCATTGCAGGACCTACCTTGAGTATTGCAATGTTATCCTCTACCATCTGCCTTAAGCATTCCTTCGTCTGATAGTCGGTGGAGTGACCCTCAAAGACAAGTCCCTCAAATTTATCTATGCTCTTTGTAAGTTCTGCCGCTTCATTACTATCATATAAAAACACCTGTGAATCGGAAAACTCAACACCCGGCTGAACCACAACGCCTATGATGTTATCAAAGGCATCCTCTATGCTATTTGCCTTAAACACCTCTTTATAGGTGGTGACGGTGTCGTAGAAATCGGCAACCTTGGTTACCTCTATCCCTTCCTCCGCCTCGGTGGCACCTCCCGGTATCGGCACCTCCGAGCCGATTACATACACCGGATGCTGTCTATCACCGTCGAGCTCGCTAAACGCTTTCTCACACTCCTTATAAAGTATGGCTCCACGCTCTGCTATGACCTTTGTCGGCAACATTCCCTCGCCGTCGTCGGCAAGCTTCATAGATGTATCGAGATGAATTTTGGTAAACCCTGCCTTTACATACTCATAAACAAGCACCTTTGAGTGCTCCATAGCATCGATTTCCGGCAGGTTTTTCCAGGTTAGGGGGCCTAAATGATCCCCGCCTAAAATCACAAGACTTTTATCGCATCCCATCTCCTTTGCAAGGCGGTATACAAACTCCGCAAAGTCCTTCGGCTTCATTCCGGTATACCCACCAAACTGGTTGACCTGATTTGCGGTAGCCTCGATAAGCACCGGAGTATTGCTTTCGGCGGCACGTTTTAAAAGTGCCTTGATTACAATGTCGTTTGCGGTACAATAGGATGGAATTCCGACATTTTTATTGTTTTTACGTTGCTCTAAAATTTCTTTTAACCTGTTTTTCATAATCTTCCATTCATTACTTTGTTATTGTTCCGTCAAGATCCCAGAGGTCTTCCCAACCTTTTGCGCCTTCCCATAGGAATACCTGCCCTTTGATAAAGCGGCTGTTTGCATCAGCATCACAGATTGCCTTGTACTCGGCATCGGTTAGTGGATCTTCTGTTGCGGCTTTCAGGTTTGAGGCATATTCCTCAGGATAAACAGAGAACGGAATCGGTGTATGACCGTTTTTGTATGCCCATTTCAGGCAGATAACCGCAGGGTGTACACCATGCGCCTCGGCAGCAGCAACAACTGCCGGCATCTGCATGTCCACAACATCATCAGGTGACTTATCACGATCGGGACGGGTGGGCGAGCCTATCGGGCAGAAGCCTATAACGGCGATACCGTTACTCTCACAGTAGTCACGGATTTCCTTTTGTTGGAAGGAGGGATGAAGCTCCATCTCAATCATGGAGGGCATAACATGGCAGTGTGGTAAAACAGCCTTAAGCTTTGCTATAGTCATGTTAGACATACCGAGGTGACGTACAACGCCCATCTTGTAGAGGGTTTCCATCTGACGCCATGTGGCAATGTATTTTTCGGGGTTAAACGGGGTGGAATCAGGATTTCGTGCGTCTCCATCACAGCCCGGTGCATGATAATTTGCGAACGGCCAGTGAACAAAATAGCAATCGAGGTAGTCAAGTTGTAGGTCACGAAGGGTCTTTGCGCACTCCACAACAACATCGTCATGCTTGTCGTTCCATACCTTTGAGGTTATAAACAGCTCGTCACGTCTTACAACACCGCTGTCGATTGCATCACGGTAAACTTTTCCGATTTCAATCTCGTTTCCGTATACCGAGGCTCCGTCGAACAGACGATATCCGCAATCAATGGCACCTCTTACAGCTGCAGAAATCTGCTCGCTTGTGAAACGGTCGCTACCAAAGGTTCCCATGCCAACCATAGGCATTTTGTCACCGTTGCGAAGTGTTTTTTGAGGTACGATTTTTGGATCAATTTTAGTCATGATATATACTCCTTTTAATAAAATATTATTCGTTTACCAACATTACCTTACCCTTGACATCCCTTGGGTTTTCGTAGAGTGCAAATGCCTTGTCGATTTCCGACATCGGGAACTTTTTAAAGATAAAGTCGGGGTGAACCTTGAGCTGTCCTGTTTTTAGATAGTGTGCTGTGAGTTCCCATTCCCTGCCCGGGAAAGGCGCCGAATAGCTCATCCAGCTTCCGGTGAGCTTAAACTCCTTGCGGTTCATAAGCTCCCACTCCTTGTAGGAAAAAACAACATCGCTGTGAGGTGTTCCTACAGCACAAATATTCGCCTTGTTTGAGGCAAGCTTAAAGGAGGTTAACAACGTCGAGGGATGACCTACCATCTCAAACACATATTTAAAACCTTTGCCTCCCGTTATCTCCATCGCTTGCTCGATATAATCCTCGTCGGTAGAATTTATCACATGGTCTGCTCCCATCTCGAGGGCAAGATCAAGTCGTTCCTTTCCAACATCAAATCCAACAATGGTTTTTGCGCCCATTATTCGAGCCCACTGTAGCATAAATATTCCGATGGTTCCACAGCCGATAATCGCCACATCATCGCCCGGTTTAAAGTCGTTGCAGAAAAGCCCGTGCAGTGCAACGGTGGAGGGCTCAAACATTGCGGCATCTGTATATGGAATTGAGCTGTCGTACTTCACGACATTTCCTGCGGGTAGCACCACATAATCGGCAAAACTTCCCTGTTTACGACTACCTACAAAGCTGTAGTTTTTGCAAAGTGCATACTGTCCGGTATAGCAGTCATCACAGCTCATGCAGGGCAGTAGCGGTGCGGCGGTGACGGTGTCTCCAACCTTTACCGAGCTTACCGCATCACCGATTTCAACCACATCGCCCGAAAACTCATGGCCCAGAACTATCGGATAAAAATGAGCTCCGTTGTCGAGAACCCTCGGAACATCGCTTCCGCATATTCCGGTTGCCCTTATGCGAACCTTAACATCGGTGTTGTTTACTATCTGCGGCTCCTCAAAGTCGGTATACCTTATATCCTTATTCTTAAATACAACTCCTGCTTTCATACTAACTCCTATTCCTTGTAGTAGTTTAACTTGAAAAGCAATACGTTTTTCAAGTTAACTGATTTAAATGCTTTGTGCTCTCATATAGTGCAAGATATTTTTTCATCGCCTTTTGATATGTTTCATACAGCTCTCTGTTTGGGGTATGGGTTCTTTTAATTCGTATTGTCTGGGTTACTGCATCGTCGAAATCCTTATAAACCCCGACACCCACTCCTGCAAGAATTACCGCACCTAATGTGGAGGCGGCATCCGAGTTTGGTATTGCAATCTCCTTACCGGTGATGTCCGACTTCATCTGTGTCCATAACCGGCTATTTGCGGCACCACCCATCGAGTACAGTTTATTTACCGTTGCTCCGCTCTGTTCGGCGACATTTAGGTTATGTTCAAGCGAAAAGCCCACTCCCTCCATGGAAGCACGAATAAAATGTGCCTTTGTTTTAGAAAAATCTACCCCGAAATATATTCCGGTTGCATCCGGATCCCATATAGGCGAGCGCTCTCCCGACATATATGGTAAAAACAGCAGCCCATCACTTCCGGGAGCTATCTCGGCAGCTATGTCGTCCATTCCTTTAAAGTCCGGCTTGCCCGTCTCCTCGTCACGCATATGCTCATAGAAGGTTCTCTCAAACCAGTTCACAACCCCGCCACCGCCGACGGTTCCACCCTGTAACAGCCATTTTCCGGCTACCACATGTTCCGACAGAATAAGTGCCTCATGTGCAATCGGTGTGTCCTCACAGATGCTCATTCCGCCTGCCTGACCGCCTTGTTCCTGGGTTTGTCCGTTGTGTATAACTCCTACTCCGAGTGTTCCGCAGGCGGCATCAAGACCTCCCGCAACCACCGGAGTCCCGACAGCAAGTCCTGTCAGTTCGGCAACCTCTGCGGTAACTCCTCCTACAACCTGATGACACTCATAAAAATCAGGGAGTATATCTGTTCTGATTTCGAGCGCTTCAAGTATCGAAAGATCCCATCTGCGATTTTTAATGTCATAACACTGTAGACCGTACCCTTGCGAATAATCCTGTGATATTTCACCGGTCAACTTCATTGCAACATAACTGTTTGATTGCAGAATTTTATATGTATTTTTATATACATCCGGCAAATTCTCCTTGTACCAGAGAATTTTCGGCAGGGTATATGAGGGTTCAAATGGATTGCCCGAGGTTTCAAAAAAAGCGTTTTTGCCATGCTTTGCCTTGACCCTCTCGCAGATATCCTTTGCCCTTGTGTCAAACCATATCGGTGTGTTACAAAGTACATTTTTATTTTCGTCTATCGCAATTGCCGACCAGCTTTGGCCGTCAATGCCTATACCCTTAATAGAATTCGCGTCAACCGAGGCGGTGATTTCCTTTAAACATCCGATTATTGCACTCCACCACTCCTCCGGATTTTGTTCTGCCCAGCCCACCTCGGGGTGATATACCTCGTAGTCGCCGAAACTCTGTGCAACTACCGTTCCGGATTTATCAAATGCCGCAACCTTACAGCTTGATGTCCCGACATCGATACCAAGTAAAATATCGCTCATCTGTGATATCCTTTCGTTAAAGTTGTTTTATTGTTCCACCGTACTCGATATACGGTTTTAGCAGTAACTTTTCGGCTTTACCCTCACCGTATAGCCTTGTAAGCATTATCTCGGCGGTTTTAACCGCTATATCCATTATGGGCTGTGCCACTATGGTCAATTTCGGGGTAATAACCCTTGATAGCTCTATATTATCAAACCCCACCATAGACAGCTCTTGCGGAATTTTAATTCCGAGTTCGTTTAACGCAATGATTGCCCCAACAGTGATTTCATAGTTTGTGGTAAACACGGCTGTGACCGACTTATTGCTCTGTAAAAGCTTTTTCATGCTTTGATATCCACCCTCAATGGTAAAGTCGGAGTAGACAATATTGGGCTCATACAGAGGAATGCTGTGCCTTTTAAGTGAATTTTTATAGCCGACCACACGGTCGTTTGCGGTGGATATGTTCTGCGCTCCCGAGATAATCGCTATTCCGGTATGTCCGGCCTTTACTAATAAATCGGTAGCGAGTTCTCCCGCAAGGACATTGTCCACCCCTATAAAATCAAATTCTGCACCCTGAATAAATCTATCTACCAAGACCACAGGCACACCCTTTTGTGCTGCATTTACAAGGTGCTCCTTGCTAATTCCCACCGGCATATTTATAATCCCGTCCACCTGTCTCGAAAGCAGAAAATCAACAGACGCTCTCTCAAGCTCGACATTGCTTCGGCAGTCGGTAACAAGTACTCCGTAACCGCTCCGTCTTAATATATCTTCAACCTCAGTCAAGATGGTGGTAATAAAAAGATTGGAAAGCTCGGGAATTACAATTCCTATCATCTTTGTTTTACTGGTTTTAAGTGCCCTCGCAGCGTTGTTCATGGTATACCCGAGTTTTTTCACCGCATCGTCAAGCAGTACCCTGTTTTCTGCCCGCACATTACCGCCGTTAAGATATTTTGAAACGGTGGCAATGCCAAGACCTGTTTCCCTTGCTATATCCTTAATCGTAGCCATATGTTATCTCTCCGATCACACAAAGCGAAACGTTTCGCTTTATTCGGATAATACCACATTGTTACTATTCTGTCAATAGTTATTTTCAAAAAATTTTATTCTATGAATAGTTTCGCTGTGTCGGTCAACAATATTACTACCGATAAAAAAGGAGGTGAAAAACTATGATGAATTCAGGAGTAACATGTAATGTCAGCGAATGTCAGCATTATGCATCCGGCGACCGCTGTCAGTTAGACAAAATCCATGTAACTAACCAAACAACAGGCGAAAAGGCAATGCAAACACCACATTTTTGCAAAAACTTTACAGAAAAATAGTAGTTTGTTTACGATAGTAGATTAGGCTGAAATACGCAGAAATCTTACTATAAACTCTATTATCTGACACACGTTGTGCGAAAGAAAAAAAGAGAGGGGTTGACATGCATGACCCCCCTCTTTTTCGCACCGAAAAAACGTTGACATTCAATACTAATAATGATACCATAATAATGAAAATTTTACATATGGAAAACAACAATGCCAAAATATTTAATAGCCCATGATTTGGGCACTACAGGAAACAAAGCCACACTTTTTGACAGCGATGGAAATATGATTAAAAGTGTCGTGTCCCGATATGATACGAACTTTTTTAACGGTACATGGGCTGAGCAAAACCCGAGCGATTATCTGAGAGCTGTGTTTGAAACAAATAAGCAGCTGCTCAAAGACACGGACATAGATAAGGTTGAGGCAATCGCCTTCAGTGGGCAGATGATGGGCTGTGTTGTCGTGGACGTGGAGTGTAACCATCTGCGCCCTGCAATCATCTGGGCAGACCAGAGAAGCATTGAAGAGGAAAATTTTCTAAGAAGTCGGATAGATGAAAAAAAGTTCTACAGAATAACGGGTCATAAGATAAGTGCCTCATACAGTATAGAAAAGTTAATGTGGATACGTGAAAATGAGCCGGAATTTTTTTCTAAAACCCACAAGATGCTTCAACCTAAAGACTATGTGATTGCAAAGCTCACCGGAAAATTTGTTACCGATTATTCCGACGCTTCCGGAACCAATGCTTTTGATCTTAACAATTTTTGCTGGTCATCAGAAATACTGTCAGCAGTCGATATAGATGCATGTCTTCTGCCGGAGGTATTCGAATCGACACATATAGTGGGCGAGATTGACGAAACAACCTCGGCTATAAGCAACCTACCCATCGGCACAAAAATAGTAATCGGAGGCGGTGACGGACTCTGTGCCGCTGTCGGCGCCGGAAGTGTCGAGGAAAATGTATTTTACAACTATCTCGGGTCCTCCTCATGGGTTGCCTACACAAGCAAAACTCCTGTCTACGACGAGGAGATGAGAACCTATAACTGGGCACACATCATAAAAGGCTATGTAACACCCAACGGAACCATGCAGGCCGCCGGTAACTCATATGATTTTTTAAAAAATCTGCTTTACAAAAATGAGATGGATGTCTATAATATTATAGACAGGGAGATAAGCAGCTCAGAAATAGGCGCAAACGGACTTATTTACCTGCCCTATATAATGGGTGAGAGAAGCCCTAGATGGAACGATGCCGCGCGTGGCGCCTATATCGGAATGAAGATGGAGCACAAACGAGCCGACTTCATGCGTGCAGGAATCGAGGGGGTGTTGATGAATCTCTCCTTGATATTGGATATTTTCAAAAATCATGTCGACATTAGCGCGGTAAATATTATTGGCGGACTCTCTCAAAGCGATGAAATTTGTAAAATTCTATCGGATATCTACGGCGTAACAGCCAACAGGCTAAACCATCCCGAGGAGGCAACATCGATAGGTGCGGCGGTAACCGCAGGGGTTGCAGTGGGTGTTTTAAAAGATTTTTCTGAGGTTAATAAATTCATAAAAACCGAGGAATCATTCAGCTGTAATATTGAAAACCATCGAGAATATAACAACATAAAGGAAGTATTTGACAAGGCATATTACGACCTGCTTGAAATCTATAATCTATTAAACAAACAACATAGAAATGAGGAACCAAAATGAATTTAACCGTAACCGAACTTGCAAAGATGATAGACCAAACTCTGCTAAAGGCGTTTGCCACCGAAGATGACCTGAAAAAGCACTGTGAAACAGCTATGGAGTACAACTTTAAAACGGTTGCAATAAACTGTGCTCCGGTGCCCTTTTGCAAAGAAATTTTAAAGGACAGTGATGTAATCTGTGATGCCGCCGTAGGTTTTCCGCTTGGACAAGCCACCATCGAATCTAAGGTTTTCGAAACTATAGATGTTATCGAAAAAGGTGCATTAGAGGTTGATTATGTCATTAACATCGGACAGCTAAAGGGCGGGAACCTTGAATACATCGAGGACGAGATGAGACAGATTGTGAAGGCATGCAGAGATCGAAGCGTCACAAGCAAGGTCATATTCGAGACCTGTTACCTGACCGATGAGGAAAAGGTTGCACTCTGTGAGATAGCCTTAAAGGTTAGGCCGGATTTCGTAAAAACCTCCACCGGCTTTGGCACAGGAGGCGCAACAATAGAGGACATCAAGCTGATGAAATCGGTGGTAAAGGATGAAATAAAAATAAAAGCCTCCGGCGGTATAAGAACCACCGAGGACGCAATAAATTACATCAACGCCGGCGCACAGCGACTTGGAACAAGCTGTGGTGTTGAGATTATTGAAGGGTATAAAAAGATTGTGTAACCTTAAATAGTTATATGAGTGATGTATGAAATTTATATATGATGAAATATGCAGAACATTTATTGATGATATTAATATTAAAGCTGCAATAATTATAGGTTCACAAGCACGTGAAAACGCAAAAGCGGATGAATATTCAGATTTAGATGTTATTGTTTTTTGTGAAAATCATGAAAGCTATCTTCATAGCGAAGATTATCTTAAGAACACGACCAAAACGAACTATATTTCCTTTATAGAGAACACTCTTTTTGATTCAAAAGAACGTAGAATTTTATTTGAAGATGGCTCTGACGTCGATTTAATTTTTGTTGATATTTCAAAGGTTGCGGCATTTAAAAATTCTTCTCAGCTTTTTTACATATTTAATAAAGGCTATAAAATTGTTAAGGATGAGATAGGAATATCAGAAATATTAAAAGAGCTACAAAACAAGAGTGTAATAAATCATGCTGAAGATATAATTAAATTATTATTGTGATACAGGCTAATATACATTAAATATCAGCTTTAGAAAATCACCTCTTGTGTTATCTCCACTAATAGCACTATCTATTGGGTATAGTAGCGGTTGAAATCGTTAAACATTGTGCTAATCAGCAAATTGTCGCCAAAAAATGCACACCAACACCTGTCGGTTCTCATTATAGATAAAGATGCAACATTCTTTGAAAATGTTGCATCTTTATTAGTTTTAATGTGTATTAATCAGCGACTCAATAAATCTTTCGTTGAGTTTATTAATCAATCCTACAAGCTCTGACGGCTCTTTGATTGTGTGGTTGGGGGTGTTTTCTCGTTCGGTCGGTGTCATTGGATATCTCGGTGACCAGCTTAGCAGTATACTTGTTATTCCCAGTGCGTTTGCCCCTCTTATGTCACGTTCTAAGTTGTTACCGACCATGGCAATTCTCGCAATATCGTCATCAGTGAGGTTACCTGCGCCCATTGCTGCCCTAAACATTCGTTTGTCAGGTTTAGATGCCTTTATGCACTCCGAGTAAATAAGCGACTCAAAGCAATCATACACCTCGTTTTGATTAAGAACATTTAAAAAGGATTGTGCCCTACCGTCTGCTACCAATATCAATGTATATCCTTGACTATATAGCGTTTTTACTGCTTCATCGGCACCCGGTATTACGTCGGCTCTCAGCACCAGCTCATCTTCCTCATCGCTCCAGAGCTGTGTTCCCTCATCTATAATTGTGTCACCGCTGTCCATAAAAACAACAATATGTTTCTTATCAAGAATAAGACTGTCCAGCAGACTGTCTACCATCGGAACGAAAGACTTTTTTAAATCCTCCCACGGTAGCAGTTCAAATTCATCAAGACAATGTTTAACATAGTTTTGCGATGGGACAAAGGCAAACTGTTTCATGTGCTCTGTCACCAACCTATCTATGTAAGGGCACTGTTTATACTTTCCGTCATCGTAGAAAATGGTCGCAAGCCCGTCCTCTCCGGCACAGGCGAATGTAACATCTTTAAACTCAGGAAAAACCTCAAAGAGATACAAAGAGGATGCAAATGCGTGTTTTCCGGGCTGTGAATACAGGACAAGTTTATTGTCTACAATATTTTCCCCGTTGTTTAGCAGTGCGTTTATACACCTACCGTGAAAGCTACATTCTGCATTCACAATAGAACCCTTCTCGTTTAGATAAACCCAGATGTGCTCAAGATCAAACATGTGTGTGATATCGTAGTGCCAGTATATCTGATATTCTATACAAAGCGAAACATCGTCTCCGATAACTATGTTTTTTTTCGTGGCAAATGTATTTGACAAAGATGTCGTTCGATGAATTTGATATCCGATTTTGTCAGGCATAAACGGTTCATTTTCACAAAACATTATTTCGGGTAAATTCGTTTTAGCTATGTCGTAGTCTCGCATATTTTCTCCATACTTGTGTTATTAACATATTATATATGCACAGTCTATATTGGACTAATGGATAGTACTGATAGTACCCTATGTTCATTATATCACTGTTGGGTTGCAACGTCAATTCATATATTTTACTCCATAGCTAAAATATATCATATAAGGTCGTGTTTTTTCGTGTCAACTTTTTTTGTAAAAAAAGCGACCAATGAGCACCTTTAATCATTTGGGCAGATGATGTATACATTTTGCAACAAAATAAAGAATATCTGTGACAATCTACTTATGACTATTCGCAAGATATCTTGGAATGCTAAAGCTCTGCCATCCGGATTTCTCTGCATAGTCACCGAGCTTGTTTACACTTTGATATCGCTCATAACTTACTGCATAGTCAATCTCCTTATCGTCTCCGATTTCAGCAAGTGTGCTAAGCTGTTTATGGGCATCTACCGAAAGGGTTGAGAGATAGTAAATGTCAATTTTTCCGGTCTCTTTATATATATTGATATTGTTTGTCGCCACAATCGCATCGATGTTAATAAGATTAACGGTTATATAAAAGGCAAGACAGATAAACGAATAGGTCGCGACGATTCGTATTTTTCGATTAAAAATATATATCATGGTGGCAATCAAACCCACAGCTTCAAACAACAGGAAAATTATCACGAGCAGTCTCATTCTGGTAAGACCGTAGGCGTCGTGATACATCAGCATCTTGTAAAATGAGGAGCTGAGTAACAGCATGGTTAACAGGCACAGATACTCCATCATTAATCTTAAAAATTTACTACCCTTTATCCTCCGCTCGTATATCCTTTTTTGGGCAAGTTTAATTGTTATCAACAACACCGCTACATTTATGAAGGTGAGTAACAGCAATTCAAAAAAGCCTTGTCTAGCATATTCGGCATAGCTGAGTGCATCATGTGGCAGCTCCCCCATGCCTAAAAACAGATACTTTACCTGCACATATGCGAAAACGGTGTAAACCACTACAAGTGCCGAGTAAATCATATAAAAAATTATCAGATCCTGTGGTTCTTCCTTTGGTTTTACTTCCCTTATTATCCCTCTTTTTTTCTCCTCTACACCGAAAAGCAGATAATACAGCTGTCCGAAAAAGTAAAGTGCCACAAAAATTGCAACGGCAAGCTCGATAATCCTTTCGGCAAAAAAATCTAAATCGATATCTTCTAACATTTCCGAAAGCATATCCGCAAAAACCACGTCGGCAAACGCCATCAATAACGATACCACCGTCAAAATCGGAACACATATTACAAGCCCGAGCAAAACCTTTACGGCAGTCTGATACCCCTTTGATTTATCACCTACAATGTCCTTAAACATTAAAAATGGCTTATCAAATACACCGAGAGGTTCGAAAACACGTGAGACTGCACGACCTATAAAACCAAATCCACCCTCGGCAATATTAAGTTCACCCTGTATATCAACTGCCATTATCCCAAATAAAAAAAATAGTAACAGACAGTTAAAAAAGGAAAACATATCATTATCTCTCAACAGAAAAGACAAGGAAATAAGTCCCATCGGTAAAAACCATAACAAGGCTTTTTTATTTACAATTGTCATACTGCCCCTTAGTGCAATTTAAAACATCACTCCACCAAGCAAGGCAAATGCCACGACCCCTAAGCCAACATTGCTCTCGGTTAATGTTATCGCCGCGGTAATTCCGAACAGCGTCGAGATTATATACATTTTTTTAAGTTCTGATTTTTGCATTTCCACTCCTATCTGTATTCTAAAATGTCCCCCGGCTGACACTCCAAAACCTCACAGATTTTCTCAAGTGTCGAAAAACGTATTGCTTTTGCCTTGTTGTTTTTAAGTATTGAAAGGTTTGCTTGGGTAAGCCCCACCCTATCGGCAAGCTCGGTTAAACCTATCTTTCTTTTTGCCATCATGACATCAAGATTAACAATTATTTGCATACCGTCCCCTTTATATTGTCATATCATTGTCTTCCTTGTACTCGACAGCCTTTTCAAAAAGCTGTTTTATGGTAAGACAAAATAGCCCTGCCATTCCGAACACAAGAATTATTATTACAGTTGCAAAGGTCGGTAGGATAAACAGTTTTAATACATACACTGCAAATATCACTACACATGTTATGCCCATGGTGTGCAGATGTCGTATATTCTCCTTAACAAATGGGTCGCTTTTAATCGTAATAAAAATTCTTTTAAGGTTATACAGAATCAGTACTGCACAGCCACCCGAAAATATTAACATTATTGTCATAAACATATGCAACCCTTGCTCTATCTCAACAAGGTTGTAGAATATCGGACCCCAAAATGGCACCGATATCGTAGCCACTATTCCGAGATAAAAAATTATACCCACCAATATACCGGTTATTTTTTGTAGTATGCTGTTGTTTTTCACGGTTCACCTCCAATATTTCCTAAGGATAGAATATCACATTAAAATGTGTTTGTCAATATATATTTATTGTTAAACAATAAATATATATTGAATTGCACTCTATGTATGCTTTAACATTCATTTCAAGGTTTGACAACATCAGCTGTTATATGATAAAATTATACAAAGAATTATTTCGGATGTAGCATGTTAATAAAACGAATTGATAAATCGGTAATAGCACGTCTTAAAAACATCATGGAAAAGGCGGACTCGATACGACTTAATGAACTTGATTATGACGATTCCTTTGTTCATAAGCAGGCCGATATACCCTATATAAGGGATGATAAAAGAGGACACCTGTTAGACATTTACAGCTTAAAAGGACATAACAAAAACACCCCCGTGATAGTAAATATTCACGGAGGCGGTCTTATATACGGTTACAAAGAAATTAACCGAAGTTTTAACTGTGAGTTGGCAAGACGTGGATTTAAGGTTGTCAGCCTAAATTACGAGCTTCTTCCGGAAACCACACTGCTCGGACAATTAAGGGACATATCCTCTGCAATGCGATTTATTTACATAAATCGAAAAAAATATGAGCTTAATTTCAAGAAACTGTTTTTGGTTGGAGACTCCGCCGGAGGTTTACTATGTTACATGTTTGCCTCCATCTGCTGTAGCAAGGAGTTACAGCAGGTATTCGACATAAAGCCGCATAAAATCAACATAAAGGCACTCGGACTTATCTCGATAATGCTTGATACAAACAGAAAGCTAATTCTTCGGGCGATAAGGCACTTTATAGTCGGTGATGATGAAAAAAAATCAAACGCCCTCGAATATCTTATTAACCCGCAGGAGATGAATGCTGCAATCCCAAAAACCTTTTTAATCACAAGCGGAGAGGATATAATAAGAGAGGAGACACTGCGCCTTTTCGACCTGTTGAAAGAGCGAGAAATCCCCTGTGTGTTGCACGACGAGCCGAGGGGTAAAAATCATATGCTTCCCCACGTCTACCCGGTAGCATATCCTCTGTATAAAGAGAGTTCTGACACCATTGACATGATGTGTGACTTTTTTAATTCTTAGCTATACCCTTTTCACATATAGATAGTAAGCTCCAAAAGTCTCTTTTTCATCTGCAAATGTTGCGGTAAGAAATCCGGAGGCTTTTTTCTCTATTTCAATGTTAAAAACCGCCTCACTATCAGCTAAATTAACCTCACAGCTGTACTCTCTACCAAGTATATTCAGCATAGCTAACCCGACATTACAGTTCTTTATCGGCTCTGCGGCTTGATATTGAGCTAAATTTTTAAGCGCTTCCTCCGGCATCGTTTCGGCTATCGCTAAAGGGAGCTCATCCGGCCACCTTTTTAACCTAAATTCATATTTACCAACTTCATCGAATCTTACAGCCCAGCTACCGCTAGCCCTTTTTGCCTCGGCAACCTTTTGTTGGCTCCAGGTAACATCCCCCATGATATCCATGCTGTCCAGCCTTGTAGGATTCTCCTGCTTTGAACCGAGCGACATGTGGCTTATTTCGGACAATTCCCCCTCTATTTCACCCCACCAATCCTCATGCTTTTGTCGCATTTCCGCAACAATTTCGGGGTATTTGTCGGCAACATCATTCCTCTGTCCCGGATCGGTAGGAATGTGGTAAAGCTCCTCACCGAATATTAATCTCCATTCTTTATTAATGACGGCATTTGACCATTTCAACGGTGGCTCGGCAGACTGACGAATCTGTATAAATTCGGTACGTGTCGGATCGGCATCTTTGTTACCCTTAATAATCTCACCGATATCAATGCCGTCCTTTTTTAGATGGCGCGTGTCAATTCCGCACATTGCGCACAGTGTCGGCAGCATATCAATATGAAACGCCATATCCTCAACATCAATCCCACCTGTAAGATTTCCCTTTGGGTATCTCATGAAAAACGGAACCCGATGTCCACCATCGTAATAAGAAGCCTTAACCCCTCTCATTCCGGCATTATAACCGGTTGTTACAAATTCCTTGTCATCCAGCAATCCACACCCCGAACTTCCGTTATCGGTCATAAATATCAGTATTGTACTGTCCTCTATGTCAAGCTCGCTCAACGTTTTTCTAAGTTTTCCAAAATTCTCATCTATGTTAGTAATCATGCCGTAAAACTCGGGATGAACTATCTCCGGATTGTTGCGATATTGTAACGAATATTTATCCGCAACCAGATATGGGCTGTGTGGAGCGTTAGTCGTGATAAAGGCAAGAAACGGTTTTTCAACGTTTTCCCTTATAAACTTATCAGCCTCTTCAAACCAAACATCGGTACAATACCCCTCATGCTTCACCGGCTCACCGTTGTGAAAATAGGTATCATCAAAATAGTTATTACCCCAAAAGTCCGGTGTCTGTCCCACGCCGCCACCCTTGTGTGCCACAACATGCTCAAAACCTCTGTCCATGGGGCGATAGGGGTAGTTATCACCGAGATGCCATTTTCCGAACAGTGCCGTTCTGTATCCGTCCTCCTTAAAAAGGTCGGCAATGGTAACCTCATCGCTCGAAAGGATAGAGCGACCCCAACAGGTAGCCCATGCACCGTTTCTGAGCGGTCGGTTTCCACTCATTATCGCACCTCGAGTAGGGGTGCAGAGCGGCGACACATGAAAATCTGACAGTCGCACGCTCTCATCGTAAAATTTGTCTATGTTAGGTGTTTTTATATAAGGATTACCGGTACACCCAAGGTCTCCATATCCCTGATCGTCGGTAATGACAACAATAACATTTGGTTTACACGACATCTCATCACCCCTTTAGTTAGTCGATTGTGATTTTTATACAGACCGGGTAATCGGTTTCGGGATGCTCTCCCTTAATCTCGATATAATCATCGCACAGCTTGAATGTGCAGGCTTTATCACTTCCCAATACCTCGGTTTTATGTACCAAAGCATTAAATTTCAGACTCTTCAGCCCGAGCATTTTTATACGGACAACCCCATCCTTAGGCCATTTTAAACAAAAGGCATAAAGCGTATTTGTTTTAAAGGTAAACCGTATATCTTCCTCGGTAAATGATTTGCGTAGCGTATCGGTGAAATGCCCCTCCAACACCTCGGTAGGTCCTTCGCCGTATTTACGGAAAGGATAGCTGTCATAGATTGCCTCACCGTTCACCTTAAGCCATCTGCCGACCTCTTTTAGGATATGGGCATCCTCCTGTGGTATACTGCCGTCCGCTTTGGGTCCTATGTTTAGCAGTAGCGAGCCGTTTTTACTTACAACGTCAATTAGGTCACACACCACCTCATGCGGTTGCTTATAGTCGTTACCCTCGGTATATCCCCAGGAGTTTTTTGCAACCGAGGTATCATTCTGCCAAAAGAAGGGCGAAACATCGCTAAGCTGTCCACGCTCTATGTCCTTTACCGCCGTGGTATGCTGAAATGCATCATTTTTATAATTAATGGTAACCTCTTCGCCCCACTCGGCGGCACGGTTATAGTAGTAGGCGGCAAACTTGCGAAGATAGGGTTTCATGGCTTCCACCTGAATCCACCAGTCAAAGTACATTATTTTAGGGCGATATTTGTCTACAATTTCACAGGTGCGAACCAACCAATCCTCCAGATAGGTATGATCAAGCTCCTTTGTATAGACACTATCCTGGTCGGTGGTAACAGCTTTACCCTCCTCGAGGAAAGGTTCGGGATAGGACGGCCAGTAGATGTCTCCGTAGGGAATATTTCCGGCCTCATCGGCATATTTTGAAAAATCGCTCTCAAATGTTCTCATCCCTGCCATAAACCAGTAGTGCTCTACACGATGAGAGGATGTAGTGATAACCATATCACGCTTTTCACATTCCCTTTTTAGTTCGCCCACAATGTCCTTCATCGGTCCTTTTTTTGTGGAACACCAGTCCGAAAGGTCGCTATCGTACATCTGAAAGCCGTCGTGATGCTCCGCAACAGGCATTACAAACCTTGCACCAGCCTCACTAAACAGCTCTGCCCACTCGGAGGCATCAAACTTTTCAGCCTTAAACATCGGAACAAAGTCACGGTATCCGAAATCCTTGTGCTCACCATATGTATTTTTATGGTGTTCGTAAACCTTGTTGTTATCAGCATTTTTTAAATACATATTCCTCGGGTACCACTCGTTGCCAAACGCCGGCACAGCATAAACTCCCCAGTGTATAAAGATTCCAAACTTAGCATTGCGATACCAGTCCGGAACCTTATGGTTTGAAAGCGACTCCCAGCTATCCTTATACTTACCGTTGGCAATCACCTCATCAATAGTTTTGAGATAGCTCTTCATGTTAGAAAAATAGTCCGACATATCCTCTCCTTTATATACATTTTTTCTTCATAATACAGCATGCAGATAAGCATGTCAATATAATCAAATATAAATTTCTAAACCCTTATCTCCCTTCCCAGCGAAAGGGAATAAATTATTTTTTCCTTTATCGGCATACATAACCTGCGCCGTAGAGCCTCGGCATATAAATCAAGCTGAGGCTTGTAGAGTTTCCTCAATGTCTCGTCGTCGCCCTTTGTCGTCTTGTAATCCACTATCACGACACCACCATCCTCGATAAAAAGCAGATCGACGATGCCTTGTACTATGCCTTCATCATGCTCAATAATAAATTCATATTCTCGGTAAAGTTCTGTGGCGACGGATATCCTTTTTGATAGCGTAGAGGACAGATATTTTTTCACACCCGGAACTCTCACGAGCTTTGCCTCTTCTTCCGTCATAAATCCTTCATCTACTAATCGCAACAGCTCCTGTTCGACCTCATCAGCTGACAGCGGTAATCTGCAAAGCTGTAAAAAAGCATGTGTTGCACTGCCACGAACGGCACCCTGTTGTTCCCTCTCACGATACATCGGGTCGGCAAAGCTTGGAATTGTAACCGTCGGTTTAAACTCGTTATTCCTATTTAACAGCTCGGTGACGGAGTATTTCAACTGCCTCTTTGTATCCTGCAGGTTTGGATATTGCCACCCGAAAAGTTCTCTGTATTTATCAAGGTCGTAATCCGTCTCAACATCCTCCGCAAAAACCTCGTCAGTCGGCTTAACCTCTACACAACCTACCGTGAGGTTGCCCTCTGCAAGTTCTATACCCGTCGGAATATCTTCATATAAACCACGAAGCTTTCCACCGTTAGGATTGCACAGGCCGAACAATGTGATTATATCACTGAAGCGGTTTTGACGTTTTATCAGGGCAGGTGTAATACCGCCCTCTCCACAGAGCTCTATTGCAAGGGACTCAACTTTTTTTTCCGATGCATCTACAAATATATATAGCCTGTTCATAGCCCTTGTTGCGGCAACATATAAAAGACGAAGTCGCTCACTCATAAGCTCCTCTCTACATGCTATCGCCGCTGCCCTACGAAACGGCGTTTCGGTAATATTTCCACGAAGCTTTATCTTCATACCGATTGATGATCTATCCTGCTGTAAAACCGGCGATGACAGCTCTCTATCGTTAAACGACTTATCCAGTCCGGCTGCAATACACACCGGAAACTCCAATCCCTTGGAGTTATGCACTGTCATAATGTTTACAAAACCGGTGCGAAGTGCTGACTCGCCTTTCTTTCTGCCTCTGCCGGAAAGCGCAAGATTCATCCGACGGACAAATCCGGTGATTCCGTTTCGCCCCACCTTGTCATACTGAACCGCAAGCTCCTCTATGTCTGCAATAGCATAGGGTGCATCAGAGGACATGGAGGAACATATTACATATGCGTTTAACCGCTCATACAGGTGTTGCAATAACATTCTGACCGAAACACTCGAAGCATACACAGAAAGTCCCCACAACAGTTCTGCAAAAGATTTTATCCTTTCGTCCTGCGACGAGAGCATTGTCGCGATAGGTCTACGTGGATTTTCGCCGCCCCTATCCATACAAATTTTCGCTACATCATCGGCCGAGAAACCACCGAGCGGCGAGAGTAAAACCGCAATTAAATCCGTCTCGGAAAAAGGATTTGCTATAAATCGAAGTAGAGCAATTAATGGCATTGTGCCAACCTCTTCCGAAATCGGCTTGTCTCCGGCAAGTTCTGCCATAAGCCCTATGTCCTTGACCGCCGCCGCATACTCCGAAACCTCCTTGTTGGTCTGCACCAATATACAGATATCCTCCGGAGAGTTCCCCTGTGATATAAGCTCTGCACACAGCGAAGCAACAGAGTGCTTATCTTCCTCCTCATACAATAAAAGTTCGAAACTTCCCTGTTCACTATCCTGTCTACCGGGATAGAGGCGGTTGTTTTGGTCATAGTCTATCCCACCGAGTTGCTTAGACATAATAAGGCTAAACATATCGTTAACATTTGCTATCACCTGGCGGGAACTTCTATAATTTTCTGAAAGGTAGACTACATGCGAGCCGCCCACCTTCAAACCATTCTCCACCCTATCGGCAAATATGTCGGGTCGCGCCGAATTAAAGCCGTAGATGCTCTGTTTAACATCCCCTACCATAAACAGCTCGGTATCTTCATTCTCTGCAAGTTGATGATAAATATAATCGGCAATCGGGTTGGTGTCCTGATATTCATCCACCATAACTGCAAAGTATCGCTCCTTAATTCGTAGCTCCGGCATATTTAAGAGCTGAACCGTCAGGTGATGAAGGTCGTAAAAATCAAAACATGCCGCCTCCCTTTTTGCCTCGGTGAGCGTTCTGTGATAATGAATGGTTGCCCTGCACAGTGCGGCCACCATCCTGTTGTGTTCGACACAAAGCTCCGGCAGGTCCAGTGCGTCTACGGCAAAGTTGCTTTCATAAAGTTTATTAACAAGTGATTTTGCCTCGTCTCGTAATTTTTTAACCGTTTCAAACCCCTTACCGCACCGAAGGGTCGCATATCCGTTACCTGAAGGTCCTGTCGAAAACAACCTACGCATAGCACTGTAGTCTTTGTCTTTTGCAAGCGACAACAGGCTATTTACAAAAATCCTCTCACCGCATAAAACAGAATAAGATTTTTCTGCCATTGCCCCTTCCGATGCGAACTCCACAGCCCTTTGCAAAAACTTAGCGGCACTTCCCAATATTTCCACGGCATAATCAAACAGTGTTATTCCTGCAGGCATGTGGTTAAATCCAGAGGGTGGTAGATCGCTCACCTGCTTTTCGAGATAGTTCTCGGGGAACGGCTGGCTCACCATTCGCCGATGCAACATTAAAATTGCATTCTGCGGTTCTGCAAGGCTTCGGCGGTTTGCAAAGCTCGAACAAAAATCGATAAAATCAGCGTCGGTCAGCATCTGTTCGAGGGTACTCGACATCGCCTCGGCTTCCAGAACATCCAACATAATTCGCTCGCCTACCCGAAAATCCGGCTCTATTGCAAGCTTTGTGAAAAATTCGGTGCATAAATTTTTACAAAAAGAATCAAAGGTTCCTATCGCCGCACGTGGCAACAGTCTCCTTTGTTTTTTTATTAAGCCCGTGTCAGCATCACCCTCTATCGCCATAGCGGCAAGCTTGTGACCGAGATCTCCCTTAAGTTTTGCAGCCGCCGCAACAGTAAATGTAACCACCATAAGGCGGTCGGCGGTGTGCTCCGGTCTGCCGTCCGATAGTAATCTCAGCACTCTCCTAACCAGTACGGTGGTCTTTCCGCTGCCCGCAGCGGCGGATATTAGAAGTGAGCCCTCGGTTTCGATGGCGCGCTTTTGCTGTGGTGACGGCTTAAATTCAGCCACAAACCGCTCCTTTCAAACTGCATTTGTTTTCTTCTATACCCTTACCGATACCTCTCCGCTTTGCAGAGTGCGGCGCTCACCGTCTTCGGTTTCAAGTATAAGGTTACAGCTATCGTCGATGTCGATAACATATGCGTTATAACTTTTATCTCCCAGTAACACGGTAATGTTACGATTAATCACAAGATTTTTACCTCGATATTCCCGGGCGACCTCTGTCCTAGATGAATTACGGTAAAGTGTAAAAAGATTATTTAAAAGTGCGGCAAGAAACCTGTTTGTCATCTCCTCTTCACCGTCGAACACCGTTGTGGCAATGTCCGAAAGTTCCTCCGGAAAACCTTCCTTTGGAGGATATAGATTTACACCTATCCCCAATATGGCATGATTAAGACCACCCTCACGGTTCACCTCACCCTGAGTGAGAATACCACACGCTTTTTTACCGTCGATGTAAATATCATTAACCCATTTTATCTCGACCCGCTTGTCGATAAACGTCTCAATGGTTCTACACACCGCAACCGCCGCCATCGAGGTAATCATGGTGGCATCACCCGCCTCGGACTTTGGTTTAAGTAATATACTAACATACAGTCCCGCACCGGGCGGTGAAAAAAAACGTCGATTTCCAAGCCTGCCCCGACCATCTGTCTGCTGTGATGCAACAATAACAAGCCCCTCTTCCTCGTGGCTGTACTCCTTCATCAGCAGATTGGTAGAGCCCACACAGTCAAACAGCATAAATCTGAGGTTTAAATTATCGTTAATGTAATTATTAATTATTTTTTCATCAAGTGAATTATTCATTAAGCACCTACCCGACATAATAAATATTGTTATCATTCTCGGTTGTGCCAAAGTTATTTGAATTTCTGATAATGGCAACATCCTCAAAGTTAATAACGTTATCACCGTTCAGGTCACAGGCTGAGTTACCTGCACCCGATGCACTCTTGTTGTAGTTGAGTTCATTCATTATCTCGTTTAAATCGGCGGAATTTATTTCATTATCTGAGTTAACATCACCAAGTGCAAGGTAGGCAGAGCCAAATGTATCAAGCTGTACCGAATCCGTACCCACCACCGTTATGTCGTGCATCGTGTAGGTAAGGTGCATCGGTTTTGAAAGCTCAACCCTGTAGGTACCTGCCGACAAGTTCTCAAAGGTGAATTTGTGTATACCCGTTGCATTTGGATTAAATGTTAATGTTTCGTACAAGGCATTACTCTGATATAGCTTAGCCGTAATCACGCCTGTGTTTCTGTAGGACGTAACACTACCTGTTATCAGGGTGCTTGATGGGGCAATTCTCGCGTAGAACACTCCGTCTGCCGTACCCTGAACTGCGTTGGCTTCAGTGACAACGGCACTGTCTCGGTCAGCACCGGTGTGAATTTTGAGATGGCTTGAAAGAATTGGGTTTGCAACATCCAACACATTTGACAATCCGGCTGCATCGGCAAGTACTCCGGTGTTGGGAAGATTGATGGTTAGTGTTCCGACGCCGTCAAATGTTATTGAATGCGACTTTGAGTAGATGCCGGTTGCGTGAATATCCGGTAGGTAAAAATCATCTATTATCGGCTCTGAAAACGTCTCTTGTACTATATTATTTTCGCCCTTTAATATAATTGATAAATTTTCCCCGGCTGTAATTCCATATCGCATTAAATCGCCGTTGTCGCCATTACCGTCAATGTACTCAAAAGAATTTGCAGATATTGTCGTATCTTCCAGAGTTAACACAGCATTGCTTGTATCAGTTGCCGGTGTATATGTAACGTTGCCTGTTATTCCATCGGATTCAATCTTTGCATTTGTTTCATCGTCAATTTCAGCATAAACAACATTGCCGCCAACGTTGACAGGGTAAACCTTCACCAGATCAAATTCAATATAATGACTCGCAATAGTTCCGGTAGGGGGGCTGATTAAAAAACCTGTGTCTGTGGAGGAAGGTCCGTGTGTAAGTCTAACATCGTAATCTTTACGAACGGCAGTGCTATTGATTGCACCTATTATTCCGTCACCACTTTCTACAATTAACTCACCGCCGGAGTAGTTGACTACGCAGTAATCATTAAAAGGAGAACTTAATACAGTCGCATTTTTATTTGATATTGCATGTATTATCCCACCGTTAATATTAATTTCCTCAGAATTTAGTGCAACTGCATATTGCGTTACATAATTACCGTTAAGATCAGAACCGGCAATTGCCGTAATTTCTCCGCCGTTAACGGTAAGTGTATCCGACTGTAATCCGTTATTACCCGCAGCATCATGATGTCCGAGTAAATATACTGTCCCACCATTTACCGTAATCGCCTTTTCAGCTAACATGCCTAATGAACCTAAAGTGTTGGTAGCACCGTAAGAGTTGATGGTACCATCGTTTATGATAATTGTATCGGCAATAATGTTATCAACATTATTTATGCTATCGCTGTCCGACGCACTTCCTGTTGTAACATTAACGGTTCCGCCGTTAAATGTTAATATTTTATCCGCCCTTATTCCGTATGTGGTTGTGGCGAATGCCCTATCCCCTGTTTTCACATTCAATGTACCCGTTCCGGAGATTGTCAGATTATCCGAAGATATTATAGTAGAAATTTTATTATCGTTTTGAGATTGGTCGGTAACGCTGAAAGCGCTGCCACCGATGCTGTTGTTACCAATTAACTCTATTTCTATGTCGTATGGTGTGTAAATTCCATATCTGTTAGTAGTTTTATAATTGCTTTCAGGGTCAGTCACTATAGTATGATTTTGTGATATTGTTGCATTTGTTAATGTAAGCTTTGGTGTACTTGTCCCGTCGCTTGGCGTATATACAATACTACCGCTTATGCCACTTCCGGTTACAACAAATTTACCATCTCTACTCGGCTCGTCGGTTACACGTGTAGGTCCTACCCAGACAGGGTAATGGTTTATAATCGGCTCTCCCGTAACCGATTTGTTGTTTATCACACCCTTGTTATAAAATGTTTCGTTATTAACGATGCTGTTATTGTTATCAATAATTCCGTCATTTGTAAATGTTCCGTTGTTGGTGATAACTCCATCGTTTGTAAGTTTAGAATAAATATAGTCGGAATTATTGGGATCATAAATATTGCTGTTTGGGTCAATCACACTTGATACAACAAACTCAAATATATGATTGTTTATCAAGGCACCGTTGTTCGTAAGTTCAGATTTACAGATTACCGTACCGTTGTTTTCAAGGGTTATGTTCTGCGGTATGGTTAAAAATGTATCCGTATTCAGTGATAAATTTGAACCGCCTTGCAAAGTTAAATCCGCTACTACATCTATATGTGACTCACCAACCGAGGAGCCATTTGCTAAAACCGTATCGATTATACCGATTATTCTTGGAGAACCGCTCAGCTTAATTTCACCTGTGTTTATTTTTCTGCTTGGTACTTCGACGATCGCATTACCGCCTATAGTCATAGAGCCGCCAACGTGCGTCAGCATTGCAGAAGGATGCGTTGAGGTTGTTGCGGCTTGTGCTACAAGCTCTCCTCCTGTTGCTACTATGCTGTCATATGCATAAATCGAGGCGGTGTTGTTGCCTATGGCATACAGCCGTCCGCCCGAAACGGTTAAAATGTTGGTCGTAAGAGCAATACCCTTGCTACCGTTTCCTGTCAAATTAACAGTACCGCCTTCAACGGTGACGTTACCTTTACCGTTGATAGCACCGCTACTCGTATCGTAATCATAAAAATCACCGACACTACCGCCACCGGTTACGTTTAATGTGCCACTGCCGGACATTTTAAGGGTTGAACCGACAGAGTTTTTTACCGCCGAATATCCAAGAGTTTGTGCGGTGAGCGTGTTTGTAGTTCCTGATTGAAGATTAATGTTTAATGTTGAGTTTTCTGCAAGT
>CAYJKY010000027.1:0-18832 GCA_964370825.1 uncultured Oscillospiraceae bacterium
GTCTACGAAACGTTAATTTTGTTATTATAAAAGGAGTGATATATGACTCACAGACCGCAAATGGTTTTCCGTCAGTGAGGACAGATAGGGTGTGCAGAGAGGATGCTATGCGTTCCCTGCGTGAGGATATAGAGAGATGTTTTTCCCAAATCTATCCGCATCTACACCGGCCTATCCTTAAAATTTAAACAGCACGACAGCAATAATAACAAAACCCAAAACCACCCTCCTTAAGCTGAACACTTTGTTACAAAGAGTCGCTTAAAGAGGGTGGTTTCATTTATGTAGGCCTTTAATCTATAAGCGGTATACAGATATTATAACTCGCTCCGTCAAAATGCCACGGTTTAGCGCCGTCGGCGGTAGCCGCAAATAGATGTGTGGGCTTATTGTCGTGAAATAAAATATTCGGCCTTTCAAAGTGACACTGGGTTGTCGTAGTGCCGTCGTCCCATTTCACCTTTCTGCTATACGCTTTAGGTTCGCACGCTATTTCCCAGTTAATGCAATCCTCGCTCTCGGCATAAATTCCGCTTCCCCATTCGCCGGTTATACCGCCGCTATCGTCCCGGAAGTCATCCTTCATTATCAAGCAAAAACGTCCGTCTTCATACCATATAAACGGATCCTCAACAAACTGTTGTGGATTATCGAACTGGAAAATCGGCTTGTCGGACAAGCGCTCAAAAACTCCGTCCGGTCTATCCGCTACCGCAACCCCGAGTTGAAGCGGTGATTCACAGCTGCTGCGTGACTTATACACCATGTATGTTTTACCGCTCGGAAGAATGGCAACACTCGGATTTGTTGTTATCGTACAGTCCCAAAAACGTGCATCCCTTGGCTGCATTAACGGTTCATCTCTACGTTTCCATGGACCGTATACCGAGTTTGATGTTGCCACACCTATGCGTTTTGTGTTCCATATTTCCACAAATCTCTCGTAGGATAAATCACCGCTCTCTTCCGGTATTTCACCGCCATAGGTTGTTCCAAAATAGTAAAGATAGTATGTACCGTTATAAAACTTTATCGCGGGATTATGCTGGTTTTTGGCATCAAAAAAGTTTGCCGGCCTTGCGTCAAACACAAAGGAGTGAAAAGTGTATGGTCCTTGAGGTGTCTCGCTGACAGCATGAGCTATTTTGCAACGAAGCAACCAGTTGGCGCCGAACCCATACTTTTCTTCCCAACAGGAGGCAAACATATGATACTTGTTGTCCTCCCCTTGGATTACGCTCCCACACCAAACATGATGCCCCGGCATATGAAAACCGCCGTTTTTCGGAGCCGTACCAACTCGCCCTGCAAATGGATTTATTATTTTTTCTTCCATAAAAATACAACCTCCCAAGTATGTTCTCAACCGTCACATCGATCTCATTCTATCATATTTTAAACTTAATAATGATACCTCAGATATCATTTTCAACATTATACTACTAATTCATTGCTTTATCAAGTAGGATACACAGACTTCATTTTTGCATAGCAGTTTTTTAATCATTATTATAGCAAACACACCGAAGGCACGTCGATCCGCTCGGTGTGTTTGCTATAATCTTTTACAAATTGCTCTTTGGATATTCTAATTTATTGCAATTGTCCTGCTAGTGGGCTTGTTGTCCTTTTTAGGAACAGAGATGCTTAGCACCCCGTTTTCCATCCTGGCGGTAATGTTGTCAAGCTCGGCACCCGCAAGGCGAATACTTCTACTGCTTGAACTGTATCTGCGTTCACGATGTAGATAGTTATCCTTCTGCTTTTCCTCGTTCTGCTCCTGCTTTACCGCAATGGTCAGCATGTCGCCATCCACATTAACCGCCACATTCTCCTTTACAATTCCGGACAGCTCGGCATCTATCAGGTAGCTATCCTCCCTGTCTCTGATGTCGATTTTAAATGTGTCGTTTGATAGATTGCGTTGTATGAAACGACTGTCGTCAAAAAAATCGTCCAACATGTTGTGAAAACCTATTCCTCTTGAATTAAACGGTATTAGTCCTGCCATTGTAGAACTCCTTTCATATGTTTTATATATATTTTAGCACTCTCACCTCTTGAGTGCTAATTACATTATATATCATTTTTTCTTTTTGTCAATACTTTTTTGAAATTTATTTATATTTTTATAAATTCGCTTTATATAATGATTTATCAGCTTGTTAAATAACTTATTTCCGCCGTGCTTAGCAACGGTTGTATCGACTTGTTTATCGAGAGTGCTAATACCTTTGCTGATTTTTCAATTACCTTATCAAGCTGCCTTACCGTTACAACAAGTTCTCCCTTGCCAGCGCTATACTGCATCATGGTGGGAACACCTATTGCTATCGTTTTGCATCCAAGTGCCTCTCGATTTAGGTTATAAACACCACCGGGATTAAGCCCGGTGTCGGTAATCTGCACAGTACACCCCAACCGTTTCGGATCGGAGGTGTAAAGGCTGTCGACGCATATAACCGCAACCGGCTTAACCTTTTTTATTATTGCCGAAATACTCTCCTCGGTGTTAAGTCCGGTTTTACCACTGACACCAGGGATAAAGGCGCACACCTTGCGAAGTCGTATGTCGGTATCTTCCTCTATCATTCTTGTTGCAAAAATTTTTTTTGCAGTGAGTGCACCCAAGCTGTCAGCGGTGACCTGTTCGTTCCCGAGACCGACAACCATGATAAGTCCGTTATCGGGAACGAGCCTTTTAAGTTCGTGTGCGACAGCAGTGATGTATCGATCGTTACGCTCATCCACAACCGCAAAATTAGGCATATCAAGCACTGCATAACAGCCCTTGGCACGATTAAGCCCATCTTTAGACACCGTTACCCGTGTAACATCAATGTTTGCGTGGCTAAAATGCTCACTGGCTACCCCGGCAGGGATATCTCCCCTTCCTTTTTTATAAATTTCGGTTGCAATGTCGGTATAAATTGGCATATCCTTTCTCCTTTTACATTATTTTAGTCAGCTTTTTTATTGACTATACAGCGAAAAGATGTTAAAATGTCTTAAATATCAACCAAAGGAAAAGAGGAGCGCCTTGAAAGAAAAGTTACAACAGCTTAAAATTGAAATAGAGGAAAAGCTAAAGCGTGCCACCGCCGAGGAGGAGCTTTCGGCAATACGAATAGAATATATGGGCAAAAAAGGGGCCCTTACCGACCTTTTAAAGGGACTCGGAGCCCTGTCTGCCGAGGAGCGTCCCGCCATGGGCGCACTTGTAAACGAGCTTCGCGAAGAGCTTACCGCCGAGCTGGAAAAGCAGATGTCGGTAATTAAGGAAAAGAAGGCGCAAAAGCGATTTTTATCCGAAAAAATTGATGTGTCACTGCCGGGCAAGATGCCGACAACAGGCAAGCTACACCCGATGACGCTCGTTCTGCGTGAGCTTAAGGAGATATTTCTCGGTATGGGTTTTGAGGTTCGCCAAGGACCGGAAGTTGAGCTGGATAGGTATAACTTTGAGATGCTCAACATGCCGAAAACCCATCCGGCAAGAGATACACAGGATACATTTTATATAAACGAACAACAGCTTCTTCGCACACAGACCAGCCCTATGCAGATAAGAACTATGGAGCTGGAAAAACCGCCTATTCGCATTATCGTGCCGGGCAGGGTATACCGTAGCGATGCCGTTGATGCCTCACACTCTCCGATATTTCACCAGATTGAGGGGCTTGTGGTAGATAAGGACATAACATTTACCAACCTAAAAAATACGTTAGAAACCTTTACAAAAAAGCTGTATGGCGACTCCACTACCGTGCGTTTTCGTCCCCATCACTTCCCCTACACCGAGCCATCTGCCGAGATGGATGCAAGCTGTTTTAAGTGTGGTGGTAATGGATGTAGTCTCTGCAAGGGTGAGGGCTTTATCGAGCTTCTCGGATGTGGAATGGTTCACCCAAACGTTCTCGCAGGCTGTGGCATAGACCCGAAAGAGTACAGCGGATTTGCCTTTGGAATGGGTCTTGAGCGCGTTACCATGTTGCGTTACGGTATTGATGACTTACGGTTCCTTTACGAAGGCGACCTGCGTTTTCTCAACCAGTTTTAAGGAAAGGAATTAATATAATATGAAACTTGCATATAGCTGGCTTTCGGATTTTGTAAAGCTTGACGATATATCCCGACACGACTTTGTGGAGGGTATGACCATGAGCGGTTCTAAGGTCGAAGGGGTAGACTGCGCCGCCGACGAGATTGAAAATATCGTTGTCGGAAAGGTGCTGAAAATAGATCGCCACCCTGATGCAGATAAACTTGTAGTCTGCTTGGTAGATGTCGGAAATGCCGATAAAAAAATAACAATCGTAACCGGTGCAACCAACCTGAGCGAGGGAGACATTGTTCCGGTTGCTCTGGATGGTTCGTCACTACCCGGCGGTAAAAAAATAAACGCCGGTAAACTTCGTGGTATCGTTAGCGAGGGAATGCTCTGCTCACTTCCGGAGCTCGGACTTTCAGAAAATGATTTTCCGAACTGTGGCGGAGAGGATGGAATCATGATACTTCCCACCGAATACGCTGATAAGATAGGACAAAATGTTGTTCCGCTGCTCGGGTTGGACGATATGACAGTGGAGTTCGAGATAACCCCAAACCGTCCCGACTGTTTGTCGGTTCGTAGTCTTGCGAGGGAGGCGGCTGTCACCTTTGACAAGCCTTTTAACGACCTTGTCGTACCAAACTATCCGACGGATGGTGCGGTAAAGGACAGGCTTAAGGTGGACATCGACACCAAAAACTGTAGCCGTTATACTGCTGCCATAGTTAAAAATGTCAAGATAGAGCCCTCCCCTGCATGGATGAGACAGCGGCTGAGAATGTGCGGTATGCGACCGATAAACAACATTGTAGACATAACCAACTACATCTGTCTGCTATTCGGACATCCCATGCATGCCTTTGATTTCCGATATGTAAACGATGCACACATCACGGTTCGCCAGGCGGTCTCGGGCGAAGAGATAGTAACCTTAGACGGAGCAACTCATAAGCTTACCCCCGACAACACGGTGATTGCCGACACCAAAGGGCCGATAGCCGTTGCCGGTGTAATGGGCGGTGAGTTTTCCGGAATATATCCCGACACGGTGGATGTTGTGTTTGAGTCGGCATGTTTTGACGGTCCTTCGGTTCGTACCACGGCAAAACAGCTTTTACTTCGTACCGAGAGTAGCGCAAGGTTTGAAAAAGGCCTTTCACCCGAAAACACTATGCCGGCACTTTTTTATGCCCTTTCGTTAGTAGAAAAGCTTGGCTGTGGAGAGGTAGAGAGTGGAATTATCGATGTCTACACGCAAAAACCACAACCTCGAAATGTTCCTTATAGTCCTGATGAGATTAACGCACTACTCGGAACCGACATTTCAAAAGATGAGATGGACGATATCCTAACAAGACTTGGCTTCACCTTAGAGGGTGACAACGTGAGCGTGCCATACTTCCGGTATGATGTTAAACTCTCCTGCGACCTTGCCGAGGAGATTGCGAGAATTTATGGTTATAATAAACTAGTGTCAGAGCCTATCAAGGCATCCGGTAGTGCTCGCTCCTCCCGTCGTCAACGCTTTGACGAGGAGATGAGGGACAAGCTCATAGGTTACGGACTTTATGAAAACATGAGTTTTTCTTTCTACAGCCGTCGTCACTTCGATCTACTAAAATTATCTTCTGAGGATAGCCTCCGCGACGCGATAGAGATAATGAATCCACTGGGAGAGGACACCTCTATCATGCGTACAACTGCTATACCCTCTATGCTGACGGTACTTGCCACCAACTATAACGCAAGAGCGCCACACTGTGCAATGTTTGAGTTTGCGACAGAGTATATAAAATCAGAGGATAACGACCCCTTTACACTGCCAAAAGAGCCTAAAAAGGTTATCATCGGCATGTACGGACCGGAGGTGGACTTTTTCACGGTGAAGGGAATTGCCGAGGGACTGTTTGCAGCTGCCTCTACCGAGCCGGCAGAGGGTTATGCCGTAACCGACATACCATATCTGCACAGCGGTCGTGCTGCAGTTCTTAAAATCGGAGACAGAGCAGTAGCAACGATTGGTGAGGTTCATCCTGATGTAGCTCTGGGTTACGGAATAAAGACCCGTTGTTATATTGCCGATATCTCGTTAGATGACATCTACGAGGTGTCAGGCGGAACCTCCGTTTACAAGGCATTGTCTAAATACCCTGCACTCACAAGAGATCTTTGTGTTGTTGCAGACAAGTCGATACCGCACCGTGAGATTGCATCGACAATAAGCAAGGCGGCTGGGGATCTGCTTGTAGATCTAAAATTATTCGATGTGTTTGAAAGTCTACGTCTTGGTGAGGATCGTCGTAGCCTTGCCTACAGCCTTAAGCTACAGTCATATAACTCTACACTCACCGATACCGAAGCAGACGGTGTTACCTCCGCCGTGCTTGATAAGCTAAAGGAAATGGGAGTAGTTTTGCGTGAAGAATAAATCCATGATTCGCGGTCTGCGGAGCAAGTTCTTAATAATAATTATGACACTTTCGACACTGGTGGTGATACTGCTGGTTGTGTCGCTTAACGTTATTATGACCCTTGCAAGTCAGAACGAGAGTCGTGACAGGCTTCAATCCTTTATCACACCGGGTGGTGAACTTAACGAGGCAATAAATGCACTCGAAAACAGCGACCGATATATTGTGTTTCTGGACGAAGATCACAACGTTTTAGAGACGTTGCGCTACGGGAATATACCTTTTACCGATGAGGAGATGCTAGAAAAAGTGGAACTCGTTGCCGTTAGCAATCAGCCCACCGGAACCATCGACGAGATGCTCTACCTAATGGCGAAAAGTGATACCGGCTCGGTCGTTGCGTTTCTTGACGTCAGGGTTGAAAACGACCTTTTAAGCAGGCTATTATTCACTACAATAATGATAGGACTTACCGGTATTATTGCAATGTTTGCAATCTCGTTTTGGCTTTCTGCCTGGTTAATCGAACCGGTGGAAGCAGCCTTTGAATCGCAGCGACGTTTTATCGCAGACGCCTCGCACGAACTTAAAACTCCGCTTGCAACAATAAGTGCTAACGCCGACCTTTTGATAGAACAGTATGGCGATGTTAAATGGATTAATTTCATCAAGGCAGAAACTGGCAGAATGCATCGACTGGTAGCCGATCTTTTGTATCTTGCGAGCAACGAGCGTGACCGAGTTGCCTATGATATGTCTTCCTTTAACATCTCGGACATGGCGGCACTAACAGCACTATCGTTTGAAGGGCGAACATATGAGGACGGAAAACGGTTAGAGCTTGAGATAACACCGGATTTAATATATACCGGTGACGAGGATAGATTAAAGCAGGTGGTAGCTATTCTGGTGGATAATGCGATAAAGCACGCCTCGGTAGGCGGAACCGTAACAATAAGCCTTGCAAAGCAACAAAATCGCATAAGTCTTACCGTAAAAAACACCGGTGAAGGTATACCGGTAGAGGAACGGGAAAAGATATTTGAGAGATTTTACCGTAGCGACAATTCGAGAAGCCGAGACAAGGGTGGTTATGGGTTAGGATTGCCTATAGCACACTCCATTGTCACCGGACACAGAGGAAGAATATCGGCGGGTGGAGTCATAGGGGAGTACGCCGAGTTTAAGGTTTTACTTTAAAAAGGAAATAGTATGAGAATTTTAGTTGTTGAGGATGAGCCTAATCTAAGAGAGGCTCTTTGCCAGATACTTCAAAACAGAGGATTTGATGCGGATGGTGTAAACGATGGCAAAAAGGGTTTACATGCCGCAATGTCCGGTCTGTTTGATGTTGTTATTCTGGATGTTATGCTCCCGAAGTTGGACGGCTTTGAGGTGCTAAAAAAGATGCGTAAAAGCGATATTACTACGCCGGTAATAATAACCACGGCACTCGGTGCCGACGAAAATATTCAAAAGGGTAAGGACTTAGGTGCAGATGAATATGTAACAAAGCCATTCAACGTCGATGAGCTTGTGACCAAAATTCGTACCGTGACCGGAGCTTTGTCGCAGGATATATTGCAGCTTGGCGATATATCCTTAAATCTCTCAACCTTCACGGTGACGATAGGTGAAAAAAAGGCGATGTTATCCGAAAACGAGGTTATCCTGCTGGAATGTTTCATGAACAACGAGACAAATATTGTTCCCTACAGCCTGCTCACGACGTCGGTACCGTCCGAAAATCTTGACGACTATGTGACAATTTTAACCCGCAAACTCACCTATCTGAACCCTGAAATAAACATCCTTCACATAAAAGGGGTTGGATATAAACTCATGATGGGTGATGCACCTCAAATTGAATGGGAGAAAGGTTTCTAAACTTTCTTAAAAACAATTTGTATATTAGAGCCTGTTCCCGTGCCTTTAATAAACATGGGCTGGATTTTTTCACTGCTATATGTTATAATCAGATTAATAAAAAGGAGATTTAGTATGAGTAGCTTTAAAATTTTCACCGAGTCAAACGCCGACCTGAGCCTTGAGCTTATGGAAAAATCCGATGTACATATTATTCCCATGATGTTTATTTTGGATGGCAAGGAGTATCTTAACACACCCCTTAAGGCACAGCTTCCTGAGACGGAATTTTATGCCAAGGTTAGGAATGGTTCCATGCCTACAACCTCACAGATAAATATAGAGGATTTTAAGGAGCACGCAACACCTTACCTTGACAAGGGTATTGATGTTCTGCATGTCGGTTTTTCTTCCGCTCTGTCCGGAACATACAACAGCTGTAGGTTGGCCGCAGAAGAGTTGCGTGAAAGCTACCCTGATCGTAAAATAATTGTTGTGGATTCGCTATGTGCCTCGCTCGGTGAGGGACTCATAGTGTTTCTTGCCGCAATGAAGCAACAGCAGGGTGCAACCATTGAGGAGGTTGCACAGTATATCGAGGACAATAAGCTCAACATCGCCCACTGGTTTACGGTGGATGACCTTAATCACCTTTATCGTGGCGGTCGTGTTTCCAAACTTTCGGCTGTGGCCGGCACCCTTCTCGGAGTAAAGCCTATATTAAACGTCAGCAATGAGGGTAAGTTGACCGCAAAGGATAAGGTCAGAGGTCGTGCTAAAAGCATTGATTATTTGGTAGACAAGGTTGTTCAAAATGCAACCAGCCCTAAAGATAACTATCTCTTTGTTAGCCATGGCGACTGTATAGAGGATTGCGAATACTTTGTTGAAAAGGTTAAGGAACGGGTTAACTTTAAGGGAATATACATTAACTTTGTAGGGTCAACAGTAGGAACACACTCCGGACCCGGAACCCTAGCAGTATTTTTCTACTCGGATAAAAGGGATTAAAGTCCGAGGTTCGGACAAAAGAAAGCTATTTTTCATTTTATAGCCTCGAGGTAATTTCTGCCAATGCGTGTGGAGTTTACTCGGGGCTTTTTATTTCGGCATTTTATAGGATTATGTTTCTCAGCCCTTGACTTGAAAATTAAACAGCCCTATAATTGAGATATACCATTTTGTAGGGAGGAGGTTGTTAGAATGTATTTTAAGTATATAAAACCTTACCTACCTTTCTTTATTTTAGCACCGCTTTCCATGATGCTGGAGGTTTACTGCGACATACGAATTCCCGCACTCGCCGCCGAGCTGATAAATCTTGGAGTGATGAATTCCGATTCCTCCGAAATACTTCGGATAGCTTTGATTATGATGGGATATGTTATAATCTCCATCTTTGGTGGAATATCGGTCTCCTACTGTTCCGCCAAGGCCTCTGTCAATTTTGCCTGCGATCTTAGAGAGGATGTTTTTTCTGTGATACAGAAATTCTCCTTTGCTAACCTAGATAGCTTTAGCACCGGCTCTTTAATTACAAGACTTACAAACGACATAACTCAGATGCAAAATCTGGTTCAAATGTCGCTGAGGTTGCTGATAAGGGCTCCGGGATTGTTGATAGGCTCCATGATAATGGCATTTACTATAAATGCGGAAATAGCTGTTATTTTTTTGTTTTTATTGCCGATACTCCTACTTATCATCTCGGTTGTGATGAGCGTATCCTACAAAAAATTCGGTAGCTTACAGGCATGTGTCGACAGTTTAAACTCAAATATTTCAGAATTTTTAACAAACATAAGGTTGATAAAAGCACTGACGCGTGAAGATCACGAGAGTGAAAGGTTTGATGGAATAAACGCCGAGCTGAGGGAAACCGGCTTATCGGCATACAGAATAAACATTCTGCAAATGCCGTTGATGACCCTTGCGGTAAACATGGCAATTATCGCAGTAGTATGGCTAGGTAGCATTGCACTGGGCGAGGGAGCTATGCAGGTAGGCGATGTCAGTGCATTTATTACATATCTCTCACAGTTTTTAATGTCTGTAATAATGCTTGCAACGGTTTGCTTAAACATATCGAGAGCTGTTGCAAGCAGCAAGCGAATTAAGGAGGTTCTAATCACCGACTCGGACATCAGGGACGGTGCAAACACCGAACTAAGGGTAAAAAACGGCGAGATTGAGTTTAAGGATGTGTATTTTAAATATTACATAAACAGTGAAAAGTATATACTTGAAAACATTTCGTTATCGATAAAGGCAGGGCAGACAGCAGGCATTATAGGCTCGACCGGCTGTGGCAAAACCAGCCTCGTGCAACTTATAGCAAGACTGTACGACACTACTAAAGGTAGTGTTTTGGTGGATGGTAGGGATGTTAAGGATTACACTCTAAAAAACTTAAGGGAGTCGGTTGCCGTGGTGCTACAAAACAACCATCTTTTTTCCGGCACAATAAAGGATAATCTGCTCTGGGGAGACAGAGACGCTGATGACAAAGCGATTGAGTGCGTAACCGACCGAGCGGCGGCAAGAGAATTTATATCCGAACAGCCGAATGGGTTAGACACTGTTTTGGGACAGGGGGGCGTAACGATTTCCGGAGGGCAGAAACAACGGCTGTGCATAGCAAGGGCACTTTTAAAACAGCCAAAAATACTGATACTGGATGACTCCACCAGCGCTGTAGACACTAAGACCGAGGAAAAGATAAACCATCATCTTGACACCGATTTAAAAAGCGTTACCAAGCTTATAATAGCACAACGAATAAGCTCGGTTATGTCATGTGATGTTATCATTGTTGTAAATGATGGCCAGATTGAGGCTGCCGGGAAACATGATGAGCTTATGATTGGTTCAGACACCTACCTTGAAATATACAAATCTCAGGTATTCGGAAAGGCAGGTGGTTAGATATGGCTGAAAAAAACCAGTATCGCCCCCCTACCATTTCGGGCGCGGGACCCGGTGCAAGAGGACGTGTTTTGGTTGTTAAGCCTAAAAACACGAGAGCTATGATAGCAAGACTGTGGAGATATCTCAGTGCTAATAAGCTGATGATGATGGCTGCATTTGCCTTTGTTGTCATACACAGCTCATTCACACTAATTGCCACCTACAGAATACGCCCCATAATAAACGGAATTACGGCAAATGTCGGAGCCGATTATATCGTTAACAACCTCATTTTTATGGTAGCCGTATATTTTATTGCGGCAGTTTGTGGTTACCTTCAATCAAGAATTATGTTGGAGATTGCCCAAAAAGCACTACAAAATATACGTACAGACCTATTTTCCGCACTCAAGCGACTACCGATTAAATACTTTGACAATAATAATAACGGCGATATTATGAGCCGATTTACCAACGATGTGGATGCCGTAAGCACCATGCTATCCGATACCTGTGTGCATCTGATATCCGGAATAGTAACACTTGCCACAACCCTTGTGCTGATGCTTTACACTAATCCGCTATTGAGTGTTATCACCATTTCGATTTCTCCCCTGATAACTGTAATTATCCGTAGCTTGACAAAAAGAAGCAGGAAACTCTACCGAGAACAGCTTAAAAGCCTCGGGGTCTTGAACGGCTATGTTGAGGAAAATATAGCCGGGCAAAAGGTTGTAAAGGTTTTCAGCCATGAGGAAGTAGCCAAGGAGGAATTCAAACGGCTTAATAATGAGTATCGAAGAAAAAGCTTTAACACTATGTTTATATCCGGAGTAATGGGGCCTCTTATGGTGTCACTTGGTAATTTCAGCTATACTATAACGGCTGCGGTAGGTGGTTTTTTATGCGTACTCAGCGGATTTGATATTGGAGGTTTTGCAATTTTTTTAAGCTACTCTAAAAGCTTTACAAGACCGGTTAGTGATATATCAATGCAGATGAACACGATATATTCGGCACTTGCAGGTGCCGAGCGTGTTTTCGAGATTATCGACGAGAAGCCTGAGGAGTACACTCCAAAAGCCGACAAAACTCCTGAGCTTATCAGGGGCGATGTGAAGTTTTACAATTTAACGTTTTCCTATGTTAGTGGAGTTCCCATACTAAAAAACATCACCCTGAGTGTAAAAAGAGGTCAAAAAATAGCCTTTGTAGGCTCAACCGGCGCGGGCAAAACTACGATAACAAACCTACTGAACAGATTTTATGACATACAAAGTGGAGCAATACTTATCGACGGAATCGATATAAAAAATATGGACAAGGAATTTTTGCGTTCCAACATAGCGATGGTGCTTCAGGATACCCACCTTTTTACCGGAACGGTTATTGAAAACATAAGGTACGGTAGGTTGGACGCCACCGACGATGAGATTGTTTACGCCGCCAAAACAGCAAATGCAGATAGATTTATTAGGCAGCTAAAAAACGGTTACGATACGGAGCTGACCGGAGATGGGCTGAACCTGAGCCAAGGACAGCGTCAGCTGTTGAACATTGCACGGGCGGCTGTTTCATCGGCTCCAATTTTGGTATTAGACGAGGCCACAAGCTCGGTGGACACCAGAACCGAAAGACATATCGAGGAAGCTCTCGACCGACTGATGAAAAACAGAACTACCTTCGTGATTGCCCACCGGTTATCTACGGTAAGGAATGCCGATGTTATTGTAGTTTTAGAACACGGCGAGATAATTGAACAGGGCAGTCACGATGAACTTATCGCAAAAAAAGGAAGATATTACAATCTGCATGTCGGCAGTGCAAAGTTGGGCTAAGTAAAGTGAAATAGTTGTGAGAATTACAAATTTTTTATTGTGCCACCATTAATAGTTTGGTATAATATATAGGCATAAGATTTATTATGGTATTCTATGAAGAAACTTTTGATGATTGTAAATCCCGGGGCAGGGCGTGGTGGAATAGGTAATAGCCTGTTTTCGATAATAAATCAGTTTACCGAAAATGGCTACCGCGTCGAGGTGCATCCTACCCAAAACGAGGGGGATGCAACCGAATTTGTTGGCGAGCACGGTGAGTGTTTCGACTTTATTGTTTGCTGTGGCGGCGATGGTACCGTTAACGAGGTGATTGCCGGTATGCACAGGTTAAAGTCTCCGCCACCGCTCGGAATAATCCCTTCCGGAACTACCAACGATTTCAGCCACACCATCGGAATGCCCAAACGACCGCTTTCTGCTGCAAAGGCAATCTGTGACGGAGACAGTTCGCCCTGCGACATCGGTCTTTTAAACGGACGGCCGTTTGTGTATGTTGCCGCATTCGGACTGTTTACCGCGTTAACCTATTCAACCCCTCAGCAGAATAAGCAGATATTCGGTCTCGCCGCCTATGTTGCCGAAGGGCTTAAGGATCTGCATAAACTCTCGCCGGTGAATATAAAGCTACAACACGACAATGGGGTTATCGAGGGGGAATATCTCATCTGTATGATAACCAACACTGTATCGGTTGCGGGATTTAGGAGAATGTTTGAAAATGTAGCATCGTTAAATGACGGCAAATTTGAAGTCACCTTGATAAGCCGACCGAATAACGTTAACGATATACAGAAGATCATAAACATACTTCTATCCTTAGAATCACTGGAATCGGTAGACAACGATGTAGACTGCGTTACTGTATTCAGCACATCACACATAAGCGTTACATCTCAGGAGGAGATTGTCTGGACGGTCGACGGACAGAATGCGGGAAGCATTAAAACCGCCGAAATTGAGGTTATAAAGCACGCAATAGGTATAGTAAACCATAAGCAGATACAATAAAAAGGAGAGTTTAACATGGTGCACGGCAGTATACTAAGTGCAATAGGCAATACCCCGCTTGTGAGAATTAACCACCTTTGCCCACACGAAAAGATTAAAATCTACGCAAAGGTAGAGGGTTTTAACCCGACAGGAAGCATAAAGGATAGGATTGCATACCACATGCTGTTTGAGGCAGAGAAAAACGGCGAACTTTGCAAGGGTAAAACCATCATTGAGGCCACTAGCGGAAACACCGGAATTTCAATAGCAATGATAGGTCGTGTTCTGGGATACCCTGTTGAGATAGTTATGAGTGAGGCTGTATCGATAGAACGTCGGCAGATGATAAAGGCGTTCGGAGCAAAGGTTATCCTCACCAAAGCCGAGGAGGGTACCGACGGTGCCATACGATACGTAAGAGACAAACTTTCACGTGAGGGTGAGAATTATTTCTGCACCGATCAGTTTACCAATCGTTACAACAAGCTCGCCCATTATAAGACCACTGCAAGTGAGATATATCGTCAGACGGCGGGAGAGATTACCCACTTTGTTTCCTCTATAGGAACCTCAGGAACAATAATGGGAGTGGGCGCAGGACTTAAGGAAAAAAATCCGGACATCTGCATAATAGAGGCACAGCCTATTAAGGGGCATTACATCCAAGGGCTGAAAAACATGGAGGAAGCTATAGTTCCTGCACTTTATGATGAGAGCAAGATTGACCGTCACATAATGGTGGAGAGTGAGACAGCCTTTGAGTGCGCAAGGAGTATTGTCGAAAAGGAAGGGCTTTTTGTCGGCATGAGTAGCGGTGCTGCTATGTATGCGGCTCTTGTAGTGGCTGACGATATAGCCGCCGAAGGAAAATCAGCAACCATTGTGGTTATCTTTCCGGACAGGGGAGAAAAATATCTCAGCACAAAACTTTTTTCGTTATAACACTAACAAAGGAGAGGATTATGATCTACAGAGAGCGCAAGAGATGGGTATTTTTTGCCCTACCGTTTACCTTTACCGTTTATAGCGTAACCGACGAAACCCTTACAATTCAAAAAGGATTTTTGAACCGCACCGAATCGGATTGCTATATGTACAAAATTCAGGACGTAACCCTAAATGCAAGTCTTTTTGAACGTATATTCGGACTTGGCACCATTGTATGTCATACAGGTGATGTAACCCATCCTACCCTTATATTAGAGCATATTAAAAACTCACGAGAGATAAAGGATTTTATCCATACAACCTCGGAACAGCACAGGATGAGACAGCGCACCATTAATATGCAGGACATCGGTGTTGATGACGCCATGGTGGATTTATAGTATTTATATCCTCGTTAGGATTGTAGCATTCTTAAGAGTTTTGGTTCACAAAGAATAATAAAGGAGTCAATGTGACGACATTCAGCCTTGACAGCAGTTTAGGTGAATTGCTGAAAAACCCTCTCGCCTGCGACCTTATCGATGAATATATGAGCGATAAAGGGCTTCCCGAAACACTGCTGGGCAGAAACAGGCTGCAACAGCTCAGCTTGAAACAGTTGAAGCGAATTGCGGCACCGATTTATGAGGAAAAGCTTTTAGAGGAGCATCTTGACCTCATAAATTCCTATGACGAGCAGCTGTTTACGGTATGCGAAGATGAGCAGGTAGCAGCATGGTGGAAGGAGTCGATAATATATCGGGTCGACGGTGTGGCGATTAACGAGATTATAGAAATACTTCCACATCTAACCTCATTATTTATTTCGGTGGTATGGGTGGACGAAGATCCGGATAACATCGACAATCATAGCTTTAATGAACTGCTACACCAGCTACACGACAGTGGGGTGAAATCAGTAGTAAATGTTAGGACACCGCAGGAGGCGACCGACCTTCTGAACAAGGGTGTTGACGGGGTTGTGTATGTGACACAGGACATAGACATTCATCAAAGACTCAGGGAGCTTAACAGTGATGGATATGGACGCTATAACGGCGTTGTCGGCATTGGATATATTCCGAATGTAGGATTTGAGAGAACAAAGCTTATGACCGCACCACAGCGCGGTGAACTTGACATGGTTTTTGGTAATATAGGTGACCCGGAAAAACCGTACAGTCTATACCGACTTAAGCAACATCTTATCAAGCAACACAGTCTTCCAAGCTGTTGTTGGAGCGGACTATATCTTGACGGCGGTGCAAGAATGCTATACCGTTTACAGCCGAGATGGCTCTACCGTGAGAGGGTAGCGGAACTACTTACTGTCCTTACTATGACCTCCGGGGCAACCCCTATAATAAGACAGGGGCAGGAACTTGGACTTTCCGGCGAGGGTGCCGGCTCGATTAACGATGAGATTGAGTGCGGAACACCGGAGTGCTATCGTCGGCTTGCGAAGCTCAGGGCAGAAAATCGCGCCATCATATACGGAAAATTTTTGCCGGTATTTGTTAGGGATAAAAACTATTTTGCATATTTCAGGCAGCTAAAGGACGAAAAATATTATATAGAGTGTAATCTAACAGATAAAACCTTGAAACGACGTGGTGAAATATCCCGCATGACACCGATATACTGTAGCTATAAGGACTTTACATCGGTGCTTCGCCCCTACGAGGCAAATATTTTCAAGGTGACATAATGGACAACAGCCTAATTCGATTGTTGCCGCTATACGGTAGTGAGGGGTTGGACAGGATTAAGTCCGCAAATGTTGCGGTGTTCGGACTCGGCGGTGTCGGTGGTTTCACGGTGGAGGCGTTGGCACGAAGTGGCATAGGGAACATCACGGTGGTGGACGGCGACTGTTTCGAGGAGAGCAATCTTAATCGACAGATATATTCAAACATTGACAACATAGGTAAACGAAAAGCTCAAATCACAGCTAATCGGATTGCCGAAATTAACAAAAGCATTAAGGTTACACCGGTGGACTGCTTTGTATCACCGGACAATATCGGTAGCTTCAACCTATCCGATTATGATGTTGTAGTAGATGCGGTGGATAACGTTACCGCAAAAATATTGTTAATCGAGGGGTGTCGCAATGTCAAAACCGAGATACTGTGTTGTCTCGGAACAGCCGGAAAAACCGACCCTTCAATGTTATGCTTTACAACCATAGAGCAAACCGAAGGGTGCCCCCTTGCAAGAGTTATGCGAAGGGAGCTTAAAAAAAGAAATATCTACGGTGTAACCGCACTTTATTCAAAGGAGATGGTAAAACCAAATGCATACAGCGAGGAGACAACAAAGCAGGAGAGTCGACCCGCACCCGGAAGTTGTATCTTTGTTCCGTCGGTAGCAGGAATATTGCTTGCCCACCGTGCGGTTGAAATTATATTAGAAAAAAGGAGTAAAGTTTGAAAACAAGTTTCAAACTTCCGAGTTTTGTTCCTTTTCAGCGGAGTACGCTGAAATTTCGCCACTATGTGGCGAAACCATAATAAACATCGAGAAAGGAATGGTTATAAAATGAAGGTAATTAAAAACGGTAAGGTCTTTTTTAGAGGTAAATTTATTAATATAGATGGCGGTGTCGATATCGGCGTTGAAGACGGTAGGATTGTGGCAATAGGGCCCGAGCTTGAGGGCGAGCTGCTGTTTGACGCCAAGGGATGTCTTGTACTCCCCGGTCTTGTCGACATACATATCCATGCAAGCTACGGCACTGATTTTTGCGACGGCAACGAGGGGGACCTTGAAAACATCGCCACATTCCTTGCAAAGCAGGGTGTAACATCCTTTCTCGGAACCTCCATGTCCTTTGGTGAGGAGGCACTTACTCCACTCTTTGAGCGTGCCGGAAAGTTCTGTCACCTTCCGCAGGAAGGAATGGCAACCATGTGGGGAATTAACATGGAAGGACCCTACATAAACAAGAAAAAGAAGGGGGCACAGGCAGAGGATAATATTTCCGCTCCGGACATAGACACCTTTAACCGCCTTTATGATGTTAGCTTTGGTACGGTAAGGCTGGTGGATGTTGCTCCGGAATGTGAGGGTGCATTAGAGTTTATTCGTGAGGTAAGCCAGACCACAAGAGTTTCTATTGCCCACACCACCGCAAGCTACGACGAGGCTGTTGCCGGTTTCCTTGCCGGTGCGAGCCATGTTACGCATCTGTTTAACGCAATGCCACCTCTCGGCCACCGTGATCCCGGTGTCGTAGGTGCCGCAGGCGACTATGCCAATTATATCGAGATTATATCGGACGGTGTTCACATTCACCCATCGATAATAAGAACCGTATTTGATAGGTTTGAGGGAAGGGTATGCCTTATCAGCGATGCCACCTCGGCAACCGGTCTTGCTGACGGTGAGTACATGCTCGGGGGGCAGAAAATATATGTAAAGGGTGATAAGTCTGTCCTTGCAGATGGTACCATTGCAGGTTCTACCACCCCGCTTACCGACTGCATGCGCCGTGCCGTTTCTTTCGGCGTTCCTCTCGAGGAGGCAATCACCGCCGCAACGATAAATCCGGCAAAGGCTGTCGACATAGATGTCGAAATAGGAAGTATTGAGGTCGGCAAACGCGCAGATTTTTTAATAACCGACGAATCACTCGCAACTAAAGCGGTATTCATCAAGGGAAATTCAATACAAATATAAACCCCACCAATATCTCCACCGACAGGTGGAGATTACAGCAACCACCAGCAGGCACAAGAAATATTATGTTTTTTACACAAAGTGCAAAATGACGAGTGGAGCGAGTCAAGTAATATTTCAATAGCTCCGCCGACAGGTGGAGATTATATAGCTACCGC
>CAYJKY010000027.1:18932-45821 GCA_964370825.1 uncultured Oscillospiraceae bacterium
CACAAAGTGCAAAATGACGAGTGGAGCGAGTCAAGTAATATTTCAATAGCTCCGCCGTAGGCGGAGATTATGGAATTGCATATTCCAATTAGTTGTGTTATAATGTAGTTTGGTACATTATTTTAAGGAGCACTGTGCGAATTCTTGGTGTTGATCCCGGTTATGCAACCGTGGGAACCTCGGTATTGGATTACGATAACAACAGCTTTACACTCATCACCTGCGGAGCGGTAACGACTCCGGCCGGTGGGCTATTTTCTCACCGTTTAGAAATGGTATACAACGACCTTGTTGAAATCATCGAGAAATTTAAGCCGGATTGTATGTCCATCGAGGAGCTGTTTTTTACCAACAACCATAAAACCGCAATCGCCGTAGCCGAGGCAAGAGGGGTAATACTTCTTGCGGCAAGGAGATGCTCAATACCCATACATGAGTACACACCGTTACAGGTTAAGATGGCGGTAACGGGGTACGGAAGGGCGACAAAAAAGCAGGTTCAGGAGATGACAAGAATCATGTTAAAGCTTGCAACTGTACCAAAACCGGATGACGTTGCCGATGCTGTTGCACTTGCAATCTGCCACGGCAACAGCTCAAGAGGAGCAAGAAAGCCGGAGGAGATATAGAAAGGGATAAGCTGCAATGATACATTCCTTATCGGGTAAAGTTTCACACCGTTCCGTCGATAGTGCCGTGATAGTCTGCGGTGGTGTCGGCTTTAAGGTTATGATGCCCTCCTCGGCTGTGGCAGGGCTTAAGGTAGATAGCGAAGCAACCATCTTCACCTATCTAAATGTCAAGGAGGACGCACTGGAGCTTTTCGGTTTTGAGGATGAACAGCAACAGAGGGTTTTTACCCTACTGATATCGGTGTCCGGTGTCGGCCCGAAGGTGGGCATTGCGATACTCAACAGCCTGTCGCCCACCAAGATAATGTTGGCAATTGCCGCCGCCGATCACAAGGCGTTTACCGCCGCAAGTGGAGTAGGTCCAAAGCTTGCACAGCGTATAGTGCTGGAGCTTAAAGACAAGGCGACCTCGATTGATATCGGTGATGATGGCGGTGCCGTCTCTGCGGTTGCCGTTTCCGGTGGCAGTGCACAGGCACTTGCGGCACTGACGACACTGGGCTACAGCAGAAGTGAAGCTGCAATGGCAATAGCCGGCGTAGACGACAGCCTCTCTACCGAGGAGATAATAAAGCTTGCATTAAAAAGGTTCGCAAAATAAAAAGTAATGAGGATAGGCTTGAATGTTTGAACAAAACGAGGATCTGCGACTACTCTCTCCGGATCAATCACCGGAGGATTCCGACGGATCGTTGCGTCCGAAATGTCTTGCAGAATATATCGGACAAAGCAAAATAAAGGAAAACCTTTCGGTGTATATTGCCGCCGCAAAAAAGCGGGAAGAGCCTCTCGACCATATTCTGCTCTATGGCCCGCCGGGGCTCGGTAAAACCACCCTTGCCGGAATTATTGCTGCCGAGATGGGGGTGCAGATACGTATAACAAGTGGCCCTGCAATAGAAAAAGCAGGAGACCTTGCCGCACTACTTACCAACCTTCAGGAGGGTGATGTTCTTTTTATAGATGAGATACACCGCCTATCCCGTCAGGTAGAGGAGGTGCTGTATCCGGCACTTGAGGATTTCGCCCTTGATATTATTATTGGCAAAGGTCCATCGGCACAGTCCATCAGAATTAACCTTCCTCGGTTCACCCTTGTGGGAGCAACCACCCGTGCAGGACAGATGACAGGACCGCTTCGTGACCGTTTTGGTGTGCTGTTGAAGTTGGATTTATACGACCGAAACGAAATTTCCGAGATAATAAGACGTTCGGCAGGCATTCTCGGAATCCCCTGTGACAGAGAGGGTTCTGACACTCTTGCTATAGCGGCAAGGGGAACCCCACGTATTGCAAATCGACTGCTTAGAAGGGTGCGAGATTTTGCCGACGTGTTAGGCGAAGGTGTTATTGACCGCAAGGCGGTGGAGGATGCATTTAAGCGACTCGACATAGACGATGCCGGACTCGATGCCTTAGACAGAAGCCTGCTTAGGGCAATAATTGAACTATATAACGGCGGTCCTGTAGGCCTCGAAACGCTTGCCGCCGCACTCGGTGAGGAAGCGGTAACCTTAGAGGATGTATGCGAACCCTACCTGATGCAACAGGGGCTTTTGTCCCGAACTCCGAGAGGGAGAATAGTAACCACAGCGGCATACGACAGGCTCGGATTTAAACCGAGAGAGGAAGATGGGCAGATTAGTTTTGCGTAGAAGGAGATTGGTTTATGGAAGGTCGTAGGATGACCATCGTCAACAGAACGGTTAAAACCGGAATTTCTTTCGGAAGCGTTCTGGCAATGGTTATAAGTTACACCACCTGGGAGTCGATAGGCTGGGCAATTTTTCACGGAATATTAAGCTGGGCATATGTAATTTATTTTATATTGGTACACTAACATAAGGACTAACACTAACTGTATGGATTTTTTAGCAACCTCATATTTTATATTTTTGCCGCTTGCTGCGGCTTTTTACTATATATTGCCGATTAAATTTCGTTGTTTATATCTTGTTTTGGTGAGCCTTACTTTTTATGTAATGTTTGAACCTTCACTCTTTTATGTTCTTCCGGGGTATATTGCATTAGGATATTTTGGCGGACTTGCAATGCAAAAAGGTAGGGTGGCCGGCATTCTTACCGTTGCAATAATCCTTGCGGTGGCAGTACTCTGTTTTTATAAATACCGCTATTTGTTTTTGCCGGAGGATGTCTCTATAATAATGCCTCTTGGTATCAGCTACTACACCTTTTCCACCGTCGGCTACCTTGTAGATGTTGCTACAAAGGCAGTTAAAACTGAAAAAAATCTGCTTCGCTACAGCCTGTTTATCGGCTTTTTTGCACAGCTGACCGCAGGCCCTATCCCCCGTACCGACACCCTTTTGCCACAGCTGTCTAAACCACTTTGCTTTGATTATCAAAAAACAGCCGAGGGGATGTTTGTTCTCGGTATTGGCTACCTTAAAAAACTTTGTATCGCGATACCGCTCGGCAACATAATCTCGCCTATATTTGACGACGAAACTTCTGGCGGTGCGGTTTTGTTTCTTGCGGTTCTGCTGTTTACGCTACAGCTTTATTTTGACTTTTCCGGTTATACCGACATTGCACGAGGCTCTGCGCAACTTTTTGGCATTACCCTTGCGCCCAACTTTAAGCAACCCTTTTACAGCACAAACTTTTCCGGTTTTTGGCAACGTTGGCATATCTCGCTATCTAAATGGCTACAGGATTATATATTTACTCCGCTTGTCTGGAATAAGCCGATATCAAGGATACCGCTTTTAGGTAATTTTTTTCAAGGTATGCCACTACTCAGCAGTATATTTATCCTGTTTGTAATTTCCGGAATATGGCATGGTGCCGGACTTACCTTTTTGATATGGGGCATTTTACAGGCGGTGTTTCGCATCGGCGAGGAACTTTTGCACAGGTACTACCGCAAACCCAAAAAGAAGCAATCAACTCTGCGCCTTTATTCAAAAAGAGCGGTCGTCTTTTTGCTTTTTTCGGCAAGTCTTGTTTTCTTTCGTGCGTCAAGTATCGAGGATGCATTTTCGGTGTTTGGGCGGATATTCACAATTTTTGATCTGAATTTTTACGACTACTTCACCGCCGCCGCAACCTTTAACGCCGACCCTCTTATCGCCTCGGCGTATCTGATATTTTGCGCCATTTCGCTTGCAGTCATCGTCACGGTAGAGCACCTTTCCTTTAAAGGAAACAAAACCGAGGGTGAACTTATCTGTCCCACTCGCTATCGATGGGTTGTTTATTACCTAATAATTGGATTGTGTCTTGCCGGATTTTTGCTGAACAACGGCGGCTACGGAAGCAGTGCAAACTTTATTTACGCAGGATTTTAAGGTATGAAAAAATTACTTTTAAGAATATTCTTTATTCTGTTGCCCATTGCAGGGTATTTTGTGTTGTTTTTCACCTTTGAGCCTTATAATTATCTCGGTATTAAAGATACCGCCAACACCAACAGCGTTATATATCGTACCAGGGCATATCTACAACAACCTACGAACAGCATCTTAGTCGGGGATTCCCGTCTTGCACATCTTGATATGGATTTGGTAGAACAGCTTTCGGGTGATCGGTATTCAAACCTATGTTTCGGCGGTGCCTCGGTTACCGAGGCGATGGATCTTTATGAGTATGCACTTAAGATAAATCCACAGCTGGAAAATGTGGTGCTCAGCCTGTCGTTTTATACCCTTAACACCGCCTATTATAAGGACAGAACCGAGCAGATAGAAAAGGTTGTGGAAAATCCACTTGCCTATATGACCAACTTCGATTATAATTTAGAGATGCTAAACGAGATAAGGCTGAACCTTAGAGGTGAGAGTTCCGGTGTTTCGATGGCTCAGGGTGTATGGACGGCGGAGGATTTTGTAGATGAGAACGGTGACCCGCTACCCTACCGTAAAAACCTGTTGGATTATGCCGAAATTATTAAGGTTGAGAGTGAGGGATACACCTTAAATCACAGTGCGGTGGAAAGGGTTATCGAGATAGCAACAGAGTGCGAAGATGCCGGAATAAACTTTACAGTGGTGCTTCCACCGGCACATGCATCAATAACCGAGTATGTCATAGAGCCGCTAGGAATATCCACCGAGATGCAGGAAGTTTTAGCACTCCTTAAATCCGAAGGGATTGCGGTTTTGGACTATGAACAAAGCAAGCTTGTAGAGTATGATCAGGAGATGTATTACGATGGCTTTCATCTTGATCCGGTTGTAGGGCTTCCGCTATTTACCGAGAGACTTTTTACTGAAGATTTACCGAGTTTAAGAGGATAGAGATTGTTAGATTATTTAATTCTATACGAGCATCCGGTGAGGGAGTACGAGTGTATTCTTTTGCTTGAAGCGGAGCTGAAACGTCGTGGCTTTACCGTAGAGATAAGGCAGCTGATGGACAGAAAAAAACTCAGATATTTCACCTATAAAAAGCCGAGGGTAATCGTTACCTCCTGTATGTACAACAACGAGTCTATAAACAGCCATGTATATAATAATGTGGGCAGACTAGATAGGGTTGTAAATCTGCACTGGGAGCAGATACTCTCGAGAGAACAGGAGCAGAGCCCGTTTTTTAACTGCCTTGAAAACGCAAGGTATGCAGTGCAGACCTGTTGGGGTGAAGCAACAAGACAACGACTGATGTCGGAGGGTGTTCCGGAAAAAAGTTTAGAGATTACCGGCGCAATACAGCTGGATTTTTTGCGTCCCGAGTTTAACGGATATTACATGGAGCATAGCGAAATATGCGAAAAATACGAAATAGATAAAAACAATCGCATGATTCTCTATATTTCCTCCTTCGGTTATGCTAATATGGATGATAAGGAGGTTGAAGAGCTAAGCGCCATGGCGGGCCTTGATTTCAGAGGGTTTAGGGACACGAACAAGTGCTCGATGGATACAACCCTCGATTGGTTCTGCGAGGCTCTTGAGCGTTATAACGACATAAGCATAGTTTATCGCCCACATCCCAGCGAGTGGAAATGCGAGCGTTTATCCGATATGCAGAAAAGATATAATAACTTTCATGTCATATCAGATCACTCGGTAAAACAGTGGGTTGTTGTGGCGGATCGTGTGTATAACTGGATGTCTACCGCACTTGCCGAGGTGTACTTTGCCGGAAAGGGATGTGGAATTTTAAGACCCTACCCGATAGAGTCGGAGTACGACCCGGTCATCTACGAACAGGCTGACTACATAACCGACCTCGAAAGCTTTTTGAAGGATGTTACCTCGACCGAAGACATATACCCTTTTGACGAGGACTTTTTAAAGAGCTTTTACAGCGTCACCGAAAAACCTGCATATAAGCGCATGTGCGACCTTTTGGAGCGAGTTCACCGCGAACCACCAAGAGGAGAGGTTTTCGGTGCAGGGTATAAACCAAAGTTTAATCTTCTCAAATTTTGTGCCTTTATCGGAATACATGTCTTTCATGCACTTCGATATAATCCGTCTCAGCTAACCTTTTTCCCGAGCTTTGCCGACTTTGCCGGACGCATATACGGCTATGTCGAGAAGGGGTATGTCCAGAAGAATATGGCGGAAAAGATGCGAAAAAAGGCAGAGTATTTCGTAGAAAAAAACGGAGGGAGCTGACCGATGCAAAAAGGTTTTTCGGTTGCCGGCTTTTTGCGTTCGGCACTCTCCTATTCCGTCGCAACCTATGTTAACTTTATCATATACGGTCTTTCAGTACTGCTGACGACCTACCTCATGCCACCCGAAATTTTCGGACCTGTAGACATATTTATATCTGCGTCAACACTGATAATGAACACCGCCGTGCTCGGCCTCGACCAAGCATTTATCCGTTTTTTTAACGAGCCACCGAACGGCATTGGCTCAAAAAAGCTGTTTACCGTATGTCTTTTCATCTCTGCAAGTACCCTTTTGATTCTTGCAGTAGCTGCATCTACCCTGTTTAACGACCTACTGATAGGCCTGTTTTTTTCCGAGGAAATGCCAAGTTACATTACGCCTTTACTGTTTTTAAACGCATTTTTCCTCATGCTCGCAAGATACTATAACATTGCCTACAGGATGGAGGGAAACCTGAAGCTATATACCATCGAAAGTGTTGGTATGCAGTTTTTTTCAAGATTTTTTTATGTGCTGGGCGCCTTTGTTAGACCGTCGTTCGAGATGGTTGTGCTGTTTTTAACGGTAGGTCTTGCGGTTTTTGCGATTGTTTTTGCGGCAATCAGGAGGGATAAACTCTTTCCAAGCAAAAGGTCGACAAGCAAAGAAACTCTTTCGGTTATCCTTCCATACGGATTGGCACTTGCCCCCACACCGGTCATGCTCTGGCTTTCCTCACTGTTTTCCAAGGCATACATTGGAAATATCTTCGGAAGCGCCGAGCAGGGTGTTTACTCTATGGTAGTGCTTCTCTCCAACGTTATTGCCGTAATACAGGCGGGATTTGCAACCTACTGGTCGGCATTTATCTATGCAAATTACCGAGAAAACCAAAAGGAGATAGCAAAGGTTCACGACTATATTGTTCTTATTACAGGATTGTTCTTTGCACTGCTTGTGATGTTTGAGGATGTTTTATTTCTTGTATTGGGCGAGGGCTATCGCTCGGGAATGGAGCTTTTTCCCATTCTCTCGCTCGGACCGTTATTTTTGATAATCAGCGAGACAACCGTGTACGGGATATCCATATCGAGAAGAACAACATTTGATGCCATAGGCATTGCAATATCACTTGTGGGTACTGTAATTTTCAGTCTCTTGTTAACCCCGATATTCGGTCTTTTAGGTGCATCCTTTGCGGTTGCACTTTCCGGAATAGTAATGTTTATCTTCCGAACGGTTATTGCTCAGAGCTTTTATAAAACGATCGAACATCCGCTGCGAAGCTCTCTCTCGCTAGGATTGCTGATTGTAATGGCAATATTTAGCACAATTTTCACAAATTATTTCCTGATTAAATTTACTTTCGCTCTTCTTTGTGCTATAATATTGAGTTGTGGATACAAAAATGAAATAAAGGATGCCGGCTCATTTTTTTCCGGCATGCTAAAAAATAACAGAAAAGGAGATTAACACATTGGGATTATTTACACCGGGATACCTCCGAGAAGGCAAAGGCGTTCGTAAGGACGAGCCAAAGAAAAAGGGGATAATGCGCCTGTTTGAGATACTCGGAAGGGATCTTGGCGACATTGTAAAATTAAATTTTATATTTTTAATCAGCTGCATACCGATTATTACAATAGGCCCTGCAATCGTTGCACTCACGGCTGTAATGACAAAAAGGGTAAGAGACATACCATGTTTTGTTTTTTATGAATACAAAAAGGCTTTTAAAGAAAACTTTAAGCAGGGTGTTCTCGCGGGATTGTTAGTAATGGTTCTATTGGGCTTTTCCGGCTTTTCGATATTCTACTACTACAGCTGGCATTTAGAAAACGCCGACCTTATGTATTTTGCTCTTGCCAGCGTCACCATAGTAATTTTCGTATTTGTTTCGGTTGCAAGTTGTTACCTATATGCCCAGATTGCGCTCATTGAACTTCCACTTAAGCAGATGATAAAAAATTCAATTCTTCTCACCATTGGATTTTTACCTCGATCTGCCTTGGTGTTTATCACAACTTTGCCGGTATGGCTTGTGTTTGTTTTGTTCTTCCCATTCACCTTGCTGATAATGCCTCCCCTCTTCCTGTTTTCCTTCACAAATCTTCTTGTGAGCATGAACGTCTGGCCTGTTTTAGAAAAGGTGTTTATTACAAACAAAAAACTTGCAGACGAGGAAGCATTGTTAGAAGAATATGAGTCGGAGGACACGGCTATGTATATGGAGCAGGATGATGATGCAGAACAGTAACCATCGTCAGCCGCAGTCCCTTTCACAGATGCGACGGCAAAAGGCTATTCAACGAAGCAACGCAGCAAGGCGACGTGCGTTAATGTCGGTAATGTTCTTTGTCATGACCGGCGTGTTCAGCTTTGGATTTATTGCGTTTTTCGAATCCGGATTTCTTGCCGCAGATGTTGCAATAGTGCAACCGGGTAACGAAGATACCTCGTCTTCCGAGCAGGACAGCTCACAGACGGACACATCGCAGAGCGAGTCTGTGATAGAACAGTTTGTGGTGCCGGACGTTGTGGAACAAACAATTAACCTTGCACCGGCACAAGCTCAATCATCCAAGATGCTTGCACTGCCGGAAAACGGCAAGGTAGATATGTCCTATTTTAATGATGCGGTGTTTATGGGAGATTCCCTCGCACAGGGTTTTGTTGAGGCGTACCAAATCTTCCCAAACTCCTACACGGCAGCATATAAAAGCATGTCATCGGATAGGTTTGTGACCAACACGGTGGAAGGTCCCGATGGAGTACAGATCAACCCTATCGATTTGATGGCGACCTATAGCCCTGCAAAAATTTATATCTTAATAGGAGTAAACGACCTTGTCTGGATGAGTGAGGATCAGCTGTTGGCATCCTTTACCATGTTGATGGATACCCTAAATGCAAAGATGCCAAACTCCATTAAATATCTGATGAGCATACCTCCACAGAGTGAGGCTCGTTCCGCAGACCCGAAGTACAGCGTCAGCTACATCAACGGCATTAATGATAAACTATCGGTGATTGCAAACGAGCGTGGGATATATTTTCTGGATCTGCACGAAATTCTCGCCGATGCTTCAGGCTACCTCCGTGCCGAAATTGCACAGGTGGATGGATTTCATATAAAGCCGGAAGGTTATATGGAGATTAGGGATTACCTACAGACCCACACCGCCCACACCGAAACTAACCCGTATCTACCCGGATCACCCTATTATATAGACCCGAACGCAACCGCACCGGTTGAGACCGCACCGGCTGATAGCGCACCGGTGGCAGAGACCGATCCGGCAGCCGCACCACAGTAAGAAATTGCATTTTAGTTTAACCTGAAAACATTTTTTCAAGCTAGATGATTATAAAAGAAAGGAATCAATGTGGAACTGTTTGGATTAACCGGACTTGGATTGCTTGGGCTATGGTTTTCGGAGATGTTTTTTCGCATACTTTTTGCGGTGATAGTTGTGGTGTTTGCATTCCTCAACTTTGAAAAAAGCAACTTTTTAAGAAATACGCTTATAGTGTTAGCGGCAGTTTTAGGGCTTAGTGTAATATTATTCGGTGTAAATTTTTTAATAATCATTCCAAAGCTGATAGCCGGATTTTTCGGCTCGTTCATGTCCATTCCCGGAATATTTTATTAGTTATTAGTATACAATTTAGTACAGCTATAGTTGAGGTTGACCATGTCAAAAATAAAAGTTTTGGTGCTGTTCGGAGGAGTATCATCCGAACACGAAATATCCTGCAGATCCGCCGAGATGGTTATAAAAAATATTGATAGTAGCCGCTTTGAGCTTATCAAGATAGGAATTACAAAAAAGGGGCATTGGCTATACTATCCTGACGGCGAAGAGAGGTTGACCGATGGTAGCTGGGAGTTTTCTCCCGACTGTCTGCCTGCATTTCTATCGCCCGATAGCTCTCACGCAGGCATATTTATCTGTGATGAGGGTGGTAGGTATCGACGATTAAAGGTGGATGTTGTTTTCCCTGTTCTTCATGGAAAAAACGGCGAGGATGGCACACTTCAAGGATTGCTAACCATGGCGGGAATTCCCTTTGTTGGATCCGGCTCCGGTTCGAGTGCCGCCTGCATGGACAAATACATAACAAATGTAGTCACCGAAAATGTGGGGATACCTCACTGTAAATATGAGATGATAACAAGGCAGCAGCTCCCCCTCCCATCTGAACGTCTGACCGATATAATAGGCAGACTGGGACTTCCTGTATTCGTAAAACCCTCCTGTGCGGGATCTTCGGTGGGGGTTACACGGGTGGACAACTCGGATGGACTTGTGGCGGCAATTTTAACCGCTGCGGCACATGATAACAGGATACTTATCGAGGAGGCTGTAGAAGGCACCGAGCTGGAATGTGCCGTGCTTGGAGGACAACTTTCCGGAGGTCAAGCATCTTTTGCCTCGGCAGTGGGTGAGATTGTTCCCGGTGATAGTTTTTACAGCTATGATGACAAGTATCACAACGACAGTCCGGAGCAGTATGTTCCGGCAAGGATACCACAGGAAATATCGGATAAAATCAGAGAGCTTGCTCTAAAAACCTTTGATGCATTAAACTGTATGGGGCTTGCAAGGGTGGACTTTTTTTGGAGGAAATCAGACGGTGAGATCCTGCTTAACGAGATAAACACCATTCCCGGCTTTACAAGCATAAGCATGTACCCCAAACTAATGGCGTATAGCGGGATAGACAATAGGGAATTGATATCACGACTTATTGACCTTGCGCTGGAGGCACAACATGGATAACCGCCCTATAGGCGTTTTTGACAGTGGGCTTGGCGGGCTGTCGGCTCTTCGAGTGCTAAGCAAACTTCTGCCGAACGAGAACCTTATCTATTTTGGAGACACAGCGCGTGTACCTTACGGAAACCGAAGTAAAGAGATACTTAAACGATATGCGATGTCCGACATAGCAGTTTTACGTGGCTATGACATAAAATATGTTCTTATTGCATGTGGCACGGTATCCTCGGTGGTGGACATAGATGAACTTAACCTCGATATACCGATTGCCGGCGTTATTCAGCCGACGGTAAAAGCAGCGGCAAAGACGAGCCAAAACGGCAGGGTTGGAGTAATCGCAACAGCGGCTACCATCAACTCAGATGCATATAAAAAGGCACTCACCGGTTACTCTGTAGAAACATTTCAGACTGCATGTCCGCTCTTTGTTCCTCTTGTCGAGGCAGGATTTGTACAACCGGACAACGAGGTAACACGGCTTGTGGCACGGCAGTATCTCGAACCGTTGTTGCAGCAGGGTATAGATACGCTTATACTCGGCTGTACCCACTACCCACTACTTGCACCGATAATTTCAAGGGTTGCCGAGGGAATAACTTTGATAGACAGTGGTGCCGAGGCGGCTGCACATACAAGAGATTATATAATACAAAACAATCTGTCAACACACAGTAACAAAACAGGCGAAATAAGCTACCTTGTATCTGACTTACCACAGCAGTTTGCCGAGCTCGCAAGGCTGTTTGTAGGTCATGATATTACACCGATAACGGTAAATCCGGATGATACGGATTAAAAATCGATAAGGAATCACAAGCCCCGGTCGGGGTTGGTATATGGAGTATATAATGAACGAAGATTTTATGATAAAGATTGAGGGGACTCAAAAAACACCGGAGGATGAAAACTCGGTAACCCTAATGACAAAGGGAAGCTACCAGAAAAAAAACGGTAACTATTTTATAACCTATAAAGAGACTGCTGCTACCGGCTATGAGGGAAGCACCACCACCGTAAAGGTGGACACGGTCGGCATTGTCACCATGATTAGATTCGGCAAGGCAAATTCGCAGCTTAGCATTGAATCCGGGAAACGACATATCTGCCACTACGAGACGGGTTTTGGTGCCATCTCGCTCGGAATAAGCGGCAACAACATCATAAACACCTTAGATGATGAGGGCGGACGACTTCTTTTTTGCTACGAGGTGGATGTCAACTCCAACAATATCAGCACCAATACGGTAGATATCACCGTGAAACGTGCAACAAATATCACCGAAATGCAATGAGGGAATAGGGAATGTTAAACTACAGACTTGAAACGGCACAGGACACACTTAAAAAAATGCTTACCGACGCGGTAAACTCGGCTGTTAATTCAGGAGAACTTCAGGCCGCCGAACTACCGGATTTTGCGATAGAGCGTCCGGCAGATTTTAAAAACGGGGAGTTTTCCTCCAATCTTGCCCTCTGTTCCGCAAAGGCGTTCCGACTTGCACCGGCAAAGATAGCAACCGTTATCAAGGATAAGTTAACGCTCCCCTGTAACGGTTTTAATCGCTGTGAGGTTGCAGGTCCGGGCTTTTTAAATTTTTACTGTGACGACAGTTTTTTTACCGACGTTTTATCCGAAACCTATAACGAGGACTACGGTCACACCGAGACAGGAAATGGAAAAAGAATAAACGTTGAGTTTGTTTCGGCAAATCCTACCGGCCCCATGCACCTTGGAAATGCACGTGGCGGTGCACTTGGCGACAGCCTTTCCGCCCTACTTAAAACGGCCGGATATGAGGTTACAAAGGAGTTTTACATAAACGATGCCGGTAATCAGATTGCAAAGTTTGCCGCCTCACTTTCGGCAAGATATTTGCAGATATTCAACCCCAATCACCCCTTCCCGGAGGATGGCTATCAGGGTGAGGATATTACCGAGAGGGCAACAGAATTTGCAAAGGAGAAGGGCGACATACTGCTTAATGCGGACGAGCAAACGAGAGGCGATGTTCTCGTTGCATATGCACTCCCCAAAAATATCGAGGATATTAAATCAGCCCTCGGAGAGTATAGAATAGAATATGACAACTTTTTTTCCGAGATGACGCTGCACGACAGTGGTGCTGTGGAGCAAACGGTAAAAAAGATGACCGATAACGGCTTTGCCTATGAAAAGGACGGGGCGGTGTTTTTTGCGTTTTCAAAATGTGGCGGTGAAAAGGACGAGGTGCTTGTTCGCCAAAACGGAGTACCGACCTACCTTGCGGCCGACATAGCCTATCATCTTAACAAGCTGTCAGAGCGTAAATTTGACACGGCAATCGACCTTTGGGGTGCCGATCACCACGGACATGTTGCAAGGCTTAAGGCGGCAATAACAGCGGCAGGTGGCGACGGCGATAGGCTCGACATTGTACTTTTTCAGTTTGTAAGGCTTATTTCCGGCGGCGAAACGGTGAGAATGAGTAAGCGTAGCGGTAAGGCGATTACCTTAACCACCCTACTTCAGGAGGTACCTGTAGATGCCGCAAGATTTTTCTTTAACATGAGAGAGGCGGGAACTCACCTCGATTTCGATCTGGAGCTTGCAGTACAAACCAATAGCGAAAACCCCGTTTACTATGTTCAGTATGCTCATGCAAGAATTGCAAATATGGTGGCGACCCTCAAAAAGGAGGGTGTGTTACCGGCTGAAAAGGATGAGCTCGATGCCGCCCTACTTTGTAGCGAACCCGAACGCCGTCTTCTCATTCAGCTTGCCGAGCTTCCCGAGGTTATCGACGGCGCAGCAAGGAGCTACGATGTGTCGGCAATACCGAAATACCTGTTGACATTAGCAGCATCATTTCATAAGTTCTATACCGATTGTCGAATAAAAGGTGAGGAGGAAAAGCTTGCAAAAAACAGGCTTGCTCTGAGTGTTTCGACACAAAAAGTCATGGCATTGCTATTAAAAATTCTTGCGGTAGATGCTCCGGAAAACATGTAATTTCCTGTTTTAACGCCGAAAAGCACATTTTCGCTTGCAAAATTTTCGTTATCAATATATAATAACTATATATTTTCTTTAGTAGGGAGTAAATCAATGCTCATTTCCCCATCACTGCTTGCATCAGATTTTTCACGGCTCGGTACAGAGTCCGACGCCATGTTTAAGGCAGGAGCGGATATGCTTCATGTCGATGTTATGGATGGACATTTCGTGCCAAACCTTAGCTTCGGGGCACCTGTGCTTAGCTGTTTAACCAAGGCGGTCAAGGGCTGTTATGATGTTCATCTTATGGTGTCACGACCACAGGATTTTATCGAAACCTTTGCAAAGGCGGGCGCCGATATGATAACCTTTCACATCGAAGCGGAATGTGATGTTTCGCTGGTTATCGAGATGATACACTCACAGGGATTAAAGGCGGGATTGAGCCTTCGTCCGGCGACAAGTGTAGAGTTGCTTGCACCTTATATCCCCCAGCTGGAGCTTGTTCTTGTTATGTCGGTAGAACCGGGATATGGTGGACAAAAGTTTATTCCGCAGGCGGTAGAGCGCATAGCGCGTATAAAAGAGATTGCTCAAAACAGCAATCCCGGTTTGTTGATATCGGTGGATGGCGGAATTACCGACGAGACTGCCCCCGAATGTATCGGTGCGGGTGCCGAGATACTTGTTGCAGGTAGTTACCTTTTTTCAAATCTTGACACCGCCGCAGAAAAAATTGAACTGTTAAAAACGAGTTAGGTAATGGAAAAGAAAACAAACGAATATATTGCCGGCGATATCGAACGTCTGATATGTCTGCTGATACTGCTTACTTCAGCCTATTTTTTGTATGGAATTCGAGCACTTACAATTGCTGCAATCGCACTGGCGGTTGCGCTTGTTTGCGATATGATGATGCGCATTGCACGTGCCAATTGCTACACCGAGAGGGATTTAAGTAGCTATGTTATAGCACTTACTATTGTTTTGATGTTTCCGGCATCGGTCAGCTATGTTGCTGTCATAACCTCGGTGGTGGTGGCGGTAATGGTGGGCAAATATGCCTTTGGCGGTCTGCACCACTACCCCTTTAATCCGGCGGCGGTGGGTTTTACCGTGGCACTGGTCAGCTGGCCGGAAAAATTAGTAACCTACCCTGTGCCGTTTACCGATCTGCCTATGAGCATTCCGCAGGATATGTTTTTAGTAAGGTCACACGCATTCACCTTAAAAAACGGTGGACTTCCCTCAACATCTTTGCTCAACATTGCAACCGGAAACTTCGCAGGCCCTATGGGTGCAACCTTTATTCTTGTGCTTGTTGCCGCAGCCATAATGCTTTGTCTGCGCAAAAGGATATCCTTTTCAATTCTGCTCACCTTCCTGCTTACCTCTTCGGCTCTTATTTTGCTGTTTCCGAGGGTGTCAGATGCCAACCCTCTTGAGGTGTTGCAGTACGAGCTCTCCTCCGGTGTAATGCTTTTTGCAATGGTGTTTATTGTTCCCGATAGAATTTGCACACCGAGCAGACTTAAGGGAAAGATTATCTACGGTGTGGTTTTAGGAATTGTTTCAATGCTTTTCAGCTATTACGGAGCATTTGAGATAGGCATCTGCTTTGCCGTTATCATTGTAAGTGCGCTTTCCGGATTTTTTGATAAATTCTCCAACATAAAGTTGGTTAAAAGATGGCTGAGGCGTAGAAAGGAGGCTGTAATTGGCAAGTAACTTTTTTGTACGCACCTATAACAACCGTGAAGACATAATCAAAAATGAGCGTATTATCATCAACAACCCGGTAATATTTAAGGGGCTTGGTCTTGCACCTATAATTATTGCAGGCAGAACGGTAGACGATGCCGCAATTATTGCGACTGCTGTCTTTTTGTTGTTGGTTTTTACCCGTGTGGGTGCAGTTATCATTAACATGATAATAAAAACATCCTTCAGAGGACCACTGTATGTGCTGTCGGCAGGGCTGAGCTATGTCGCTATGTTCTTTATTTTAAACCGCTTTTTGGGAATAGCCGAGCTTTTGCAGTTTCACCTTTATATCCCGGTGCTTATAATGGACCCCATTATCATTAAAAGGTACGAGCGTAAAACACGTGAACCGCTTGATAAAGCAATAACAAAAGGTATACGAACTGCCCTCGGCTTCGCGGTGGCTATTCTGCTTATCGGAACTATAAGAGAGTTTTTGGCGTTTGGCACTATTTCCGAAAATGTCATAATGACCGAACCCCTGTTCCCCATGGCAAGGCTCGCGAGCGGTGGATTTATCATCACCGGCATGGTTGCGGCTATCTGGAAATATATAGTAACCATGTTCTGGATGACAATAGTAAGGGGGGCAAAGCATAGCCTATGACTATTTTTATCGAAACCCTCACCGGCTTTTTCGGCTTCGCAATGGTTGCAATACTAACCGAAAACATTGTTTTTTCACGCTCTTTGGGTGTTTCAAGAATGTTAAAGCTGGTGGACGACGACGGTGTCGACACCCTGCTTTTCTGTACATTGCTTACACTTATCCAGATGATTACATCACCAATTGCATACCTTTTACAGGATATTCTGCGTACCCTCGGCGATCTTCGCTACTATATTAGACCGCTGATTTATGCAATGATAACCTGTGTTGTATTTTTCATGATATATGCCATAATACACCATATTTTCAAAGGTGAGAGGGGCAAAAACATTAAGGCTATACTCCCTATGGCGACCTTTAATTGCAGTGTTTTAGGAACAATGTATATAAGTGGAACCTCCTTCGATAGCATATCGCACTCCTTAGGATATGCCCTCGGCTCCTCGGCGGGATATCTGCTTGCCGCACTGCTTATCACCGAGGGACAGCGTATAATCTTTAAAAAGGAAATCCCAAGTATTCTGCAAGGTCTGCCGGTAATGCTTATCTATGTGGGCATATTAGCAATGGCTGTTTACGGTTTTTCGGGTCACAGTGTAATCTAACGTAACTTTAGGACAAAGTTAAATAAAAACCTTGCAGTAACGGCGTTTTTATGATAAAATATTGTTAATAAAATAACATAATTAATAAAATAAAGGAGAATATAAGATGAACATGATGAACAAAAAAACCGTTGAAGACATTGATGTCAAGGGAAAGCGTTGTCTTGTACGCTGTGACTTTAACGTGCCAATGAAGGATGGCGCTATCACCGACGATAAACGTATCGTTGCCGCTCTCGACACGGTAAAATATCTCAAGGACAACGGCGCAAAGGTTGTACTTTGCAGTCATATGGGTCGCCCGAAGGGTGAGGTTGTTGCCAAATACTCCTTAGCTCCTGTTGCCGCACGTATCTCCGAGCTTCTCGGTTGCCCGGTTGCGATGGCTACCGACGTTGTAGGCGAGGATGCTGCCGCAAAGGTTGCTGCTTTAAAAGACGGCGAGATCTGCTTATTAGAGAATCTCCGCTATCACAAGGAGGAGGAAAAGAACGACCCCGAGTTTAGCAAAAAACTAGCCTCCTTTGGTGATATATATGTTAACGATGCCTTTGGAACGGCACACCGTGCACATGCTTCCACTGCCGGCGTTGCAGATTATCTGCCTGCCGTTTGCGGCTACCTTATCGGCAAAGAGCTGTCGGTAATGGGTGGCGCACTTGCTGACCCAAAACGTCCCTTTGTTGCAATACTGGGAGGCGCAAAGGTAAGCGACAAGATTGGCGTTATCGAAAACCTTTTGGATAAGGTCAACACCCTTATCATCGGTGGCGGTATGGCATACACCTTCTACAAGGCAATGGGTAACGACATAGGCGCCTCGCTCTGCGAGGAGGACAAGCTCGACCTCGCAAAGAAGATGTTAGAGGATGCAAAGACAAAGGGCGTTAGCTTACTACTGCCAATTGACAATGTTTGCGGCAACAAGTTTGCCGAGGACTGCGATGTTAAGAATGTAGACGAAAATATTCCGGAAGGTTGGTTGGCACTCGACATTGGCCCAAAGACACAGGCACTTTATGCCGATGCTCTTAAATCTGCCGGCACGGTTATCTGGAACGGACCCATGGGCGTGTTTGAGTGGTCAAATTTTGCAAACGGCACCATTGCAGTTGCAAAGGCTGTTGCCGATAGCAATGCGGTTTCTATCATCGGTGGCGGAGATTCCGCAGCTGCTGTAGAACAGCTTGGTTTTGCCGACAAGATGACACACATCAGCACCGGTGGCGGAGCAAGCCTCGAGTTTTTAGAGGGACAAATCCTGCCCGGTATCGCCTGCCTAAACGACAAATAATTTATAAAACAATGTAGGGAGGGGTTAATTCCCTTCCCTACACAGATATTAAGAAAGGAAATAAAAATGAATAAAGATAAGCGTAAGGTTGTCATTGCAGGCAACTGGAAAATGAATAAAACACCTGCCGAGGCCGCTGTTCTGATTAACGAGCTAAAGCCAATAGCCGAGCAGGCAGACTGCGACGTAGTTATCTGCGTGCCGTATGTAGACATTCCGGGTGCTGTTGCACTTTGCGAGGGCTCTAACGTTTGTGTAGGTGCACAGAATGTACATTTCGAGCAGAGTGGAGCATACACAGGCGAAATATCTGCCGAGATGCTTACCGAACTTAAGGTATCACATGTAGTTATCGGACACAGCGAGCGCCGCCAATACTTCGGCGAGACGGACGAGACGGTTTGCCTGCGTGCAACCGCCGCCGTAAAAGCAGGTCTTGTTGCCATAGTTTGTGTGGGCGAGACACTGGAACAGCGTGAGGCAGGCATAACAGAGGAGCTTATTGCTCTTCAGATTAAGCGTGGACTTTCCGGCTTTACTGCCGACATGATGAAAAATGTTGTAATCGCCTACGAGCCTGTGTGGGCAATCGGTACCGGCGTTACCGCAAGCAATGAGCAAGCAGAGGAGGTTTGTGCCTTTATTCGCAAAAAGCTTGCCGATATGTTCGGTGAGGCAACCGCTGAGGCTACAACCATTCAGTACGGTGGTTCAATGAACCCGAAAAACGCTGCCGACCTTCTTGACATGGAGAATATCGACGGTGGACTTATCGGTGGTGCATCGCTAAAATCTGCCGATTTTGCCGTTATAGTAGGGGCGGGCAGCAGATGAAAAAACCGGTAGTGCTTTGCATAATGGATGGCTTTGGCAGCCGTGATTCGGAAGAGGGCAATGCCATAATAGCCGCCAAACCTACAAGACTTAACGAGATATTTAAAAACAATCCCACAACCCTTATCGACGCCTCCGGATTGGCAGTAGGATTGCCCGAGGGACAGATGGGCAACAGTGAGGTCGGTCACACCAACATAGGTGCCGGCAGGGTGGTATATCAGGAGCTTACCCGAATTACTAAATCCATCAAGGACGGTGACTTTTTTGAAAACAAGGCACTGTGTGATGCCATGGACTGTGCCGCAAAAAACGGAAAGGCTGTGCATTTTGCCGGTCTTTTGTCCGACGGCGGTGTACACTCCCACAACACACATCTCTACGCATTGGTAGAGCTCGCAAAAAACAAGGGTGTTAAGAACATATTTGTTCACTGCTTTTTAGACGGACGTGACGTGCCGCCGAGTAGCGGTGCCGATTTTGTGGCACAGCTACAGGATAAGCTTGGCGAAATTGGTGCCGGAAGCATTGCAACCGTTATGGGGCGCTACTACGCAATGGACAGGGACAATCGCTGGGAGCGTGTCGAAAAAGCATACAGCGCTATGGTCATGGGTGAGGGCGTTCAAAATGAGGATGCCGTTGCCGCGGTCAAGGCAAGCTATGCAGATAATGTAACCGATGAGTTTGTTCTGCCAACTGTATGCGATAAAAAGGGCAAAATCTCAGAGGGAGACAGCGTTGTATTTTTCAACTTCCGTCCCGATCGCGCAAGGGAGATTACTCGTACCTTTGTTGACCCATCATTCGACGGCTTTGTTCGCCCCAACGGATTTTTTGCACTTAACTATGTCTGCATGACACAGTATGATGCCACCATGCCAAATGTTACCATCGCATTTAAGCCGGAGGGACTTAACAACACTCTCGGTGAATACCTTTCCTCGCTTGGCAAAAAACAGCTAAGAATCGCCGAGACCGAGAAGTATGCACATGTAACATTTTTCTTTAACGGCGGTGTGGAGAAGGTATACGACGGTGAAGATCGTGCCCTTATCCCCTCACCTAAGGTAGCAACCTATGACCTAAAGCCGGAGATGTCGGCATACGAGGTTACCGAGGAGGTTATCTCACGCATAAAAAGCAACATCTACGATATGATTATCCTAAACTTTGCAAACTGCGACATGGTTGGTCACACCGGTGACTTTGATGCCGCGGTTAAGGCGGTAAAAACAGTCAACGACTGCGTGGGCAAGGTTGTTGACACGTTAAACGAGGTGGGCGGAATAATGCTTTTAACAGCCGACCACGGAAACGCCGATCAGATGACCGAGCCGGACGGCTCCGCATTTACCGCACATACAACAAATCCGGTTCCGCTTTGCGTTATCGGCTATGATTGTAAGCTAAGAAGTGGCGGCTGTCTTGCCGACTTAGCACCTACCATGCTAAAGATTATGGAAATACCACAACCTACCGAGATGAGCGGTAAATCGCTTATAGTGTAGATAAAGACTATAGTTATAAATCCAACCCCATAAGGAGGACAGATGCAGCGTGTTTTTAATTTCTCTGCCGGCCCATCCATCCTACCCGAATCGGTGCTTGCATCGGTAAAGGAAGAACTTCTCGACTACAACAGCAGTGGACAGTCGGTCATGGAGATGAGCCACCGCAGTGCGGTTTACGACGAGATTTACAACCGTTCAAAGCAGAGCATTATTGAGGTTTTGAACATTCCAAGCAGCCATGAGTTATTGTTTATTCAGGGTGGAGCTTCGATGCAGTTTGAGATGCTTGCGGCAAATCTTACCGTCAACGGCAAGGCTGATTACATTGTGACCGGAGAGTTTAGCGGTAAGGCGGCAAAGGCGGCAAAAAAGTTTACCGAGGTTAACATCCTCGCGAGTTCCGAGGAAGAAAACTTTACCTATATTCCGTCTATGGAGAATATAAAGCCGTCGGAGGGCTCCGACTACCTGCATCTGTGCTACAATAACACCATATTCGGTAGCCGTTTTACAAATCTTCCGGATTGTGGTGACGTGCCCATTGTCGCCGACATGAGCAGCTGTATAATGAGTGAACCGATGGATATATCTAAGTTTGGAATGATATATGCCGGTGCACAAAAAAATATGGGACCTGCAGGTTTTGCCGTGGTTATCATCGACAAAAAACTGCTTGCACGAAGCCCCGAAAGCCTCGGCGCTATGCAAAACTACAACACCTATGTTAAGTCGGACAGCATGTATAACACACCGCCGACCTTTGCAATCTATGTTGCCGGGCTTATTGCACAGTGGGTTAATAAGGACATGGGCGGTCTTGAAAAAATGGCGGAACATAATCGCAAAAAGGCGGCAATACTCTATGACTATATAGACAAAAGTGCACTGTTTAACAATCCGGTTCGTCCCGACTGTCGTAGCATAATGAATGTAACCTTTACTACCGATAATAACGAGCTAAACAGCCGTTTCTGTAAAGAGGCAGAGAAGGAAGGACTTGTAAATCTTAAGGGTCACAGATTGGTGGGAGGCATGAGGGCCTCCATCTATAACGCCATGCCTACAGAAGGCGTCGAAGCGCTTGTTGAGTTTATGAGGAGGTTTGAGGCTAATGTATAGAATAAAAACCAAGAACAGCATAAGCCCGGCGGCGTTGTCCTCGCTAAATCTGCCACTTTATACCGTTGACGACGAGCAGGAAAACCCACACGGCATATTAGTCCGTAGCAGTAAAATTTTACCGGAGGATCTCGGCGAAGATTTACTTGCTATAGTTCGTGCCGGAGCTGGGTATAATAATGTACCGGTAGAGGACTGCACAAAAAAGGGAATTGTTGCTTTTAACACACCCGGTGCAAATGCAAATGCGGTTAAGGAACTTACCATAGCGGCACTCATTTCCGGCTGTCGTAACCTAAGCGAGGGAGTTATTTGGGCAAAAACTTTAAAGGGTAAAGGCGACGAGGTTCCGGCATTGGTAGAAAAAGGGAAAAGTCGATTTGTCGGTCCCGAAATAGGCGGAAAAAAACTTGGCGTAATCGGTCTCGGTGCGATAGGTGTTTTGGTTGCAAATGCGGCAGTACACCTCGGCATGGAGGTTTACGGTTACGACCCCTTTATCTCAATTCAGGCGGCATGGAATCTTTCCCGCAGTGTTAAACCTTGCGTAAACCTTGCCGACATAATAAGTGATTGCGATTTTTTAACCCTGCATCTGCCGGTCAACAAGGACACCGAGGGATTTGTTAATAAATCTTTGTTAGAAAAGATGAAGGATGGAGTTCGCATAATCAACCTTGCAAGGGGTGACCTTGCGGTTAACGCCGATATTATCTCAGCACTTTCCTCCGGAAAACTTGGTGGTTATATAACGGACTTTCCGACCGACGAGCTTATAGATGTACCGGGGGTTATGGCAATCCCTCACCTCGGTGCCTCAACACCGGAAAGCGAGGACAACTGTGCGTTTATGGCGGTAAAACAGCTTAAATCCTACCTGATAAATGGTGAGATTATAAACAGCGTAAACATGCCCAACGTCAGCTTAGAACCATTTACCGGTACAAGAATATGCATCTTTAACAAAAACCAGACCGGAATGCTCTCGGCTATTACCGGTTGTGCAAGTGAGGTTGGAATTAACATCGACAACCTCGTAAACAAGAGCCGTAAGGACATTGCATACACCGTATTAGACGTTGCCGAGAGGGTTGAAGATGATGTTATAAAACATATCGAGGCCATCGACGGGGTAATAAGAGTGAGGGCTTTACATAGTAGCTGAGAGGAACTACAGTGCCACAGCCGACCTTTAAAAATATCGATTTTACAAGCCAAGGCAGACTTCCGGTAACGGGGGTCGGTTTTGGCTTTGATAATATTGGAGATGCGAGGGATAACAGGGTAAGCACAAAGTTTGTTTCGCTCGACGGCGAGTGGGATTTTTTGTTGTATGACTCGCTTGATAGACTACATGAGGGCATAGAACTTATAAAAGATTACCGCTCGGCGGGGAAAATTACCGTACCGGGAGACTGGCAGCTTCTCGATAAAACCTACCGTTGGGTTAACGAACGGTTCGAACCAAATTCCGAGCTCACCCCGCCCGACGACATCAACTCGGTTGGGGTTTATCACCGTACAATCGATGTTACCACCGAGATGTTGGAGCGTGAGCTGTTTTTACAACTTGATGGTGTAGGCTCGAGTGCCGAGATATACCTTAACGGATGTTATATTGGTTTCTGTCAATCTGCATACGATGCACATCGTTTCTGCCTTGCCGATTTTGCCTCGCTTGGAGAAAACCACCTGACAATTATCGTTTATAGATACAGCCACGGTAGCTGTTTAGAGGATAATGACGGCTTTCGTATGTCCGGTATATTTAGAAGTGTGTGGCTTTGCGGAGAGCCTATATTTAACATTATTGACTTCACCGTAACACCGGAACTTTCCGAGGATTACAGTGAAGGAAAACTTAATGTAAAGACGGATATTTCGATAAAGGCAAATCTTCAATCATTGGAGCTATGGTGCATCCTTTACGACAGCAGAGGGCGGATAGTTTCAAAGGAGCAAGAGACAGTTTTCAGCATAGCACCAACCGAAATTCCGCTATCTATTCCGCTGTGTGTCATATTAGATAACCCGATACTGTGGAGCGATGAAAACCCATACCTGTACCGACTTGTATTTTTTTTGCAGGACAACCTCGGCAATCTTTTGGATCTTAGAGCGGTGAGATTAGGGTTTAGAGACATATCGATAAGCTCCCCCGAGGATGGCACACAGCCACGAGTCATGCTAAACGGAAGGCCATTAAAGCTTTTCGGAACAGCCTATGAGGAGTGGCATCCCGACCTTGGGCGTTCACTTTCATGCGAACAACTTACAAATGATTTAGAGCTGATAAAAAGGTGTAATCTCAACTCAATAATGCTACGATATCCTGCCTCGGACATGCTTTATGACATCTGTGATGAATTGGGACTTTTGGTGATTGCGCAGCCCGCAGTAGACACTCGGAAAACAGGTAAAAAACGAAAGTTTGCCCCGTTTATCAGAGAACGTGTACACTCCATGCTTACAAGGCTGAAAAATCATCCATCGATAATTCTTTGGGGTGCCGAGCAGGAGCAAATACCCGTGCTAGCAGAGCTGAGCAAGGAGTATTCGCTCCCGATAATCGAGCGTGATATCAACCTTGTCTGTGAAAGAAATTTCAAGACAATTGACAAGCTCTGTAACAAGGTTCAAAAGCCAATACTGCTTTATGATTACATCGATGTTGAGGGCAACAGCCTTGGTTATCTTTCGGAGCTTGTGGCAATTATCAGAAAAAAAGACTGCATAGTCGGTGGATTTATATCAAACTTTATCATAGGTTCGGCATGGGATGGCAACGATTTTCATATCACAACGCCTGAGGGAGTTTTACAGCCGGACAGAAGCCCCAACCCGACAGCATTTGAACTTAAGCAGTGTTTATCACCTGTTGAAATCAGCCTACAGGGAGCATATCTTACCGTAAAAAACAACAACCGTTTCATGCCACTTGAAAACCATTTTATCAGCTGGGAGATTAGGTTGGACGGGCTTGCAAGAACTCCCGAATTTATCGAGCTTCCTAAAATAAAAGTTGGCGAGAGCCATGAGTTGTTAATTCCCTATCCGGCAATAGCTACAAACAAGGCGATAGACCTTGTGGTAAATCTTCACAATAAAGGCAAGCAAAAATGGTCTGACAGCGAGCGGAGTATCTGTAGCTGTCATGACAGGTTACAACAGCGTACCATGCAGGAGCACTCCGAGTTTATTCCACCTACCGAAGAGGAGAATGCATTCTTTTTTAACGGTGGAGGTTGTAGCTACAGCATCGACAAGACTACCGGTTTCATGACATCGATAAGGAGGGAAGGCTTTGAGTTTTTAACCCGTCCTATTCGCCCACAGCTTTCAAGGGTGTGCAAGGAGCGAGAGGATGAGGGGAAAAGTCTTCTTAATTCGGTTAAGCGGTTACTGAAAATCGGTTTTTGGCAGCAAGCGGAGGAGCGCCTAAGGCTAAAAAAAATAACTTCTGAGCCGGATTGTCTGAGGAGCGAATTTTCAACCGACGGTATAAGGCAACTTACCATCATCTATCGTTGCAACAGCGAAGGTGAGCTTAGCATAGAGTTTTCCGCAAAGGCAGCACAGCCGATAAACAGGTTGGGATTAACTTTTGAGACGGTATCTGAGCTTCGCGACCTTGCCTGCTTTGCACTCGGTCCCAATGAAAATTACAGTAACCGCAAAAAAGCGGCAGTTCCTGTTTTATTGCAGGGCACAAGAGAGGAACTCTGTCACCACTATCTCAGCCCGAGGGAGAACGGCAATCGCACCGGTGCAGAGTGGTTAATGCTGTATGGAAATATTGCCGGCACCAACAGGGTGATGCTTATTACCGCTCGTGACAGACCGGTAGACATATCTGTTCACCCCTACCAAAAGGAAAATCTACAATCTGCAACCGATATCGACTCGTTACAGATTGTCGACAATATGACGGTCAATATCGATGCGGCAAATGCAGGAATAGGCGATGTTTTAAGAAGTTCGGCAGTAGCAAAACCGGAGGTGAACAATCTTTATACAATGAAGATCGAAATACAGATATCAAGACAGTAACAGTACAAAACGGGAAAGGATACATGATATGAAAAGTGTTAAAATAGAGTTTTTTGCACTGCTAAATAATGGCGATGAGATTAACTCATATACATTGACAAATGATAGGGGAACATCTGTTACGGCGATACCGTTCGGTGCTACGATTACCTCCATACGCACAGCCGACAGAGAAGGTAAATTTGATGATATCGTACTCGGTTATGACACCCTTGCTGAATATCAAAACGGAAAATGTTTTTTCGGAGCCTTTGTCGGACGCTATGCAAACAGGATACGTGGAGCATCATTTTATCTCGACAAAAAGCTACATAAACTGGAGAAAAACGACGGGAACAACACCCTTCACGGTGGTTTTTCAGGATATGATCACAGAATGTTTGACGTTGTTGCAGAGGACGAAAGGCTGACCTTTACCCTAACCAGTGCTGATGGGGAGGGCGGTTACCCAGGCAAACTCGACATAACACTTACCTACATGCTCACCGAGGACGACAAGCTTATACTGGACTACAAGGCCATCGCAGATGCTAATAGCATTATTAATTTTACAAATCACAGTTATTTTAACCTAAATGGTCACGGTGGTGGCAATATACTTGATCATGAACTCATGATTAATGCAGAGCGTATTACCGAGAACGATGAGGAGTGTGTGCCTACCGGTAATATACTTAGCGTGGTAGGCTCACCATTAGATTTCAGAACACCTAAAAAGGTAGGTTGTGATATAAATTCAGAAAACCCACAGGTAAAAAGATTCGGTGGCTACGACAACAATTTCATCCTAAAAAAAGAGAATGCTTTTGACACTGCGGCGGAGCTATACAGCGAGGCAAGCGGAAGATGTATGAAGGTGGTAACCACAAAACCGGGAATGCAGCTTTACACAGGAAACAAGATCGACAATGAAAAAGGTAAGGATGGCGTGATATATACGCAAAATGCGGCTCTTTGCCTCGAAACCGGATTTTTCCCGGGTGGACCGGATATGGAGGGATTTCCCGACGTTACCATATCGCCACAAAAACCCTACCATCATATAACCGTATTTGAATTTAATACACGATAGGTTCGGCAAATCATAATTATGTTAAGTTACAATAGATAGGTGACAAATAAAAAAGGAAATAGACACCCAAAAT
>CAYJKY010000028.1:0-45789 GCA_964370825.1 uncultured Oscillospiraceae bacterium
GTAACACTAAAACACCGCACCTATCACAAACGATAGCGTGCGGTTTTGCTGTTTATTACACAAAAAATCCACTGACAAAAGTCAGTGGATTTTGGTGCGCGCGAAGGGACTTGAACCCCCACGTCGAAGACACTAGATCCTAAGTCTAGCGCGTCTGCCAATTCCGCCACGCGCGCGCACGGTTTTGTGAGGCTTTTATGCCCTGTCTTGCATTATAGCATATATATTAATGTTTTTCAAGTGTTAATTTAAATTTTTCTAAAAAACAGGTTCGTCGTTACCTCTGCACCCGACCTGATCCGTCACCATTTGCAAGCTTTAGCACCTCATCAACATTTACGAGGTTAAAATCTCCTTCGATTGTGTGCTTTAGACAGCTCGCTGCAACGGCAAACTCTATTGTCTCCTGTGGAGTATATTCCATCAACTGTGAATAGATAAGTCCACCTCCGAAACTGTCGCCACCTCCAACTCGATCTACAATGTGTATTAAGTAACTTTTACTGAAATAGTAATCCTTGCCATCGTACAGCATGCCCGCCCAGTTGTTGTCGTTTGCAGATATCGATCCACGAAGCGTTATTGCAACTGTTTTAAATCCGAACCTGTCGGCAAGCTGTTTTGCCACATCCCTATAGCCGTCGTGGTTTACAATTCCACTCGTGACGTCGGTGTTTGTAGCATGTATTCCAAAAACATCAGCGGCGTCCTCCTCGTTTGCTATGCATACATCAACATAGGGCATTAACCTTGCCATCACCTCTCCCGCCTTTTCCTTGCTCCAAAGGTTTTTGCGGTAGTTAAGGTCACAGGAGACGGTTATATTATTATCCTTGCAGACCTTTAATGCCTCCTCACATATCTCCGGCAAAAAACCACCAAGTGCCGGTGTTATTCCGGTAAAGTGAAACCATCGAACGCCCTTTAAAATGCTTTGCCAATCAAAATCCTCAGGTTTTGCCAATGCTATTGCAGAATTGGCTCTGTTATAGATAACCTTGGAAGCTCTTTGTGAAGCGCCTTTTTCGACATAATATAACCCGAGCGTGTCTCCACCTCGAATTATTTTGTCGGTATTAACTCCGAATCTACGTACAGAATTTACCGCTGCCTGTCCTATCTCACTTTTTGGAACCTTTGTAACATATGCCGTATCGATTCCAAAATTTGCAAGTGATACCGCAACATTTGCTTCACCACCTGCATATGTGACAACTAATCTGTCTGCCTGGACAAAGCGGTTATACCCCTCCGGTGCGAGTCGCTGCATTATCTCTCCGAATGTTACAATAGTAGCCATTTTTTATCTCCTATCTAATATATTCTTTGGCAAGTGCGGTTATCCCCACAAAATCACCGTTTCTAATCTTTTCAACATTAACAAGGTTACCGCCCACACCCACGCCGACGACACCGGCATTTATAAATTCATTCATATTCTGAGCGTTTACACCGCCAACCGCCAAAAACTGTATGTGATTTAGCGGCGAACAAACCGATTTTATATAACCTGAACCGAGATTACCTGCCGGAAACAGCTTTACAAAATCCGCACCAGCATCATAAGCGTTTGCTGCCTCACTTGGAGTGAGTGCGCCGGGAATAGATACTGCGCCGAGCTTTATCGTATGCCTGATAACATCCGGATTGACGTTTGGCGATATCATGTATTTTGCACCGGCGTTAAATGCGGCGTTGCACTGGTCAATATTCATCACCGTGCCGGCACCAACACAGATTTTATCGCCCATGGCATCACATAACATGGAGATAAGTTCAGCTGTTTTGGGGATATGATTGGGATCTTTTTGGTTAAATGTCACCTCAATAAGCCTTACGCCTCCCTCCGAGAGAGCCTTTGCGGTGTTAACTATATTTTCCTTATCAACGCCACGAACTATTGCTACTACCTTGTATTTAAGTATAAAGTCAATTGTTTGTTGTTTCACAGCACTACCTACGGTTTTGTGTTTCTATCCATATTGTATAACAAAATGGGAAAAATAACAACAAAAAGTTTATATTATTTTGCACCTTAATCACATATTGCCGAGGATAAAATATAAATTATACAAACCTACCGGTTCGAGAAATACTTCGGTTTTTGCACAAGGTGCAAAATGACGACCGGAGTGAGTCAAAAAGTATTTCCAATAGCTCCGGCTCCGCCGGAGATTATGTAAATTATGTATTTTAGTTTGAAATAGTGATCAGTTACTGTAAAAATCTATTGACATTTACTCAATATTTTACTACAATAATACTATGTAAATCAAATGTGCATAAAGCACTAAATTTTTAGTTATGTGAGTAAATTTTTGACGATTTTGAAATAGTAACAGAGCATCAGCTTAACGGTTCCAAAGTATCACCGGTAAACGAGGAGATGGTTTACAGAAACGAAGGAGATAGTAGTATGAACATCAGCGATGACTTGACTCTCATTGGTAGAAGCTCTAAAGAAATAGAGAGCGAGCTTAACTCCTCTGAAATATTAAAATCAATATTAGCTTTAGCCCCGATTGGGCTTAATTTGTGGAACGAAAAAATGGTTAATATTATGTGCAATGCCCATATATTAACCGCATTTAATATTGAAAGCGGCGAGGAATTTCTCGACAGATTTTTTGAGTTTTCTCCGGAGTTTCAGCCAAACGGCATATTGTCTAAAGAGATGGCTCAAATTAATTTTGAAACAGCACTAAAAAATGGAAAGCATGTTTTCCATTGGATGCACATCACCCCAAACGGAATCAATTTGCCCTGCGAAATCACATTAATAAAGCTTAACAACTCATCAAACGAAGATTATGTAGTTGGGTTTATCAAAGACCTTCGAGCAGATTTTTCCTATGCTAAGAATGAAGATGATTACTACTTTTACTTTAATGATATTCTCCCCAAAAATGCCTTAATGAATGAAATGTCCGAGTTATCTGAAGAGGGATATTATTCGATAGATTTAAGAACGGATAATCTACACTACTACGGAAAAGCGTGGAACGAAAATTCCAAAGAAAATTTCATTATGACAAAAGAGGAAATGTTGTCGTATGGAATTATTCATCGGGATGATATCGAGATATACAGAGACATGATGAATAATCTTAAGGTGGGCCAGCTAAGCTCATGCGAGATAAGATTTTTAGCTAGCGAAAATAACTATCGGTATCACAGAATTAGCTGTAAACTTATTACCGATAGCTCCGGAACGCCTGTGTTTGTTGTCGGTAAAGGCGTCGATATACACGAACAACGAGATATTGAGGAGCGATCTCAAAAAGATTTGCTTACCGATTGTTATAATAAAATATCCGCCGAAAACATTATAACCGAAAAACTTGTTGCAGAACCTGCCGGTAAACATTCGCTTTTTATTATCGATATTGATAACTTTAAGGCGATTAACGATAATTTAGGTCATTTTTTTGGAGATGAAGTTTTAAGAGATATATCAACAGGTCTGAAAGAAGCTTTCAGAGATATTGATATAGTCGCAAGAATAGGCGGAGATGAATTTATCGTTTTTGTTGAAAATTTATCCGATGAAATGCTTATATATCAAAAAGCCGAAAAAATACTTGAGGTGTACAGAAAAACATATTCGGGCGAATATAAAGATTATTCTGTTTCCGGAAGTGTGGGTGTTGCACTTTTTCCTCGCGACGGTGCAAACTACGAGGAACTTTATCAAAACGCAGACAAAGCTTTAAACCAAGCTAAAATACAGGGTAAAAACCGATATATGGTTTACTCTGATGACCTTGACATCGGCACAACAAGAAGCACCACTAAAATTGAAAATGCAAACAGAATGGCAAGTTCATTTTTTGATTATGACCTTATATCTGCCGTGTTCAACATTCTTTATGAAAAAAACGGAAATAGTGATTCGATTAATTTAGCGTTAAGCTACCTGTGCCAAAAATATGGTGCAGACAGAAGCTATATTTTTGAAACTTTAGATGGTGGTGCTACACTGACTAACACCTTTGAATACTGTAAGGATGGAATAGGAAGTGAGATAGACAATTTACAAGGTATTCCTTATGAGCTTTTTGCAGATTTTCTTAACAAAGCTCATAATGAGATTATATACTCAAACGACCTGCGAGAAACATTAGAGCACGACAGGGCATTTGAAATTATGGATGATCAGGGTATCCTGTCTTTTGTTCATGCTCAGATAAAACGCGAAGGTCAGATGACCTTCTTTATAGGTCTTGACGATTGCACTAAAACGAGAATATGGACCGAAAGAGAGATTAATAGCCTACAATATATAGGCAAACTCGTATCGATAATCCTGCAGGGATCACATTTAAGGGATGAGATAAATAAACTTGCGATAAGCAACAGGAACTCGGCCGAAATTTTAGACCAATCTGACAGTGTTGTATATGTAAGTGATCTTGAAACATATGATATTTTATATCTTAACGAGGCTGGAAGGAGTACGATAAACGCAACTTCCGACGAGGATTTTATGGGCAAAAAATGCTATAAAATCCTACAAGGAAAGGATGAACCGTGCGACTTTTGCACAAACCATCTTCTTAGCGAGGATAAATACTATGAATGGTCGCATCATAATACCGGTTTAGATAAAACATATTTGCTAAAAGACAGAATAATACGCTTTAACAGCAGCATGGCAAGGCTAGAAATTGCAACCGATATATCAAAACTTGTAGAGCTTGAAAAAACGCTGACAGATAGGCTTGCAGATGAACACTTCCTGATGAACTGTGTTGAATTGTTGCACTCCGGAAAGGCACCCAATGATTCTATAAACTCTCTACTTGAGGCCGTGGCAAACTATTATGACGCCGAAAGAAGTTATATATTTGAAATATCAGAATGCAAGAATTATATAAGTAACACCTATGAGTATTGTAAAGCAGGACATCAGGCATATAAAGGAAGGCTACAGGATCTCCCGATAGACGAACTTGACGTTTTACTGAGCAAATGCATGGCGCATGAGGCTTTTAGCATGAATATAGGCGATGTCGACGAAAGCTCGCTTGAGTATGAGCTCATGAAGGTGCAAAATCTTACAGACATAATCATTGCCGCAATAAAAATAGAGGGCAAAGAGGTAACAGGCTTTGTAGGTGTTGACAATTCACTAAAAAACAAAAACAAAACTTCTATCGTAAGGACCGTTGCGAAATTCACCGCATCCTTCCTTGACGAAACAGAGCTTGTTACAAACCTTAATAGGCTTAGCTATTACGATGCACTTACAGGAGTTAAAAACAGGCACAGCTATAGTCTTGCATTAAAGGCAATTGATAAAAACATTGATAGTTTGGGCGTTTTATATGTTGACATTATAGCTCTCGGTGCAATAAATGATGCCAAGGGTGTAGCGTACGGCGATGATATTTTAGTAAGGTTGTCAAAAATTATAAGCTCTATTTTCAAGGAAAATGTTTTCCGTGTGGGCGGAGATGAGTTTGTGGTAATATCTGAAAACGTGCCGGAGCCTGAGTTCGAAAAAAACATTGCTTTATTAAAAGAAAAATTAAATGTCGAACCTGATTTTAACACAACAATAGGATATACGTGGAACAAAGGATATAATAACACAAGTAGCAATTTGTGTGATGGCGAAAATTATACTTGTATCCTGCTTGAGAATTTAGAGCTTGAAATTTCCGACGGTAAATTTATTGTATATCTACAACCTCAAATCAACCTTTCTTCGGGCAAGATAGAAAGCGCTGAGGCACTTGTTAGGCGTCTCGGCGCAAACGATACACTTCAACTGCCCACCTACTTCCTGCCGTTTTACGAAAAGGAAGGGATTATCTCAAAAATTGATGAATTTGTTTTAGAAACGGTCTGTAAAACCTTGAAATCCTGGAAAGACAGCGGGGTTCAAGCTATTCCCACCATCTCTGTCAACTGCTCAAGAATGACTGTTTCTGAAAACGGAATGGTCGAAAAATTTGCAAAAATATGCGATAGCTATGGTGTTGAACACTCTAAAATCAACGTTGAAATAACCGAAACCGTTAATGGAATAGGTGATAATGTTTTGGTTGATAAAATCAAAAATTTCTCAGATGCGGGATTTATGGTGTCTCTTGATGATTTCGGCGGTAGCTATTCAAATTTAAACTCTCTTGTAACGTCTGATTTCGATGAAATAAAAATTGATATTGTGATAATCAATGGTATACACAAGGATAAAAAAGCACAAACATTAACGCAGATAGCCGTTAATCTTTGTGATGGTCTTGATGATGTTTTATCTGTGGCGGAAGGTGTTGAATGTAAAGAGCAACACGATATCCTTTGCGAAATGGGATGCGATATAGCACAGGGATACTATTATGCAAAACCCATGCCGATAGAGGAATTTTCTAAGAAACACCTGGACAAATAATAATATTTTGCCATTAGGTAGGATTTAAAATATTGTTTAACTCACTCCGTTCGTTATTTCGCAAGCGAAAACCACAATATTTCTCGTACTGGCAGGCATGTGTTATTTATATAATCTGTATTCAGATGGTTGACAACAATATAAATATATGATATACTTGAAACATATTGAAAGGTAGGTGAGCAGTCATTATGAATAAATATAAATATAGGAAAAACAGATGTAATATTGCTCACTTTCTAAACATTTGAATGAATCAGCACGTGTGTTTATTAATTGACTTTAAATTTTCAGCACTTCTGTTTTTCAGAAGTGCTGTTTTATTGTGAAAGGAAATAAACACTATGTTAAAGCTAAGACACCTACTTGAAAACTACTCTTTGGCGAAGAAAGCCTTAGAAAACTGGGAACATGACTACAATACTGTTGATGAATTGTTATCTCAATTTCGCATTTCATCTAATGCAATCTACCCCTTTTCTATAAATTCAAAAATCCAGTTTCTTAGACTCGCTCCGATAAGCGAAAAATTTGAAAACAACGTTTACGGAGAACTTGAATTTATCGAATATCTTAATTCAAATGGCTATCCTGCATTGAAACCTGTCAAGTCAAAATCAGGTGATATTGTTCTTAAATTAAAAACAGAATGGGGAACATATTATGCCAGTGTGTTTGAACGAGTTTCTGGGATACAAATAGAAGATACCGATTGTTCCGATGAAATTATGTATCAATACGGTAAAGCTCTGGGAAAGATGCACTCTCTTTCAACGAGATATGCCCCAATAACAAAAAAATGGGGACATGAACAAGTTTTAGAGTGGATTAGACAAACTGCTTGTAAATACAATGCACCTGATTTTGTTCTGTCTGAAGTTGACGCAGTAAAAAAAGAATTATCAAAACTTCCGAGAGATACAAATTATTACGGACTAATACATTATGATTTTGAACTTGACAATGTTTTTTATGATGAATCATCAAAAATATGCAGTGTTATTGATTTTGATGACGGAATGTATCACTGGTATGCACTTGATATCGTACAAGTTTATGATTGTATTTTAAACGAGGTTGATAAAAAGAAGGTTGAAAATGCTAAAACATGCTTTATCAACGGATATAAAACTGAGTTTTTTCATTCAGATGAAGTTGAAAAAATGCTCCCGTTAATGCGTAGATTTTGTACTCTCTTTTCTTATTCAAGAAAGATAAGATGTATTGACAAAAAATTTCTCGACGAACCCGTTTGGATGGAGGAATTGAGAAAAAAACTTGAAGTGGGAATTAAAAAAGATGAGTTAAGTATGCGAACAAAATGAGCATTTAACGTGGTGATGAAATGGAATTACCAAAACGAAAAAACATCAGATTAAAGGATTATGATTATAGCCAAAATAGTGCATATTTTGTAACGATTTGCACCCAAAACAGAGAATGGTTATCTGGCGATATTGTAGGGGCGAACCTATGTGTTCGCCCGAATGACCCACACACAATAATCTTATAGAAAAAAACAGAGGGTAGAAAACTATCCTCTGTTTTTATGAAGTATTATGATATTAGGTTGTTTACAATTTTGTCTTTATGGAAATGTCCGACTATGCCTGACTCAACCTCTCTCTAAGTGGTAAAATTTGTGATGGGGTAACCGATAGTTCGTCTACCTCTACCGATGTGAAAAACTCGGTCATCTCCTTGTCTGCGGCAAGCTCTCCGCAGATTCCAACCCATATCCCCTGCTTGTGTGCACTGCTGCAGGTCATGGCGATCAGCCTTTTCACCGCCTCATGATGGTCATCGCAAAATGATGATATGCTCTCGTTCTGCCGATCTGCCGCGAGGGTGTATTGTATTAGGTCATTTGTGCCGATACTAAAAAAGTCAACCTCCCTTGCCAAAATATCACTGATGATTGCAGCCGCCGGAGTCTCTATCATTATACCAACCGGGAGATATTCGTCAATTTTGTGACCCTCGGAAAGTAGTTCTGCCTTGACCTGCGCTATAATCTCCTTTGCATCCTTAACCTCTTTTAATGATGTAATCATAGGGAGCATTATGCTGATATTTCCATGTGCTGAAGCTCGGTAAAGTGCTCGCAGCTGAGTCTTAAACACTTCGGGACGTGTGAGACAGATTCTTATCGCCCGCATTCCCATTGCCGGGTTTTCCTCCTGTGGCAATTCAAAATAGCTCGCCTGCTTGTCTGCACCTATATCAAGGGTACGGATAATCACCGGTCGATCCTGCATTCCTTCGGCTACTTTTTTGTAAGCATTATACTGTACATCTTCGCTCGGGTAGTCCTCGCTTTCGAGGTATAAAAATTCGCTTCTGAAAAGTCCTATTCCTTCGGCATCGTTCTGCAAAACCGCCTCTATGTCATTGGGCGAGCCAATGTTGGCATATAGCTTTACAAGTTTACCGCCTTTAGTGATGGTCTTTCTGCCACGAAATGCATCTAATCGTTTAGCTTTGTCCTGCTCTTTTGCCTGTCTTTCCTTAAAAAGGCTTAGGGTTGCGTCATCTGGGTCGACAATCATCTCACCCGTGCTACCGTCAAGAGCGACAAGCTTTCCATCCAGCTCCTGTGTAAGGCTATTTTTTAACCCAATAACTGCAGGAATACCGAGTGTGCGTGCAAAAATAGCGGTGTGCGAATTTTTACTGCCGTAGCAGGTAACGAGTGCAAGTGCCTTATCACGGTCAAACTGTGCCGTCTCACTCGGGGTAAAATCAAGACCGGCGTAGATACATGGTTCGTCCAGCTCCTCAGCACGGCTTTGGGTTCCTGTTAATATCTCTATAACACGTATAGACACGTCCTTAACATCGGCGGCACGCTCACGCATATACTCGTCCTCCATGTCGGAGAACATCATCGCAAACTGCTGTGCCGTCTGGCTTACCGCATATTCGGCGCACACCTTTTCACTATTTATCATATCCTTTACGGTGTCACAATAATCAAGGTCTTCCAGCATCATCTGATGGATTTCAAAGAGCAGTGAATTTTGCTTGCCGAGCGTGAGCGCTGTCTTTACAGCCAGCTCTCCAAGCTGTGCTACAGCAAGCGCCCTACTGCTCTCAAAGCGTCGGATTTCTTCCTCAATATTATCGGCATATTGCAAAGGAAAATCAATAACACGCTCTTTCGGAAAATGTATCCTTCCGATTGTGACACCGGGCGACACTCCTATACCTTTTATCTCTAACATAGAGGCCTCCTTTCCTAAACTTTAAAATATTGTAAAAGTATATTCTCAGCCTCAACATTCCATAGCCCTTTATTCTTTTTCACACTCTCATCCAGCTTTGCAAAAAGTGGATCGGTTTTTCCACGTTCTTCAAATTCTGTGAGTGCAACGAGCGGTAGGTCAAACTGTGTGTAGCCGAGAATTTTACCGGCACGAATATTTGGCAGTTCTGCGGTCACATCCGCCATTGACGATAGTCCACAGATATGGCTGACCATCACCGAGGGTCTTATTTTACCTTGTGATGAGAGCGATAGCGCCTCTTTTAGGTCATCAGTGTTACCACCGGTGCTTCCTAGAAGGTGGGTAGAGGTGTAGTGTACGTTATAGAGATTTATCTCCGCCTTAAACTCGCTATCGGTGGGGCCTGCAAAGAAGTTTAGGCACCCGTCGAACGCCATAAGCCTGTCGCCAAGCTCCGCAAGCGGTTTGATGGGAGCGTACACAAATACATCATCATAACCTTTGCCTTCCGAAATATCAAACAGCGTTTTGTATGGATCGTCAAGCTCGTTTGGATTTATGTAATACAGCTCTACACCGTTCTGTTTTGCAAATTCCGGTGATATAAGCTCCTTTGCGCGCTCGATACGTCCATTATCTATATCGGTTACTACTATACGTTTAGGTCGATTTCCTGCTACTATAGGGTACTCGATAGCACCAAGCCCCATCGGGCCGCAACCACCGAGGATTAGAACATTTCCACCCTCTTTTATGCCGGGAATATGGTCATAATTAACCTTGTTGGTGTGATACATTATGTTGTAACCACCGATAATACAGCTCATCGGCTCGCCGAGTGAAGCGTTAAAATAACCTTCTCCGTCATAGTGTAGCAGGCATCCCAGCTCCATGACTTCCTGCGGAATAATGGCGTAGGTAGCTGCACCACCGAAAAACTCATAGGAGTAGCCGGGAGAGGCAAGACTGCCCTTATAATTGAGCGCCGGCTGAAGTGCAAAACGCTCGCCCGGTTTAAACTCATTTTGCCATTTTTCACCCACCTCAACGATGGTGCCTGAAAATTCATGACCGATAATAATAGGGTTAGTGGCAACGTTCTTGGGGCAACGTTTATGATTTGCGCCCTGTCTCAACAACTTATAGGTAGACATGCACACGCTGTCCGAAATGATTTTTACAAGTATTTCATCGGATTTTATCGCAGGGAGTTCAAATTCCTCTACACGCAGGTCGTCCGCACCATACATTCTAATCGCTCTTGTTTTCATATGTTTGCCCCTTCATTTTTTATATCTTGTAGTATTACCTTTGATTTTAATTCTTCCACCAGCTCACGACTTGGTGGTTTTGTGCCCTCGGTGGTCACCGCACCTGCACTACACGCCATAGCAAGAGCTGCCGTGTCTTTTATCGATAATCCGAGCTGTTTTGCACAGGCGACCGCTGCAACCATGCTGTCTCCCGCACCTACCGTGGATGATACATCGACCGGTACCGCCGGTGCGAAAAAGCCCTCGTCTGCGGTAATGAACGCGGCACCCAATTTACCCATTGATAATGCGACAAAATCTATCCCATCAGCGATAAAATCTCTACAAACCCCATACATTTCATCCTGTGTCATATTAGGCTTGCCGCAAAAAGAAATTAATTCTTCATTGTTAGGTTTTATAAAGTTCGGAACAGCCGACAAGGCATTTTTAAAGGCATCACCGTCGGCATCGAACAGTACATACGCACCTTTTTCCTTTAAACGAATTATGAGTTTTCGGTAATATTCCGAATCTGCACTCGCATGTGTGCTACCCGAAAGTACGAATATGGTTTCGGGCGTCGCATAGGATAAAAGCTTATCTTCAAGAGCTTTTTCCTCCACATCGGTTACCTTAACACCCGCTTCGTTAAGCTCTGTTATTCCATAGTCGTCGTCCAGCACCTTTGTGTTAGTTCTCGTGTTGCAGTCGACCTTCACGAAGTCGTGCTTTAAACCAAGTCTATCGAGTTTTGCTATTAGCTCTGCGCCTGCATCGCCGCCGCAAAAACCGGTTGCCACACACTCAACACCGAGCACCAATGCCATTTTAGCAACGTTCACACCTTTGCCACCTGCATCCACCGTGACCGATTTTATGCGATTCAAACCGCCCGGTTTCAATCTGTCGATACGAACTGTTTTATCCAGTGCAGGATTCAGAGTAACTGTAACAATCACTTTCCCCTCCTATTTCGATACAAACATCGATATTATCTTATCGGCGTCGGCATCTTCAACAAGTTTGATTACATCTTCCTCTTCCTCTAAAACGTCGACTATATTTTCGAGAATTTCAAGATGCTCTTCACCGAGTGCGGCTATGCCGATGACCAGCTTCACCTCGGTACCATTCCAGTCTATGCCATCGGGGTAGGTAATTGCACAAAGCCCCGTTTTCTTTATATACTGTGCATAATCTTTTTCACCGTGTGGAATGGCAATAAGGTTTCCGATTGCGGTGGAAAAGCTGTTATCCCTCTTTAACATACCCTCGGTATATTCAGGCGTTGTGTAGCCCGCACTGCAAAGTAGCTCGCCACATCTTTTGATTGCCTCGTCCTTGTTGACTGTGGGTTGATTCAAAATAATTTCTGTTTTGTTAAGCATTTTAGTTACCTCATTGTTGATATGTTACCCACCAAACCGGTCGTTATAATAACCCGCCAGTCGGGTGGAAAAAATAAATTCAAGTTTTTCATATACGATGACCTCATCGCCGTTCATGACAGCGTTCAGGAGTTGGTCATCCTCTACAAGAGCGCTACTGATGGCTCCGATTGCCTCCTTTAACTCAGAGCTTGAGTTTTGCGGTATCAATATAAGCAAACATCCTTTCGCACGGTTACCCTGTGCGTTGTATATGTGTCCCTCCTCCGGATGCAGTAGCATTATAATAGGTCTTTTTACACCGTCGGTAGCGCAGTGGAGAAGAACGATTTCGAGTTGTTCTATCAGCTGTGACGACATTTTTTCTCTTGACATGAGGCCGTTATATACCTTTTCGCCTTCGTCGTGGCTGTCAACAAAGCGATAGCACACAAACCTCGACAATTCTTCTATCTGTATATCCGCCTCTACCTTTATCGTTTTAAAGTTTTTAAGAATATATTCGATATCCTGAAGGTGATTTATAACTCTGTTTATCCTCTCAATGAATGTATATTGTTTTTGTCGTCCTAAATTAACAGGGCTTTGGGTTGAGAGTGTTTCTATAAGTCTGCTTATCTCATCAATTTCAGAGGTGGTTAAAAGGGGATGTGCTATTACAACCGGCTTTTCGGTATCGGGTATGTCGGTGGTAGCAATCAAAAAGTCACTATCTTTCCAGCTGTATGGCTGATTATACTCTCCTACCTCGGCAATAACCTCCTTGCCGAAAAGCTTTTTTATCTGTCCAGCCATCATGTAGGAAACCCCTATCCCTCCAAGGCAGATTACCGACACCTTTAAGCGCCGTTTCACCCTATTATCACCAATCTGCATCATCGCCGCACCAAAGTGAGTGGCTATACAGGCGATTTCCTCTTCCGGCACCTGCTTTTGCAAGTCTTCGCTTAGAACTGCACAAGACTTTTCAGCCTTTTTGTAGATATCAGGGTACTCTTTTTTTAGCTGTCCGCCAAGCGGGTCTTCTATCCTGTATCCGCTCTCGATACGCACAACCGCCGACCAAAGGTGAATACTCAACCCACGTACAAGATCCTCATTGGTTTTTAGCGTCGGAGCAAGGTGGCTGTCGAAACGCTCTATCATCTTATACGCAAGATGTCGGGCACGCGAGAAAGATATGTTTTCTTCCTCATAAAATTCACTGCCGGTTTTTGTCCTTGCGGCGCGAAGTCCGTCTACTATATAATCGAGTTCCTGATTAGCTATCTCTATATCGAAGTGGTAGGAAAGCTCGTGCGCCAGTTTAATTGCCACCTCGGTGTAGAGAGTGTTCTGTTTCTTTACCTCGCTCGTTCCAAGCGTCTGCTCTTTTTTTAACCTTGACACCTGCACGATAAGGCGGTAACTCATTATTGCCAGTGCATCCCCTGTCATCCAGTTGAGGAATATCGACTGCGCCTTTACAACATCATTTACACCCTGTGTTATTGCTGTGGAAAGTATATTATTAGGCAAGGGGGAGTTTTGTACCTTTAAAAGATAGTTTACGAAGGCGGTTCTGATATTCATTTCGGTACCGTTTACAAAAACTCCCGTGCCCTTTTTGCGTAACAGCTGAATATTATAGCTTTTAAATTCCTTTTCCAGAACATCCATGTCCAGGCTGATGGTTGCCTCGCTCACCTCCAGCACACTGGAAAAGTAGTACAGCTTTTTCCACTGTATGCTGTCGAGAGTTAGTAGCGCAAGTGTGTTTCGGCGACCTTCTTTATCCGTTGCGAGGCTGTCACGTCGAGTGGTTATTATGTCTCTCAGCCTTTCAATATCATGCTGTTCGCCCAGAAGATACAGTCCTTCTCCTATCGTTGTATCAAGGTGGAGATTTAATTTTTTTAGTACGCTATCGACATTCTCAAGCTCACGAAATACGGTACGACGACTTACACCGAGCACGTCGGCAAGTGTTGTTACACTGACCGGCTCACCGCTTTCCAAGAGAGTGGCAAATATTTTGCTTAGCCGCTGTGGTATTGTGTGCATGATGTTATCCTTTTAACATTGACGATTACAGGTTTTTGGATAAAAAGTCTTCTGCCGCCTGTATTGCCGCATCTTCGTCAGCACCGTCACAACACACTGTTATCTCTTCGCCTTTTTTAACCGCCATACCCATCACTGCAAATAGCTTTTTTCCACTTGCGGATTTTGCACCCTTTGTAAAGGTAATGTCACACTCATATCCCTGCATTAACTTTACAAGTTCTCCTGCCGGTCTTGCATGTATTCCGTGCTCGTCTACTATTGTATATTTAAACTCTTTCATTACTAAACTCCTTTATCTTCTTTAATTTTGTTAATCAGCTCATCATATTCAGGTGCGGATAAAAAGTCGGTTATGGTTACAAGATATGCACTCGGGTTTGCCTCTTTTGCACGTTCCTTGAGTTGCTCGTGGGTGACAACCACCTGTGCCTCGCTTGGTATCTCGCTAACCGGTGAATGTTTTACCGTTATATCCTCAATACCGTTTGTTTTCAACTTTTTGCGAAGTTTTGTAGCTCCCATCGCACTCGATCCCATTCCGGCATCGCAAGCAAATATGATAAAGGAAACATCTGATAAATTTGTCTGTTGAACGGGTGCTTCTTCTGAAACCGTTTCAGTGGCAAGTCCTTTAGACTGTGCTTTCATGTCCTTAATTTTTTTCTGTGCAGCCTCGATATCATCGTCGCCATTTGAGCTTCTTTTAATCAACACAGCCGCAATAAGGAAAGTCACAACCGCAGAAGCTGCAATACCTAAAAGGTTCGGAATGTGTGCTCCGGCAGGTGTCATAATCATCTGTGCTATTATGCTTCCGGGAGATGCCGCACCTGTCAGACCGCCATCGAAGGTAGAAAAGATAAATGTTCCTGTTGCCCCACCGGCTATCAATGCAAGCAAGGTTATGGGTTTCATAAGTACATAGGGGAAATAAAGTTCATGGATACCGCCGAAAAAGTGGATAAATGCCGCACCGGAAGCACTGCTCTTTGCACTGCCCTTGCCGGCAACCATAAATGCGACAAGTAATCCAAGGCCGGGGCCGGGGTTAGACTCTATCATGTAAAAGACCGATTTTCCGAGCTCATCAATCTGTTCTGCACCGAGAGGGGTGAACACGCCGTGATTAATTGCATTATTTAGGAAAAGCACCTTTGCCGGCTCTACAAATATTGCCGTAATCGGAAGCAGTCCCCATTCGACAAGGAAATTAACTCCGGCACCGAGTGCATTTGTTCCGATTGTCACAAGTGGACCTATACCGTAAAAGCCTATGATTAGTAGTATTGTTCCGAGAATTCCTGCAGAAAAATTGTTTACCAACATCTCAAAACCGGCAGGGATTCTGCTCTGGGTTGCATCGTCAAACTTTTTAACAACTATTCCACTTAAAGGGCCTACTATCATTGCACCTAAAAGCATCGGAATATCCGCGCCGGCAATAACGCCGAAGGTTGCTATCGCGCCGACCACACCACCGCGAACATCGCTTATAGCTCTACCGCCGGTATAACCAATTAAAAGCGGCAGAAGGTATTTCAGCATAGGGTCAACGAGCTGTGCTAACGTTTCGTTGGGCAACCACCCATCCGGAATAAACAGAGCGGTAATTATGCCCCAAGCAATAAAAGCACCAATGTTCGGCATAACCATGCCGCTGAGGAAACGCCCGAATTTTTGTACACCTTGTTTCATCTCATTTGCTCCTATAATCTTTATTGGTGACACATCTGCGCGCCGGATGTATCCTTTGATTAAAGTATAGCACCATAATTTTGCAAATTCAACCTTTTGAACTTTAAGTTTGACACAAGCATTTGTGACAAGTTTAAATTTTGCGACAAGATGCAAAGCTAAATTGTTAAATTGTCAACTTGACACATGAAAAGTATTGCTATACAATACTTCGTATAGGCAATGAGGCGGTAATATATATTAACGGAGGAGATCATGGCCAATAAGATTGATATAAATAAAGCCAACAATAATTTGACGATCGTTAATAAAATATTTAGTGATTTAAAAATGATAGTTGATAGCGAAGGGGTTGTGCTAAACGCTATCATCAAATTTTACGATGAGATTATTTTTACAAACACGCAAAAATTGTTAGAAAATATTTCTGTGGACGAATTTACAAAAAGTAAAAAGGGAGTAAGAGTTGCGGCCTTAAAAGAAAATAGCATTGAAAATATGGCACAGCTTAATTTAATGACCTTTAAGCAGCTATGTGATTTGCCGGGAATTGGCGAGGATAATGCCGAAAACATACAGGAAATTGTAAAGGAGTTTTACAAATCGGCACGAGTAGGCATTAAAATTCGTTTTGATTTAGATAGATTGAGCGAAAAGGAATTTGAAATAATAAAAGGGATATTTATTAAGGATAGGCTAATTTCCGTAATAAAAAAATCCACCGAGATTTACAACGAACATATAGATGAGGTCAATACCCTTGCAGAGAAATTAAGCCCCTGCAAAAACTCATTTGTATGGTTTTTTGCCTCTAAACGTAAAAAAGAAACAGCACAAAAAGCCGATGAATATATTAACAACATTTTAGAGGGTCCGGTATGTATCTATTATAAATACCTCTTAAAAAAATACAATAAGTTATATAACATCGAAAAGAATGATCTTCTAGAGGATTTTAAAGTAAATTCAGCAAGCTATTATGCCTATCTTTCAAAAATACACCCCGAAATAGGCAGGGATGATAGCCACAATTTATCAGACGATCTGCTGGACAGAATAAACAGTTTCCCTTTAGATGTGTCTTTAATGAAGGCGACTTTAAGAACATATCAAGAGTTTGGGGTAAAATACAGTCTGTACGGAAAAAAAACACTGCTTGGCGATGAAATGGGGCTCGGTAAAACATTTCAGGCGATGGCAGCATTTGCTCATCTAAAGGCCAATGGAAGTGATAAATTTTTGGTTGTTTGCCCACTAAGTGTTTTGGTAAATTGGGTGCGAGAAATTGAAAAACATAGCTACTTACGGGCTATGAAAATACATAGAGACTGGGAATCTGAACTGCAAGATTGGTTAACAAACGGTGGTGTTGCCATCACAACCTACGAAACTATAAGCAAGTTCAAGCTACCGGAAGGCTTTAAAATAAATTTGCTTGTCAGCGATGAGGCACATTACATAAAAAACAAGGAAACCAAAAGAGCAAAAGCTTTTGAAAAATTAAGGGTAATTTCCGATAAAATATTGCTTATGACCGGAACTCCTATCGAAAATGATGTCGATGAAATGTGCTATTTAATCGGCTGTTTAAACACACCGGTTGCAGAGAAAATCGAAAACATGAAGCATCTGTCAATGTCGCAGGATTTTAAAAAGGCAATTGCAGAGGTGTATTTAAGACGAACAAGGGACGCTGTTTTAACCGAACTTCCGGACTTAATAGAGTCGGAAGAATGGTGTGATATTAACACCCAGGAGGAGGAGATGTATAAACTCTCGCTCATGGAAAGCAACTTTATGGCAATGAGACAAATTTCCTGGAATGTTAATGATATTAAGCACTCAAACAAAGCGTTGCGACTACTTGAAATTATTAAGGAAGCAAGAAACGAAAACAGAAAAATATTGGTTTTTTCCTTTTTTAGAAACACACTTAAAAAACTACAAAACATGTTAAAGGAGGATTGCCTCGAAACTATAACAGGAGATATATCTGTCGAGCGAAGGCAGGAAATAATAGATGAATTTACCGAGTGTAAAGGATTTAAAATACTGCTGAGCCAGGTCATTGCGGGTGGTACCGGACTTAATATTCAGGCGGCAAGCATAGTTGTTTTTTGCGAACCTCAGATAAAACCGTCTATCGAAAATCAGGCTATATCAAGAGCCTACAGAATGGGTCAAACACGAAATGTTTTGGTTTACAGACTTTTATCGGAGGCCGGAATAGATAAAAGGATGGCAGAAATATTGTATGAAAAACAAAATATATTTAATGCTTTTGCAGATGAATCCAAAATAGGAGAAGAAAGCTTAGAACATGCCATAAATTCAGCATGGATAAACGAACTAATACAGGAAGAAAAAGAGAAGATTGCAAAGGGCGAAAGTTTAGCCTATGACTTTGATGAAGAGGAGTTAGAATAGAAAAGCAACAATAGCGGTTATGCCCATCTGCACCTGCGGTTGAACTATTGAAATTATTGTTTAACTCACTCCGTTCGTTATTTCGCAAGCAAAAACCACAATATTTCTCGTTCCGGTATCTGCATTGAACGGCAGATGAGGAATCCACCACAACAAAAAAGAGTACGGGATTTAGGGCGATAATTTTATTTCTCAGCCCAGTCTGCCTCAATACGTTCTAACGCTTCCTTTTTGCAACGCTAAACAACATCTTCCGGAAACCTCAGAATGATACACTCGGTGCAAAGTCCAACACTATCCATCGAAATACTCTTACAATAGCACTCATCATCAATGTTATGAATGCAGAGTTCCATATCACATTTAAGCATATATCACCCTTAGATACATATCTTGCTACAATATTGTAGCATAAGGTTAGAGAGGTGGTGCTATATGTTATTTCAAAGATTAGAGGATTTAAGAGTTGATAACGACAAAACACAGGAAGATATAGCGAGTGTTCTAAAGTGTCAAAGGGAAGTGTATCGGCGTTATGAAAAAGGTATACACAAAATTCCGGTTTGGGCGGTAATAGAACTTGCAAAATATTACAAAACCAGCACAGATTACATTTTAGAATTAACAGATAAAAAAAATAACCTATTTTTTAACAACAGGTATCAAAATGGTCGTGCTAAAAATTAATACACACATATATTTACACAGAAAAAAATTGAGTAATCACACCTCACCCCGGTCATGATTACTCAAAATGTCTTTTACGGTCGAAAAAGCTGTCGGGGTAAATGGGTTGGGGATTCGAACGTAAGAGAGCTTGTCGAACGGATTGAGGTCTACCCAATCGAGGGCAAAGGCAAAAACCGCACACAAAGGATACTGATTTTCTACAAGTTCATAGGGCTGTTAGAAATCCCAAAAACTCCGGCAACCGATAGCTATACCCTTGAATCAAGACAAGGCGTTGCGATAAACTACATGGTCGTAGCTTAAAAAATTTAAAGACAAACATATATTTACACAGAAAAAATTGAGTAACCACACCCTCACTTGGGTTATGATTACTCAAAATGGTCGGGATGACACGACTCGAACGTGCGGCATCTTGGTCCCAAACTGCTCTGCAGTTATTTTTTGTAGTGTTTATAACGCTTTATAGCCGTTTTTGCTCGGTACAATCTGCTCTTTAAACCTCTTTGTCACTCTTGTTTGCATAGTGCATTAATATTTTACCTCAACTACCTCGTATCCATTAAGCTTGTCTATAATAAAACTGATTTTGCCATTTTCATAGCTAAACGGTATGTCTTTTTGTTGTGGAACAATCTTGACGCTAACCGGTGTTTTGTCTACCAGCAAATTAACCGACAAATTATATAATGGAATAATATCATCAATGGTTAATATTTCACTGCAACGTTGTTCCGGCACATAGTGTAAAAGGTGGATGACATCACGATTTTCGACGCCTTGGTGGTTTACCGTTAAAAAGGCAGTAGAAGGGCCGTTGTGTGTTATTATTTGCTCGCCTATAAGCATGTCTATAGCGTTTTTAAGCATAGTTCTGCACCACTTTGGAGCACGTGCATTATAGGTGGTAAAGATTGGACTTGCAAAGTAAATAACGTTACCGTTCTTAACTATTGCCGGGTTGCCGAATTCACCGCTTGAGGGACTTTGTCTGTGACTGGAAAAATGCTCATAGGTGCGATCAAATCGAGGTTTTGTAAAATAAACAAGAGTGTTTGCATTATCGGCCGCAACCTCTAAACCTTTAATATACATTACGTGTTCTGTCTCGGGTAATGTTGTTCCAATGTCTCCAATCGGAACAATATAGTCTACATATTCATTGCTTGGCGAAAGCAATCCTCTTGCCAATTTGCCATCGAGACGGTATGTTGGCTCTACAAGGGTAACACCTGTTTCGGTTAAGCTCATTTCAGATTTATCCTCGTTTAGGCCACTTTCGTAAGAGGCAATAATTTTGCCGCCATTGTTAAGATAGCGTTGCAATTTTTTATGTAGGGTATCGTTTACCGGAATGTTGTCAGGGAGAATTAACAGCTTATAGGCGTCAAAATCTCCTTCACTGTCTACAAAGTCGTATTGATATCCCAGTGCAGAAAACATATGCTCTGCACCCATGTTTGCAGGAGGTAACTTACCTCTACCTCCACCAACAAACTCTTCGGCTGTCATAACTGCAAAATCATTTCTTGGTTTAGCGTTTACACACCATGGTTCGAGTTGTTCCACCCTGGTGTAAACCTTTTCTACCATATCGTAGGCATATTCATTTAGCACACCGCCGGGATCAAGCTGGTCGCCAATAAGGCATTTGCAACAAAGTGCTAACATTCTGTAGCATTCATATTCAAGAGCATGATAGTTTTTAAAACTATGTAAATCACCCCACTCAATATGGAATTTACCGGTGTGCGCAAGGCAATCTTTGCCAAGAGTTCGTGCATATCGCATACTTACCGGAAAGGTGATATACCCCCAGTTACCGCTGGGAATTGACTCGAGTTCTATGTGAGAGTAGGATTCAATCGACTTTTTAATGTAAGGTCCAACATGACTGCAGTTGTAGAAAACCGAAATATCCTCTCCATGACTTGCGATATGATCGCTGATTTCTTGCTTAAACTCTATAACCTTCTTTTTTGCATACTCCATGCGGTCATCCGCTTTGTGTAGAAGATATCCTTCCTCTTTCATTTTTTTGCGACAGGTTGAACAGGAGCAATCAATATCAAAGAGGAGATCAAGCCAAAAACCATCCACATTGAAACCCTCACAGATTTCACTAATCATCTCTTTCAAAAAGTCTCTGTAACCTGTATTTATACAAGGCATCTGTCCAAAACCCGGCTCGATAATAGAGCCGCCGGTGTGCCTGCCGTCTAATCCGCGATAAAGCCATTCGGGGTGATGTTCGGCGGTGTATTTATCCGGCCCTATTGTCAGATAAACCGGCGCCTTTATGCCTTGTTCGTGACACGCGTCTATCATCTCACCCATTAGGTTTTTATTTACCAAATGCGGGTGAATACGCTCGGGGAATTTTTTGCTGTTATAATACAATAGGCCGTGGTGACAACGCCCAAATACATTTATCGCTGTAACCTTTGATTTTTTTAACGTTTTTGCAAACTCCTTCGCATTAAAATCTTTGCCAACGCCTTCCACTGCCGGTCCGGTATGAAAGTCTAAGTGAATTTGTCTAAATGTTTGGTCAATGTTTTTCATATTAATATCGTCCTTGTGATTATTGTTCTATAAAGAACCAACCTGTAATCAAAGCAGACAAAACATAAATATTATCCGTCTTGTCTGCTTAAATCTAAAAATAAAATTATTTACTATTTAAAAACTCTGTGAACTGCCTTTCGTATTCATCCATAAATTTTTGTATTCCGGCCTCTTCAAGTCGACTCAAAGCTTCATCAATGTTAGATTCATAGTCAAGTAAACCATTTGTAATTGGGCTAATAAACTCTTCTTCAACTGCACTGATTTGAGCAAGCTCAACCGATACCGGTGAGGGGTCAAAGGCAAAGCCAACATCTTTTTGTAATATTGCACCATCGTCCCAGTTTTCAAACTCGGTTATCATGTCTTCGGTAATATAGTCATCATATCTTTTAAAATTAACATTGTCAGGAATGTAGCTATCAAAGAATGCATCACTAACTAATTTCTCAACAGCTCCGTCATCGTTGATTTGAAAGTCTACGCCCTCTATTCCATAGAGCATCATATCGTTCCACTTTATGTCACTCTGCAATAGATCCATAAGTTTTACGTAGGCATCTAACTCCTCACCCTCAACAGCGGCACCAACCTGCCATGCTGTTGAATAATTACCACGAGTCATCCATGGAGTTTGTGTTTTATCACCTATATAGTAGTTTCTAAAAATAGCTTCCGGGACTACCTGACGAACGATGTTGTTGTATTCAAAAGTTCTGTAACTTGCACCTGTGCAGAACAATGCATTTCCGTTGTTAAACTCGGCAATAGCCTGTTCTTTGTTGGATAGAATATAAGAAGGAATAATTCCCTTTTCTACCCAGTCGGAAGTTATTTCTGAAACCTGTCTGTATTCATCTGATGCATAGAAGTTGGATACTGATGTGTCGTCGGGCTTGTTGCCATCTGTCATCATAAATGAGTATGGAAGATAGACATTTATGTCGCTATCTATTCCACCAAGAAAAGCTTTTACGCTAACGCCACGACTATAACCTAATATACCGGGGGTTTGTGCAGAAGCAAGTGTATAAAATTCTTCCAAATCTTCAAACGAAGTTATCTCTGTCATTCCAACAGACTCAAGAAGGTCTTGCCTTACAGCGAACATATAGTCTTGACCTGAGTTTGGCTTGTTACCAAAAGGTATTGCATACTGCCTACCCTGCGATTGAAATGCATCAAGAGAACTTTGACCGCAGTATTCCAGGATGTTTTGCCCATAGTTCGCCATAGAATCGGTTAAATCTGCAAGGTAACCCTTAGAGATGGACTTGTTCATATAGTTTGTATCTGTCTGGGTCATGAATTTTTCACCGGCGGCATGCATGGTTTCATTCTTTCCCGAGGCATATTCACTCCAAGGTAGAAACTGCACATTAGGGACAACGTTTATTGCAGCCTCAACCTCAGCAATAAACTCATTATCTAAAAATTCCTGCATACGTTGAGAAGCATCGCCGTGAACATACATGGTAACTTCATATGTTTCTCCGCTATCTTCTGTGGTTGCTGCATCACTTGATGGAGTTTCTGCTGCGTCAGATGTTCCTGTGGCTTCTTCAGCCGGAGCACTACAGGCGGTTGAAAGTATCATAACTGATGCTAAAATAGCCGCTATAATCTTCTTAAACATTTTAATCCTCCTAAAAAATACGTATGGTTATTATGATGGGTTACCCTTTTAAAGCGCCGACAGTCACCCCCTTCATAAAATATTTTTGGCAAAATGGATAAATGAGTGCAATTGGTCCTATAGCAATACAGGTGATTGCCATCTTTATTGTCTGGGACGGCATTGGAATGGTATATTGCGTAGCTGCTTCGCCTCCGGTAGCTAAAAACTGAATGTTTGACATCATTTTATATAGTATAAACTGTATTGTATAAAGACTGTCATCATTAATAAGCATTAACGGAAGATAAAAATCATTCCAAAATTGGAGGGCATAAAACAATGTAACGGTAACGAGGCCTGCCTTTGAAAGCGGCACCATCATCTGAAAGAAAATTCTAAAATGTCCGGCACCATCAATTTTTGCACTTTCTACTATTTCATAAGGAAGCGAACGAAAGAAGTTTCTTTGAAGATACATATAAAACACGTTCATGCAGTAGGGTAGAATCATGGCCCAGATGGAATCTTTTAACCCATAGTACTTTGTTAATATAAGATACCAAGGCAACATACCACTGCTAAATAGCATTGTGAAATATGCAAAAAAAGTTAGAAATCTTCCGCCGGCAAAGTTACGAACCGAGGTGGCATAAGCGTAGCTGGTGGTAATCATCACCGATATTAAGGTTCCTATTACCGTTACTATTATTGTCATAGCATATGCATTCAACAAGAGATAACCCTGTCTTTCAAACACATATTTGTAGGTGTCTAGGCTTGGTTGCTGTGGAAGCAAAGAAAATCCGTTGGAGGCTATGGCTTGTTCTGATGAGAAAGAACCGGAAATAGCTACAACAATTGGGAATATGCAAAAAAGAGCAAACAGTGTTAACAGAACGTAAAAAATAACTATCAGAACTCTATCAGCAAGTGATTGCTTTATAACCATATATAGCTCCTCTCGTTAAAACAGTGATGAATCCGGTTCGACCTTAGAAACAATTTTATTGCAAACTAAAACCAAAATTAGTCCGAAAACAGATTGGTAGAGTGAGATTGCAGAGGCGAAGGCCATTTCTCCATTGCTAACACCTGCACGGTAGACATAAACATCAATAAAGTCGGTTACGCTATAAAGCAAAGGATTAAGATTTGTTAGGCCGACTATCATTGCAAAACCGCCTTTTAAGCTGTTTCCAACTGCGAGCAAAAACAGAATTATTACCGTAGGACGAAGCATAGGTAATGTAATATTTATTATGCTTTGCCACTTACTGGCCCCATCTATAGAGGCTGCTTCATACATGGAGGTGTCGATGCCACTTAATACTGCATAATAAATTATAGAGCTGTATCCCACACCGTGCCATATTTCACTTACTATTAATATTACAATCCATGCATTAGGGGAGGAATAAAAATCATATCGCTCTCCGGTTAATGCTTCTAAAAAACCGTTTATAATTCCATTTTCCTGGCTTAATATTGCTTGTAATATACTTCCTGCTACCATCCATGAAATGAAATATGGAAAAAACATAACGCTTTGGGTTGTTTTGATAAATTTTTTATTCTTTATCTCGTTTAGCATTATCGCAACTGCTATTGCAAAAATTGTTCCAAATACAAAAAATGCCAGATTGAACAAAACAGTATTGCGAGTAGCACGCATTGCCATCTCTAAATTGTTAAAAAAGAACTGAAAGTTTTTTGTTATTGGGTTCGCCCAAGGACTTCCATATATTCCGCCCTTAAAATTATAGTCTTTAAAAACCATTACCAGTCCGGTCATAGGTATGTAAGAAAATGCTATGAGTGCAAGCATACCCGGCAGTGCAAGAATATAAAGTGGAAAATTTTCGGAATTATACTTCCTTTTTTTTGCCTTAGATTTCTCCTGCAAATTTTGCATCTTTCAACCCCATTTGTTGTGAGTTATGTACTAAAACATTTCTTCCGTAACACAAATATTAGCAGATTGTATATGCAATGTAAATATTAAAAACATCTTTTTCTATTAATTTTATATTGTTATGGCATTTATTGAGTGTTAAATTTGCAAGCAATTTATGTTTTTGTTGTAGACGTATAAAATAATGTGTACAGAATTTGTTACTTATGTTATAATTACAAGAAATAATACTACAAGAATGTCAAATGCCGTAAGAAAGGAAGGTGCATAGTTATGAAACGATTATCTGAAATGTTCACCTCTAAGGTGCATCGAAATATTCTTGTAAGTTTTTTAATCATATCAATTTCAGCAAGCTTGATTTTTTTCTCAATCTTATTTACTAATCTTATAAACAATCAGGCTAAAGAATTGATGCTTGTTCATGAAAGCATGGTTGATACTGCAAAGGTCACTTTCGAACATACCATCAATGAGCACGCTAATGTGTGTAGAATTGCACTGGACTTGTCGGACACGCAAATATATGCCTTAGATGATGAACACACCGGTGCAGAGAAATATAACATGACCCTCGCTCTTCAGCAACACACCAAGGCGGTTGCCGGTTTTGAGTCGGTGGCAATTTTTAATAAGAACGAACTAATATGGGCTTATGATTCAATATATAATGCCACAACTGTTAAAAATGATGTGCTAACAACAATACAGCAACAACCCATAGTTGCGGCTCCAATGTATTTTATTCTGGATGGTCCGACAAAAAAATTAGTAGTTTATGATTTAAACTACGCAAAATTAAATGGTGAAATTGAATATGGGATTTTTTTAATTATAAATCTAAATGCCCTGCAGTCAAAGCTTTTCGTAAACTCTTCGTCCGAAAATTATCCCTCGATGTATTTTATCGACGATAAGTCAGAGGCTTTTTTAACTCTTAACAATGACGAGGAGTTTCAACAGTACTTCGACAGTCAATTTGATAGCAAGGAAATCATATTAGATAATAGCTACCTTCATACCTCTGTGCAGCTGAGCAACTCTGTGTACCAGATACATTCCTTTTATAACAAAAATGATATTACATTTAATATAGTGGGAGATATTATTTTTTACACCGTCATAACTGCAATTGTCATGCTGTTTATATTTACAAGTACCTACTATCTTTCTTACTTAATTGCTCGGCCGATTGAGACGTTGCTTCAGGCGACACGGGCACATAAATCACCTGCTTCAACCTCAGTGCCGTTTCCATTTAACAGAGAGCTTAGTGAAACGGTAACTCAGGTTGTTAACTCCATACAATCCTCTCACTATAGAGACGAATTTTTCAACTTTATTAACGAACGACAGCTAACTGTCTCCGGCAACTCCCTTTTTAGTTTTGTTGATGACTACAAGTCGGGGTATTGGGTGTGCGTATCCGTTTTAAGTACCAATTCTTTGTTTAACAGCAACCAACTCGATAGCCTTATTGATCAGAGTAATGGCGTTGGTTATAGATTTGTTGACACAACAAAAATGTTGCACGTTATCATTGCATATTGCGATGTGGCCAAGGATAAGGATGATTTCAGCCGCACAGTGTCAGAGGATTTATCAAAACTGATTAAGATGATAGAGGGTGGATATATTGGCGTTTCCTCACCATCTAACTCGGTGTCCAATTTAGCCATTATATACTCTCAGGCCAATGAGGCATTGAAACATCGAGTTTTTTATGACGAAAAGCTCATTTTTATGTATGATGAGCTTGTATCACAAACTACTCCGTTTGACATTGAGGGTTATCAAAGTTCCTTAATTAATATTATTGTTAATGAAAAAAATGCTGACTGGGATAGTGTAGCAAGGGAGCTTTCCGATCGTGTTTCGTGCCTAAAATATCATGAGGCAATAATGATAATGGCAACCGCTCTATGTAGATCGTTTCGTGAACTGAACAAAAATATTAACAAACGTGAAGAGTCTTGGCAGGAGTATTCGGATGTTTATGCTATGCTGATGCAGTGCAGCGATCGCAGTAGCTTAATTACCTATCTTGCACATGAGTTATCTACCTATAAGCAGGATTTTCAACTATCGGTCAAAAATTCAAACGTCGAACTAAATGAAGCGATTGGTGCTTATGTTAAGGAAAATTATTTTAATCCCGGACTTGATATTGATTCAATTGCATCACAGTTTGGCCTTAGTCGTTCTTATTTTAGCAAAATCTTTAATGGTTATTTTAGATCGAGCTTTCCCGAACACCTCAATGAGATACGATTAGCTAAGGCGGCAGAACTTCTTACCACCACCAATATGTCTGTAACCGAAATAGGGGTTAAGGTAGGCTTTTCCGGAAATTCTTATTTTACAGTTCTTTTTAAAAAGAAATATCATATTTCTCCAACTGTATATAGAAAGCATAACTCATAAAGCACACAACACAAATGTTGAGGAACTGGTGTCGGCTAAGATTGACAGCGATGCATTTTGGAATTCAATCTCGGAAGAAGATAAAAATATTTTGCGATTGCGTATGAACAGTATGTCTCAAAAAAAGATTGCAGATAAACTTGGTTACAAGTCTCACAGTACAATTACAAAACGCATAAAAATATTGAAAGAAAAGTTTTTAAAATAATTTTGGAACATTTTGTTTTTCTCGTGTCGTAAGATAATATAAGATCGCACTCACCGATTTGCTGGGTGTATTCTTTTTGTGAAAAATTAGATGGAACAGAAAATGAAAGAAGCGAAAACCGGAAACAGGGTGCATCAGTCAGATCAGTGAAAATCTGTGAGAGGGGAGATATTCACCGACATGGATTGACGGAAAGAAACATTCACGAAATATTTATGCCCACTCGATTGAAGAGTGTGAGGAAAAATTGGCTGTGCTGATAGACCAGATGAGAGCGGAGCTTGAGGAGTTGAGGTCAAAAAATGATACACAGTAACCAAAGAAACCTCCACGCCCTATTCAAAACTCAATCCCATTTTAGGACTGAGTTTGCACATCATCAAAAAAGTAATATCGAAATCCATCGCAAAAATATTCACAAATAAATCTGTCTGTGGGATTTCATGTGGTCAAACCATAAAATCACCGCTCACAAAATACAAGAATCCCCTGTAAAACAGCCGTTTTACAGGGGATTTTGGTCGGGATGACACGACTCGAACGTGCGGCATCTTGGTCCCAAACCAAGCACTCTACCAAACTGAGCTACATCCCGTTATTATGGGGTGTTCTTTTAAGATCACCCCACTGATAATTATTGTTCAGGATATACGCTTACTCTTTTGCGTCCTGCTCCGAACTTTTCAAATTTTACACGACCACCGGCCAATGCGAATAATGTATAGTCGCTACCACAGCCTACATTGTTGCCCGGATGAATATGTGTTCCACGCTGACGTACCAAAATGTTTCCGGCAAGCACTGCCTGTCCGTCTGCACGCTTTACACCAAGACGTTTCGACTCTGAGTCACGTCCGTTCTTTGTTGAACCAACACCTTTTTTATGTGCCATTATTTTTTCCTCTCTAAATAGGTTATTTCTTGTAAAATTTACGAATTAATTGCGGTTATCTCTACCTTGGAGTACGGCTGACGATGTCCGAGTTTTCTTGCCGAGCCTTTTTTCGGGCGGTAGGTAAATACCGTAATTTTCTTTGCCTTACCGTTTTTAACAAGTGATGCCTCTACGGTTGCACCTTTTACTGTCGGGGTGCCAAACTTTACTGCACCCTCTTCACCTACTGTGAGAACCTGATCGAACACGATCTTATCGCCATCGTTAACATCAAGCTTTTCAATGTAGATAACGTCTCCTACCTGAACGCTGTACTGTTTTCCTCCGGTCACTATTGTTGCTTTCATAATTTTCCTTTCTCTTGTTTGTCAGAGCCTCGCTGAGGTTGGCGGCGTTTCGCACTTAAAAAGCCATCTTCAGGCGGGTTGAAGTTCATTTTACCATATTAGGGCAATAATGTCAAGATTTTTCTTGAAAATGGAGTATCAGGTAGGTTACAGCTATCTTTTAGAAAGCTCTCTATAAAATTCCTCATACCATTTTATGCTGTCAAGCGGTGTATTTGCAGGAATATGATTGCCTACCGCCATGAAAAATCCGGGACATTTTTTGCCTATATCCATACACCTTTTTACCTCGGCATATATGTCATCCTTACCACCCATAAGTAGCACTCTGGTGTCTGCATTTCCAATGAAGGAGTGAGTTTTTCCGTATTTTTCGGCAATATACCCCATGTCGGTTGTTGGCTCCATTACAAAACCATTAACTCCACAATTAACGATATCGTCGATAAATTCGTCGTAGGTGCCATCAGAGGTGTACAGTAGCTTTTTGCCTGATTCGATAACCGGTGCGAACAGCTCCTTGTATCCCGGAAAGATGTATTTTTTATACCACTGCGGATCAATAAAGGCTCCCGATGTCCAAACTATGTCATCGTGTGCCATAACGTACGGCGTTTTGGACTTTGCAAGTGCCGTATAAAAGGGCTTCATCCACTCTATGTAGCGGCACATGAGCCGACCAAACCTTTCGTAATCTACACCTGCAGACAGTAACAACATATCCCAGCCCAGGATATCTATTAAGCCCGACATTGCGGTTATGTAGGTACCGGTCATGTTTATCGCATCGGGTGATCTTTCACATCTTTTATCATAATCGTCGTTAAACCTATTAATAAGTTCGGCTTCGGTATAGTGTGGTAGTTTTTCCATCGGATCAAAGGCAAAAACATCCTCCTCATCCTCGAAAACCGCCGTTCCCGTCTCACGAAAATCTACACCGCCCTCCTCATAGTTTGCATGACCCATGTCGGTATAATAGCTGCCAAGAAAACTGTTGTTTATTAAAACACCCCACATCAAATCATAGTTCCATGCCTTAAAAAAGGCTTGCTGTGCTACAAATTTTTCCTGCTCTGTTGAGTTAGATGTTATTTTTATTCCGGTAAATGCTTCGACAGCTTGCCAATGACCTTCCACCGAATACTCGGTGCGTGGAACCCTGTCGGTCATTTCAAGGTTTAAAGCTGAAACACCATGTTTTATCGACATAATAATGACCATTCCTTGTTTGATGTTTTGTCCGGTTTCACCACAGTGTAGCGAAACTCAAATACATTTTATTAGTTAAATAATCTTTAGTAGTAGTAAAAAGTCTTGTAACAAGCAACAGCTCATAATAGGTACTTTAAATCTTTAAAGGAACTTACTGTTTTTCCATCAAATTTTATGTTTGTTCTATTAAATAATATTGTTTGCATACCTAAATTTTGGGCAACTTTTATATTACTCTCTCTATCATCAATGTAATAACATTCTGTAGGGATACAATCTAACTGTTTTAAAGTTAAATTAAAAATATGCTTATCTGGTTTTTGCGTTTTTAAGTCACCACTAATGCTAATTACATTAAAATATTTTTCAATATCAAATTTTTCTCTCAAATATTTACTCCACCGACTTGAGTCGTTTGATATTATGGCTAACTTATACTTTTCTTTTGCTAAAGAAATAAACTCAATAAAGCCTTCACTTAATTCTATTGTATCTAAATATTGCTTCTCTATTTCTTCAATGTCACCGATATAACCTAAGGCTTCCCAAACTTGTAAAGAGGTTAATTCGCCGACATCTGCTTTAAACCAAGGAGTACATATTTCTTCAGGTTTTAAATTAGGAAATGTTTGTTGTACGTAAGGAACAAAATCATCACCTGTTTGTTTGACAATGACACCATACATATCTAATATTATTGCTTTCAAATCTGAGTTCCCTCCTATTATAAATTCGCTCCACCGAGCCATATTTTAAACACCACACATTCGCAAAACTTTTACGAAGTTTGAAAGGTACAAAGATCTGAGTCCGAAATAAAGTTTTCTGGCTTTACTCTTATGCCTTGTTATTACATCCACACACCATAATCTTTTCCATGACAAGCTTTTTTACATTTTCTCTGCCTATCTTTCCGTATGCCTTCGGATCAAATGTCTCCGGCTTTTCTGCGAGTGTCGATTTAATTCCGTCTGAATATGCAACACGTAGCTCGGTGGCAAAGTTAACCTTACAAATACCTCGCTTTATGCACTCCTTTACGGTATCATCCGAAAGTCCACTTGCTCCGTGAAGCACCATAGGAACCGTCAGCAGTCCTTTCAGCTCACTTATTAATTCAAGGTTAAGCACCGGCGTTGTGGGATAAAATCCGTGTGCAGTGCCGACACCTACCGCCATAATATCCGGCATTGCCTCCTTTTCAAAGCGTACCGCCTCGGAAGGGATGGTATATCCCGCATTTTCGCACTCGGTGTCGTCCTCTTTACCTCCTACCTGTCCAAGCTCTGCCTCAACCGGCACTCCAACTGCAGAACACATCTCTGTAACCTTTTTGGTAACAGCAATATTTTCATCAAGCGGTAACTTACTACCATCTATCATAATTCCGGTATATCCGGCTCTTAACGCTTTTGCACAGAGCTCGAAGTCACTTCCGTGGTCAAGATGCACAGCCACAGGCACTGTTGCATTTTTTGCGATAGCCGATATCATGCCGAAATAGGTGTCAACACCGGCATATCTCACTGTAGAGGGTGTTGTTTGAATGATAACCGGTGATTTAAGCTCCTCTGCCGCCGAAACTACAGCCTGTGCCATCTCCATGTTTTCCACATTGAAAGCACCGACCGCATAACCGCCTTTTTGTGCCTTTAAAAGCATATCTTTAAATGTTGTAATTGGCATATCATCTAATCCTTGTATTATTTTCTTTTTCTCAGGGTGGTTCTGATAGTTCTGAGTTCTGCCGAGCTTTTCGCCATCTGATCCTCTAAGTCCTTTAAAATTTTGTCGCAGTAATTTTCGGTTGAATTTTTCATATCCCTTGACTGGACATTAGCGTTGTGAAGAATTTCTGCCGCCCTTTTAGAAGCATCCTTAACAACCTGCTCCTGCTCAATCATCGCCATGGCGCGCTTTTCGGCGGCACGAATGATGTCCTCCGCCTCCTTTTTTGCAACCTCAACAATATCCTTTCGGTCGTTAACAATCGCTCTTGCCTGTCGAATTTCTGCCGGCATATTAAGGCGGATATCGTCTATATACTCATGCATAAGCTCGATGTCCACCATCCTTTTTTTGGAAAGCGGCACCGCCATTGTGTCCTCTAATGTTTCATCAATCAGATCCAGGATTTCATCAATGTTCATTCTGCCTTTTCTCCTTCATTATTTTTACTATATCATCCTTTATCTCATCGGGCACAAATTCGGTAATCTCCCGATTAAGATCGACAAGCTGTTTAACAATACTGCTTGATAGATACATAAATTCCGGACCGGTAGTTATAAAAAAAGTTTCGGTTTCCGGCATTAATTTTTTGTTTACAAGTGCTTGCTGAAACTCATACTCAAAGTCGGATATAGCCCTAAGTCCCTTAACAATTACCTTTGCATCACAGCTTTTTGCATAGTCTACAAGAAGTCCCTCATAATAATCTGCTGTTACATTTTTTAGATGTGCTGTACTTCTTCTTATAAAAACAAGTCGCTGTTGCATGTCAAAGGTCGGTTTCTTTGATGGGTGCTTGAGTATCAAAACCACAACCTTATCAAAAATTGCCGCGGCTCTTGTAACTATATCAAGATGTCCACTTGTAAATGGGTCGAAACTACCCGGACAGATTGCTGTTGTCATAGTCCTCCGATAAAATGGATTGCTTTACAAATTTTGTCACATGTACCGCCCCGTAGCGGTATGATTTTTGAAGTTTCAGTTCGTTAAAATCCTTGTTAATAGGCTTTGAGGATTCAACAAGCAGCCTTGCTCCCTCCTTCATTACGGTGGGTAAAGATTCTATCAGGGTAACAAGCTCGTCATCCTCATAAGGTGGGTCAAAAAATATTATGTCAAAATAGTTTTCGTAGCGAAACTGTCTAACAAATGATTTTGCATCGCTTAAAACCACCTGAGAGGAGTTTTCAAAACCGGTAATTCTTAGATTATTCTGTATGGTTTGGCAGGCATTACGGTTACTTTCCACGAACACACAGGAGTCAGCTCCCCTTGAGAGAGCCTCTATCCCAAGTGCACCGCTTCCGGCACAAAGATCGAGACATTTTACATCACCTTCGGACAGTTCAAAATGTATGGAAGAAAACATTCCTTCCTTTACCCTCGAAAGGGTGGGTCTTGCACTGCTTGGCAGATCAATTTCTATGTTTCTTGCACTACCGGCAATAATCTTTACCCTTCCGTGACCTCCCATTATTCCTCGTCCTCGATGATTTCATCCTCTACGATATCTTCCGGCTCGTCGATAGCTATCTCTAAGGCGTCCTCCGGTAATACCTCCTCCGGCTTTGCAAGATTTTCGCTGTCCTCACTACGCTCGGTTCTTGCAATGGTTACAACCTTATCGCCCTCTCCCAGTCTCATGACACGAACACCTCCGCCGTAACGACTCTGACAGGTGATATCTGAAACATGCATACGAATAATTATGCCGCTCTCGCTGATAATTATTACATCATCATCCTCAGCAACCGCCTTTATTCCGGCAATCATGTCTCTACTGTAGTTCTTTATTCCCTTACCACCACGCCTTGTTAAGCGGTAGCTGTCAAAGTTACTGCGTCTTCCCTTACCACCCTCGGTAACGGTTAGCAGCATTTCACCCTCTTTAATTGCGACAACACCGACAACATGGTCACCGTCGGCAAGCCTTATCGCCCTAACGCCCCTTGCGGTACGTCCGAGTGAGCGGGCATCTTTTTCGACAAATCTTACAGCCATTCCACGGTGGGTACCGATAATTAGCTGATCCTCACCGGTTGTAATGCCGGCATATGCAAGCCTGTCTCCCTCATCAAGATTTATTGCACGCAGTCCGTTTTTACGTATGTTTTTGTAGTTTTCCATCGGGGTACGCTTAATAATTCCTCGCTCGGTAACAAAGGTTAAGAACCCTTCACCCTCAGACTCCCTTTTAACCGACAGCATGGAGGAAATTTTTTCCTCTCCGTCAAGCGGCAGTATATTTACAATGTTTGTGCCCCTTGCGTTTCGGTTACTCTCCGGCACCTGATAACCCTTTATTCTGTGCACGACACCCCTGTCGGTGATAAATAAGATATAATCATGGCTTCCGGCAATAAACATTTCCTGAACGAAATCCTCGTCACGACGATTCATTCCGGAAACTCCTCGACCGCCACGTTTTTGGTGCTCAAAGATATCCACAGCCTGACGTTTTATATATCCAAAGTGGGTATAGGTAATCAAGCCGTCCTCTACCGGGATTAAGTCCTCGATATCCAGCTCACCGGAAATTGCAGCAATCTCGGTTTTTCGCTCGTCCCTGTAATGTTTGCGTATCTCTCCGAGTTCCTCCTTGATTATATCAACAACACGATAGTCGTTTGCAAGAATGTCCTCATAGTCGGCTATCCTTTCCTTAATTTCGGCGAGCTCCTGTTCAATCTTTTCTCGCTCTAATCCGGAAAGCTGACCTAACTGCATGGATACAATAGCATTACTCTGAATTTCATCAATTCCGAAACGCTCACATAGTCTTTCCTTCGATTCGTTACGGTTTTTAGAGGCACGAATTATAGCAATTACCTCGTCGATATTATCCTGTGCAATCTTCAATCCATCTAAAATGTGGGCACGTTCCTTTGCCTTACGAAGCTCAAAGATGGTACGACGAATTATAATTTCTCGCTGAAATGCAAGATACTCTTTTAACATGTCATGCAGGTTCATTACCTTTGGAACACCGTCCGAAAGGGCAAGCATAATAACACCCACAGTATCCTGTAGCTGTGTGTATCGGTACAGCTGATTTAAAATAATCTCGGGGTTTGCATCCCTTTTAAGCTCGATGACTATTCTCATTCCGGCACGACTGGATTCGTCCCATAGGTCAGATATTCCCTCGATTCGCTTATCCTTTACAAGGTCGGCAATGGCAATTTGTAGCTTTGCCTTGTTTACCATGTAAGGGATTTCGGTGACGATAAGGCTAACCCTACCGTTCTTTCCTTCCTCTATGTTAACACGACCTCGAAGAATGATCTTACCACGACCGGTAGAATATGCAGAGCGAATACCGCTTCTACCCATAATCATACCGCCGGTGGGGAAATCAGGTCCCGTTATATACTCCATAAGCTCGGCAAGTTCGGCATCCTCATTATCCAAAAGGAAAAGTGCTCCATCTATAACCTCACCCATGTTGTGGGGAGGTATGTTTGTTGCCATTCCGACAGCAATTCCGGTAGAACCGTTTGCGAGTAGGTTTGGTGTTCGTGCAGGAAGAACGGTGGGTTCCTTGGTACTGTCGTTATAGTTAAGGGTGAAATCTACCGTTTCTTTCTGTAAATCCTGTAGCAGATAATCGGCACCACGGCTCATCCTTGCCTCGGTATAACGATAGGCAGCAGGGGGGTCTCCATCTATTGAACCGAAGTTACCCTGTCCCTCAACAAGAGGATATCTGAGTGAAAAATCCTGTGCCATACGCACAAGTGCATCATAAACCGACGAGTCACCGTGCGGATGATAAGAACCAAGCACGGCACCTACCGTTTCAGCTGCTTTTCTGAATGGTTTTGAGTGCTCGAGTCCTTTTTCCCACATGGTATATAGTATGCGTCGGTGTACCGGTTTAAGTCCGTCTCGAACATCAGGTAGTGCACGGCTGACAATAACCGACATGGAGTAGTCGATAAAGGATTTTTCCATCTCCTTTTCAATGTCTCGAACTATTACTTTTGTTATGTTTTCTTCCATTAAAATACTTCTTTCATTACGGTTTTAAATGTCTAAATTTGTTACGTATCTTGCATTCTGCTCTATAAATTCTTTTCTCGGCTCTACCTTGTCTCCCATCAGAATGGTAAAAGTCTCATCCGCCGACTCGGCATCCTCCAACTCTATGCGTATAATCATTCTGTTTTCGGGGTTCATGGTGGTTTCCCACAGCTGTTCCGGATTCATCTCACCGAGACCTTTGTAGCGGTCTATCCTTGGGTTACTCATCTCACTTGATATTTCGTCGCGCTCTTCATCGTTATAGGCATATCTCACATCCTTACCCTTGGAGAGTTTATAGAGTGGTGGCATTGCAATATAGATATGTCCCGCCTCTATCAACGGACGCATAAAACGGAAAAAGAAGGTTAATAAAAGTGTGCGAATATGGCTTCCGTCCACATCGGCATCCGCCATAATAAAAACCTTGTTATAGCGTAGCTTGGTGAGGTCTATTTCATCACCGATACCACAACCGAGTGCGGTAACCACCGGCATAAGCTTTTCGTTTCCGTAAACCTTGTCAAGCCTCGCCTTTTCGACATTCAACATCTTTCCCCAAAGCGGAAGTATTGCCTGGTAAAGACTATCTCTTCCCTCCTTGGCGCTTCCTCCAGCCGAATCACCCTCGACTATATAAATCTCGGTTCTACCGTTGTCCTTTTCACGGCAGTCGGCAAGTTTTCCCGGCATACGTTGGCTTTCCAGTGCTGACTTACGGCGTACAAGTTCTCTTGCTTTTTTTGCCGCCTCTCTAGCCCTTGCGGCGGAGAGTGCCTTTTCATAGATAGCCTTAGCGACAGCAGGATTTTCCTCAAAAAATACACTGAGTTTATCGAAAACTAAGTTTTCAACAAGACCTCTAATCTCGGTGTTACCGAGCTTTGCCTTGGTCTGCCCTTCAAACTGTGCCTCCTGAAGTTTAACACTTATTATGGCGGTGATTCCTTCACGTACGTCGTTACCTTGAAGGTTTTCCTCCTTATCCTTAATAAATCCCTTTTTTCTTCCGAAGTCATTAAAAATTCTGGTTATGGCGTTTTTAAATCCCTGCTCGTGTGTACCACCATCCGGAGTATTAATATTGTTGGCAAAGGATATAATGTGCTCGTTATAGCTGTCGTTATACTGTAGTGCTATCTCTGCCTGAGAGCCGTTTGCCTCGGCAAAAAGATGTATAACCTGTGGGTGTAAAACGCTAAGCTGTCTACGGTTGTGAATATACTCAACAAAGCTTCTTAAACCACCCTCATAGCAAAGATTTTTTTCTATCCTCTCCTCACCACGTTCGTCCATGATGATAATATTTAATCCTGCATTTAAAAATGCCTGTTCGCGCAATCTTTTTAGCAGAATATCATACTCATATTCCACCGTCTCGAACATCTCGCTGTCTGCCTTAAACAGAACCTTTGTTCCTCTTTCACCGTTAGCGTCTCCCACACGCTCGAGAGGTCCGGTTTCCTTGCCCCTCAAAAATCTTTGTTTATATACACCTTCACCGTTACATACAGTAACCTCAAGCCACTCCGAAAGTGCATTAACAACCGAGGCACCAACACCGTGAAGGCCGCCGGCAACCTTATATCCACTGTCCTCACCGCCAAATTTACCACCGGCATGTAACACGGTAAAAACAACGGTAACGGCAGAAATTCCGAGCTTTGGCTGAATGCCCACCGGAATACCTCTTCCGTCGTCCCTTACCTCAATGATATTTTCCGGTAATATTTTAACGGTAATATTTTTACAAAACCCTGCCAAAGCTTCATCAATGGCATTGTCAACTATCTCATAAACCAGATGGTGCAGACCTCTCGGTCCGGTACTTCCGATATACATACCAGGTCTTTTTCGTACCGCCTCAAGTCCTTCCAGTACCTGAATTTGTGAGCTGTCGTAGCTCTGTTCTTTAGACATTAAAAATCCTTTCTTTTTGTATAATAGTAGCCGTGTTGTACTGTGACAGAACAACGGATTTATCAACCTTAACTATAAACGATTTAGGAAGCTCTGTTGAATGATATTCGAGTTTTCCATCCCTTTCGACCCTTGTAAGATAATCCCTTGAATTTTTTGATACAGTGCATCTGTCAAGGTCAAATATCCCGATAATATCATTTTCTGATATATATCCTCCTATATTTATATATCTATTCACTGTATAATCTCTCCATCCTTCATATTAAAAACCTTTACAGGTAGTTTTTTAAATGCCCTGAAATCGCAGGAGGTAAAAAACGTTTGAAAATCGACAGCACCTCCAAGTAGATATTCCTGCCTTTTTGCATCAAGCTCGCTCAATACATCATCAAATAAAAGTATCGGTTTACATCCGGTTATCTGTCGATAATACTCGGCTTCAGCCTGTTTTAATGAGAGTACAATGCTTCGTTGTTGTCCCTGACTTGCAAAGTTTCCTGCCGAAAGAGAGGAAAGTGATATAGAAATGTCATCCCTATGAACCCCTACGCCGGTAAATCCGAGCCTTTTATCGGTTAATCTGTTTTCTCCTAAAAGTTTTACATATTCCTCACCGGTTTTTGCCCTGCTCTCGTAACCTATTTTTAGTCTTTCTCTTGATGAACTTATTCCATCATAAAATTTATCTACCAAAGGCATCAATCCTTCAACATATTTGGCTCTTCTTGTTGAAACCTTTTCGCAGTATTCTGAGAGCTGAATATCAATTACATCCAAAAGATTATCATCATTACCATTATTGTTTTTAAGGCTTTTAAGAAGTTTATTTCTATGGTCAAGAATTCTGTAATATCTATATAGATTATCTATATGGCCGGGATATAGATTACATATTGCATTATCCATAAAATATCGCCTACCCTCTCGGCTACCCTTAACAAGACCGAGATGGTCGGGCGAAAAAACAACCGCACAAAAATTTCCCGCTATTCTTGCCGCCCTTCCGTTATCTACCCCGTCGATAAATCCTTTTCTGTAGCTTCCGGGATTTTTATCCATCATAACCGAAAGGCGAAAATAATTATCCTGTTTTGTTATCTGTGCATCTATTCTTGCAATCTCACTTTCAAAGTTAATAAGATTTTTATCCTTACTTGTACGAAAGCTTTTTGCTCCGGTCAGCATATAGATTGCTTCGATAAGATTGGTTTTTCCCATCCCATTTTCACCGACTATTACATTAAGACCTATATCGGGTTTTAGTGAGAGACTTTTTATATTACGAAAACAGTCTATTTCTAATGCTCTGATTATCACCTTAATCCTCGGTTTTGGATGAAGATACCTTAAACCTGACCGGCAATACAAGAAATAAAAATTCCTCCTTATTTTCTTCGTCTGCATATAGTTTTACTGCCGTCACCGAGTCAATAATTTCCAAAACAACCTTTTCACATCCACATGCACGCAGAGCGTCTAACAGATATCTATTGTTAAAACCTATCTCCAGTGGAAGACCTTCAAATTCACAATCTATGTTATCGTTAACGCTACCAAGTGCGGTGCGACAGGATACATGTATTCCGGTTTCATCAAAGGATATTCTAAGTGGATTTCTTATCCTCTCGTTAATGACAAGTGATGCTCTTTCTATACACCTTGTAAATTCCTTAACATCAACCTTGATTGTGGTTTTTCCACCGGATGGAATAACCTTTTGATAGTCGACAAAATCACCCTCTATCAACCTTGATAAAAGAGAAAACTCCTCACAGCTGAATAAAACATAATAGCGTGAGGCACATACCTTTATTTCTCCGGTATCATCGGTTATAAGTCTTCCTATCTCTTGCATAGTTTTATATGGAATAATTATTTTAATATCCTCTTCGGTTTTACCTACATCCTTTTTACATATGGCAAGTCGGTAACCATCCAGAGCAACCACCGTAAGACTGTCACTTTTAAGTTCAAAGAGCTCACCTGTGTTTACAGGTCTTTTATCGTTTTGATTACATGCAAAGATGGTTTTATCAATCATGTATTTTAAATCCATACCTTCAATTGTAGCGGCAGGTACGGTATCCTGTCTCGGAAGTTCCGGATAATCACGCAGATTCATAGAGCTTATTTCATAAAATACACTTCCGCTGGTAATCTCTATTTTTATATCATCACAGCTGATGTCTATTGTGGCGCCATTTGTAGCACGGCAGATGTCACCGAGCAACTTTGCCGAAATAACAGCACTTCCCTCAACCGATATATTTGCCTCAACATCACAGCTAATAGCAATTTCAAGGTCATATCCTGTAAGAGAAACTGTGTTTCCTTCCGCCTTAATCAAAATACCCTCCAAAACCGGTATGGAGGATTTTTGGGCAACGCTTCTGGATGTTTTGGCAACTGCCGAGAGGAAGCTTTCCTTCTCTACACTAAACTTCATTGCAATAATTATCCTTTCTAATTCCTAATTATGAAATAATTTTAATTTAAAATCTGTTATTATATTAATAAATATAATTTTATAATAATAGTAGTAGTAGTAATCCTTAAACTGTTGAAAGATTTATAAAAGACCTGAAATAAATAATCTATGGAAACAAGTTTTTAAAAAGAAATTCTTAATAAAATGTTTAAATGTTTAAAATAAAGTACTTTCAACATTCATGTGAAAATAGTTTTTAGTAAAAATGAAAATTTGTTGAAAATTAAAATGCTCCCTTAACATTTTTTATTATGTCGTCAACAACGGTACGAAGCTGTCTGTCACGGGATATTCTTCTCTCGGTATCCTGTATTGAATAAACTACCGTAGAATGGTCTCTTCCACCAAACTCAGCACCTATCTCGGTGGTGGTTAATGAGGTTACCTGCTGAACGATATACATACACATCTTTCTTGCATTACTTACCGTCGATTTACGTGATGAAGAACGAATATCATCCGGTGTTACTCCCATGGTACGGCTTACCTCAGAAAGAATTTTATCTATGGTTACCGGCACCGGTTGTATCTCGTTTAAAATATCCTTGATAGCACTGTGTGCCGCAGTTAACGATGGTTCAATGCCTTCTAACTTTTTATATGCGTTAAGCTTTTTAACAGCACCTTCTAATTGCCTTATATTATTTTTAAGCTTGTTTGCTAAAAACTCAATAACATCTTCAGGAAGGTTGAGGGATAATAGTTCCGCCTTTCTGTTAACAATCGCAACTCGTGTCTCATACTTTGGTGGCTGTATATCTACAATAAGCCCCGAAAGAAAACGGGTTTCTATCCTGTCGGCGAGTGTACGTATCTCTTTTGGAGGACGGTCCGACACAAGAACTATCTGCTTTCCATCGCGATGAAGTGCATTAAAGGTGTGAAAAAATTCCTCCTGTGTCTGCTCTTTACCACCTATAAACTGAATATCATCTACCAACAGCATGTCAGCTTCACGGTATTTTTGATGAAATGATGACATGTTGCTGTTTTGAACCGCAAATATAAATTCGTTAGTAAAACTTTCTCCATCGACCATGACTATGTTAAAATCCGGAAAATTATGTTTTGTTTCTGAACAAATTGCATTTAATAGATGCGTTTTTCCGAGACCGGAATCACCATATATAAAAAGTGGATTATTTCGGTCTACCGCCGGTTTTCTTGAAATTGCCACTGCAGCAGCAAATGCAAGTGAGTTGGAATCGCCCTTAATAAAGTTATCGAAGGTAAGTGCATAATTCCCACTTGTATTGGTTACATGATCATCCTCCTCATTGGAGGCGGCCGTTATAGTTACATTAACCTCAAATCCGAGGATGGTATGAAAACCCTCCTCAATAATGTCAAGATATCTCTTGTTTATAACATCCTGTTGAAAACCGCTCGGTGCTTCAAGATACGCAACATTGTTTTCTGAGTCCCACCTTAAAGGTTCTATTTTCTCAAAAAAAACAACATATGAGGTAGGATTTATTCGCTCTTTGCAAAATTCCTTAACCTGAGCTACCAATAAATCAAATGATTCCATAACTAATTATTATACTCCGTTGACCTAATATTTATTGTATTTATTATTATACCATTATATAGGAAGTTTTTCAACATGTTATTGTTTATTTGTTAAAAGAATTTTTTGTAAGATATATAAGAATAAAGCTTTACAGAAGGGTAAAACTTTGTTATAATGATGAAGATGGGTAGACATTTGTTCTATCCTTAAGAATGTGTTGTCATAAAAGACACAACTAAAGGATTATGCAAAAATACCCGATAAAGAAAACTCGGAGGTAAAAATGGCAAGAGCTAAACAATCAATGGATGGCAATACCGCCGCCGCACATGTGAGCTATGCGTTCACCGATGTGGCAGGTATCTATCCGATCACCCCGTCGTCCGTAATGGCGGAGTTGACTGATGCCTGGAGTGCAGGTAGCAAAAAAAATATTTTCGGTCGTGAAGTAAAGGTTATCGAGATGCAGTCGGAAGCCGGTGCCGCAGGTACCGTTCACGGAAGCCTCGCCGCAGGTGCGTTGACAACCACCTACACAGCTTCACAGGGTCTACTTTTGATGATTCCCAACATGTACAAAATCGCTGGTGAGCTTCTTCCATGTGTTATTCATGTTTCGGCTCGTGCAGTTGCAAGTCACGCACTTTCCATCTTTGGTGACCACAGTGACGTTTATGCATGTCGTCAAACAGGTTTCGCAATGCTATGTGAGACCAATCCTCAGGAGGTTATGGATCTTGGTGCTGTAGCACATCTTTCCACTATTCGTGGACGTGTTCCTTTCTTAAACTTCTTTGATGGATTCCGTACCAGCCATGAAATTCAAAAAATTGAGGCGTGGGACTATGATGTACTCGACAAGATGGTCGACCATGATGCGATTGCGGCATTCCGCAAAAACTCATTAAACCCAGAGCGCCCAATCCTTCGTGGAAGCGCTCAGAACCCCGATATATTCTTCCAGTGGCGTGAGGCGGCAAACGATTTTTACACCAACCTTCCCGACATAGTTGAGGAGGAGATGAACAAGGTTAACGCCGAAATCGGTACCGACTATAAATTGTTTAACTACTACGGTGCACCGGATGCAGAGCGTATCATAATTGCCATGGGTAGTGTATGTGATACCATCGAAGAGGTTATAGATTACCTTGTTGCCGCCGGCGAAAAGGTAGGACTGTTAAAGGTTCGTCTATATCGTCCCTTCTGTAGCAAGCGTTTCTACGATGCTATTCCAAAGAGTGTAAAATCCATTGCTGTTATGGACAGAACAAAGGAGCCGGGTGCTCTCGGTGAGCCGCTGTTTATGGATGTTGCTACCGTTCTTGCACAAAAAGGTTTTAACGGTAAGCTTATCGGCGGACGTTATGGTCTTGGAAGTAAGGATACAACACCTGCATGTGTATTTGCTGTATACGAAAATCTTGCTTCGGCAGAGCCGAAAACAAACTTTACCGTCGGTATTGAGGATGATGTTACAGGACTTTCTCTTCCTCTTAACAACCATGCAGACACCTCTGCAGAGGGTACCATCAGCTGTAAATTCTGGGGTCTTGGTGGTGACGGAACAGTTGGTGCTAACAAGAACAGCATTAAAATTATCGGTGATCATACCGAGATGTTCAGCCAGGCATACTTCCAGTATGACAGTAAAAAGACAGGTGGTGTAACCGTTTCGCATCTACGTTTCGGTAACAAGCCTATCAAATCCACCTACTATGTAAGCAAGGCAGACTTTGTTGCATGTCATAACCCATCCTACATCGTTAAGGGATTCCCGATTGCACGCGACATTAAGCCTAACGGTACCTTCCTTGTAAACAGCCAGTGGACAGCCGAGGAATTCTCAGAGCACCTGTCCGGCGAGGAAAAACGCCATATCGCTAAAAATAACATCAAGGTTTACCTTGTAGACGCTATCACCAAGGCTCGTGAAATCGGCATGGGTAAGCGTACCAATACAATTCTACAGTCTGCATTCTTTGCGCTTGCAAAGATAATCCCGATGGATGAGGCTGTAACCTACATGAAGGAAGCAGCTAAAAAGAGCTACTCCAGAAAAGGTGAAGAGATTGTTAAGATGAACTACAACGCAATCGATGCAGGTGTAAATGCAATCGTTGAGTTCTCTGTTCCCGCAGACTGGGCAAATGCAGCTGACGACAAGCCAATGCCTATAGCAAACGGAGATAACAAGTCTCTTGTAGACTTTGTTAACGAGGTTGTTACTCCTTCCGGACTAATGAAGGGTGATGATATCCCGGTATCGGTATTTGCAAAGAACCCCGACGGCATGATGCCACAGGGTACATCCGCATTTGAAAAGCGTGGTGTTGCTGTTGATGTTCCGAACTGGATTCCGGAAAACTGTATCCAGTGTAACCAGTGTAGTTATGTTTGTCCGCATGCCGCTATTCGTCCCTTTGTACTGGATGAGGCAGAGGTTGCAGCAGCACCTAAGTCCATTAAGCTTACAGCATTAAAGGGCAAAGGCGCTGAAGGAAAATCTTTCTGTCAGTCGGTTGATCCGCTGGACTGCATGGGTTGCGGACTTTGTGCAAATGTCTGCCCGGCAAAGAACAAGGCACTCGTTATGGAGCCGCTAGACGATCATCTTGATCAGCAGGATGCATTTGACTACTGTGTGGCAAATATTGAGCCGAAGGAACTTGCCTTCGATAAATTCAGCATCAAGGGTAGCCAGTTTGAGCAACCGTTACTCGAGTTCTCCGGTGCTTGCGCAGGTTGTGTAGAAACAGCTTATGCAAAGCTTATTACCCAGCTTTACGGTGAGAGAATGTATGTTGCAAACGCAACAGGTTGTTCCTCCATCTGGGGCGGTAGTGCACCGTCGACACCTTACACCCGCAACCGTAAATCCGGCTACGGCGTAACCTGGGCTAACAGCCTGTTTGAGGATAACGCAGAGTACGGTTTTGGTATGCAGTTAGGTCAAAAGGCTATCCGTGACCGTCTAATCTCCATGGTAGAGGCTCTGGACTGCGGCTGTGACGCAGAAAAGGCTGAATACCTCGAGACACAGAATGACGGTGAGGCTAACCGCGTTGCGACCGACAAGCTTGTAGCGGCACTCGAAAAGTGTGGCTGTGAGAAGGGTAAAGCAATTCTTGCCGAAAAGGAATATCTTGCAAAGAAATCTGTATGGATATTCGGTGGTGACGGTTGGGCATACGACATCGGTTTCGGTGGACTTGACCATGTAATCGCTTCCGGCGACGATGTAAACATCATGGTATTTGATACCGAGGTTTACTCTAACACCGGCGGTCAGGCAAGTAAGGCAAGCCAGATAGGTCAGGTTGCACAGTTTGCCGCAGCAGGTAAATCCATCGGCAAAAAGGACCTTGCTTCTATCGCAATGAGCTACGGTTATGTATATGTTGCGCACATTGGTATGGGTGCCGACATGAACCAGACCATCAAGGCTATTAAAGAGGCAGAGAGCTATCCGGGCCCGTCCATCGTAATCGGCTACTCACCCTGTGAGATGCACGGCGTTAAGGGCGGTATGGGCAACAGCCAGGCAGAAATTAAACGTGCCGTTCAGGCAGGTTACTGGCATCTGTTCCGCTTCGATCCCCGTCGTAAGGCAGAAGGCCTAAACCCCTTCATCCTGGACAGCAAAGCCCCAACAGCAGACTACGAGGAGTTCATCAAGAGCGAGACACGCTACACCCGTCTTGCACTCGCCTTCCCACAGAGAGCAGAGGCACTGTTCGACAAGGCAGCAGACACTGCAAAGAACAGGTACGAGCATCTTGTAAAACTTTCAGA
>CAYJKY010000029.1:0-45340 GCA_964370825.1 uncultured Oscillospiraceae bacterium
CCTGCTGTGATATAACCTCTGAGGTGGTAGATACCGAGGAAGAGTCTACCTGATGCAATACAACCTCTGAGCTGCCACTCTCCATAGAGGAAACTGTCGAAATCGAACCGACATTGGAAGCTGAGGATATACTTGAGGTAGACGGCTGTGAGTCTTCCGGGACACCCGAACTATCCGATGTGGAGGAGGTTGCCGATGTTGATAGGGTGAATAAAAGGATTAATGGTATTAATAATACCATTAGGCTTGTTAACTTTATCATATTGTCCTCAATAGTTGGGCATCTTGTTACAGATTATTCATCCTTCAAATCGGTGGTGAAAAAGCATGACAGGGTGTAGTATGGAATAATTGTTAAAATTAATTTAAAGTTAGTGATAAGGAGCAAGCAGACCTGTCCTAATCAAAACTTTTGGCATTATAATTTTTTTGAACAAAAAATAGGGTCTGTAATCGACCGTTACGGCTGATTACAGACCCTTAAATATTCGATGATTAAAGTATCACTCCCTGTTTTATCAAAAGATTTTGCAGTGATGTTATGTCAATTTCAGTAAGGTTGCCGTTTGTTGCGGATGCCGCGGCTGTGCCTGCCGCCTGACCCGACGCAACACAGCAAGGGATGGAGCGCAGAACATCCCAGACTTCATTATCCGAACTTATGCACCTTCCGGCAGCTATAAGGTTTTGGGTTTTGCCTATTAAACAGCGGTAGGGAAGATGATATATAGGTGCAACCTTGCGCCAGTCTGAAACGGCTGCTATAGAGTCATCAAAATACACCGATTTTTGATTCTCGCAAAGCTCGGCTCTACCAACAAGCCTTCTTGTCATCCTTAGCTGTGGGATGGACGGAATTAACAAGGGGTAGTAAACTTCTCCATCCTTTTGAGTTTTGTTCAGTATCATTTTTCTTGCATCTATGCAGTTTTGGGTTACTTCACGGTAATCATCCCCACTATAGCCTCTACTATCCTTAGGTATGGGCTCATATAGCGGGTCGGTCAGCATATGTAGTCGGACATCTTTTTCATTGTAACTGTAAAACCAACCACTCCTTCGATTGTCATCACGACTCATCGTTTTCTCGCCTGCCATATAACAAATATCGGCATCACCGGTCGCATCCACCACCGTACTACAAGAAATTGCCAAGCGTCCACCTTTATTTTCGGTGACTAAATGTGTGATTCGCCCGTCACTACTTACCACATTGCACACCCTTGTGTCATAGTAGATATCGATGTTGTTTTGGGTGAGCAGCTCCTCTAGAGCTATTGTAAATGAAGCTGGATTAAACTGTAACTGAAATCTGTCCTTTATGCGAAGATCGTCATATTCGGGCTTGTCACGATTTTCCGGCAGCCATCCCTGCGGCACCTCACCGGGACCGTATTTTATCGAAAGGTGCAACAGCTCCTCGCAAAGTCCGCCCATAACATGGTTGCCGGCTCCGTCACAAAGCGGAAGGTAGATGGCGACAAGCCCTGCGGTTGCAAGCCCTCCGGGCGTGTATCCTTTTTCTATCAAACCAACCCGTGCACCGTTACGTGTCGATGCGAGGGCAGCCGCAATTCCGGCAACCCCCGCACCTACTACCGTCACATCATAGCCGCCGATAACCTTTAGTTGTCGCTCAGCCTCATACACAACGGTGTTTACTCCCATGTGGTTTTCTCCTGTTCATTGTCCCTGAGTCCCGGATAATGCTCGTCAAGATACTCCTCTCTAAACGGGTTAATAGTTCCGACATGCTCCTCAGGTTCGCAGCTCATCATCCAATCGGGCTTATAACGGAACTTGTTGACAAAATTATTATCTATCAACTTATTCTGCTCGAGATTTATCATACATGCTCGTATGCAACCTTTGGCACCACAAACCGCAAAATATCCTACATGATTCATTATATACTGATAGTACGGTATTACGTAGCTGTCATTGTCATACAAACAGTTTGTCCATTTTGCCGTTGCCATCGGGTAGCATAAGCGATATGCTTCCTCCTCGGTCATTTCCGAATTATCGACATCAAACGCCATATTGGGGAATGCTTTTTTATGGAACGGAGATATCTTGTTATTAAATCCGTGATGGGTAAGGGTACAGCGACCCATATGTACATCACCCCAGCTGACAGGCATGTCGCCAATTTTTATATTTATTCTTTGGTCGGTAGCCTTAACCGGTGGTATCGCATTGCCGGGACATTCTCTTACACACCTACCACAGCGGTTACAGATGGTACCTGGAGTTATCATTGAATCCGGCTCTAACTCTGCATCGGTAAGTATCAGCCCAAGCCTTACACGAGGGCCATATTTCGGGCTTAAAAACACCTTGGAATGTCCCATCTCGCCGACACCGGCACCGACACCCATGAGGCGAATATTCATGACTACATCCGAGGGAGGTCTGTCCTCGGCAACAGGAGGTCTCATCGGGTTGCGCTCGGGAACGCCGGGATAACAGGGGGTTGCCTCCCAACCGAAATCCTCAATAAAACTTGATAAATGGTATGTTCTTATCGGTCTGAACACCGTGTTAAGTCGGTTATAGGAGTAGTATGTATAGTTATGCCAGTGGGTACCCTCCTCAATTCCCCTGTAGCTACCTCGCGGTATTCGCATCACGGTAACGATTACCGACTTTGCCTCGGGGAAATATTTTTTCGGGGCAAACATATCCGGGGCTTCGTCAAAACGGTCTATGGAAGCAATTCCGACATCATCAAGTCCCAACTCTTTTGCCTTATCCTTTATCATCTGTGAGGTCAACTTCATAGCAAAGCACCTTTCCTTTCTGTAATATTAGGCTACCTGATTGTTGGTACGATGTTTTTTCCGAGCATGCTCTTGCCCCATGCATCACGTTTACGAAAACTGTTTTCGAATAGATTATCGACTAATTTACCATCCTCAAGGTGAGACAAGCAGACTCTGTTACACAATGCGGCAACTATATCCGGTTTTGCCGCGGAAAGAAGACGATTTTGGCGACATCCGTTAGCACAATGGTTACATATTGTATAGTCCATCTCAGCAACGGTATATTTATTTGAGCATACATCAATATCCTTTTCACCTACGAATGCACCGAGTGGACATGCATCTTTACATTTTTTACAGCTATCACATATATTCTCGGTTATTATCGGATCTGCCTCAAGCTCTGCGTCGGTAATCACCATGTGAAACCGTTGACGAGATCCAAACTTTTTGGTGAACACAAGATTAGTGTAAGATATGGTGCCGAGACCACAAGCCACCGCCGCAAAATTAAAATCCGGGGTAACATTTGGTGCCTCTTTGCCCTCCCCGACTGCCACGCCTTGACCGTGAGCCTCTACAGGGTTTGGGAAGATCGGAACAGCTTCATACCCTTTATTCTCAATTTCGCGAGTTAAGTCGTAACAAGCGCTTGCAAGAAATTGGTCTTCTAACCATTCGTTGCCAAATAGGTGGTAGTCAAAAAAATTACTTCCCTCTTCAACACCGCGCAAGGAGCCGCGACAGATACGTTTGCCTATAAGTATTACCGTTTTACCTTCGGGAAAGATTGCGAAAGGGTTTTTATATCCCTCTTCACCCTCAAATCTATCCTTGGATGCAAAACCTATCATGTCTATCATAGAGGACTTTGCGAACTCGATTAAGTCGATCTTAAGTTGCTTTTCCATAATAAAAATTCTCCAAAATTATTATCTATTGTTTTATTCCACCAAATGCTAAGCTGCTCACTATGTGTTTTTGCAAAAACAAAAACATGACGATTAGGGGAAGCGCTCCCATCAAGGCTATTGCCATTTTAGGGCCGAAATATTGTGCCGAAACACTGCTGTTGAACATTGCAATCCCGACCGATATAAGCTGTTTGTCCCTACTGGAAATAACGATTAACGGCCAGAGAAAGGAGTTCCAGTTATTGATTACCTGTAGGATTGCCAGTGTCGCTATAACGGGTCCCGATAGCGGAACTATCACCCTAAAGAAAACCGTCCACTCCCTTGCACCGTCGATAAATGCCGCCTCTCTTAGCGAGTCAGGAATCTTGTCTATACTCTGTCTTGCCAAAAACATACCGTAAACATATGCAAAAGAACCTAATACTAACGGGAAATAGGTGTCAAGCATGCGGTAGCTTTGGTACTGCAGAAAGAGCGGTATCATCCTTGCCTCAAATGGTATCATCATCACGGTTAACATAAACAAAAACCAAAAGTTTTTAAACCGAAAATTACCTTTTGAAAATGCGTATCCGGCGGTCATTGCAAAAAATATCGAGATAAATGTGTTGACTACCGTGATAAATATGGTGTTGATGAAGTACTGCAATAGCGGAACCACCTCAAATGCATACTCAAAGTTAAATAATGATAACTCCTGAGGATAAAAGCGTGGTGGATTAGGCATTACGTCAAGTGTCTGCGCATCAAGCGCCATCACTATCGTCCAGTAGATGGGAAGCAGTACTAAAAGTATTATCGTAAAGAGGATCGCTGCAACTACATATCTGTTTATCCTTTTTTGTTTCATAATCCTCCTCTCTACTTCTTGTCCAGCAGATGTGTCCATTTAAGATTAGCCATAGTCACTAAAAAGATAATGGCAAAAATTATCATTACACCTGCCGAAGAAATTCCGTAATCAGGAGTTTCAAAGCTGTACTGGTATACATACATCATAAGAGATTGAATGGAGCCAGCAGGCCTTCCCGAGGCACTGTTTCCACTTATAATATAGAGGTCTGTAAACCTTGCGAAGCCGGATATTATTCCGGTTATTATTAAAAACACGAAGGTTTCAAACATGTTCGGAATGGTAATGCGCAACCATTTCATAAGCGAGTTTGCACCGTCAACCTCTGCCGCCTGATATATTTCGGTCGGTATGGATTGCAGACCTGCAAGGCAGATAAGCATGTTGTATCCGAGTGCACCCCAGATAGATATAATGCTAACTCCTATTTTAGACAGTGACGGGTTGGTAAGCCAACCTATCTCCACCGGTTCGGTTGTAACCAGAGAGAGTGCTGAATTTAAAAGTCCGCCATGTTGTTGCAGAACAAAGGTAAAAACCATAACGGTGCTTACGCCGGTTATTATGTTCGGAAGGTAAAACCCCACTCTAAAAAATGACTGTAGCTTGCCTCTGCCAAGGCCATTTATAAGTGATGCAAGTGTAAAACCGAGGGGGATTACAAGCAAACCCAACGCAACCAGTATAACCGTATTGATAAGTGCGCGCATAAATGAATCGCTACCGAGCAGTGTCACATAGTTTTTTAAGCCGATAAACTCCTCTCCGAACCCTAATACACTCACGTCATACATGCTGTATCTTAAACTTGTCAAGGTTGGCCAATAGGTTAATATCAGCAGGCAAAGAATGCTCGGAACAATAAAGGAATACCACTCTAACTCGTTAATAAGTCTGAACCCGGTAGCTTTTTTTTTCTTAAGTTTATTTTTTTTCATTGCCTCTCCCGGATATTAATATTATGCGATAGACTTTGACTAACTCGACAACCTACCGCATAACATCGATTTAGTTATCTATTGGTTGTTGTTTCTGTACTCAACAAATTCGTTCTGCATACCGGTTGCACACTCCTGCGGAGTTGCTGCATCAGCATACATAGCGGTAATGTTATTGCCAAAGATGCTCTCGGCAGGTCCGTAGAGGTTGTCATAATACTCACTGGAGGCGTAGAAGAAGTTTGCGGGGTAATTTTCCATTGAATCCATAACCATATCCTGGAACGGGAACTGTTCCAACATACTTATACCCTCTACGCTGTTCGGTATCTTATTGGATTGAACAAGCCACTCGGCAACGCCGACATCTGTAGCCATCCATTTAATAAACTCCCATGCGCCGTCCTTGTTTTCACTGGTGGTTGGGATTGCCATGTTGGAATCGCCCACAAAGGTTGAGCGCCCTTCACCGTTTTCCACTATAGGATATGGAATAATTTCAAACCTATCCTCAAGGCCGCCTGCAACTGCTTTGTTATATGATGCCATTGCAGATCCAAAGTTTATAGCAACATCATTTTCTGCGGTTAAGAATTTTTCGTTACCTTTACCTTCAAGGAAACCCTGCGGTGAAGTTTTTGCGAGTGCATCAAAGTACTCAAATGCAGCTACAACTTCGGGGGTGTCAAACAAAATCTCAGCTGCAAACTTGTCTTCTACAAACTCAAAGGTATGTATTCCTTTTGCATAGTTGTAGCAGAAGAAAGGTTTCCATGTATCTATTGCACTTGTTCCAATAAATATTCCATAGTTCTGCTCACCGGTATTTGGATTTGTGCCCGTGAGCTGTTCGGCCATGGAAAGAAGATCATCCCAGGTGTAATCCTCGGTAGGATACTCGACACCAAAGTCGTCAAACAACTGTTTGTCATAAATTATCATGCTTGGTGCAACTTCAATCGGTACACCGGTTATGCTTAGCTTAGTGTAATCGCTCTCGTCGGTACGTCTGATTGCACTCGGAACATAAAGCATCTCGGCAAACTCAGGGTCCTTTTCGAAGTAAGGTGTTAAATCCTCTACAACATCGACTATAGATGCACCGTGCAATAGGATATCGGCAAGTCCGCCTGCCGCCGTCGTCTGTAGCTTTGCCTGCCAAGAGTCCCAAGGCGTAACCTCGATTTTTACCTCAAGATCCGGAAATTCCTCCTTTGCCATAGCAATAATCTGATCGTACCCCGGCACAACCTGTCCGGTTACCGGGTCGGTAGTTTCGGACTCGGCTGCAAAAATTGCAGGTCCAACCAACCTTAATGTACCACTCACCGCCATATCGTCGCCGGAATCTTCCTCAGGCGCACCATCGTCATCGCCCTCGGTTGTAGTAGATTCAGGTGTCGCCGGTGCAACTGTCTCTCCTGTATCAGCTGCCGATGAACATGATGCAAATGTCATTGCTAGGATGAGCAATGCTGCGATAATTCTTAAACTCCTCTTTTTGAATCTTTTTGCCATTGGTTGCTCCTTTCATTTTTTTCGTACATTTGTTAATAATATATATGTAGGTCGCTTTCCCAACCTATCTACCGTCAGATGCAATATAAACGATTATATGAAAAAAACATAAATCTATTGTGCTTTTTAAAATGATAAATCATCTTTTTGTATAAACGTTTAACTAAACCACGTTTTTAGTATATTACATAAATTGTCTAAAGTCAATGGTTAGGTTCTACAAAATTGCACATATTTATTTGTATATATTAAATAAATATGTGAAAAAAATGTGCTTATTCGCAACAGATGAAATTATTGAGTTGTAAATGAAATATAATAATGCTATAATGTTTTCATAAATTATACATTAATTGTAAGGGGTGGAGCATGTCGACAAGAAAGCCTACCATAAAGGACGTAGCAAGGTTGGCGGGTATTAGCACCGCAACAGTTTCCTACGTTATAAACAACACTCCAAATAAAAAGATAAGTGAGTCCACAAGGCTCAAGGTACTTGATGCTGTTAATAAGTTAAACTTTACACCGAGCATGTTTGCACGCAGAATGAAAATCGAAGGTGTCAACAACATATGTTTTATGTATAGCTACACCTTGTACGAATCCTCCGTAGTTAATGTACTTAAGGGTATCCAGGACTTTGCCCATGCAAGAAACTGTCTCGTAACATTATATGATATTGACTTAAATAGTTATGACGACAGCTATATTGAAAACTTTAAATCACATAACATTGACGGTGTTGTGTTTTTTGCACCATTAATAATCCATTCCGAACAGGATTTGCTTTTTGAGCATCGTCACCTAAGCAATTTAATCTCGGCGAATATTCCGGTAACGATTATAAATGGCAGATCAAACTTCGACAATGTAAGTTATGTGTATATGGACTTTTACCATACAGGATATAAAAGTGTAGAGTATCTGCACTCCCTTGGGCATACCGAAATTGCAATAATCATTCCATCGAACAATGGTAAACCCTTTTCAACACCTAATAACGAGCGAATAAAAGGCATAATCGATGGCATAGACAGCTTTATTTCAAATGATTATGACATCAAAATAATGACCTGTGAAGAGCTTGAGGAGATGGCTGATAAAGAGCCGTCGAGCCTTCCGCAGGCGGTTATCATTTGCCTAATGTCGGATAGCGGAAACGTTTATTCCGCATTGATGAAAAGCGGAATAAGAATTCCGGAGGATATTTCAATAATATGCGCAAACCACAGCTCCGCATCAGTTTTATCGCCTTCGTTGACCATCGCATACATAGAATATGAGGAATTGGGAAGTCGTGCAGCCGAACTGTTGTTCAGGCTTGCTAAAAGTAAAAAAGGTGAAAACGGTGGTGCTATAGGATGCAAAATCATTGCCGCCGAATCCTGTACCAAGAGAAGTGGTGAATAAAGAACAGTATAAAACATTTCAACGATTATGGACACTTACAACAGTGATGTTGTAAGTGTCCATAACTTTTTACGTTTGTATTGTATGCGATATTGTACATTCGCAAAGAATATGGTATAATTTTGTAATATTGTAGGGAGAGAACAATTTTATGCCAAAGTTTTTAATGAGAGCAATATCTTTTGTTCTGGTTATTGCGCTGTCGGTAACCATGTTTGTACCTACCGCAGAGGCAACAACCTATTATGTGATAGACAACACCCCACCGTTTACCGGCGAGGCTTTTGTTGCGGTGAATGTTACCGAGTCTGGTTTTTTTAGCAGTATCGGAAGCACCACTATAACTGCGCCGCAGTACACTACATACAGCAATAAGGCTGATGAACCTATACCCGATAATATTATAGGGTACGATGATAATGGAATTCCACTCTTGGATCCAAACGACATTTTAGTCCAGCCCACACCACCGGAGGTAAATCCGGATATTTCGGGTAACACGATATCCAAAACCTATGTCATAGGCGAAGAAAAATCTTTTCGTGTACTAATATCGGGTAACTCTCCCGACACGAATATTCAATTTCATGTAGTTTCTATAGGTGAGCATTGTGTTGTATGGACACCGGTGAGTGGATATGAACCGATAAATGCGTCAGAGGGAAAAATTCTTGCCGACGAGTTTGACGCTCAGTATGACACCATGGTAGCGGCATTTAACGACCCAATGTCTGAAAATTACACATACTCCGACCCGGATAATGACGGAAAGGTTGCAATAGTATGCTACGACATTCACAACAATGGCACCGGTACCGGGAGCTATGTTGCCGGATATCATTACACAGGCGATTATTATAGCGGTGGCAATAGAACAGATTCTATCTATATCGATTCCGCACAAGGCATGTTAAATGGCGCAGACCAGGCTTTCGGTACCATGATTCATGAATTTCAGCATATGATAAACTTTGTATCCTGCGGATATACAACCAGCATGCCCACCTCCATAAATGAGGGGATGTCCATGGCGGCAGAGATGATGATTTACGAGGGCACCGAACACGCACCGATGGATCGTGTAACATACTTTAACTCCTTGGCTAACCTCTACGCATTTTCAGCAACAAATTGGGCGGGGAGTTTGCCGAACTATTCTTTATCTTTTTTGCTTTTTCAATATCTGAGAACACAGTATAAAAATCCGGACTCAACCGACCCCACCGAACAAAACGGTACCTCGATATTTAAAACAATACTTAACATGAGGGAAAATGTTTCAACCACTTACGGTTATTTTAACGAGGTTGCAAAGCTTATTAATTTTGATATTGAAACCTTGATAACAAATTTCTACATTGCACTTTATCTCAAAGAGGACACCGGAATTTACGGCTTTGATGGGGAGACGTGGGCAGACAGTATAGTTCCAGTTAAATACAACACATCCACCCCACCCAACATCGTTTCCGGCGGTGCTGTTTTCTATGGTGCGCACACCGAATATAACCCGACCGCTACAAATGCAAACGCTAAAGTAATATTTAACTCAATATCGCAGATAACCGCAAACAACAAGGTATCGGTAACTGTACAGTCCTACGACACTAAAAAAGATTTCACCTTGACCCTTACCCCTAAATCGGGAGGCTCAAATATTGTTGAAAACATACCGGGCACGTCCGGAGAGAACCCACGGCAGCTAAGCATTACTGCACCGAGCGGAGAGTACGACCTGTCGATAGACCAGGAAGGGCACACCTCTGCTGTGATATATAACATCAATGTAACCTCAAGCGTAAACCTTTCGCAGACGCAGAGCGTCGGAACGGTGGTACTGACCCCGGGAGATGTTGATGCGAATGGAATCGTAAATCAATCCGATATTGAGTATATAATGGACTCACAGATATACAATAGAAGCATCTTATCTGTAGCAAATAAAAACGCTGATGTTAATGGCGACGGCAAGGTTGACTTTGACGACGGTGTGTTAATCAGAAATGCCCAAAACTTTGGGAAAGGAACAAAACATATCTACTATTAAGCCTAAAACATATCGGTATCATCCGCTTACCTCTCTCAGCCGCTCTACAATACTTTGCTTTTTTAGTCTATTGTATATCAGCGTTGGGGTTAGGGTTGTTACAACACCCAAAAGTATTATTATTGCAACTGACGGAAGAACCGCAAATCGATAGCTGCTTGCTATCATTATATCGCCCAGCGTCTCTACAATAATATAGGTTGCTAGGTTTCCGATGGTCAACAAAAACATCGTAACCGAAATTCCGTAGAACAATCCTTCACTTATTATCATCCTCTTTAACTGCCTGCCCGTCATGCCCATGCTCTGCAGCATGGCGAGTTCGATTTTGCGTGAGGCGATACCGGTTATCAAGGTGTTTACAAGGTTGATAATTCCGATAAACGCAAGAATTAGGCTGAGCGCCATTCCTGTTGCCCAGAAAGTATCTTTCAAATTTTCAAACTCGGCGGCATAGGTTGCCTTGCTCTCGTATGAAAGGCTTGGCTCTATGTTTTCGGTATAGCTTGAAAGAAAACTCTCCGCCGCAGCCTCGTGTTCTTCCTCCACGTCAAACACAATGTTAAGAGGGTTTACATCACCGTTTTGTTTTAAATATTCCTCCTCGGGCAAAATAAAGCTAAGGTTAAAATCAATATAAAACCGTTTGTCTATGGCATAGGGGAGAATCCCTGCGGATAAGACCTCGTACTCCTTTACCTTGCCGTTTAAAAACTCTATTTCAACCTTTTCACCCACCCTGTAAAATAACCCTTCGTTATCGGTGACACCGTACAGCCCGTTTGTCAAAACATAGTTACCTGTCTTAAAAAGCTGTTGTTGCTCCGGTGTGAGGTAGCTTTGTGCCATTATTTCGTCCGAGCTTGTGGCAACAATATCATGTATGCTGTCCGAAACACCGTAGATAAAGGCGGAGGTTTCCTTGTGCTCCTTAACCGTTTCAAGCAGTGCCAAATGATGGTCGTGCAGATAATGGTCGGTATTTTTGGTTATCTGTTCTTCAAGGTTTTTCAGGGCGGTGTCCGAGAATCTGTGTTGGTTTGCGGAAACGTATGTCCTACCAATATCATCTATTCCCTGTAATCGCTCCACCTCAAAGATAAGCTCCCCTGTTATGCCGTCCAGCGTATTTTCGCTTACGGCATGGTTGACAATGTTATTACTTGTGACCAGAAAATCCGACACGACATAACCACTCAAATATTCGTCCATGTCAAAACCGTTTACAAAGGTGTAGGTAATATTGAATAGCAACACAGAGAGTGAAAGCGAGGAAACAACAAGGATAGCCTTTCCCCTGTTTCGCCAAAGATTTGCAAGTGCCATGTTAATCGGTGTCATTCTGCGGCTACGTCTCAACTTTTTTACACTTTTATCCGTTGCAGTGTGCTTCATTGCCTCTATAGGAGACAACCTTCCCGCGAAATTTGCCGGTTTGCGACAGGATATTATAACGGTCAGAAGTGCAAAAACTAAAGAGAAAACAAATATCATCGGATTGTTACTGAGAACCGGTTCATCATAGATAGAGGCACCCAAAACGTAGGGCAACAATGTATAGCCGACAAGGTAACCTACAAAAAGCCCTATCGGTGCACCGATGATAAAGACGCACAAAGTCTGAATATACACAATTTTACCCAGCTGTTTAGGGGTAGTGCCTATGGTTTTTAGCAGACCGTAAAACCTAATATCGCCGCCCACCGAGATATAGAATATGTTATAGATTAACAGATATCCCGAAAAGATAATCATTATCAGCACCGCAACCATTAGCAGTATAAATTCTAAGGATATCTCATCGCCCACATATGCCCAGTTAATTCCGGTTTCGGAGTAGGACAAATCAAAGCCCATCCGTTCCTCAAGCAGTGCCATTTTCCCGTTGATATTAAACGAGTTGTCAAAGTCGAAGCTTATATTATAGGAGCCGGAATAATCAAACCTCGAATCAGAGCCATTCGGGAAATACGGTTCTGCGGTGTCACCCTGCCAGGGATTTGTGACGCTTTTTGCGTAGTCAAGCGAGGTCACCACCTGTCCTATGGAAAGCACCGGGTCGGTCTCGTATATTCCCACAACCACAAAATCTGCCTCTATTAAACTATCGCCTGCATAAAACTTTAGCTTTACCGTCTGGTTAAGCTGTTGAGAAAGACCGAGTTCCGTTAAAATAATGTCGGATATAAGTATCTCATTTTCCGAGATCGGAATTCCTCCGAGGGTGGGTGTCATAAAGCTGTTGTTTATATAATTTTCATCGCAGTAGCTTATTTCGGTGTGCAGCTTTACAAGCTCCTCGTTTAAAAGTGGGCCGCCTATAATCAACCTTGTGCTTATGTTGGATATACCCTCGTCCGAACTAAGCTTATCCGCCATCTGCTCGGTGAGATATTTAAAGGAGCCGTGGTTTGTTCCTCCGACCTGCCTCATGGTGCTATATTCTGAGGTTTGAAGCAGGCTATACCCTATCGTGAAAAGCGAGGTGAAAAGCAGTGTGGAGAGTGCGATAGCAATAACCGCCATTATGTTTCGTGTCCTGTTTGCAAGAAGCTGTTTAATGGCTATTCTTCTGATGCATTTATTGTTGTTGATTCTATACATTTTGCTCACCGCCTGACACAATAAGCCCGTCCTCGATACGGATAATACGGTCGGCAAGCTGTGCCGCCTCCTCGTTATGGGTTATCATCACGATGGTTTGCGCAAATTTATCACCCATCACCTTTAAAAGTGACAGCACGTCCTGTCCCGTTTTACTGTCTAAATTACCGGTGGGTTCGTCTGCTAAAATAATTGCAGGCTTTGAGGCAAGTGCCCGTGCAATTGCGACACGCTGTTGCTGACCGCCAGAGAGGTTGCCGGGCAAATTTTGAAGCTTTGTATCCAGTCCTAAAATATTGATTATTTTTTTTAGGTATTCCCTGTCGACCCTGTTTCCGTCCAACTCTATCGGCAAAACGATGTTTTCGTAAACATTTAGCACCGGCACCAAATTATAGCTTTGAAAAACAAAACCTATTTTTCTTCGGCGAAATATTGTAAGTTGTTCGTCCTTAAGTGCAAAAATATCCTTGCCGTCTACCGAAACACTGCCACTTGTAGGTCGATCAAGACCACCGAGCATGTGTAAGAGTGTGCTTTTCCCGCTTCCGGAGCTGCCCACAATCGACACAAACTCACCGTTTTCGACGCTAAAATTGACCCCATCTAATGCGTGAACCGCAGTTTCTCCGCTACCGTATATTTTTTTTAGTTCTTGCGTTCTTAAAATTTGCATACTTCACCTATTCAATAAATTCAATATCCATATTATACGGGATAAATCTTTCCACACCCTTTCAAAACAAAACTCAATTCTTTCAATGTTGACAGAATTGAGTTTTGTTTCTTGTTTAAAGAGGAAGATACACCGAAAAGGTAGAACCGATACCTAAGGTCGATTTTACCTTGATATATCCACCCTGCCCCGATATTATCTGTCTCGCAAGGTAGAGCCCTATCCCTACCCCTGCAATATCCTGCGAGCTTTGCGCCCTGTAAAATCGTGTGAATATCCTTGGGATATCCTCCTCACTTATCCCGACACCGTCGTCCTTTATGTCTATTCTACAGTAAAGCTCATATCGTATAATCTCTATGCCGACCTTGCCTGCACCGTATTTATAAGCATTGTCAAGAATATTTTCCACCGCCTCGGCAGTCCATTTTAAATCATAGCATGACATTATATCGTCATGCTTTTGTAACACCACAAGCTCGGGGTAGCTTTCCTTGATAACAGACACCAGATTGGCTATATTTTGTCTTTTCGGCATCGGCGAGATCAAACCATTTTCCAACCGTGATGCCTTTACAAGATTTTGAATTAAAAAGTTAAGCTTTTTACTCTGGGAACAGAGCAGAGAATTATATTTTACACGTTCCTCCTCCGAACCGCACTCCGCCAAAAGCTCACTATACAGCATTATGTTTGCGAGTGGTGTCTTTGTTTGATGTGAAATATCGCTTATTAGCTCGTCCACCCTTGCCTTTTCCTCGAATAGCTGTTGTCTGTGCCTGCCCGTCTGCATAAGATATTTATGCATCTTGCTTTCTATTCGGGAGACCTTCCCCTCGTCAAAAACGTGCTCTATATCCTCGCCCTTTATTGCCCTATTTAGCATGTCGTCTATGCGATCGAGAGTCTTTGATGTCTTAAACATTGTCACCTACCCATTGATATCCCAATCCGTAAATGGTTTTAATAACCTCCTCGCTCTCTAACCTTGTGCGTAACCGCTTAACCGTGACGCTGAGTGCATTTTCGTTCACAAAATCGCCGCCGTCCGACCAAATTCTGTCAAGAAGCTCCTCCCGAACCAATGTTCGCCCTCTGTTTGCGGTAAGTAGCCTCAACAGCCTCTGCTCGGTTTTTGAAAGCTCTATTTTGCGGCCTTTAATAAAAAACTCCATTCCTTCAAAATCAAAGGAGTAGTCACCTTGAACAAACATATTTGAGGTTATCTTTTTCCTAAGCCGACCGCCAACCTTCGCCCTTAAAACTGCAAGGCTAAACGGTTTTGTGATATAATCGTCGGCACCGCAATCTAAGCCCAAAACGATATCGCTCTCGGTATCTTTAGCGGTCAACAATATAACCTGAACTTCCCGTCTGTCCTTCAGCTCTCTTAAAAGATCAAGCCCGCTACCATCGGGTAGGTTTATGTCGAGTATTATCAGCTCTATAAAATTATTTTTAATAAGCTCTCTTGCAGATTTTATATTGTATGCCTTTAAAATGTTTGTGTTCTCTGCTTTAAGTGCAATGGCAACGCCCTCGCAAAGCGACAAATCATCCTCAACAATCAAGATATTCATAGAAATCCACTCCTGTGCTTTGGTTTGCTTGAGGTTATTATAACACAAAAAGTGTTGTAACTGAACTATATTTTGATTAATGTCTGTAAACTCCAATCGTAATACCTTACCGAGACGAGGTATTGAGTTTTTTTTTGCTTTGAATAAAAATAACAATAATCGCAAAGAATATAACATCATTCATTACAGGGGGTTGTGTGCGGTTTTATTCTTATGTTGCTCGGAATTCTGAGGGTGGGATAGTTAAAGGTGGAATTGAGGCAGCTGGTCGTGGTGATTTTTTTAGAAAGATTGACGACATCGGGCTTACCTGTATTAACTATGACGAAAAAACCTCACAGCCCGAACTTGCGGTAAAAACAATCGCTAGGTTGAATGGCAAGGAGTTAATTCTTTTTTGCAAAAAAATGGGTACCATGATAGCTGCCGGCATGAGTATAACCGGAAGTTTAGAGGTTTTAATAAACTCCTCAACAAATCCGAAATATGCAAAGGTTTACCGAAATGTATTAGAGTCGGTACAGGGTGGTGTGCCTCTCTCGGTAGCAATGTCCGAGCAGGGTAAGAGTTTTCCTGAGCTGTTATGCAATATAGTTGAAAGCGGCGAGGAGAGCGGAAACATAGAGGAAATTCTGCTTAGAATGTCTACCTACTACGATAAACAACTTAAAATGACACGGAAGGTTAAGAGTGCCTCGGCATACCCAAAATTGCTTGCATTTATCTCGCTTATTGTGGTAGTAGCACTGTTTGGTTTTGTTTTACCGGATTTATTTGTTATGTTTGAGGGGATGGAGATACCGGCAATAACACGCTTTATGATGGGGTTCTCAAACACAATCACCGAGTTTTGGCCGCTAATTATATTTGCTTTGGTGGTAATTTATCTCCTCTTTATATCGCTTATGAGGGTGAAATCGGTAAAAAGGGTAGTGGATAAAGCAAAGATAAATCTGCCGGTGGTGGGAAATCTTGTAAGGATGATATACTCCGGTCGGTTCAGCTCAACTCTTGCCATGCTTTACGCCTCAGGGCTTCCACTCCTCGAAACATTGCGACTATCCGGAAAGGTTATCGACAACCTTTATATGAGGGAAAGGTTAGAGGAGGCATCCGACGCGGTAGGCGCAGGCACAACACTTTCCGAGGCGGTAAAGGCGGTTGACATATTCGACATTATGTTACCCAACATGATTGCAATTGGTGAAGAGACGGGTGACCTCGACGGTATGTTAACCACCGTTTCGGAATATTTCGAGGGGGAATCCGACACAGCAATAGAGTCCATGCTTTCTATATTAGGGCCGGCGCTGTTGATAATTTTGGCGATAGTAGTTGCGGCAATTCTAATTTCGGTGCTGATACCGGTTTACAACGGGTATGGAACTGTAGCCTTAGGTTAGAAAGAAAAAATCAAAGTATAGGAGAGAAAATTGATATTTATTGATATTTCTGCGGAATATATTGACATCTTTCAGCTCAAAGGTTCGAGGCAAAACCCTTCGGTGATGTCGTCAACCTCGCTAAAGGTTAGACCGGATTTGTTTTTAGCCGATACTCAGCTTAACTTTTCGGTGTTGGAGGATTCTATTCGTGGGGTGCTCGCTAAGCTCACGGACAAAAAGGTTGTGCTGTCCTTCTCGTATCTTCCTAACATTTATTCGGTTATATATCTTCATCCCGAACGCATTCAACGACAACAGCGTATTGCTATAGAATCGCAGGTGTATGCAAACATTTCACCGGAGGATTATTACGTTGATTATGTTAAAGCCGATCTTCCGCAAAGGGAGGACAAACAGGCGTTCATAACCTATGCAATGCCTAAAAAAATAGTTGACGACAGTATTTTGCTTCTTAAAAAGCTTAACAAAACGCCGGTTGCATTGGTTCCTTCACAGCATGCCGTTAGCTGTTTTGCCGATAGGTATTTTAATTCAAGGGTTGTTGCCTTTGCAAGACCGGACGAAAAAAGTATCACCCTTCATCTGATAAATCCACCCGACAACCTTATTACAAGAAATATTGCACTAAACTCGACAGAGGAGGTCTCACTAAACCCTGTACAAGATGGCAACCGTGTAGGGACACTTATTCAAAACATCGAAAAACTCAGTTCATATCAGGCTATTAAATTTCCGGGCAACCCCATAACGGAAGTTTTGTTGTTTGGACATCGGGCAGAGCCTGAACTATTACAATCTGTAAATGAAAGTATAGGATTAGACTGTTCATTGCTTGCCGACAGGGATAAAAATTTTGAAAGCAGGGTTCCAATCTATACACTCGGCTCATTTTTATCAGTCGGTAAAAACGAAATAAATCTATTTAATGTAGCCGGTAATAGAGGGCAGCTTAAGCCTAAAAAACCTGCAAATATACCGCTTGTTGTTTCGGTGGCATTGCTTGCAATAAACGTAGCGATAACAGCAACCGTTGTACTGCAACAGCGACAGACCGAAAGCTTAATTGAGCAGCTACAACAGGAGCTGACCTCGCCGGAAAACACACAGCAGATTGAATACTACAACGGTTTGCGAGAGGAATATGTAGGTAGAATTAAAGGGGAGTTTGCGCACTCCACTTTAATGGAGGAAATAAAGGCACAGGGCGAATTTGACAGGGAAAAACTAAACACAATTATTGCAACAGCACCGGAAGGCATAACGGTAACCGCCTTTTCATACGCCGACAAAAGTTACAATGTATCCTGTGTCGGAACGTCCGAGCAACAAGCATCGAACTATGTGATGATGTTAATCGATCTTAATATTTTTAAGTCGGTAGAATATCATGGTTTTAGCGAGTCCGGTGATGGGGTTACCTTTACAATCGGCTGTATGTTGTCTTGAACAAGGAGGAAGTATGAGTAAAAATGACAGCTTAATATTGACGATAGCGGTGACGGTGATGCTATTGTTTCTCCTAAACTTTTTTATAACTGCACCCTCAATAAGCGGGTATAACGAAAACATGCTAACCGTTGATGAACTCAATGCCGAGCTTTCAGCCCTCATGGAAAACATTGCACGCGGCGAGGAACTTAAATCGGAGATAGAAAGGTTAGACATTCAGTTTGCCGAGGCGGAGATAAAACGTTATAACGATGAAAATTACAGCATTCACAACTTTTTTGTAGATTCGGCAAGTAGCTATGGTCTTGCGGTGGAGTCGCTGGCAATGAGTGATGTAGCACCGATAGGCAATATGTCGACCGAGGGTGAGTCCGAGCTGATACTACAGGATGCACTTGTAGCGGGACAGATGACGGTTGAGGAGATTGACGAGATACCTACTCATTATGAACCGGTGTCGCAAACCACCTCGATTTTAGTAACCGGTAGCCGAGAAAACATATTAAACTATATCGACGCTGTTGCAAGGGATAATCTTTATGTCTCGGTGCCCAGCTTAAGTCTTTCAGGAGTCGATGACATTTTTTCAGCCGAGGAAAGTTTTTCCACATCATTACAATTTGTGGAGTATATGTACCGTGAAAATCCGGAACAGACGAGTGCCGGCGATGAACCGATAAGTTAATAAAAAGGAAGATGATATGGCAGAAAAAAAGCGTTTAGGCGACATGCTTGTAGAGGGCGGACTTATAACCGAAGATCAGCTACAGAGTGCATTATCGGTACAAAAAAATTCCGGTGGTAAAAAGCTTGGCGATATACTTGTGGATAACGGTGTTGTCTCGGAAGAGGAGCTTCTTCGTGTGCTACAGAGTGCACTGCATATCGAATTTGTCTCGCTTATTGATGCAAAGATTGCCGAAAATGTTCTTACTGCAATGCCCGGCGACATAGCAAAGCAGTACAATGTTATGCCATATAGGTTGATAGGCAATGAGCTTATTGTCGCAACCTCGGATCCACTCGACTATGATGTGCTCGGTATTATAGGAACAGCAACCGGAAAAAATATAACCCCCTGCCTTGCCACCAAAAGCGACATCTCGGCAAGTATAAATCGCTATTACGAGCGCAACATAATCGTTTCGGTGGCGGATACGTTAAATAGTTCAAGCTCCATCATAGATGAGGCGGAGATATTGGAGTCGGCAGAGGCTGAAGCGGCACAAAACAGACTTGGTAATGTTCCGATTGTACAGTTTATAAACAACCTGATAATGCAGGCACACAGCAGTCATACCAGTGATATTCACATAGAGCCTACCGCCGAGGATATCCGAATACGGTTTCGTGTCGATGGGTTGTTGTTTGAGATTGTGCGTATGCACAGCCGAACACTACCCGGGATAGTTACCCGAATAAAGATAATGTCCGGAATGGATATAGCCGAAAAACGTATACCGTTAGATGGGCGGTTTTCTACCGAAATTAACTCGGTGGAGGTTTCGGCACGTGTCGCAAGTATGCCAACCGTTTTTGGTGAAAAGATAGTCATTCGACTGCTTGCCGACAGCAGGCTTGGGGTGCAAAGTCCCGAAGAGCTCGGTTTCAGCGAGAGGGATGCCGCTACACTAAGAAGGGCAATATCCCTGCCAAACGGGTTGATTTTGTTGACAGGTCCTACCGGAAGCGGCAAGACAACAACCCTGTACTCGTTGCTTGCCGAGCTCTCGGACGAGAGCACAAATGTTTTAACGGTAGAGGATCCGGTGGAAAAGTATATTGATGGAATTAACCAGACACAGGTGAACAACCGTGCCGGACTAACCTTTGCAAACGGACTTCGTGCAATACTTCGTCAGGACCCGGATAAGATTATGATAGGCGAGATTAGAGACACCGAAACTGCCGACATAGCCGCACGTGCCGCCATAACAGGGCATCTTGTGCTTGCCTCCATGCACACCAACAGTGCCGCCTCTGCCTTTATGAGAATTGTTGACATGGGTGTAGAACCATATGTTGCAGCCTCCTCGATAGTTATTGCAGTTGCACAGCGTTTGGTGCGCACCCTCTGCCCCTACTGCAGGCAGGAGTATCTGCCGGTGGATGCCGAACGTGCATTTCTCGACAACTTTAAGGTACAACAGACCGAATTTTATCGCAGTCCCGGCTGTCCGAGGTGTGAGGGTAAGGGGCATCTCGGTCGGCGTGCCGTCTGCGAAATAATAGTAACCGACCCTACAATTCGAAGCATGATTGTGAACCGTCAAAATACCGCTGATATTTCGAACTATCTTCGAAAATCAAAGAACCAACGTTTTTTTATAGATCAGGCACTGGACCTTGTAAAGGAAGGGCGCATTGCAATCAAGGAGGCGATGGTGTTAAGTGAAAATATAGAATAAATATATATTTTTGTTCCTTTTCCGGATAGTTCCGGAAGTTACATATAGATGAAAAGGAGTGGAAATATGAACAAATCTAATAACATAAATAAAAGTGTGGGCTTTACTCTTATCGAGATGCTGATTGTAATCATGATTATAGTCATACTGATAGCCATTGCGGTACCGGCGATTTCCGGATACAGAAGGGATGCCGAGGAGACTGCCGACATGGCAGCCGTAAGGACATTGCAGACGGCGTTGGAGGCCGCCTCAATCAAGGTAGATCCCTCCGAGCTTACCGGCTCCACCTATAACTTCACCTCCAGTAATGTCGACCTTGAAAACCTTCCTGACGATGATTTTTCTGCCGAGCTTAAGGAGATGCTTGGGGAAGGATTTACGGGAAAATTCAGATTTGGATATCACCGAGAAACGGGAAGCATACGGTGGGTTTCCTGGTGGGATGAGGACAGCAGTGAAAATGGCGTAATGGTATATGACCTCGAAAACGGACATTTCGGTTACCTTGTAGATATTAAAGAAAATTATCCCCACCCCGAGTACTATGGCCCGAGCTCGACCACAATGTAAAAATACGTAACACCAAAAAGGAGCAAGCGTATGATGCAGTTAATTAGATCAAAGAGAAAGGAAGGATTTACACTTATCGAAATAAAGCACACCGTCCAAAAGGAGCAAATGTATGATAAAGATATTTAGTTCAAGGAAAAAAGAAGGGTTTACACTAATTGAGATGCTTATAGTCATCTTAATTATAGTCATATTGATAGCCATTGCGGTGCCGGCGGTTACCGGTTACCGAAGGGATGCATTGCGAACGCAGGATGAGGGCGGAATTGAAACGGTTCGCACCGCATTAGAGGCGGCGTTAATACGATCAAGACCGATAGACAACACGAGTGATAGCAGGCTCGACCGTCACAGCAGTGGCAATCTCGATTACGAGGCACTACGTGCATATGACGGTGACGAGGAGACAGAGAAGTTTTACAACCTAATAGCCGACTACCTCGGCCCGAATTTTCAGGGAAATTTTTGGTTTGAATACACCCATTCCTCCGGCTATAACTCTACGGTGAAACCGCATATTTCTTCCATCTCATACTGGCGGTCGGACGATGCCACCGAGGATGAATCGATAATGTTTTACAACACCAACTGGTCAGAAACACGTACACCGATGTACCTTTCTGAGGTGCCGGAGTCAATTAACACCGATAGCTACGACCCTAAATAGCGTATTGAAAGGAATGGTATAATGCAAAACAGATATAATAATTATTTTTCCCGAAAGGGATTTACCCTTATCGAGATGCTGGTGGTTATACTGATAATAGTAATTCTGCTTGCCATCGCAATACCATCGGTTATAGGCTATCGTGAGGACACTCAGGAGACCTCGGATCTCGGCGATGCGAGAACCTTATACACCGCATTGGAGGCAACAGCAACAAAGATATCACCGCTAGACAGCGATAACTTTGTTGGGCACTTCTACCATGGTGACGACGATGAACTTTATCCGGATCAGACCCTTGGCAACAGCGAAACCAATATATTTTTAAACCAGCTTTACAACTTTTTAGACGACAGTTTTAAAGGAAAATACGAGTTCGGTTTTTCTAAGGAGGATGGGAGTGTAAGCTGGGTGACCTACCGCCGTGACGGTACCACTGCCGACGATGCCAACGTAATGCTTTACCATGTAGAGGACGGCGTGTACGGCTATCTGGACGAGCTGGATGCAAAATATCAGGCTCAGCCATACCGTCATAACAGGTAGAAAGGAAGGGCGATTTAAAATTATTATCGGTGGATTATCGGTAGCCAATACCATTGTATATGTGTTGTTTTTTATCTCTCTTGCCGCAATTTCCGTCTCAGATATCGACACCATGGAGATACCCGATAGATATCATCTGTTTATTTTTCTTCTTGGTGTCGGTAAACTGTTTTTATACCCCGAGAGGATAATGGATTTATTACTCGGTGCGGTGGTTGTGAGTATTCCGATGCTCATAATAACAATTTTTACCGGCGGTTTTGGCGGTGCGGACATAAAACTAATGGCGGTGGTAGGTTTTTTTCTCGGCACAGCCGGAACAATCATCTGTTTTTTTACGGCCGTTTTGTCGGCAGGTTGCGTCGGGGTTGTACTGTTGTTGAGATGGTGGATTTTTGAGCGCAGCTACAAAAGTAAGATTCCATTTTGTCCCGCAATAGCCCTCGGCTGTGTTGTGGCGGTATTTTTTGGCAATAATATATTTAATTGGTATGTAGATTTGTTGAGATAAAGGTGGGTATTATAACAGGAAAAAGACTTGTAAAATCAGGTTTCACTCTTTTGGAAATGTTGGTCGTAATGGCAATTATTGCTGCTATGGCTCTTATTGCAACGCCCTCTCTCGTTGGTTATTTTAGGCAGGCAGAGCAGTATAATCGCACCGAAATCGCCAAAACAATCTATCTTACAGCCCAAAATCAGCTTACCGGTCTGTATGTTATGGGGAACCTAAAAACTGCATATGATGCAGAGGTAGCAGGCAGGTATTTCACCCATGATTCAGATGGGGGTTTTACCGACGAGCTTGACGAATCGGCACTTTCCGATGACAATATTTATATCATGCTCGGCGTTGACAACTATCCTTCACAGGATATTGAAAATGCAGAGGGTGGCTATCTGCGCTACCTATCAAAGCCACGGGGAAATCATCCCGAAAATGCTCTGCAACAGCTTCTCGCTCCGGCACTGCACGATCCGGAAATAATAAATGATGCAATTCTTATGGAATACAACATAAAAACCGGAAAGGTTCTCTCGATATTTTACAGCGATGATGAGGGGGTAACCGAGTTTAGCTATGACCCATCAAACACTGAGAAGGACGGAATATACGGCCCACGTGACACGCTATACAACAGGATTGCCGACGAACGAGATCAGGGATATTACGGTGTTGATTACACAGGCGATACGCCTCCTGAACAGGAAATGCAGCTATCTGTTCACCTTTACGACGGGTATAGCGACAATCAGGATGACATAGGTTTATCTACAGGGCTAACCTATGGTTACAGATTTAATAAGCCTCTTTACAACATAGGGAACCCTAATGAGTACACCCAAAATGTTCTGTATGCCGAAATATTTATAGAAAAGTCTAAGCTCGTAGGTATGTTCAGCCTTTCTTTAAATGACACGGTTGTTATAGATGGTATAGATTTATCAACAATTGCTGAAAATGGAAGCATAGAAACGGCGATGGCAAATTTTGATGTAACTAACGCACTTATATTTCGTAACGATAATCCTGTTGTGGGCAACATAAACGAAGAATTTGCAAGATTTGTATGGGTTTTGGACTATGCCGGAGGAGATATGTCCGGCGAAAACCCATATCGTTATAAATACTCTATCAGCGAGCTTATAGATGGTTCGCTCGAAAGCCTGAGTGACCCTGATTTTGATATTAACGTTTCTATAACGGTGACGGGTGACGATGCCACCGAGGTTATTTCAAATAAAAAAAACCCCCTTTTTGCAACCGAGTATACTACCGATGGAACGGTTTACAACATACCAAGCCAAAACAACATTGCTACGGCAAGGCATCTAAACAACATCAGATTTGTGTCCGGTGATGAAGCACAGGCATACCGACAGGTTGAGGATATCAACATTGCCGAAGATGATGGTTTTCTAAAGGTTGAGGATGAAAGCTTTTCAAGCGGAGATGAGGGTTGGCAGTTTATCATGTCACCTCTTCCGGAGCTCATCGGAAGCTACAGCGGACTATATGGGGCAGAGGGTGGAGATGACGGCGCCTATACGCTACAAAACCTAAGGATATATAACGTTAACCCGGAATCCAGCGCCACGGCTACCGCAAGGTTCACCGATCTAAACGGGCGATGTGTCGGACTTTTTGAAAGTTTGTCTATCGATGCGGTGGTTTCTCATCTTATGATTGTAGACCCTATCGTAACCGTTGAAAGCACTATAAATCACTGGCGAGAACCCGATGTCGGGAAGTATGCCGGGGTGGTTGCCGGTTTCAGCAACGGCTCTATTCATCACGTAACCGTAATGTCAAACAGTGTCGATTCACCGGTAGTCGATGTCGATAACAACAACCCAAGCGGAGACTTTGATGCTACAAACATGAGGGTAGACTTTGTGGGTGGGCTCGTTGGTATGGTAGGAGAAAATATAAAGGAAAGCGCCATCCACCATATTCTTTACCTTGCATCGGCACCTCTTGAACTTAACGGTAGCTATTCTGCAAACTACACCCGTTACAACAACCCTATTGTCGGAACAAATCTTGCGGTATCAAACCCGAGCGCTGACAACAGGGCGGATTTTTCCTATGCAGACGCTGCAATTGCGGATGAAAGCTGCTATTATCTCGTGGGTGAGTTGATAAGACCAAGCTCGGATGAGACGACAATTATAAATTCAGATGTAGTTACGAATGGGTTGGGGCAACCTATCAGCACCAATGAAATGTATGAATATATGCAAACCGCAGAAGGCGAATTTTACACCGAATTTGTGTTGAAGGGAGGATATAGCTTTGTCCGAGATGTTTTGGACGTTACCGATACGACAACAACAGCCTCGACCGACTACCCCTACCCATACTATGGAGAAAGAGTTCCGACCATCGGAGCTAATGCCGTATCTCCCGAAACGAACCTTGACTTTGTTTGGCCGATAGCAGTACTTGAACCATTTATAGCGGAACTTCTTTACTACGAAATATATGCAAACAAACTTGATGTAAACAACCCTGAGGTTGGCTACTACCTTGTAGACCCCATCACTGGTAATGTGAGCGAGAATACCCTGCGAAATACCGATGTAGAACAAAACCTGATAATATTGAACGACGGATATACAATAAGGGTGAACCGACCATATACCATGCTGGAAAGCGAAGATATAACCTTTGCTGTAAATGGTGTTGAAGTTGACAACGAGATTGACAGCTGGCTGTACAGGTTGCCCGGCAATCTTGCAAATGATGATTTTTCTGACAGATTTCGTGCCGACCTAGAAGAGGAGGGAATTCACTCTATACTCAGCATAAGTAACGGTCAGCTTCAATCGGCGATAGACTCTGACGAGTTTGGTGGTGATGCAACAGATTTTCTCACCATTTCAATAAATGATAATCTAAAGGTGACGATTAACCCTCTTTTTGCCAAGGCGATTTATCAGGAAACGCCTACACAGACAGCACAGGAAATGTATTACACCGTCCGCACACCACGACACCTTGATAACATCGGCAGATACCGCAACTCGGATTCACATCTCTCAAACTATGTTCAGGAGCTGAATATCAACCTTGCGAACTATGGAAACGAGTTTGCAACCGGAACCGATACCGACCTTGCCGAAAAATGGAGCTACAATAGCCTGAGCGGAAAGTCGGCAAGCACACTGTTTAATAACCTTAAGTATAATTCGGCAATCTATGTGGGTGGCTCGGGTATGGAAAGCGCCGCCGCAATAATCGGAACAACACACCCGTTTGCCGGTGTCTTTAACGGTGCCGGTCACAGCATAGCAGGCTACAGCCGTACCGCAACAGGAGGGGAACTTGCACTGTTTGCCGAGACAACAAGGGAGGCAACAATACAGGACCTCACTGTCGCAAATTTTAGCCTTGTCGGTAAAGGTCTTACCGAGGTCGCAGCGGTTGTGGCAAAAAACAGCGGTAAAATAACCGAGGTTACGGTCAAGGACAGCAACCTTACGGCAACCTTTTATAACTATGCCGCAAGCGGTCTTACACCTGCCGGTGTTAACCTTCCGATAGAAATAGGTGGAGTAGTGACGATAAACAGCACCGACGGAATGCTAGAGAATGTTTTAATCAACAACTCTACAATCACCAGAACCGAGGCAGGCGCCGGTGACAGATATGCCCCAAACGTTAGAGGTGCAGGTGGGATTATAGGTGAAAACGCAGGTGAGCTTATAAACTCCGGTGCGGTGGATACGGTTGTTTCGGTAAAGGATAACTATGTTGGCGGTCTTGTGGGGCTGTCGTCAGCAAGTACCTCCGGTGAGGATGGGTTAATTCAGAACTGTTATTTCCACAACAACCAAAAAAACGCCTACGGCAATCCCATAACACCAGTTAATTTTGATTACGATGCCTCAACTCCATTTCTTTCGGAAACACCGTTTTTCTCGATAGGGGGAATTGTCGGCGGTGGAGTCGGTAGGGTGCTGGATACGCTGTATCTATCGCTCGCGCCGTCGGTCGATGTTACAAATGACGACCTTGCCGATAAAATATATCCATTAACCGACGAGCTTGCAAACGGGATATCCATGTCGGGCAATATCTACCTTTCGGGGGATTTTTATTATAGCGGCACTAACTGGAAAGGATACTACTATAACACAATGCCTGCCTATGGCACCGAAAATCCGACAGAGCTCAGGGCACTTGCCACCGAATTTATTAACCGAGATTGGCTGAATGATTTTGCGGAAAATCAGCTGAAAGATTGGCAAAACACCCTGCCATATCCAACAGCACCCGGCATGGTTATGGCTACAAATCCTCCCTATGCCACTAACCGACCGCCACTGTCTAATACAGCTACCGGTAGCGGAACCGCAACCGGTTTGTCACTGTCTGCCGATATATTGTTTGATGGTGAATATTCAAGGCTCACGACACCGGGGTCAAGCGTTATTACGACCCTCCGATTGACAAATATTTCATCTAATGCAATCAACATCGGTAATATTAACAATTTACAGATAAGTATAGCTGACAATAACCTTATAGATGTAACATCGTTTATGGGCTCAAAGCCGCAGGAAATTGTAATCGGTTACGGCAGTGAGTCAAAACAGGTTGCATATAGCTTTAATGATGAGCTAAGCACTAATCAAATAACCGTTAACCTTGCAGGACAGGAGGGTGCTGTTCTACCCGGTGAGGAGTTGACGCTAACATTTGCACTTAACCTAAATAAAAGCTTTTTTTCAGACTCTGTAGAGGTGGAAAGTTATTACTACTATACCGCTATAAAGGCAGAAATCGGGTACGGAACAGAAACTATGTCGGTGACAAGTGATAGGCTTTATATTGAGCCGTTTATCTCGGTAGACAGAAGTTACAACCGTGGCAATCCAATAACTGAGGGCTCAACCTTCCCGGTAGAGCTATCCTTTACAAGCTCGGCGTTACCGCTTCACACCCAAAGAGGTGTACTGACCGAGCGAATACCACAGGAATTTACCGTTTCAGGGGTGACACTAAACTCAAATCTTCTTACGGTGGGCAGTGGCTACAACCTCATCTCCGACCCGTTATCTGACGGAACACTGCTAATTTTAACCGACTTTATTATACCTCCCGATGACACTGTGCTGTTAGAGTACACCCTGACACATAGATCCGATATCGGAGAATTTACAATCGAAACGGATTATGATAAAACAGTGTTTAGCAACATTAACACAAAGCCGTATACTAAAAACAGTTTTAAGTTATTCAGCAGTTTTAACGTAGTGGGTGAGTAGATGAAAAGGATAGTAAAAATATTAAGGGACAGACAGGGCGCTTCGCTGTTAATAGTGCTAAGTTCCATGCTGTTTTTGATTACCATTGCCGCTTCTACACTGACAACTGCACTCGGCTCGGTATCGGTAACACAAACGCAAAGAGACAGGGCACAGGTTAATCTGTACGCTCAGTCGTTGCAATCCACCCTTCAAGGCTTATTAAATACTGAAGATGGAGAATTACAAGAGGCTATATTGATTTCGGTATACAAAAACAGACAGGATGAAAACGCTTCTCTCTATGACGAGATAATCATTACAATTGACGAACCGCAAAACAAAAGCTTTAAATGTGAGCTTGACACCGAAAATTTGATAGTTACAGATAGCACCATCACAGGAACAATTCGGATAGCGGCTTATATTGACCTCGACGAAAACAATGACGAACCTACAGCACAAACAACATGTCACATGGAATATACGCTGACCCAAAACGCTGTTATCGAGACTACCGGAGATTACGTAGGGTTGGCAGCCCATGGAGTATGGGAGATTGTTTAGGATGAAAAAAAGTTTTATTGAAATGCTTAGAAGTTCAAAAGGGGAGATGTTGATAGAGACCATCACATCGGTAGTGCTTTTTGCCGTGTTGATTGTGGGTGTTACCGGAATGTTAAGTTCGGCGACAAATCGAACAGCCAATGCACGAAACGAGGCAGAGGTTTTTCGCAAAGCAGTGAATGGAATATCCGAAAAAAATGCGGAACAGACGGTTAAAATAACTATCATGTTATCCGATACAGGCACGGAGGAAACAACCTCGATAGAGGAGGATGTTAACCTTAAAACCGAGGAAGGGCTGATATATTTTTATTAGTTGGGTTTAACGAAAATGATGAAAAGTCTAAAAAATAATCAAGGCTTTACCTTAAGTGAAATGATAATAAGCCTTGCCGTGGTTTCCACCTTGCTAACCACGCTGTCGGTAGTGTTTACCGGTGCGTTAAGGGTTACCGACGAGGTGAACGAGCTCGGTCGTATCGAGGCAATTGCCTTCGAACTGATGAGCGAGATTTCCACAGATTTGCACTTGGCAAGGGCGGTTGATATTACACGGGACTCAAGCCTTGAAATCACGACCGATAACTATACCGCAGAGTACAGTGTCGACCCTGAAAAAAACATTCTGATGAGAAGGTATGAGGGGGAGGAAACCTCCGCCGAGGAGGTATTGGCGGAAGGCTTTTATATGGGCTATGATATGGAGCTTAGTTGGGAGGAAACAGATGCCGCGACCGACAGCGATTATGCCTTAAATCTTACGTTAACATTAAAAGAAACGGACGGCACCCCCGTGTTTTTCGAGGAGTATACCGTCCGCCCGGGTTATATGACTAAATGACTATAATTGAGTTATAACTGCTCAAGAAATCAACCCCAAAATCCTTTGCCGTGAACTGTCGACAGTTCATTTTCGGTATTTCCGAGCGTGTGCATTTTCTGTCTCAGTTCGTCGGCAAGCTTGATGTATTCTTTGGTGTTTACAAGATTTGCCATCTCGTATGGGTCGGATTTAACATTAAACAGCTGTGCCGTTGTAATGCCACCGTGGCGATGCTCGGTGTATTTATAATCACCGTCTCTTATTCCCCTTATCTTGTCAATATAGGAGAGATACAGACTGTCTCGGTGCGAGGATTTGTTTTCGTTAATACATTTCACAAAGCTATTTCCGGTTACCGTGTCGGGGATATCGGTGTCTATAAGCTCGCACAGGGTCGGGAAAATATCGTAAAGATATACAAGGCTCTCATTTTTTATTCCGCATTTAATGCCGTTACCTGCAAAAATCAGCGGAACTCTTACGCTGTGGTCATAAAGCGACTGCTTGCCGAACAGCCCATGCTGTCCTACTGCAAGGCCGTTATCGGCGGCGTATATAACAATGGTGTTGTCCCACTCACCGATGCTTTTTAGTTTGTCGATAACCCTGCCGACCTGATGATCCAGATGGCTTATCATTGCATAGTATTCTTTGATCTGCTGCTTTGTGTCCTCAAGTGTTCTGGGATACGGTGCAAGAACCTCGTCTCGGCAGTCAAGATTGCCGTACTCTATGTGGTGTTGGCTCTGGAAGTTTGGCGGTATCTCTATCTCGATATCGTCGTACATCCGCATAAACTCCTCCGGCATGGTGCGTGGGTCATGCGGTGCCAAAAATGCACCGTAAGCATAGAACGGCTTATCATGCTTTTTGTCTAAAAAGTTGATAAGACTTTCGGCTATTATGTCGGTGGAGTGTTCGCCGGCGCGCATGTAGTTTGCGTTATTCACATATGTTTCGTTAGAGCGGGTAAAGTCGGAGCAGTATCTAATTGTTTTGTCGTATTTTCCCGTCTCGTCGTAGTGGTAAAACGGAACCGACCAATGATCGCTCATTCCGCCAAAAAATATGCTGTCTCCATCGGTAAAGCTTCTTGCAAAGGACTCGGGGCTGTTGTGCCATTTGCCACTACCGAAGGTTTCGTAGCCGAGCGACTGTAGCTTTTCGCCCAATAGCATGTGCTCCCTCGGTATCGTCTGACCTTCCGCCTTTAGCTCAAAGAGGGAGCGTCCGGTGTTAAGCATCGCCCTGGAAGGCATACAAACGGCACCGCTGGTACCGCCGGGGATGTGTGCATTAGTAAAGGCAATACCGTCTGCCATAAGCAGGTCAAGGTTAGGGGTTTTAATCTGCCTATGCCCGAGTGCCGAAATGGTGTCAAAACGTTGATCGTCCGCAAATAAAAGCAAGATATTTGGCTTTTTCATATTATTTCTATCCTTTTAAATTTGTATATAAAAAACTAAATTCATATTATCAAATAAGTCGATAATTGTCAATGAAAATCTATTAAAAACAGTGTTTATGATGTTGCCATATCGGAGTATAAAACATATTTATCGTCACCAAATACGGTTAAATGCATTGATAACGAAAAAAATATTCATGATATGATTAAGTAAATATACACTCCGACACCCCTCAAAACAGCTTATCATATTTACAAATGTAATGCCTGTGGTTTACGCCCAAAAGCGCACTCGAATTATCGGTTGCGTTTTTCAGCTTTATGTAGTATTATTCTTATAAAGATGATTAATGTAGCATAAGAGGAAAACATGTTAATAAATTTTGCAAACGAAAATTTCGATATTATTATTCAGGCTGGGCAGTCAAATAGCAGCGGAACAGGATTTGGAGACGCTTTAATCCCATATATTCCAAACGAAAATGTATGGTACCTAACTGAAAATTTCAATATTGAGAATGCCTGCGAGTGCGTTAACGGAAATCAAATCCAAAGCAACTATTCTCTATCTTTTTCAAATGAATATATAAAGCATGGCTTGTTAAAAGACGGACGAAAACTTTTGATACTTCGCACTTCTGTTGGCGGAACAGGATTTTTAGATAACCGTTGGGGACAAAATGATGATTTGTTTTTACGTATGATGGAAATGATAAAAACATCATTAGAGATGAATAAACACAATAGATTAGTGGCATTTTTATGGCATCAAGGAGAAACAGATGCACTGTTGGGTGCCTCGTATCAAACTCACTTTAACAACCTGTCAACCCTTTTATCTGCGGTAATCAATACATATGAATGTGGGAACATTCCTTTTATTGCAGGGGATTTTGTTAAACAGTGGAAGGATGAAAACATTAAATGTTGTGAACCTGTTGTAGATGCCATTCAGGATGCATTTCAAAGTTTGCCACATGGGAAATTTGTGTATACTGACGAACTGATATCAAACGCGCAGGCCTTTGATTGTGACGATATTATTCATTTCTCTAGAGAATCACTTTACATTTTGGGAGAAAAATATTTTAATGCATTTAATGAAATTAATAGCCTTACAAAATGAATATCATATTTGCAACATAGCTCATTCCCTCAAAAAATGTTAAATGCCGAGAAATCCGGAATTTAGGATTAGCGCGCCTTATAAGAGAAACAAATTCGAACACTAAAACCTTTGTAACCGGTGATGTGTTTGGATTTGTTTTTTATTTGAATAACATTCAGGCGTAAGTGAAAAATATATTAACGAATTAAAATCACGAGCTATCAAACGTCGAGTCGGTTCATTTGAACTTTAGTAGGCTTATTCCTCATGATTTTAAAAGAAAACTAAAATATTTGTATGTTACATAGTTTTTATCATGTTATAATTTTACTATAAAACATATATTTTGTATAGGAGAATGAGAATGTTAAGTAATTTTTTACTATCCGATGACATTAAAAGTCGTAGTATTTGCCCGGAAAATCCGGACGGTAGCAAGGGTGGTGCCTGCAAGGAAAGTCCGCTACCCGGTGAAGCAGCTGAAAAGCTTGGCAAGGGGTGGAAGGTAAGACCGTTTGTCAAGATAGAGCCCGGTGCTACTCATGAAATGGCCTTGATAGACGGCCCCGGCGAAATAAAAAGCACATGGATTACCGGTAACGTGGACAAGGGCGTTATTATAAGAATGTACTGGGACGATCAGGAAATCCCATCGGTTGAGTGCCCGCTAACCGACTTCAGCCTTTATGGTTGGGCTCAACCTCATATAATGCAAAACTACAATAAAGGTCCAATTTACCGTGTAGATTCTGCACTCATGGCGGTAAATCCAAACAGAGGGTTTAACTGCTTCATACCAATGCCTTTCCGCAAAAAGGCAAGAATAACCCTTGAAAACCGCACTACCGAGCTGAAAAACATCTACTATCAGGTTAACTATGAGGAAAAAGCAGTAGAGGAAAATGCAGGATATTTCCATGCACAGTATCGCGTTTCCATGCCTGTGAAGTATCAGGATGTACATACAATACTCGACGGTGTACAAGGCAAGGGAGTTTATATCGGAACTGCGCTATATGTAGGACTAAACCGTGCCGCCAGATGGTGGGGTGAGGGTGAAGCAAAGTTTTATATCGATGGAGATAAGGAGTACCCGACAATCTGCTCCACCGGCCTTGAGGATTATTTCGGCGGTGCATTTAACTGGGAGGTAGAGGGTGACTATATCCCCTATAATTCACAGTATTTCGGTATGCCATATGTTGAAAAACCGGACGGACTTTACAATGTTCAGCAGAGGTTCAGCCTGTATCGTTGGCATGTTATGGATCCTATACGCTTTGATAACGACCTAAAGGTTACCATTCAGGATTTAGGGTGGAAAACTAACGATAAGGGTATGTGGGATGGATTCCTACAAAGAGAGGATGATTTCATCTCTGTCGCCTACTGGTACCAAACGTTACCCACAGCACCATTTAACCCGCTTATCGCACACAGCGATTTGTTAGAGCGTTTCTAAATATCCAAATAAGTCTATCAGAATGGGGGTAATCGGAATCGTTTGCCCCTATTCTATTGTTTAAAATAATCTTGCAAATAATAGTAATATATGATATATATAATCTATGTATTTAAAGTGAGAAAATTTGAAAGAAGGCAGAAATAAACCCATGCGGAACTTGCATGGGATTTTGTGAGTGAAAGGAGCATGGACATAGTTATGAAAAAAAGCGTGAAAATAATCACGGCGGTTTCTATTCTACTTATTATTTTTTCCACGGGCTATTTTGTTTTTGCTGGCAATGACATAATGACGGTTGATGTTTATCTTTTTGACAGTTGTGGCGGATGCTATGGGGATGCCGGCCCCTGTAAACCTTGTCCGTTACAGATAGAATATACAAATAAGTATAACACACTTGTGAAGGATAACGGCTTGGAGGGACAGGTTGAAATAAAGGTACACAATACGGTGTTCCCCAACATTCGAACAACATATAATGAGTTGGTAGCCACAAACAATAATATTATTAAGGACTCATTTCCTGTGATGATTGCAGGGGATGTGGTGTTTAACGGCGACGAAGAGATTGACGCCGGTGCACTCGCACATATTAACGAAAGTTTGTCGATATTTTCTATTTTTGCTGGATTGTTCGCTGCTACTGAAGATGATGATATACTGGAAGAAGCAGTGTATGTCGACAGCCTTGTTTATTTTTCTACCGCGCTGTGTGGAAGCTGCAACGAGGTTGAACAGTACCTCGATGGTCTGCCGAAGGAGTTTAATTCCAAAGTCATAGTATACTCGATAGACGAGGGGGATAACCTTGAGTTGCTATCACAATACCGTGAGTTATATGATGTAAGCGACACAACGCTAGAGGTTCCGGCAGTTTTTATTAACGACAGCTACCTCGTAGGTGTAGAACAGACGGCAGAATATATCGACTCACTCGACCTTACTCAACCTCTCCATACGAGGGAAATAGATTAGTGCGCCACTTTGCAAGAATAAAATCGTATAGGGTAAAATTTATTTTACTCTCTGCCTTCGTGACGCTTATAGTCATATCCTTGCAGATTTTTTTATCGAGAAGTATCGTGATAAATGTAATCACCGAACAGCGGTACGAGATGTTTGATGATAATGTTATGCTTACGGCGCAGCTGGTAAATCTGAGGATGCGTCAGGCGGATGTGCTGATTAATAACATTAAGGATGAGCAACGTATAAAAAATCATATAGTCGATACGCTCTATAATGGGCAGGCATACAACCTTAGTACAACATACATCACCCGTGAAATTTTGAGCATGGGTAACTTACAACTGGCAGATAACGTCTATATTTATCTTGACGGTTACAAGCCAATTCACGGCTATTATGACGAGGTGATAGAGGAGACAAGTGGACGGATACAATCCTACCTTGACACAGAGAGCCGGATATTAATGAATGATATAATCTGGGAGGTCTGCCGTGAAGAACCCTACTGTCTTCAGGCCACAACGTATATTGTCAACAACGGCGTGCCCATAGGTGTGCTTGTGGTTAACTTTGATGAAGATCTCTTCAGCGATTTGTTTGGCGGCGAGAAAGGCAACAATCTCTCGTATTTTTATATTGTCGACAGCTCAAACAAGGTGATATACTCTAAGAATAAAAGTCATCTTGGCCTTAGCGCATTTACCATAGCAAAGGATAACGACCTTGTCGAGTTGCAGGACGTGGGTTTGTTTGACTGGAAGATGTTTGGCATCATGCCATATAGCGAGATTGAAGCAGAGATAAAGCCGATAAATAACATAATGACAGTTATTTCATTTGTACTTCTTATGGTGATGCTTATACTACCTATCAGCATAATGCGTTCCGTACTGACTCCGGTTAGCAAGGTCATACAGGGTATTGAAGAAGTACAAAAAGGCAACCTTAACTATTTTGTAGAATATTCGACTAAATATGAATTCCGAACACTGATAGACAACTTTAACTATATGGTGAAACGTATTAAGGAGTTGATTGCTACGGTGGTGGAGAAGCAACAGAACTACCGCAAGGTTGAAATTCGTGCGTTACACTCCAAGCTTAATCCACACTTTTTATACAACACACTTGATATGATACATTGGATGCTTATTTTAAAGGATGAGGACGAGGTGTCAGAGGTAGTGGTAACCTTGGCCGATATATTACGCTATTCGGTATCGAACGAGGATGATTTTGTTACCATCAGGGACGATATACGGCAGATAGAGAGATATCTCAGCATACAAAAGCTAAGATTTGGCGACAAATTAAGTTATGAAATAACTATAGCAAGCGATGTAGAAAACTGTAAAATTCCAAAACTTTTAATCCAGCCAATTGTAGAGGATGCTATAAAATATGCCTTTGTAGAGATGAAAAATAAAGGTAGCATTAAAATAGATGTAAGGTTATACGGCAATGATTTTATCTATTTTGAGATTTCCGATAACGGTGTCGGCATGTCATCTGAAAAATTAAAGATGGTCAAAGCAGGGCTTGAAGACACTGTAAAGTCCTCCGGCTTTGGACTAAGCTTAGTTTTAAGCACTGTTAAAAGCATATATGGTGAAGAGTGCGGACTAGACATAAAAAGTACAGAGGGTGAAGGAAGCACTTTTACCGTTAAGATAAAGAAGACAAGCACCGGAACTGTAGGACTATAGTAGGGAGAGGACATGCTTAACATTGTTTTGATAGACGACGAAATATTTGCACTCAGAGGGATGGAGCATCTTATAAAAAAGAACTATCCGGAATGCAATGTCATGGCGTATTTTGAGGATGCACGTGAGGCGGTTGACTACATCGAGGCACACATAGATGAGGTCGACATTGTGTTGAGTGATATGAACATGCCAACCATGACAGGGCTTGAGGTAATAGAGCATCTCAAAAAGTTAAACCCTGACATATTTATTGTGGTTTTGAGTGCCTACTCCGATTATGAATATGTGCGCAATGCCATACTCAACGGTGCATTTGACTACCTACTCAAACCATGTAAAATCGCCGACGTCTCACAGCTGTTTGATAAGATAATCGCCCTTAAGGAGTCACAGCTGATTGGCAAGGCAAGTGTGAAAATGAAAAATGTTTTTCTTTCGCTCATACAGGGGCAGGCGATAGACGATGAGGAATTGAAGGAGATTCATCGCATAAGATTACTTATTGTCGGCTCACTGGATGATAATATAGAAATTGTCGCAGGAGTTACCGGGATAGAGCTATATTATGCACGCGGAATGAAAAACAGCATGTTTGTACATGAAAACAAGATTCTTCTGTTTATTACAAATCCTGAGGAAGACTTAATACAAGAAATTATAAATATTAGGCATTATGCCCGTAAGATGTATGATAAGAAAATGCCGGTTAAATGCAGTTTGCATGATTTTGATCTTAATGTCGAATGTTTCGCCGAGGAATACAGTCGTAGCTGTGATGCGCTTGAATTTATCACCTTTTACAATTATGACAATGTTATAGACTATGCGACATACGCCGATATAATTAACGAAAACAGGGATAAAAAAGCTCCCTTCCGCACGGTTAACAGTGCAGAGATAAGAAATGCAATTATTGATACAGACAAGGAAAGACTGGACACCCTGATAAAAGCATCGCTAAACAAGCTTTATACCAAACCTTTGTACATCACGCCGAGAGGCTACAAAGCTTATATAATCTTTGAGCTTATTCAGCTGCGGCAGGAGATATCAAAATATAGCAGTTCTGTAGACGATAACAATGATAAATATGATATGGTACAGTTCATAAACAGCACCGGCAGCTTAGTGGAGCTCCATGAGGTTGTGCTGCAACATATAAGAGATATCTTTAATATTTTCGATAATAACAAGGGGTTTCCCAAGTTTGTTACAAACGCTATCCGCTATATAGAAAAAAATTACATGACGGATATTACCCTCAAGGATATTGCGGACGAGGTGTATCTCAACTCCTGGTATTTCAGCTCTCAGTTTAAAAAGCACACCGGAATGTCCACCGTAGAGTACCTCAACAAGGTGCGAATAGAAAAGGCAAAAGAACTACTCGACAGTGGCGATTTAAAAATATATGAGGTTGCCGACATGGTTGGCTTCGGCGATCCTGCATATTTTAGCACCGTGTTTAAAAGCCTTGTAAAAAAATCACCTTCCGACTATGTAAAGAGCTTAAAATAGCGTGAGTATGTAAATTCTACAACAAATATGTAACGTATTTAATTTTACAATAATTTTAAATACGTTACAATATTTTTAATAACACAGATTTTACACATGTGATATTATTTTATTAACGAATTTATTTCGTGTCGAAAGAATGTTTTATGCATTTTCACAAGAAGAGGAGGAAAAATGGCAAAAATGACAAAAAGACTACTTGCTCTGCTTTTGGCAGCTACCATGTTTATGGTTAGTTGTGGTGCACCTGCAGAGACAACCGGTGGAGACACCACAGCTCCCACCGGAACAGGCGATGATGCAGGGGATGAACCCGCACCTACAGGCGAAATGACCGATGTTGGCACCCCGAGAAACGAGACCCTGATTGTAGACATTTTGGCAGGTAACTCGGCAGACCCAACCAACGCAAACCTTTATATGCCCGGTGTTGTTGCCGATGGCGGACTGCACCAGCTGGTGTATTCACACCTTTGGGAGGTTAACACCGTAACAGGTGAACAGTTCCCGTCGCTTGCGGCAGATATGCCGGTTGCAACGGATGACACATTCACCAAATTCACCTTCAAGATGAAGGAAGGCTTGACTTGGTCGGACGGTGAACCGTTGACAGCATATGATGTAGAGTTTACCTCTGACATGTTGCTTAACAACCCTGAAATACCTTGGAGTGGTTACTACACAACCGTTATCAAGGATATGGTTGCCGTTGACGAGCTAACCATCGAGATGGAAACTGTTGATCCACAGCCGAAGATAACACAGCGTTTAGCACCTGTTATCTGGGGTCACAGCTTTAGAATTGTTCCAAAACACATCTGGGAAAATGAAGATCCGGTTACCTTTAAGTTTGAAGAAACCATTTCCAGTGGACCATATGTTCGAATTGATGTAGACCCGAACGGAAACTGGTATCTTTATGAAAAACGTGAAGACTGGGAAAACACAGCAATCGGCATGGATGTAGGCGAGCCCGGACCACAGTATATCCTGTTTAAATACTTTGGCTCCGAGGAAAAACGTACCATTGCCGCTATAAACAACGAGATTGATATTCTTCAGGACATCTCGCCCGAGAGTTGGGATATTCTAAGAGAGCAAAATGCAAACGCACACACCTGGACAGACTCCTTCCCATACGCAAATATGGACGACCCCTGCCAGAGAGGTATCGCATTTAATAACAGCTCTGAAATCTACGGCAACGCCGAGGTTCGTTGGGCACTTACCCTCGCAACCGATATTAAAACCGTTTCCATGTCTACCTTTGGCGGAATGTTAAGGTTTGGCGTGCTACAAATTCCCCCGCTAACCAACCTTTCCGACATATATCATGAGCCAATGCTCGACTGGCTGAAGGAATTCTCCTTTGATGACGGATATCAACCTTTCGACGAGAATGTTCCGTTTGACATGGTTGAAGAGTTAGCCGCACAGGGTGTTGAAGGCCTACCGACTACCGATGAGGACATTGTAAACACATTCGGCATAGGTTGGTGGAAATACGACACAGCCAAGGCAACCGAAATGTTAGAAGCCAACGGCTTTAGCCTGGTTGATGGACAGTGGATGCTGCCCGACGGCACACCCTGGACAATCGTTATCAACGCACCTGCAGACTTTGAGGTTCAGTCCATGCGTCTTGCATTTGCCGTTGCTGATACCTGGAACAAATTCGGCATTAATGCTGAGGTTAAGCAGATGGATTCTGCAACCTTCTGGAATGCAAGCAACACCGGCGAATATGATGCAGGTTCCTACTGGCCTTCCTGCGGTCTTATCACCGACACCAGTGAAAACATGAACGGATGGCACAGCAAATTTATCATTCCGACAGGTGAAATTGCCGCCGGTAATCAGCACAGATGGGAAAATGCAGAGGCTGACAGACTGCTCGACGAGCTGTCACTCATTCCCTCCGATGATCCCGAAATCGCACCTACAATTACAGAGCTACTTAAAGTATTTGTAGAGGAAATGCCCTTTATCGCAATGTTTGGTACTTCTAAGTTTGTTCCTTATATCGACACCTATTTCACCGGCTTCCAAAATTCTGAAAACAATTTTGAAGGACCTTGGTGGTGGTGGTCACAGTTCGGTTACTACACCCCGTACATCCAACCTAAATAATACTTTTAAGCCAATATTACGAGCTTATTGCCGGGCACCTCGGTGCTCGGCAATAAATATTAATAACCCTTGGGGGAGTTACAATGAAATTTACTAAGTTTTTACTTTCCAGAATCGGGACATTTATTCTTGTTATCTTCATCGGTGTTACCACCGTGTTTATTATACCAAGGTTTTTACCTTCCGACCCGGTCGAAGCGATGATAGGACAGATAGCGTCAAAGTCAGGCTCGATGGAGCCGGCGGCAGTTGAGGCTATGCGTGAGTCTCTTAATGCCGCCTTCGGACTTGAGGGCACATTATGGGAGCAGTACACCGGGTTTGTAACGCGTGTTTTATTCACTCAGGATTTTGGACCATCCCTTGCCTCCTACCCTACCCCTGTAGGTGATATGATAGCACGTGCACTTCCTTGGACATTTACGCTCATGTTAACCGCTACCGTTATTGCATGGATTTTGGGCAATGCTATCGGGTTAATTGCCGGTTTTAAAAAGGATAAATTTTACTCCAAGATATTGGAGGGCATTGCAATAGGTCTATATCCGATACCCTACTATATTTTTGCACTCTCGCTAATCATTCTTTTCTGTTTTATTAACCCAATATTTCCTTTATCCTTTACCGTTATGGCGGATCCGGGATTTAGCTGGGAATTTATTTCGCAGGCGGTTTACAACTGTTTTCTCCCCGCAATGTCAATCATACTGGTCGGTCTCGGCTGGTGGGTTATCAGCATGAAGACTCATGTAGGAAACATTATGGAGGAGGACTATGTCCACTTTGCAAAGCTTAAGGGACTTAAAGGCGGAAAGATTATGCGCGGCTACGTACTTCCCAACGCCGCATTGCCTCAGATAACCACCCTTGCAATGCAAATAGGAGGAATTTTTAACGGTTCTCTGGTATGTGAAATTCTGTTCGGAGTTCCCGGTCTCGGTTCACTTATCTACACAGGTATATTGCAGGCAGACTACAACTTAATAATGGGCACAATCAGTATCTCCATCGTGTCGGTCGCTACTACTACCTTTATCGTGGATATGCTTTATCCCTTCTTCGACCCACGAATTCGTTACAGCTAAGCTGAGATTGGAGACAGAGCAATGAAATGGAACTTTAGACTTAAATGTGGTATTATAGTGCTTATATTTTTTGGAATAATAGGCTTTATAGCACCGTTTTTTGCAGAGGTAGACCCAACCGAGTGGGGTACATATCAAAAAAACCTTCCGCCCAGCGCCGAACATCTTTTAGGAACTACCAATCTTGGGCAGGACACCTTTTTTCTCCTTGCCGAATCAATTCAAAACTCCTTTTTATTAGGTGTTTCGGTAGCCTTTTTCGCAACGGTAATCGGCGTGTTGATGGGTTTGATTGCAGGCTTTAAAGGTGGAATTGCGGATAGAATCATAACCCTTTTCGCCGATTCATTCGTGGTTATCCCCTCGTTGCCCATCCTTATCCTGCTTTCAAGTCTGGTTAAAGGAGCGGCTCCACTTGTTTTTATCGTGATAATCTTGATTGTTTTCAACTGGCCTTGGCCGGCAAGGCAGGCTCGTGCCATGGCAATGTCGCTCAGAGAGCGTGACTTTATCAGTACAGCAATGTTTTCGGGGCAGAGTACCTTTAGCATAATCACAAGGGAGGTTTTCCCATTTGTATCAAACTGGTCAATAGCTAACTTCACCAACACCATCCTTGCGGCTATAGCGGCAGAGTCCGGTCTTGCGGTTATCGGTATGTCCAGCAACAGCACTGCAACACTCGGCACAATGATATACTGGGCAAATCAACACCAAGCCATGCTTGCAGGTCGTTGGTGGTGGATAGGTTCACCGGTTGTTTCCACCGTATTAATATTTATCGCCCTCTTTTTGACCATGACAGGATATCAACAGCTTAATGCAAGAAGGAGGGGTAACGATGCTTAAGATTAATAATGCCAGCGCAAGGTATGAGACGTTAACAGGTTATGTAAATGCTGTTGACAAGGTAAATTTTTATGTTAAGGAAAACGAGATACTTGGTATAGCAGGCGAATCCGGTTGCGGTAAGTCTACTCTGCTAAAGTTGATGTATGACTTAATCAGCTTTCCGTTGGAGCTTCATGAAGGCAGTATTACCCTTGATTATGTAGACGAAAACGGCGAGAAAAAAACACTTTCAGACGGTGAGATTAAATCTCGCTGGTGGAAGTCGATATCCTATGTTCCTCAAGGCGCAATGCATGTTATGAATCCGGTGACAAGGGTTAAAACACAATTTTTTGATGCCATTACCAAATATCATGCAAAAACAAATAAAAAGGAGCTTGAAAAGGAGATAGGCGAATACCTCAAGGAGCTAGAACTGCCGATAGAGGTGCTTGATGCATACCCGCATCAGCTCAGCGGTGGCATGAGACAGCGTGTTCTTATTGCACTTGCAACCTTTTTAAATCCGTCTATCGTGTTAGCAGATGAACCCACAACAGCACTAGACGTTGTGGTACAACGCGGAATACTATCAATGCTCTCACGTGTGCAGGAAAAAAAGAAAAATTCTATGGTTATCGTATCGCACGACATGGGTGTACACTATCAGATAACAAACCGTTTAGGCATAATGTACGCAGGCGAGATGATAGAAATAGGGCCTACCGAAACAATGTTTAACAACCCATCTCACCCATATACTCAGATGCTCATCAATGCCCTGCCTAAGGTTGGAGACAACAGCCAGAAGGAAGGAATCCCCGGTACACCTCCCAGTCTCAGAAATCCGCCGGAAGGCTGTAGGTTTGCTGAGCGTTGCCCACAGGCAACCGATAAATGCAGACAGGAGCACCCGAAAACCTATCAGGTGGGCGAGGATCACATTGCCTCTTGCCATCTGCTTGACGGAAAGCTAAAGGAGGTGTAGGAAATGGCCAACAATCTAATAATTAATGAACTTACAAAAACCTTTAAGATAGGTGGTATGATTTTCGGTTCCAACATTGTTGCGGTCGATAAGGTGAATATATCGATAAAATCTGAAAAGCCGTGGATTATGTCTATTGTCGGCGAATCCGGAAGTGGCAAAACCACCCTTGCTAAGATGATACTCAAACTGTTGGATAACAACGGCGGCGATGTTACCATAAACGATACACCGCTATCATATTACGACAAGCATCTCAAGGAATTTAGGTCGGATGTTCAGCCTATATTCCAAAATCCATTCACCGCCTTCAGCTCGCGTAAAACTGTCGATACGTACCTTTACGATACCGCATTAAATCTGGGCGGTGCAAAAAACAAAGACGAGGCGACGGCAAGAATCACCGAGGTGTTGCGTTCGGTAGGGCTTGATATTACCCAGGTGCTTAAAAAATATCCAAACCAGTTTTCCGGTGGAGAGCTTCAAAGAATATCCATTGCAAGGGCACTGATTACCAGACCAAAAATGATTGTGGCAGACGAGCCGGTAGCGATGATTGATGCTTCACTGCGTATGAACATTGTAAACCTTTTCAAACAGTTAAAAAATGAATACAATGTCAACTTCATCTATATTACTCATGACCTCTCTACGGCATATTATGTCAGTGATTATATTGCAACCATGTACCGTGGCAATCTAATAGAGTTTGGCGATGCAAAGAAAATCCTTAAAAACCCACTGCATCCTTATACCGAACTACTGTTAGACTCCATACCAAAGGTGGGTGTAAAGTGGGATAAGAATATGGTTCTGCCCGACATGGAGAGCAAGGAATTTGCGCTCGGTGCATGCAAGTTTGTTGCACGTTGTCCATACGCAAAGGAGATATGCAACACAACAAAGCCCGTGATGTTGGATGTCGAAGATGGACATCAGGTATTATGTTTTAAATGCAACGATTACAAGATAAACCAAATAAAGGTTGACTAAAATAACATTTAAGGGAGTATTAATATGTTTAACAACGGTTTTAACTTTGGACTTTCGAACATGCCCATGCTTATCAATGGAAAATCACGCTCCATCTGTGCTGAAAATCCAAACGGAGAGGTTGGTGCCGGCGGTAAAGAGGCGAGCCATCTCGGTGTGGGAAGAAAGGGACGCCCCTGTATAGATTTGCCAAAGGGCGAGACGGTAACCCTCGTAGATATAGAAGGACCCGGTGTTATTCAGAGTTTCTGGATAACGGTTACAAACATGACCGATGCCGGCTATTATGTCCTTCGTGATCTTGTTTTGAGAATGTATTGGGACGATGCTAAAACACCCTCGGTTGAGGTTCCTCTCGGTGACTTTTTCTGTAACGGATTTGGCGCAAGGTGCAGTGTAAATTCTCTGCCGATAGTTGTAAATCCAACAGGCGGAATGAACTGCTACTTCCCGATGCCATTCCGAAAAAAAGCTAAGGTTACCATTGAAAATCAGCACCCCGGCGACATTAGAGGATTCTTCTATCAGTTTAACTACTGCTTGCTCAACGAGATACCGGAGGAAGCCGCCTATTTCCACGCCCAATGGCGCAGAGAGAATATAACTCAAAAGGCAAAGGACTTTACATTAATTGACGGCGTAAAGGGCAGAGGACACTATGTCGGCACCTACCTTGCATGGACATCGTTGGAGAGATTTTGGTGGGGCGAGGGCGAGATTAAATTTTATATAGACGGCGATACTGATTTCCCAACCATCTGCGGCACCGGCACCGAGGACTATTTTGGAGGCGCTTGGTGCTTCTACCAAACAAATGGCGGTGTAATGGATGAATATACCTATTCAACACCCTTCCTCGGCTATCCCTATTATTCCGAAAAGGATAAAGTTTACCTAAACGGAGGAAATGGAATTGACCTTGAAAAGATAGACAAGTTGTACGATTTAATGCCGAAACATGGTCTTTATAGGTGGCATATCATGGATCCAATTATATTTGAGGATTCACTCAAAGTAACTATTCAGCAAATAGGCCATAACATGAAGCAGCTGTTTGAGCGTACCGATGACATCAGCTCGGTTTCCTACTGGTATCAGCAGGGCGAGCACGGGGAATTCCCAAAACTGCCGGATGCAGAGGATAGGTGGCCACGTTAGTAATTAATGCGACAATACGCAGGGGAGAGCTTCTACGCCCTCCCCTGCCCTGTTTCATTCCCGAAAAAAAATATCGGACCCTTTAGCTTTAACGTTCGTATTCATCCACCACGCGTTGGCTTGTTGGGCATTACTTATTATGACTTATAAGCCTTGCATAAAACTTCCGCATAAATTTATACAAATGTCAATGTTCAAAATTAAGCGTTGCAGGTAAAATTGTCTTGACTTTTCAAAGTTTTTGATGTAATATTGATATTAGGTTAGTATTCACTAACTATCAGTGTGACAATAGTCAATAATATGGGCAAAACAGCTATAACTGAAGAGCCTATTGCACACCACCGGATATAGAAGCTTTAGGGTTCTGTATAAATTTTAGAAATATTATAAAGAAAGAGGTATAAAATGTCAATGATAGGAAAAGAAGTAGCGAATTTCAAGGTACAAAGTTATATCGAAAACAGCTTTAAA
>CAYJKY010000030.1:0-4928 GCA_964370825.1 uncultured Oscillospiraceae bacterium
CCCCCGCCCCCCCGCCCCCCCCCCCCCCCCCGCCCGCGGGGGGGGGGGGGGGGGCGGCGCCCCCCCCCCCCCCCCCCCCCGGGGCTGTCGAAATTTTACGACAGCCTAATTCAAGGCACCGAATAAACGGTGCCTTGAATATAAATGGTTATTTAGTTTTATGCTTTATTATGCGGCTAACCATGCATCGATTTGTGCCTGAACTTCTGCCTGGATAGTCTCGATACCTGCTGCCTTCAGCTCTGCATCAAGTGATGCAACTGTTGCATCAACACCGTTCGGAACGATACCGGTGCTTAGCGATGCTCCGTAACCTGTTGCTATCTGAGCACAAGCGGCAACCTCTGTCTGGATACCCGAAAGATCAGGGATGAAACCGGCAAGCGGAGAAGCCTCTGCATTGTCGTTTACTTCCTTAAGCTTGTCGTACATGTCAACAGGTGCGCCGGCGGAAGGTGTAAGTGTAAAGAATGTTGCCTGCGAGAATGTCCAAACCTTCCAGTCCTCTGTTAGGAAGTCAACAGTTCCCTCGTCGTTAAGCTCCCATGTGGTTCCCTCAACGCCGTATGCGAACATATTTCTGAAGGTTGGGTCAAGGTTTGCAAGCTCAAGCCATTTTAGTGCGGCTTCTACGTTAGGTGCGTTTGTAGGTATTCCACTCATGGAACCCTGAATTGTTCCTGTGGTTATAATAGGATCAGTTTTTGCCATAACATCTGCATTGTAGGTTTTGCCTGCTGCAGGAGCTCCCCATGCGGTGAACTTTGCATCTTCCCAACCCTGTGCGGATCCTACTACTAAGTCAGGATACTCATTTTCAATTACGTTAGCGTCCGGATTTACATAGCCGGCTGCCTGCCAGGAGGCGAGCTCGTTAAGGTCATCCAAATACTTTTCATTGGTGTAGATAAGCTCAAGGGTTGTAGAACCTGTAAGAAGGTCGATACCTAAATATCTTACATCGTCAAGACCTGCCTTGTCAAACTGGTTGTCAAGACCGTTAAGTCCGCCCTTATTTAGGCTTACAACTGCCGGTAGATCGTTGGGATAAACGCCGCCCATCTCGGTCTCGGTGTAATTGTAAATCTTTTCAAGTAGCGGTGTAACTGTGGACAGCTCTCTTCCGAGTGCATCAAACTCTGCCTGTGCACCAACCTCGTCAAGAACATAGTCAGCGTTTACAATCCAGAACTGCTGTGCAGCTGTGTCCTTGTATACCGGTATGGCATAGATACTGCCATTGATCTTTGTTCCGTCCCAGATGGATTCCGGTATAAAATCATACAGATCCGGAGTAACCGAGGGAAGAAGTTCGGTCAGGTCGGCAAGGAAGCCGGCGGTTGCATTGGGAACATAGTGGTTATACCATGCACAGGTGAAAACTATGTCGTAGTCGGTGGTACCTGTCGATACAGCCGTTTTAATCTGGTCAGAGTCGGTTGCATACTGGAACTCAACCTCAACACCGATTTGCTCTCTTGAGTACTCATTTAAAGCCTCAACAACATAATCGGGGTTTGTGGGAGCGTTACCGGGCATTGCATACTTAATGGTGGTAACTTCCATGTCATCCTCTGCGGGTTCTGCTGTGTCCTCAGCAGGTGTGGATGTGTCGGTATCCGTTGGTGTTTCCTCTGCCGGTGCGCATGCTGCAAAAAGCGTGCCCACCAATGCTAATGCCAATAATAATGACATTAATTTGCGCGTTGATTTCATATAAAATCCTCCTAAAATTTCTATATATATTACCCAAACCAAAATGTTTGAGAAATATTAAGTTTTTGCACCCTGTGCATAGTGGCAAGAGTATCGAGCTAAATAATATTTTAACAGCTCTGCCAAGGGCAGATATTATCCTTTGACAGCACCAACCGTCAGTCCGGATACAAAATATTTTTGGAAGAATGGATAGGTACAGGCGATTGGAACTACCGTTACAATAACCACTGCCATCTTAAAGCCTTCCTGAGGAATGTCTGCCGCCTGCATGGAGGCAGAACCGCCTATCAAGTTTGCGTTTTGAAGAATGAATTGAACCTCTCTGTCCATCTGCACAAGGAAGTACTGCAACGGATACTTTGCGGTATCGGTTATGTACATAAGACCTAAAAACCAGTCATTCCAGTAGGCGAAGGAGAGGAAAATCGATACCGTTGCAAGTGCCGGTAACGATATGGGAAGAACGATCTGAAAAAATACTCTAAACTGTGACGCACCATCAATTTTTGCCGACTCGACAAGCGAATCCGGAATTGTTGAGGTGAAAAAAGTTCTCAACACTATAACATAAAAGGATTGTACCAACATTGGAAGTATCAGTGCCCAGATAGAGTTGTTTAGCCTAAGTACCTGTGTCATTACAAGATAGCTTGAAACAAGACCACCGTTAAACACCATCGGTATAAAAATTAACCAGGTATAAAACTTTCTAAACTTAAAGCTCTGACGAGATATAACATAGCCCATTGCTGAGTTTAAAAACAGTCCTAAAACAGTACCCACAACGGTAACAAGCACCGAGACCAATCCTGCCTGAATAATGGGGTCTCTTAATGTCCATACAATGCTCCACGCCTCGGTAGAGATAGTTTCGGGAAAAAAGCTGTAGCCGTTAAGCTGAATTGAACCTCTGTCGGTAATGGAAATCATAAATACCAGGATAAGAGGTATTATCGACATAATTGCGGTAAAGATGAAAACAGCGGTAAACAACACATTAGTTAAGGGCTTAACTCTGTTAAAACGCTCCATGCCCTCAATGACCGGCTTTTCCTTTGATTTTGCCATAAAAACCTCCTTCCTTAAAAGAATGCACTTTCTTTATCTATCTTCTTAACTATCGCATTTGCAATCAATATGGTTATACATCCAAATACCGACTGGAACACGGCACCTGCCTGTGCAAGGTTGTATTGACCTAAAGTCCTTAAGGCATTGTATACATAAACATCAATTGTCAGCGTCACCGGCTCCAACTCAAATGAGTTTCGAGGTACCTGGTAGAATAATCCGAAATCAGAGTTGAAAATTCTGCCGACAGCCATGATAAACATGATGATAATAATATTCTTTAATAACGGAAGAGTAATTTTGGTGATTTGTTGCCATTTTGAAGCACCGTCGATAACTGCGGCCTCGTAATAGGTATGGTCAATTCCGGTTATTGATGCGAGGTAGATTACCATGCCATATCCGGTTCCCTTCCATATGTTCATAATAACTATGATGAAGGGCCATTGCTCGAGAGCTTGTGAACTGTACCAGTTTATGGTCGACATTCCCATAGACTCAAGCAGACCGTTGATTATGCCGTTGTTCGGGCTCAAAAAAGCGAATAGGAAATAACTACCGACAACCCAAGACATAAAATGGGGTAAAAACATTGCTGTTTGTGTTACCTTTGCCATCTTCTTGCTGTGGAGATTTGCAATCATTATCGCAAGGGATACAGGGATAACTATGCCGAGTACGATAAATACAATGTTGTAAAGTAGGGTGTTTCTGATGAACAATGCGGTTTTGGGGCTGTTAAGTAAAAATTGAAAGTTGTCAAAACCTACCCACTCGTTCATAATTATTGACTGGAATATGTTGGTGCCGGGATGAAGTCTCCACTCCTTAAATGCTATTACTATACCGGCAATAGGTAGGTAGGAAAATATTGCGTACCAGATTACCGTCGGAAGTGAAAGAAGTACTAACTCAAAGTCATCGAAGGTAAATTTCTTTTTTAGCCTGCTATTTTGTTTTCTTGCCACTGCTGCACCCCTTTCAAGCATGTGATGTCCACGTGTGAGTAATTTGGTGTTTTTTTTGGAAACAAAAAATAACACTTCAATAGTAAACCTATACCAAATGACTCAATACAGAGGAATATTTTAGTGTTATCTGTGTATATTTTATAACATATAGGGAAGAAATGCAACCTTTTTAACCAAAATGTAATATTGTTCGTTAGTATTGCACAAAAAGTATAGAATAAATTAGTTGGTTTACATAGTATATAATGTAGGTGTTGCAAAACGATGCTTTATGTCGCCTAGTGTTAAAAAATATGTTGTCAAAATTTATAAATCTTCATCCGGCTGTTGACCGGTGTGCAAAGGCCATCTACACTGTGTCATTTCAAATTCGGTGAAAACGGCTTTAAAGGATGCCTCCTCCGGACTGCAAGCGTAAACGCCGAAGCTGATGGTGTCTCCTGCCTCAAACAGATGGCATATCCTCAGCTGCTGATAGTCAATGCCGTCATAGGAACTCTCCACACAAAAATCGTCACCTCTGCGGCTCAGCCTAAACCAGATGGTCTTGATATCGGCGGGAATTGAAGTGGTCGACCAGTCGGAGAAACCGTTGTTTGTTACGACAGCACCGAGAAATTGACTTTTCTCATCGCCGTATTCAACCGATGCCTTAATCCAATTTTCACTGTTCAGATATACAGCGATACCTGCCTGATCAAAGTTGTGATAGCTATCAAAATCCGCCTTAACATGAAATGAGAATTCTTTTTCATCGGTCTGCATCTGCAAAACAGGTGCATTATCATTCCTAAACTTGTAATAGGTTCTTTGCCACAAGTCGGTTCTCGGCTGTGTTATAATCTCAATTTTATCGGCAGTAACCGAGTGCTCTTTAGGCTCGTTAGTCCATTTTAATTTAGTAATATCGAACGCCATTATAACCCCATTGATTAAATGCTTAAAAACCCGCAGATTTATATTATACATCATGGTGAAGAAAAATGCAATGCTAAAAATGATTTTTTTCATAAATAAAATCATTTACATTGTTGACATATGCATTTATTTCATAAATATAATGCGTATTCGTACAATATAAAACATTTAATTCATAAATATAAAACATTTAATTCATAAATATAAAACATTTATTTCATAAATATAAAACATTTATTTCATAAATAT
>CAYJKY010000030.1:5028-26670 GCA_964370825.1 uncultured Oscillospiraceae bacterium
TTCATAAATATAAAACATTTATTTCATAAATATAAAACATTTATTTCATAAATATTTGGTAATATGTTAACTTACTTTGGAAATGTCTGTTTTTCTGTTGCATAATTTGTTTCATGGGTATAAAATGTACTTATTATGTAGGAGAGATTAATATGACAAGAAAACCTAACGTTATTATCTTTTTAACCGATGACCAGGGATATGGTGATTTAAGTAAGAGCGGAAATCAAAATCTGCTTACACCGATTGCCGATGATTTAGAGGTACAGGGTGCACGAATGGAGAACTTTTATACCTGTCCGTTATGTGCACCGACACGTGCCGAGCTACTCACCGGTAGACAGTTTATAAAAACAGGTGTGCATGGTGTCACCCAAAAGGCAGAGTACATAAACTTAGACGAAAAAACCATTGCCGAGGTGTACAAAGAGGCAGGCTATAGCACCGGTTGTTTTGGAAAATGGCACAGTGGTTCGCTGTTTCCCTACCACCCGAACGCAAGGGGGTTTGACGAGTTTTATGGTTTTTGCTGTGGACATTGGGGGTATTATTTTAACACCACCATGGATCATAACGGTGTTGAGGTTCGAGGTAAAAATTATATAATAGATGATGTTACCGACCATGTGCTCGACTTTATAGAGGAAAATTCAGACAGGGAGTTTTTCTGCTATGTTCCGTATAATACGCCACACTCACCCTATCAGGTTCCGGAAGAGTTTTATGGAAAATTTAGAGATGCAGAGCTTATTTCACGTGCCGACGATAGGGAGGCTGAGAATGTGCAGATAACAAAAGCTGTAATGGCGATGTGTGAAAATATCGACTGGAATATGGGGCGTGTGATTAAAAAACTTGCAGAAAAAAATCTTGAGCGCGACACCATTATCGTATATCTTTCAGACAACGGCCCTGCCGGATCGGTTCGTTTCAACTCCGGAATGAAGGGTGTGAAGGGTGGTATAGACGAGGGTTCGGTACGCACAGCTTGCAGTATAAGCTGGAAGGATCACATTATGCCTAACACGGTTGTACAACAACTTGGCTCCACAATGGATTTCCTCCCCACCTTAACCGCCCTTTGTGATGTTCCGTGCAATACAGAAAAACCGATTGACGGAATAGATCTCAGCAGACATCTGCTCGGCAAAACTACGGAGATTGTAGAGCGAGAGGTGTTCGCACTGCAAAGTTGGAGTAAAACAGGAATATCGGTAAGAGATCAAAGGTATAGATATCTGTATGATGAAAATGAGCTTTACGACATAGAAAATGATCGAGGACAGAAAAACAATATTGCCGAGAGTGAACCGGAAAGGGTGGAGGCAATGCGAAAGTCCTGCCAAAGCTTTACAGAAAATTTTGTGCCAAAGAGTTATGAAACAAGGTATCTGCCCATTGGGTACAGCAAAAGAAAAGCTTACCTTAATGCCCAGGATGCTGACCCGAACGGTAAAATCACCTGGAGTAGTATTCACCCCAACTGTTCCTACCTTATCAACTGGGACGACGACGGCGATACCGTCGACTGGGTTGTCGATGTAGTACAAAGCGGAAAGTATAGGGCGAGTGTGCTATATACCTGTACCGAAAAATCGGTAGGAAAAACACTCGTAGTAAGCTGTGGCGAGGAGCGATGCAAGGCAAATATAGAGATTGAGTTCAATCCTGAGCTGGACGAGATGAGAGACTATTCGCCAAGGACAGAATCCTATACCAAACAGTTTAAAGAGCTGTATGTAGGAGAACTCTATATAGAAAAGGGACTCAACACCCTAACACTATCATGCGAGGGGAATGACGGTAATCACATCTGCGATGTGAGGGCGTTGATGGTGGAAATTTAAGATTTTATAGAATAAGCTGTATTTGGACAACCCCTAACCGTTGGCTGATAACCATGGTTAGGGGTTGTCTTATTCCTCTGTAGATTTATCTGACCTTGTCGTTTCGCTCGGTTCACAGTTTACCAAAATCACATCGGTACCGAATTTAACAACCTCTTCGTATTTAATGCTTATGTCCGGGTCACGACCGAACAGACCGAAAAATTTCGGGCGCCCGAAAACAACAAAGCTATGTATCCGTGCCGACACAGGGTCAAATCGTAGGTCATCGATTTTTCCGAGCTTTTTACCGGTTTTAATTGTAACCACATCCTTTTCGCTTACGTTTAAAAGGCTGTACATAGCCACCTCCAGGGAAAATAGTATTCGTTATATTATATGCGAAGAATATTAGTTATTTTACAAAATCGATGTTTAGCTATGAAAAATTTACTATTCGATCACCTTTTTTAATGGGTAAGCAACCATTGATTCTAATACAAGCTCGCCCTGCTGAACATCCATGATAATATTACTGTTGTTTTCCTGTGGGTACATAGTTTTGGTGAACACACCGGTGTAATCAGATGTAAACAATTCTAAGGTGCAGCTATCAACAAAGATGTGAAGCTTGATGATTTCGCCTTCCGAGGTAAGTGGCATAGCCGAGCGCCTTGTTGTCGAATCATGAAAACGAGTGATGTCCATTGAGATAGTTTTGTCTTTAACGTTTATGTCAGCAACAACCTCATTTTTGCCGCTTGCAAATGTTATAGCAACATTTTTAGCTGTGCTTTTTTCTGCGTTAATAGACAGTTCAAGTTCATAATGCAGGCCATCGCCAATGTTAAAAGCCTTTCTTGTTGAAATTGTCTCATCGTTGATTTTAAGTGCTTCATCCTCGATGCGAAGATTATTTAAAGCACTAATTGGCTTTATTACAAGCTTGTTCTCATCGGTTAAGGTGAGCTCTCTCGGCACCGACATTGAGCTTATCCAGCCTTCTGCCTTAGTGGGTATTTCTTCATCCTTCCAGAAAGGTTGAAGCCAACCTATCATAACGGTACGCCCGGGTATTCCGGAGAAAGTTTGCGGCGCGTAGAAATCGTCACCATAGTCTAACGGAGCATAATACTCCTCGTTAAACTTTCCGGTTGCCCTGTCTAACTTTCCTACCATGTAATAGGTTTTATGCTCCTTTGCACCCATAGGCGAGAAAATAAATACATCCTTATCGCCGATAGTGAAAAAGTCGGGGCACTCCCACATGTCGCCAAGTGTGCCGTCACTTTCGTTAAATATATTTAAAAAATCAAAATTTTCGCCGTCGATAGATTTAAAAATAACAAGACAGCCATTTTTACCGTGTCTTGTTGCACACAACATGTACCAAATTCCATTCTCTATCCAAACCTTAGGATCTCTAAAGTCATAAAATGTGAACTCATCAGGAGCTTTTACAATAGGGTTTTTTCCGCTTTTTTCAAAACTTATTCCATCTTTTGAAACAGCTTTACTCTGTTGCTGAATATTCTGCTCGCCCTCTTTGGCGATACAGCTGGTATAAAAAACATGCAACTCATCTTTATAATCCACTGCAGTGCCTGACCAACAACCGCCCTTGAAATAGTCATCATAGTCCTCACTTGGCGCAAGAGCGACCGGAAGATCTTCCCAGCTGATTAAATCGTCGCTTACTGCATGACCCCAGTGCAAGCTTTTCCATATTGGTTGTGGGTTGTGTTGATAGAACATGTGGTATTGCCCGCGCCAAAATATCATTCCGTTAGGATCATTCATCCATCCCGCCGGTGGCATAAAATGATAATTATTACGGAATTTACCTTTTTTAACGGCTTCCTTTGAATTTTTAACTGCTTCATTAGCTGCTTTTATTTTTAAATCATGGCTCATAATTTAAACTCCTGTTTATTGTTTTTATTTTGCTTGAGTTGCGATAAATTGTCTTTGTTGCCGCATAGATATTTTCGTACGGCTTATCCGAATTGTTTTTTCTCCAAAGCAAAACTTGGGCTGCCCGTATTCCAAGCTGCTTTTTAAATGTGTGGACCGTTGTTAGGGAGGGGGACATCAGCTCCGCCTCCGGAATATCATCGAAGCCGGTTACCGAAACATCCTCTGGAACACGGTATCCCATTTTTTTCAAGGCGCCTATCAGTGGAATTGCCAGTGTATCATTACAGGCGAAAAACACTTGCGGAAGTTTGCCACACCTTTTCAAACGGTCGATGATAAATTTTTCGTCCTTGTAATATTCAATCTCAACGCCATCATGGTCGATATATGTGAATTCCTTTTCGGTTATTAGATGTGCAGGATTAACCTCTAAGTTATGATAGCTCAGCGCCTGCATAAAACCTAAATATCGCTCGTAAAAACCTCTTGCAAACTCCTTGTAACCATAAAATCCGAAACTTCGATATCCGTTTTCGTAAAATGTTTCCACCATATTATGTACACTTTTGCTGTTTTCCATGCTGATAATGTCACGGTTGTTGGGTTTGAAATAATCCTCATAAGCAGTATCTATGCTAACGATAGGAACGCCTATTTTACATAACTCGTCAATGTATTTTGTATCAAACAGCTCAATGCATATAACCCCTACCGCATAACCCTTTTTGATAAAATCCGGAATTCGAAGATTTTTAATGTCATCGTTATTGACTACGTTTATTTGAAAGGAATGACCATTTTCCGCTGCAACTTTTTCTATCCCGGAGGTCACATACGTCCAAAAGTGCAACTTGATAGACGCCCTTGTTAATATAACTATGCTAAGTCCAGTGGAAAGGGAGATGTTCCGGCTTCTTTTTTGTTTGTAATAGTCCATCTCGTTTGCCTTTTGAGCCACTAAAACTCTTGTTTTTTCAGGTATCAACGGAGAATGTTTTAGTGCGTTCGAAACCGTGTTACGGGAAAGCCCGAGCTCATCCGCTATATCTTGAATTGTAATTTTGTGTTTCATGGCAATGTAACCCCTTGTCCTGTAATTATAAAGTTTGTATGTTAATTCCTGTAGGATAACGTGATATCCTGTGTTTTTTTATTATAGCACAGTGATTACAATTACGCAATAAAGTGTACGCAAACAACATGCATCATTTCCAAATGCATTGCATTTTTGCGAAGTTTGTCTCAGACGAATGTAATTCACAACCCTTTGCCAAAAGTCTGAGATTCGTTATGGGTTCCTTTAGCATAGCTCTTGCGGTTATTGCTTTTCCGTTAATGTAAAGCTCTAACATGGAACAATCGACAAACAGCTCAAAGGTGATTTTCTCCACGTCGGTAAACAAAAATGGCATCTCATATTCTTTGTCTGCCGATATTACTATCCTGTTTTCCTTGAAATCAAAACAAAGTCGGTATGCTGTATCGTGGTTAGTACATACATTGATTTCTAGATGTCCCTCGCTTTGAAGTTTGTTTTTTTGGGTGGACATACTAAGGGAGAATGCGTCGGTGGTATCTTTAATGGTGTGTCCTTTTGTCAGGTCAAGGTCATTACTGCAAACAATGTCGTATTTAAGGTTGTTTATCTCCTCGGCGACGGATTGAATTACACATCCACCCTCTAAGGTTATTACACGAGGTATGGAGTGGCCACCCTGCCAGTAACTCCCCTTGGCGACTCCGTACTCTCCACCGGTGACCCAACCGAACATAATTTGCCGACCTTTATCATCCTTCATATTTGGGTTAAATGAATAGTAGTCTCCAAGATCAATATATTCGCGCGTCTCGTTCTCCGGAGCAAACTTTAATGTGTCATAATCGAAGCTGCCTACCCAATATGGGTTGCCGGAAACACCAATCATTAGCACATATTTATCCGAAAGCTTTACAAGGTAGGGTAATTCCCAGAAGGAATCCTGCTTCGAGCTACTAATCTGTGAAGCAAACTCCCAGTTTACCATATCCGTCGAGGTGTATAGATTTGCACAACCATTATTTTTGTATACACCGCCTATAAGCTGATACCATTTGTCCTCATGCTTCCATACCTGAGCATCCCAGTGTGGTGGACTGTCGGAGGTCGGTCGCTCGGACATTATAAGTGTTTTCTCCCAGCTTAAAAGTGCCTTATCACTACTTATAGCCATCACTCCGTAGCACTCGTTGTGCTTGTCGACATTACCGGTGTAGTACGCCCTTGCATTACCTTCTTCATCAATAACGATGTTGCCGGAAAAAACGCCGTGGCGGTCATACTCCTGGTCCGGCCACATGGCAACCGGCAAATCCTGCCAGTGAAACAAATCGCGACTAACGGCATGCCCCCATGCAATGTACTCCTTTTCACCGCTCTGCATAGTGGGATTATATTGATAAAAACAGTGGTATACACCGTCTATAAAAATTAACCCGTTGGGGTCGTTCATCCAACCTTCCGGTGCAACGAAATGATATTTCGGGTAGTTGCAATCGTTAGAAAGCATATATTTTCTTAGTTCTATAGCGTTATGAGAAAACACTTTTACGTCTGTAGACTTAAGTCCTTCCCTATACTTTTTCTGTTGCGCGCTTAGCAATTTAACCTCCTGTTTTTGCTATTAAAGCAACCGACCTTTATCGTAATAATATAAAGACCGGTTGCCTGACAAAACAGCTATTTAAATACTTATCCTGCGTTTGCCTGATTGATGTCGTATCCACCCTGAACTATGGAGATGAACTCTTCGAGTCCGCTTGCCTCAAGTTCGGATACATAGGTATCCCACTGTGCTTCGACATCTCCGTCAATGATAAAGGAGCGATAGTAGGTGTCGATAATTCTGTAGATATCGGTGGAAAGAATAGAAAGCCTGTCAACCTCCTCTACGGTGTACCACAGTGGTGGTATGTAAGGATCGTCAAGATGGTCGGCCACGAATCCTGTAGTTACCATATCGCTGTAAATATCCATTGCGTTTGTTGGGTACTCAACAACGGTGTCGTAGTAGTCGTTTAGGACAGCACAGGGATGTCTGCCGGCAAGTGTGTGTCTTGCACGCATATCGTCGTAGGTGTCAAGACCTTCCTGCAACTCGTTGAACACCATTACACCATCATCGTTAAGTACATACTGGTAATCCAATGCGCCCCAGTTAGCCTCTACCGATGTCTGTGGGTCATAAAGACCGTCGGCATAACGTGCCGCAACTTCCGGATACTCACATTCTGTGGTAATGGAAAATACAACCGGGTTATGCATCTCGGAAAGATTTTCACGGTTGCCGTATTCTCCGCCGGGGCCGGAAAGAGATGGAATTACAGCATAATCCTCTCTACGCTCTGCATCAACGTTATCCTCAATGGCCCAAACTATGAAGGAGCCTACAATAGGTGTCTCGTTTCTGAGCTTAGCGCTTAGCATACTTCTGTCGTTATTAAATATTTCGGGATCGATTAAACCGTCTTGATACATCTCATTAAAGTAGATTGTGAAATCCTTAAATGCATCGGTGGTGGCGGTACAGAAGATATTGTTATCTGCGTCAAGACCAAGGCTGTCGCCGTAATCAACCTGACCAAACAGTGCCGAAAGTTTGCGGATGTCGCTGTTGTTTCTCCACGCGCCAAGGCCGGAGTTTCCATCCTTGCCGTTGGTGGTGAGCGGTATTTCATCATTAAGTCCGTTGCCGTTCGGGTCATCGTCGCGAAATGCTTCTAAAACATCTCTATACTCTTCAAGGGTTGTAGGCATATCCAAACCGAGGGCGTCTAACCATTTAGTATTGATGTGGAAGGTGCCTTGGTTAAGGATAAGACCGTTCATCTCTTCTATATAAGGGAACCCCCAGAGATTTCCATCCGGTGCAGTTGCCTGAGCCTTGTAGTCAGGACGTTGTTCGAAGACACTTGATAATAATGGCATATGGTCTTCTACCAGGTCAGTAACCGGGATAAAGATATCCTCATCCATATATTTCATGATGTCGTTACGGTTGATAACGCCCATAAAAACATCCGGAAGATCAGATTTTGATGTAAGCATAAGATTTACCTTTTCTACCGCAGCATCAGCAGGAAGGGCTGTGTACTCTACGGTAACACCGGTAATTCCATTCCATTTTTGCTCAAAAATCATTTCCTCAGCCGGCAAACCACGTGCATCTGCCGAGTAAACAATTGAAAGTGTTACGGGTTGATTAACGATAGGGTAGCCTTCTTCGTTTAAAACCGAGGTAGAATCGGCGGTTGTATCGCCTGCATCGGAAGTAGCTGTGTCTGCTCCGTCAGTAGCTACATCACCATCCGAGGACTGGCAGGATGCCATGAGTGTGACCATTAAACAAAGTGCTAATAACAGTGATAATACTCGTTTCATTTAATTCCTCCTTATTTACTTCTTATAAAAAAGATTAGCGTTTATTTGTTTACCTCCTTTCAGGATATATACCATATAAAAGATTAACCTTTTATTGAACCAACCATAACACCCTTAACAAAGTATCGCTGTAGGAATGGGTATAGTATAAGTAATGGTAGAGACGAAACCACGATGATTCCGTACTTAAGTTGCTCTGCAAGCTTAACCTTTGCTGCCAACGAAAGCGGGTCGGTTATCATGGACGAGGAAGCAGTGTTAATTATGAGAAGATTTCTTAATACAATCTGCAGTGGATACTTGTCCTCGGTGGTAAGGTACATCAACGCCTGGAAATATGAATTCCAGTGTCCTACAGCGTAAAACAGTGTAAGCACCGCTACGATAACACCAGAGGTGGGGAGAACAATGCCGAAAAAGAACTTAAAGTCGTTACAGCCGTCGATACGCGCCGCTTCTAACAGCTCGTGAGGTATATTACTTTGGAAAAAGTTTTTTGCGATTATAACGTTCCATACCGATATAGCATTAGGTAAAACCATGGCGAGAATTGTATCCATGATACCGAGGTCGTCCACCAATAGGTAGGTTGGGATAATACCACCGTTAAACAGCATTGTGAAAAAGAACACCAGTATAAAAAAACCTCTTGCCGGAAGATCACTCCTTGATAGTGCATATGCTGAAGAGACGGTTAGCGCAATGTTAATAGCTGTACCTATCACCATATAAATTATTGAGTTTAGATAGCCTGTCCACAGTGGTTCATACTCAAATATCTTTTCATATCCGTCTAAAAACAGCTCTTTAGGGTATAAAAGAACTTCACCGGTGTTTACAATGTCCGGGTCGGTTATGGAGGCAACCAGCACAAAATAGAGTGGGTACAATATAATAATTGCTAAAAACAACATAAAAATGTAGTTTATAAAGTCAAATGCCTTGTCGCTCGAAAATTTAGTTTTCATATCACCTATCATCCTTTTTGGTAGCTACGTAAATATAACACTTTACCACAATGATGTTCCACTGAACTTTTTGCTTAAGTAATTTGTAGACAGTATTAAAATCAGATTGACTACCGAGTTGAATAGTCCTATAGCAGTTGCATAGCTGTATTGAGCACTTACAAGACCGATTTTATAGACATAGGTTGCTATGATTTCGCTGGCATCCATGTTCATTCCCTGTTGCATAAGATAAGCCTTTTCGTACCCGATGGACATAAGGTTACCGACTGCGAGTATGAACATTATGACTATGGTGGGCATAATAGTTGGTATTTCTATATAACGTATTATTTTAAACTTTGAAGCACCATCTATAACTGCCGCCTCACGCATTCCGACGTCTACCGAAGTTAATGCCGCTATATATACGATTGCACTCCAACCCATAGTCTGCCATATTGCAGAGGCGATGTATACAGGTCTAAACCATTCTGCGCGTACCATAAAATTTATCGGTTCAAATCCAAACATCTGTATTATTGTGTTAACAAAACCGGATTCCGGTGCAAGGAAAAGGTTGAGCATACTTACCATTACCACGGTAGATATAAAATATGGTGCATATGTAATGGTTTGAACAAATGATTTAAATCTTTGACTTGGAACACTGTTAAGCAAAAGTGAAAATATGATTGGTATGGGAAATGATATAAGTAAAAGGAAAAAACTTAGATATATTGTGTTTTCAAATATCATTTTAAAGGTTGGAGTAAAGAAAAAGTTTGCGAAATGTTCGAGACCAATCCACTCACTACCCCAAATTCCTTTGCTGGCACTAAAATCCTTAAACGCAATCTGAAGGCCGTACATCGGCACATAACTGAACACAATCACTATAATTAGTGAAGGAAGCAAAAGTATAAGAAGTTGCCATTTGCTCAAAACCTGTTTGAATTTTTTCATCCTCTTCCCCTTTGATAGCTTATACGTACAAAATGTTTTTAAACTGTTTCAAGCTGCGTAAATTCGATAATTTCGCCCCCGGGTCCTTTTATGTTGAAATACCAACATTTTGCGGGTGCAAATATTTTGGTACTTGTTATCTCGTCGACAATTTCACAGTTTATGGATTTGCAAAACTCAAATTGCTCATTTATATCGTCACAGCCTATTGCAAGATGAACTCTATTGTCTTTACTTGTTTCAAATTCGTTGAGAGGTTCATACAGTTCAATTGTGAAGTCGCTGTTCGTTATCATAGAAATGTGATAACCCCTGTAATTTTTTATGGATGCAGCGATTGTAAAGCCGAATTGTGCATAAAAATTTTCACTTTCTACAATATTCTTGCAATAAATTCCAATATGTGCAACAAAATGTGTCAAAACCTCCTCCTAAATTACGAGCTTTATGTTAAAAAAAACAATGCATTATTTATCATAGTATGAATAATAACAGAAAGAAAGCCAGTTGTCAATATAAATATCACAAAAAAATATTAAATATACGTTAAAAATATGAAAATGTTGATTGACAAATTTAACTATATATAATATACTATCGCATATAGTAATGCACAAATAATTTGTGCAAAAAAAAGGAGACATGAAATGACATCAAGAGATTTAGTTTTGACTGCGTGTAATCACAAACAAACCAAACGCATCCCTATCGATTGTGGATCCATGCGTTCCACGGGAATGGCTTTATTAGCGTACAAAGAATTGCTTGAATATATAGGTTGTGAGCATACTGTTCCGAAACTTTATGACATACAACAACATATAGTGTACCTTGACGAAAATGTACAACAGCTCTTACATGTTGACTCTATGGATGTTGGGCAGTCTTTTATGCAAAAAGGGGATGATTGGTATAGCTACACATTACAGGGAATTGAATGTCTAATTCCTGCGCACATTAAACTTCAACGGGAAGGCGCAAACATTAATCTTGTCGACAGTTTTGGAAAGCCGCTAGGAGTTATTGCGCCGGAGCAGCAGTACACATCACAATGCCATTGGCCATTGTCGGAACTTGAGGAGATGCCCTCGAATATCTCGCCGGATGTGCTTTCGGACAATATGTGGGCAGTTCCTTGTGCTCCTTTTCATCTTGACCTCAATAGTAAGAAGGATTATAATGAGTTTATAACAACGATAAAGTCACTGTCGAAAAATACAGATAAAGCGCTTATGATCTCGATAGGACAAAGTTTTTTTGAAACTGGTCAGTTTTTAAGGATGTCTGATAATTTTGCATGTGATCTTATATTGTCAAAAAAAGAGTGCATCAAATTTTTTGATATGCTGCTTGAGCAATATTTATATAAACTTGATATTATTTTAGATGAGCTCAAGGATGACGTGCAGATAATACAGTTTGGTGATGATTTGGGCACGCAAAAGGGACTTTGGATGTCGGTGGATATGATAAAGGAAATGCTGGCACCTTACTACAAAAAATTATGGACAAGGGTTCACGACAGGTCGAACTGTAAGGTGTTTTTTCACTCCTGTGGCTCTATTATTGATATTCTTCCGACACTTATCGACTGTGGTTTAGACATTATTAATCCTGTGCAAACCTCGGCAGAAAACATGACGGCAAGAAGGTTGAAGAAGGCGTTTGGAAAGGATTTAACCTTCTGGGGTGGAGGGGTTGACACACAGCATCTGCTGTCCTACGGTACCGAGGAAGAGGTTCGTGAGGATGTTAAGCGAAGGTTGGATATCTTTGCAAAGGATGGAGGCTATGTATTTAATCCTATACATAATATAATGCCAAATGTTCCTCCGCAAAATATTATAGCAGCATACGAGACGGCGTATAATTTTTAATTGATTTTAAACATGTTTAAGGAGAGAGATGAAATTTTTACTCGGTATTGACCTCGGTACAACAGGGGTCAAGTGTTCACTAATATCGGTAGATGGAAAAAGCATGTCAACATCCTTTAAGGAGTACATGTATGACATTCCGTCGCCGGGATACGCTGAACAAAATCCCGAGGACTGGTGGAGTGCGACTACGCATATTATTTCCGATTTGATTTCAAAACATCCAAACTCTGATATTTGTGGGGTGGGACTGTCCGGTCAGATGCATGGCCTGGTGGCACTTGATGTATCGGGAGAGCTGGTTTGTCCCGCCATACTTCACTGTGATATGCGCTCAACCGAGATTGTTGAGCGCATATGCGCAGATATTGGCAGGGATAGAATGTACGACTGCACCTTTAATCCGGTGTTTCCGGGTTTTCAGCTGTTGTCGTTGCTCTGGCTGAGGGATAACGAGCCGGAAAGCTACCGTAGGATACGTCATGTAATCTGTCCTAAGGATTATATAAGGTATCGGCTGACCGGAGAGATAGGAATAGAGGCTACCGATTGCTCCGCAACCCTGTTATACGACATGAAGGCACAGTGTATCGCAGAAGGTCTGCTCGGTGAGCTTGGGATAGGACGTTCTGTTTTTTCGGAGAAAATTCACAATCCCACCGACATCGCAGGATATATAACCGACGAGGCTGCGAAGCAAACAGGAATAAGAAAAGGCGTTCCGGTTGTGTTCGGAGGAAGTGATCAAAGCATACATTCGGTGGGCAACGGTGTGTTAGAGCCGGGCGATGCAATGATGACGATAGGTACGAGCGGTCAGGCTATGATGATAACCGACAGACCGATTAAAAACAACATGCAAAACACCCACACTTTCAGACATGTTGAGCATGGAAAATGGTATGCAATGGGTGCAATGCTTCATGCGGGAATTACCCTTAACTGGTTCAAAGCCGGTTTTGCGCCTCATCTTAGCTATGAAGATTTATCAAACATGGCGGCAAATGTTCCACCGTGTAGTGATGGGCTTGCCTTTTTTCCGGCAATGGTCGGAGAGCGCACCCCATATTTTGACCCTGACGCAAGAGGCGTTTTTTCAGGGCTTTCGCTCCGTCATACCCTTCCTCATTTTCCAAGGGCTATAATGGAGGGGGTTACAATGGAACTCTTTTCCGGACTTAAAATATTAATTGAGTTGTACGCAGAGCCTAAAAGGTTGGTATGTGCCGGCGGTGCGACCTCCTCGAGGGTGTGGAGTCAGATACAGGCGGATGTATACGGCAAAGAGGTTTACCTTTCGGAGCACCGAGAGCAGGGCACGATAGGTGCCGCAGTCGTTGCCGGGGTTGGCACCGGGATTTTTAACAACATAAAAGAGGGGTACGCTTGTATGGTGCATACCCCTCATCGAATGGTTATTCCTATTGCGGAAAATGTGAAAATATATGGTGAGTTTTATAACGAAGTGTTTCTGAAAATTTACCCTGCCAACAGTGAAATAATGAAAAACAGCGGAAAATATCAGAAATAAAATTTACAGCTCGTTCATCCACAGGCCATGAAGATTGCAATAGCTGAACACTGCTTTTGCCTTGTCGTCAACCAACTTGAAGCTGACAGATGGGCTTTTTCCCGGGCCTACCTTTTTACGTTGGCCACCATTTTCTGTCTCGATATAGATGAAATCGATGTAATGATTGTCATCCGAAGGGTGCATTACGCTACCGACATCTACCTTAACTGTATCGCCGTCTACCGTTACAGCAGGAAGATGTTTTTCTGAGGCTGCATCGACAGTGTTGGGTACAAGTTCGGTCATTGCTTCACCGCAGCACTCCACCGGCACGCCCATGTTATCTACCATTCCTATAAGATTTTTGCAGTGCTCGCAAAGATAAAATTTTTGAGTAGCCATTCCTTCTCCTTCTATATATAGTTATAGTGTGTGACTTAATAATTTTTAGCGTTTACTTCAAAATACGCCTTGGGATGTGAACATACCGGGCACATATCGGGTGCTGAGCTTCCGCTGTGAATATGTCCGCAGTTGCTACATTTCCAAACAACAGAGCCGTCTTTACTGAATACGCTGTCGTCCTCAATGTTTGCAAGCAGTTTAAGATATCTCTCTTCGTGCTCCTTCTCTATTGCGCCAACGCCGTCAAACATGTCTGCGATTTTGTCGAAACCCTCTTCACGTGCTTCTTTTGCCATGCGGTCATACATGTCGACCCACTCGTCATGCTCGCCTGCGGCAGCATCCTTTAAATTTTCGGGAGTTTTCGGGACCGAGCCGCCATGTATCAGCTTAAACCATAGCTTTGCATGCTCCATCTCGTTTTTAGCTGTTTCCTCAAATATTGCTGCCATCTGAACATATCCATCTTTTTTTGCTTGACTTGCATAGTAGGTGTACTTGTTGCGTGCCATGCTCTCGCCGGCAAACGCCGCCATTAAATTTGCGTATGTCTTTGTTCCCTCTAAGTTTTTCATGGTGCTCCCTTTCTTCATCGATTTACTATTCGAAACGATCAATTTATTGATAATCGTTATCGTTAAGGATATTATATCACTAAAATTAGCATTGTCAATAGAAATGGATAAATTCATGCAAAATAAGATACTTTGCGGTAAATTTTGGATAAGCGCATAGCTGATGTTAAATTAGAGGTTGACAAAATATGAAAAATATAGTAAAATTTGCTTATAGTAATGGTTACTATTATTTATTGGGTAGAATATGAGAAACACAAAACAAAAAGATGCAATTATCTCGGCGGTAAAATCATTAAAGACACATCCAACCGCAGACGAGATATACTCCAGCCTTAAGATGGAACACTCAAAGCTGAGCCTTGGTACGGTCTACCGTAACCTTAACAGCTTTTCTCAAAGTGGAAAAATTCGCAAAATATCTGTGCCGGGTTTTGGTGATAGATTTGATTACAATACAAGCGACCACGAACATTTCAGCTGCAATGGGTGTGGATGTGTTTATGATGTACACCTTTCCACTCCGATTGCCGAGATAGTCACGGCTGAGGGCATGGAGGTTACGGGCTACAGCATGATGCTTTACGGGTTATGTCCGACCTGCAAGGGTGATAAAAACATCAGCTGATAAATCCTTAATATTATGATTTTCATACAGTATTATTTACTGTAATTATTATAGTACATTTCGTTAACAAATGCAATGACATAAAATCTCACAAAAAGTGCACCAAAAATATCACAAAATTATGTTTATTTTGTAGAAAAGTGTAAAAGTATAAAGAAAACTATTTATTTTTATCCTCACATATGGTAGCATTATAGCATAGATTTTATAGAGGTTAAGATGGACTTTTTTGATGTTATAGGGCTCTTTGGTGGACTTGCCCTATTTCTTTTTGGTATGCACACCATGGCAAACGGTCTTGAAAAAATTGCCGGAAACAAATTGGAATCGACTCTTCGTAAACTTACCAGCAATCCGGTACTTGCGGTTGTGTTTGGTGCACTTCTTACTGCCGCTGTTCAATCCTCGTCGGCGAGCACCGTCATGGTTGTTGGTCTTGTAAACAGTGGCATGATGCAGCTGTCACAGGCTATCGGTGTAATCATGGGTGCGAATATCGGTACCACAGTTACTGCACAGCTGTTAAGTCTTGGCGATATCAGCTCGGACAATTTTTTTCTGCTACTCTTAAAACCTTCTACCATTGCTCCGATTTTTGCTATTATCGGTGCATTTTTATTTATGTTTTCGGAGCATCCAAAAAGGAGAGATATCGGCCAGGCACTTGTCGGGTTCGGCGTGTTGTTTACCGGCATGTTCACCATGGAGGATGCGGTGAGGCCACTTCGGGAATCCGAACTGTTTGTCGAGCTGTTTTCCTCGCTTGAAAATCCGATACTCGGCGTACTCGCCGGTGCAATAGTCACCGCCGTTATACAGTCCAGCTCCGCATCGGTGGGTATCCTTCAGGCTCTCGCCAGTACCGGAATTATCAGCTGGTCGGCGGCAATCCCAATCATTCTCGGTCAGAACATCGGTACCTGTATAACACCGATGATGGCATCTATAGGTGCAAGTAAGGCGGCTAAGCAAAGTGCCTTTAGCCACCTGTATTTTAACGTTATCGGAACTACGATATTCTTAGTTGTGATATACGGGGGTAAAGCTATAATAGGTGAGGTTGCATTCTGGGACGATGTCATCGATAGAAGCGGAATTGCAAACTTCCATACAGCATTTAATATTATTGTTACCGTGTTATTCCTGCCCTTTACCAAGCTGCTTGCAAGACTTGCGACCTTTACGGTTAAGGAGGCAGAAAAGGATGAAAAGCCCGGCACCGGAAACCTGCCAATACTGGACGAGAGAATTCTTGCAACGCCGGTGGTTGCCATACAAAAAGCGCAGGATACCGTTTCGTATATGACCGAGCTTTCAATGGAGAGCTTCAGCCATGCCATGGTTGCTATAACCCAGAAGGATGAAAAGGCAAAAAACACCGTGCAGAAGCTGGAAGATTCGATAGACAAGATTGAAGTTTCGATAACGAACTTTTTAATTAAGGCATCGCACCACGAACTTTCCGCAGGTGAGAGCAACCATGTGTCGCTTTTGTTGAGCACCGTATCGGATATCGAGCGGGTAGGTGACCACTGCGTAAATATCGTCGACCGCTTTAACACTGTCAGCAAAAAGGGCTTCTCCAACGCCGCCAAAAATGAGTTGAATGTACTTTTTGAGGCTGTGCACGAAAACCTCGGACATGTAAACAGTGCGCTTAAGGATGGAACTGCCAAGGATGCTTTTTTAGTAGAACCACTCGAGGAAACCATCGATGTTATCTGTGAAAAGCTGAGGGAACGACATATAAAACGCCTAAAAAACGGCAAATGCACCTTAGATGATGGACTGCTGTTTGTGGAAATTCTTTCCGACATAGAGCGCATTTCAGATCACTGCAGTAACATAGCAAACCGAATAATTTACCTCGAAAGTGGCAAGGAAGACTATGACTACCACAGCATGAAAAAGCAATTTAAAAACAGCAGAACCGACATAGAAACCGTAGAAATACTATCTCAGTTTGAGGAAAAGTATTTAACAAGAATTTAAAGTATACGCATAGTTTTTTCACACAAAATATTAGCTGATTTTTATACATTATTACAAAAAACACCGCTGTCATTAGGGTGTTCCCATAAAGAAATATAGTGATCACCCCTATAAAGCCCCTGTATCAGACGGATAGTATCTATCCGTCTTTTTCTATGCTTTTTTATGCTAGTGTCTTTAATCTTATAACCACTATTTATATATAAATCAGTCAGATACCTTGACAAACAATTCAACGGGTGATACAATGATAACGAAAATCGATAACGAATTTCGTTATCATTGTTTATTTGTAAATGAAACATATGGAGGTATTATGCAGGACAGGGTGTTGAGGAAGCTTTTTTTGGGGTTTATTCAAATTCATATTTTACATCATGCACAGGAGGGTCCGATTTTCGGTTCCTTTATGATTGAGGAGTTAAAATCTCACGGATATGACATCAGCCCGGGTACACTCTACCCAATACTTCACAACCTGTTGAAGTCGGGACATTTGTCGGTGGAGGTTGAAAGCCATGAAGGAAAGACGCGCAAATATTATTCGGCAACCGAAAAGGGAAAAGAAACCCTGCTTGAGGCAAGGAAAAAAATTAAAGAGTTGACAGGAGAGCTATGATAGAAAAACCTCACAAAATGATATTACAGGATTTTCAGATAAAGAAATTTTGCTTATATGGATTTCTTAAAAATCTGAAATTCTTTGAACCATATCTTATAATTTATTTGATGAGCAATAACATAAACCTTTTTCAAATCGGGGTATTAATAGCCGTTAGAGAGTTGATTGTAAATGTGTTTGAAATACCATCCGGACTTATTGCGGATTACTTTGGAAGAAAAAAGGAGCTGTATTTCTGCTTTGGGTTTTATATAGCCGCATTTATCGCATTCTTTTTAACCGACTCTTTTGTGCTCGCGGCAGTTGGAATGATTTTTTTTGGGCTTGGGGAGGCGTTTAGGTCGGGAACCCACAAGGCTATGATATATAGCTATTTGGATTTTAAAGGGTGGCAGTCGGAAAAAACATTTGTGTTCGGTCGAACACGTTCCTTTTCACTTATCGGAAGTGCATTGAGTAGCCTGGTTGGTATTGCATTGATACTGCTCGTGCCGTCCGACAGCTACATTTTTTTATTCTCGGTAGTACCGTATATTTTGGATCTGGTTTTAATTATGAGCTATCCGAAATTTTTAGATGTTGCCGACAAGGACCATGATACCTCGCTTAAGGAGGTGGTGATGGGTGTAGTTAACAGCTTTCGCATAAACAAAAAGCTGAGAAATATTCTGATAGAGGAGGGTATGTCGGAGGCTACTTTTTCCTACGTGAAGGATATGATTCAGCCTATATTGGAGATTATTATTTTAGGTAGCGGGCTGTCAATAATCGCTTCGCTAACTGCCGAGGACAATCTAAAGGTAATACTCGGAATTGTTTACGCCGTTCTCAATTTGTTTGGCTCGTATTTTTCTAAGCACTCCTATATCTTGAAAGGGAGGCGAGCAAATACAACATGTTTGTTGTTTTTGCATTTATCCTATGCAATTTTGTTTGCCTTGTTGGCCGTGTTTACCAAACAATATTTATTTGTGTGTGCTATATATCTGCTGCTTTTTATCCTGCACAGTGTACGCAAGCCGATATTTGTTGACGAGATAGACAACAACATCGAAAAGGCCAACCGTGCAACCGTAATCAGCGCCTCGGCACAGGCAAAGTCCATCTTTTTGATGGTTTTTGCACCCGTTCTTGGCTTTGTTGCCAACTACATCGGGATAGGTTTGGTCATGGTTATATTATCAGTTTTGTTTGTCGCAACCTTTGGATTGTTAAAGCAAAATAAACAGTTGTAGAACAAAATTATACAAACATCGTCATCATCCATATGTAAACAACACTTTTAGGTAGCATTAACATCCCTATCATCGGATGTTTGGCCGACCATAAGGTCACCGGTATATAAAATATAAAGCTCAGCAGTATGGAGATACCGAGAAATGGAAATATTGTTGAAATTTCATCAAAGGTCACGCAGTAAACAAATGAAATTGCGCCCATTAATACAAACGGAATATTTCTAATGATTGAAAATCTGACAGCTGATGAGGCTTCATCCCACCTGTTTTGCGGTAGCAAACATAATATTATACGAACTGCCGCAAGTATACACACAGCAGTAAATGTTACAGATGAAATGCTTTGATTTAAAATGCCGATCAATGCGGCGGTTAAAAGCAGATAAAATACGGTCATGGTGATTGATGCCACCTGTTTTCCGATTCCGAGGTTATGATTTAGCTCGTCCTTGCCATAGCCGAAGGCAAGGTGTATCCGCGGAAGCAGATGGAAACTGTCGCCTATTATCAGCAAGAAACCCATAAGACCCGGCAAAATGCCGTATGTTGCATTATTGGTTAAGACTACCGATACAGTTAATCCGCTTATAATGTAAAGAATATCAAAGGTTGCCTCGATTCTTTGCATGACAATCTTTATTCTTTTTGTAGCGATTGCATCGGAATTGTTGTAGGGTCTTTTAATAATAGCAAGGTGAAGTGCAAGAATAACACCAACAGACAAAAACAGCAGATATGCAGACGGTGTTCCTATCATGACTGCGGAAATCAGTAACAAAAAACATGCCGATACAAGCCTAACGGCATGTTTTTTTACCGTTAATCCGGAATTGTTTTTGTAGCATCCGACAAGCGAGGCGGGAACGCCGATTGTAACGGTAACAAATAATACATATCCCAACAAGTCCACAATGCACCTCCTGTCAGTTTGTTTATCCAATTAGCTAAAATGCAAAGACTATTCCGACAACAGCGGAGGCCGCAATATATACAATAGGGTGTTTTTTGAACTTTTTGATTGCAAAAAATGTTAGTCCGAAATAGATTATCTTCGGTAGGCTAAACAGATCCAAAGCATTACCGCTGTCAACAAACATATCGACATTCAGCACAGAACTCTGAATAATGGTAACTCCGGCGGCGGCAATTAAACCGGTCACGGCAGGGCGCAGACCGTAAAACACCTGTTCAACTAACTTATTATCGCGGAATTTATTTAGCGAGCCGGAAATTAGGCATACTATGATAATTGATGGTGTTATTTCGCCGAGGGTTGCAACAACACCTCCCCAAAAACCGGCAACATTGCAGCCGACATAGGTGGCCATATTAATTCCGATAGGTCCCGGAGTGGACTCCGACACCGCAATCATATCGCTGATAAGGTCGGTGGAGTACCAGCCGGTTCGGGTTGCAAGGCTTTGCAAAAACGGTATTGTTGCGAGACCACCGCCGACGGCAAAAAGTCCGATTTGAAAAAACTCCCAATATAGCTGTAGGTAAATCATGGCTACACCTTCTTACCGATATTTAAGCGTTTTGCAAGAATGCCCAGCAGTGCGCAAACTATAACCAGTATGATAGGGGAAATGTCGGTGAATATGTTAAGCACAAATAAAAGCAGAAAAATTACAAATCCGAATTTATCCTTAACGCCTTTTTTCCACATCTCTATGACCGCATCTAAAATAAGGGCGGCAACACATACCGAAATTCCGGCTAAAGCGTGCTCCACATACACATTGTCTTGAAAGTTTAAAAGGGAGTATGCAAGTATTGAGATGATAATCAGGCAGGGAGAAACCATCCCGAGAGCCGCCGATATTCCACCGATAACGCCACGCTGCTTATTTCCGATGAACACGGAAACATTAATTGCAATAATCCCGGGTAGCCCTTGACTTAAGGCATAGTAGTCGATTATTGTTTCCTCGTCTGCCCAGCCGTGTTTTTGCACAACCTCGCGCCTTAGGATGGGAAGCATAGCATATCCGCCACCGAAGGTAACGGCACCCATCCGAAAAAATGTTAGATATATTGTAAGCAACTCTTTCAAAACGATCTCCTTAAATATGTTTATAATCAATCAAGTTGAACTACTGTAATATCATACAGTATACCATATCAAGCAGGGAATTATCAAGGCTGCCATAAATGAAAGTTTGTATTTATGTGTAAGTTGATTGCTGTGTGTTACTGATTGTGGGCTAATATCCCAAATTTCTGTCTATTACCGTTCCATCTATCGCATTTATACTGTAAGATAGATATAAATCCATTAAATTTGTATTTTCATACTGTTCAAAGAATATTTCCGCACTGTCTTCGTATACATAAGCATCACTGCCGTAAAAATCCCAAACTGGAGTTAAAATATAACTGTCGCTGTTTGCTTGTTTTACAGCCATATAGCCAAAGCGAATTTCTTTTATATTAATTCTGTTTTTTAAAAAATTATCGTAGGCTTCGGAATTTTTTAGGTTAAGCATTGCTATATTCTCATAAATCTCTACTATTTCATCAAAGCTCATCAACTCTATATTATTCTCTATAACGTCGCCTATTGTTTGCGGTGAAAAATACCCCGAATACTCTATACCATCGTCACTTACAACGATTAATAAATGCTCTATTCCCGACACATAATCGTATTCATCATGGGGCATAAGCTGATAGAGAGCGAGCCTTGTGGGTCGCAGTCTACAAGCAAGACCTTTTT
>CAYJKY010000030.1:26681-44036 GCA_964370825.1 uncultured Oscillospiraceae bacterium
AAACACTGGGTTTCTGCTGTTTTTGCGTACCCTTCTTTATTAACACATGTTCAAAGAATAGTTTCCTGTGGATATTTTCTCGGTGTTAATTGTTAAAAGTTCGATAGGCTTTAGTGTTTTTCTTATTATAAGATTAATGGATAAAATTAAAACGCTAAGGCTTATCGCGGAAATGAATATAATTAAAAGCAATAAATTTGATGTCCTCGCATTCACCTCCCCCATGTCTCGGTATAAAAACGCAGTGAACTCTATATCGCTTAAAACAGTGAACCTATGTGCCACCAATATTCCGCCCTGTAGTCTTTTGAAAGCTGTGTCAGAACCCATAAAGTTTTCATCGCTGAAATATTTTCGTGGGTCTATAGGCGTATATCCGTGAAATAAATCGCTTGTAGAAATTGAATAATAACTGTCCTTATCCTTAATGAGTGTGGAAAAGTCGGCATAAACGTACTGTACAACAGAACTCTCTACATGCCTGTTGTAATCGGAAGCTTGCAGTTCCACAGATTTTTTTACATTGGCACAGTTGGAAACAAGTGCATTAACGGCATTTGTTTCTTCCAAGTCTTTCAAAAACTTCATCTGTAAATTGTAGCTGATTAAAAGGCTGACAGAAAATAAAACAAGCACCGCTACGGTGATAATTATACTTAATTTCACAGACAATTTCACGTGCCTTTCTCCGAAACTAATTTATATCCCATTCGGTGAGCGGTGACAATATAGTTAGACCAACCCAGTTTCTTTCTGAGTATAGCAATGTGATTGTCAACAGTTCTGGTTTCTCCAAAAAATTCTTCTCCCCAAACAGCATTTAAAAGCCTATCTCTTGAAAAAATAATATTAGGGTATTTTGCCAGCGTTAATAAGAGTTTAAACTCCATGGGTTTAAACTCGATTTTCACCCCGTTTTGCACAACCTCTCCTGCCCTCGGATTTATAGTTATGTCGTTTATTCTGATTTCTGAGGGAAAGTTTTTTTCATCGTGAACTTTCTTTGTTCGCTCAATCACCTTTTCCACCCTAACGATTAATTCTAAAATATCAAAAGGTTTGGTAATATAATCTTCTGCTCCTAATTTGAGACCTTTAATCTTACTTTGGGTATCGCTTTTTGCCGAAATATAGATTGCAGGAATTCCCCTTTTAGCAATATGAGGATAAAGCTCGAAACCATCGATTTAGGGCAACATTATATCAAGTAAGCATAGGTCGAACTCATTAATTTCGATATTACGGAGTGCTGATTTACCGTCAGATACAGTCTTAACCGTAAACCCGGCAATATGTAGGTTCATCTCTATTAACTCGGCGATTAAAATGTCGTCTTCAACTATCAATATATTATACATTCGCAACTCCTCCATATAAATATATATTACCATATTTTTTGCTTTTTGTTGTCATCAAGATGTAATTTTAGTAAGGCTAAAGCTATGTTATTCTATATAAATCATTGCGGTAAGCAAATTGTGTTGCACTTTATCGTGTTTTAGGTTATTATATACAAGGCGATAATTTTTACAGATAACAAAGGAGCTACAACAATGAAAAAAGTTAAGGCATACATAGCAATGAGCGTGGACGGATATATTGCCGATAGGTCGGGCGGGGTTTCCTTTCTTTCGGGTGACGGGAGCGACGTGGAGAACTTCGGTAGCTATCCTGAATTTATCGAGACGGTAGATACCGTGATATTAGGGTACAGCACCTACGAACAAATCACAACGGTTTTATCCCCGGACAATTGGCCCTACAAAGGTAAAATGAGCTATGTTTTAACACATAGGCAGATGGAAAACCATGACGAAATAATATTCACCTCGGAGGATGTCTCAACACTTATTGCGAGATTAAAGGGTGAATCAGGGAAGGATATCTGGGCTTGCGGAGGTGCAAGTGTTATAAATCAACTTCACCAAAAAGGGTTGATAGACGAATATATATTAACAATAATACCTACAATTTTAGGCGGTGGAATTAAGATGTTTGCCGAGGCGGAGGCCGAAGCAAAACTAAGGCTTATATCCACAAGAAGCTACAACGGTATTGTTGACCTAACCTACGAAAAACGTAAAAAGTAATAACAGGAAAGAATACAGATGAAAGAAAAGAAGCGAACAGCTTTCGGACGCAAAATATTTTTTGCAATTTTACTTATCCTTACACTCGTTTACTTAGCCCTGCGATTTATACCCTTTTCGGGTTTTGAGGGGAACACTAAGTTTGCAGTAGGGCAGGGGGAGGCACCGCTCGTCATATCTCATGGCGGTGCTAAGCACCTATATCCCGAAAACACCGTGATGGCATTTGAAGAAAGCTTTAATATGGGTGTGGATGTATTAGAGATGGATTTATGCCTTACAAAGGATAATGTGCTGATAACGCACCACGATTTAACGGTGGATGCGACGACAAGCAGTAGCGGAGCGGTAAGGGATTATACCTATGAACAGCTAAGCGAGATGAATTTTGGCTATAATTTTGTGGATATACAGGGTGGAATTCCGTTTAGGGAGGAGGCGAGCCCCGAAGTTTTAGAAAAACTTGTGCCCATGACGGTTGACGAAATGTTCGCAAGCTTTGGAGATGATACCTTATACATAATGGAAATTAAGGATCAAGGCGATGACGGAATCATTGCGGGGGAGGAGCTTAACAGGCTCATAAACGAATATTCATTGCAGGAAAATGTATGCGTTGCCTCCTTTAGCAACGAGGTAATGGAGCATTTCAAGGGGATAAAGGATGACAAGGTAAACACATCCACCGACTTTGGAAGTGCCGCACAGCTTATTGTGGCTAATTTTCTCGGTTTCGGCAGATTTATAAACTATGAACATGCAGGGCTACAGCTACCCACATCGCTAAAGCAAATTCCGTTAGACAATAGCATTATCTCGGAGATGGCTGGTAGCAACAACATGTTCCTGCATTATTGGACGATAAATGACGGCGAGGAGATGAGAGAACTCATAATGTTGGGGTGCGATGGGATAATCACCGATCGACCGGATATTATGTTTGAGGTTTTAGAGGAGCTGGGTTATTAAGACAGTTCGCTCAGCGTCCACTCCTCTCGATTGTGGATGGTATCACCCGGTTTTATAGGCTGTTCTACACCGAAACTCTCCATCTCGCCCATCCAGTTGTCCTGACCGACAAATACTGCAAGATTACAACCGTCGAGTGGATATTTTGCACCCTCAATATAGTTACTTTGTTTTTCAAATACAAGTTTTTCGGCAGGGCACTCCATTCTGATTATACCCTTAGGGGCGCTCACACACCGTTTTGTCAACACCCCTTGGGAGCGAAGCACCATTTCATCGCCCTCAAAGGTTACCTGTGGGTCGTCGAGCCTAACACGATTTCCACCGAATATTCTCGGGATCACAATTTTAACAATGTCCCAGCTGCTGTCCTCACCGAGAGGTACCCTTATAACCTTGTCGTGAGGATTAATACAGGTGGGCGACCAAACACCGCCGGAATATATAAAGTTTCCGGCATTTTCTATATGATTGGTAACCTCGATACGATCTTCTGAGATGTATCGAACGGTAATACCTCTTTTTAGCTTGGTGAATTCATGCGTCGGTGCTGTTACGGTGAAACCGTCACGGTCAATTTCAACATCACAGGGAAGATTATCCTCTGCGTAGGTGTCCTCCGACTCGTCGGCCATTGGACGTGTTAACCACACCCTGTGTCCTCCGTATAGCTTCCAACCATCCTTTGAACCACCGTCTTTATCCCAGTATAACAGGTTGTTTTTGCCGTCCGGTGTTCCGAAATAAGCAATTCGAGGCCCTACCTCAAAGACTGCGACAACCTTTAGCTTTGACGTGGTCAGCTCGATTGCATCAAATCCATCAAATTTTACATTAACTATCTCACACATAAATCTGTAAATGCCGGCTTATAAACACCGACAACCTCCTTTGATATTTCTGCTTTTTAATAATTAAACGATAATAGCCTGTTTGAACTTTATGAGAGCACATTGTCAACAATACTAGTTACCCTTGGGTCATTCTCGCCGGCTATCTCAAGCAGTCGTTCAGCTGCCGGCGGAAGGGATTCGATGTATTCATTGTAATCGGAAGGTATATAAAACAAGGTCGATGGGTTGGTGACTGCATGTTCCACCTCCGACATGCTCTGCAGTGCCGTTGCGGCCGCCTGTCTTGTCTGCTGGTATTCGTCAAACATAATCGTACCCTGTTTCGACTCGCAAAGCATCATTATGTCATACATATAATCTATGTTGGCTAGATAATTCATTGAAAAATTGTCATCATTGATATTGGTGGGAAACACCGTTAACATTTCTTCATTTGAAAGCTCGCTGAGAAGCTCCTCCGTTACCAAAAACCGCTCCTGAGATTGCAGGCCTATCGAGCCGCAGTTTAGGTAGCTAAGAACAGGGTACGGAGTCTGGGCGGGATTTTCCTCGTTGAGTTCCTCAATAAAGCTGTCTATGTTATCCTCGTTAAACAAAAACGGAGTGGATATTATCTCGTTGAGAATATCATCCTCCTCAAAGGATATTACAGCATAGTCTAACCCACCATCAGCCAGTAGCTGTTTCATCCTCTCGTCATCACCGATAAATCCGTCATGATAGACAAGAACCTCCACATTTAGCAAGGCTTCAAGCTCGGTGGCGAATTTTTCAACAAAAATACCAACGGGTGACTCGGCAGGATAGCCGCTTGCCACCCGAACCGTCCTTACCGTCGATGGCAGAGCCTCCGGTTCAATGTTAGGAATGGAGATGTCGCCGGTGTTTTCGGCACACCCGAAAAGCAGGCACAAAATTATTATTATTGCATATACTCTTATCATTTTGTCATTATATCACATCTGTTCAAATTTGACAATCCCGATGTAGTATAGTATAATTTCACCTGTAATGATTTAATGGTAAGGAATTGACTTATGGTAAAATACGGCATTATAGGATGCGGTCGAATTGCCCCGAAGTTTATCGGAGATTCTGCGGGATTAGATGATTGTAAGGTTGTGGCGGTAGCCGCAAGGGAGTATAAACGAGCAGAGGAATTTGCAAAGATACACTGCCCCGAGGCGGTAGCTTACGGTGACTATCTTGAGATGTGCAGCTCGCCGAATGTTGATGCGGTATATATAGCAACACCTCACAGTTATCATTTTGAGCAGATAATGATGGCACTTAATGCCGGAAAGCATGTGATATGTGAAAAACCTATCACCACCGATGGAAAACGTCTTGCAATATTGCAAAAAACAGCCAAGGATAAAGGGTTGCTTTTGATGGAAGCAATGTGGTCAAGATTTCTTCCTGCGCTTGTGTCGATGAAGGAGTTGATAAAAAGCGGAGAGCTTGGCTCCATCACTGCTGTTCGCACAAATTTCGACTGCGATATGGGAGAGCAGCCGGAGGACGGAAGGGTAAAAAACCCAGCGCTTGCAGGTGGTGCACTGTTTGACCTCGGCATATACTGCCTTAATGCTGTAATGATGCTAACCGATGAACAGCCAACGATAAAGGACGCCTCGGTAGAGCTATATAAAACCGGAGTGGACGATGTCTCTCGTATGACCCTAAAATTCAGCGGATTTGAGGCCGAAATTTCTGCCTCTATAGTTGACACTTTCTCAAACGAGTGTACAATAACGTTGCAAAAAGGTAGTATCACCGTTGAAGCCCCCGCACACAAGGCGGTAGGATATACCGTGACGAAGGACGGAACGCAGACCTACTACGGATTTGAGGATCAGCCGGACGATTTTTCACACGAAATAAAGCATTTCAACGAGCTGATTGCCGCCGGAATTACCGACAGCCCGATAATGGGGGTAGCCCATAGCATGGCAATGATTAAAATATTTGATGATTTTCGTGAAATGGTGGGTCTTCGTTACCCATTTGATGATGAGGTGTAACCCACATCGAACGCGGATTTTTATGTAAAGCACTGTAACAGACTGTATCGAGAGCAAAGATTGGAGATTTTAATGTACAAAATTCTAGAAAAAACATCACTCAACCCCACTGTCACGAAGATGGTGGTGGATGCCCCCGCCGTAGCACGCAAGGCGCTTGCGGGTCAGTTCGTAATTCTTCGTGCAAAGGAGCACTCGGAGCGAGTGCCACTAACCATAGCGGATTATGACCGTGAAAATGGCACCATCACAATTATTTTTCAGCTTGTGGGTGGAAGCACCTATGAACTTAACAGCCTAGATGAAGGGGAGTGTATCGAGGATTTTGTTGGACCGCTCGGTGTTGCAAGCCATATAGACGGGCTAAAAAAGGTTGCCGTTGTAGGTGGCGGCGTAGGTTGTGCAATCGCATATCCGGTTGCAAAGGCTCTGCATGAAAACGGATGTGAGGTGCACAGCATAGTCGGCTTTAGGAATAAGGATTTGGTTATTCTTGAGCAGGAGTTTAATGCTGTGTCGGATATAATGTGCATTATGAGCGACGACGGTAGCTATGGCGAAAAAGGTCTTGTTACCAACGCACTCGAAAATCTTATTGCCAAGGGCAATGAGTACGACGAGGTTATAGCGATAGGTCCGCTTATTATGATGAAATTTGTCTGTATGTTAACAAAAAAATACGGAATAAAAACGATGGTGTCAATGAACCCTGTCATGGTGGACGGAACCGGCATGTGCGGAGGTTGCAGACTTACCGTCGGAGGAGAAACCAAGTTTGCATGTGTAGACGGTCCCGACTTTGATGGACATCTCATCGATTTTGATGAGGCTATTCAACGTAGCGGAATATATAAGGATAGAGAACGAATTCACCACGAAAACGAATGCGAGTTGCTTAACAAGGAGATACAATAATGCCACAGCGTAACATGAGCCCAAACAAATGCCCCATGCCGAATCAGGAACCCCAGATAAGGAATACTAACTTTGACGAAGTCGCCCTCGGATACTCTGCAGAGAGTGCCGTGGAGGAGGCGAACAGATGCCTTCAGTGCCCCAAAAAGTTTTGTGTGGAGGGATGCCCGGTAGGAATTGATATTCCTGGATTTATTGCAAAGACCGCAGAGGGTGAATTTGAAGAGGCGTTTAAAATTCTTTCAGCCGATTCGGCACTTCCGGCGGTTTGCGGTAGGGTGTGTCCGCAGGAAACCCAGTGCGAACAGCTTTGTATACGAGGAAAAAAAGGCGATCCGGTTGCTATTGGTCGCCTCGAGCGATTTGTTGCCGATTACCACCGTGAAAATAGCGGTGAACCACCTGTCGAACCGGTACAAAACGGACGCAAGGTTGCAATAATCGGTGCGGGACCCAGCGGCCTTACCGCTGCAGGAGAACTTGCCAAAAGAGGATACAAGGTCACGGTATACGAGGCACTTCATCTTGCAGGTGGTGTTTTAATGTACGGCATACCGGAATTTCGCCTTCCGAAAGAGATTGTGCAAAAGGAGATTGATGGGCTTAAGGCTATCGGGGTGGAGGTCAAAACCAACATGGTTATAGGAAAAACCTATACCGTAGACGAGCTTATGGAGGAGATGGGCTACGAGGCAGTATATATAGCCTCCGGTGCGGGACTGCCAAATTTTATGAATATCCCGGGTGAGGGATTAAAAGGTGTTTACAGTGCCAACGAATATCTGACACGTGTGAATCTTATGAAGGCATATCTGCCGGACAGCAGAACGCCAATACTAAAAAGCAAAGCGGTCGCCGTTGTGGGTGGAGGCAATGTTGCTATGGACGCCGCACGCTGTGCAAAACGTATGGGTGCAGAAAAGGTTTATATAGTATATCGTCGTAGCATGAAGGAGTTGCCGGCACGAGCCGAGGAGGTAGAACACGCCGAGGAGGAGGGCATTGTTTTCAAAACACTCTGCAATCCGGTTGAGGTTTTATCAGACGAAAGTGGATTTGTATCGGCGATAAAGTGTGTCGAGATGGAGCTTGGAGAGCCGGACGAAAGCGGACGTCGCAGACCGGTTGTAAAGCCAGACAGCGAGTTTGTTTTAGACGTTGAGGCGGTTATTATCGCAATCGGCACAAGTCCTAACCCACTTATCAGAACCACGACTCCCGGACTTGAAACCAACCGTTGGGGTTGCATAGTTACAAACGGTGCCGACGGACTTACCAGCCGTGAGGGTGTATATGCCGGAGGAGACATAGTTACCGGTGCCGCAACGGTTATTCTTGCAATGGGTGCGGGAAAGGACAGTGCAAAAGCGATAGACGAGTGGCTGAACACAAAATAAATATAGGCTTAACCCATGAAAACGAGTATTACCCGACGCTGGCTTAAAGGGAATATTGTGGTTACGGCAGTTATACTTATTCTTGCCGAACTCGTACTTTCCTACTTTATCATCAGCAGTTATTATGACGGTGCCCGACAGGCAATACTGTCCCGACTTGAAAACATATCGGGACAGCTTTCTGTTGCCGGTAGCGTCACGCCTAACGAGCGTGCTTCCACCCTAAACCAGATGGTGGAGGAGTTTGACGAGGCAAGTAAATTTGAGCTTATGCTGATGGGTGCAAACGGTAATGTTGTGACAAGCTCCGGGCTTGGAACCGGCTACTCGGGTGTGGTCGAGGATATTAATCTCGCATTTGAAAGTGCCGATGGAGTTGGTGAGTTTATCGGAGAAACCGAAGAAAACGAGCCGATTATGGCGATATCAATACCTGTTCCCTATACCACCACCGACATATCGGCAATAAGAATGGCGGTTTCACTTGTTGGGGTAAATCAAGCTATTATCAGCAGTATAGGGCTTACCCTTGTCGTGGCGGTGGGGATATTTATTTTTTCACTGATATCAGGCATACTGTTTGTGCGAAGTATCATAAACCCTATCTCTAAGATAGAGCGCATTGCAACGCTTATTGCGGGCGGTGACTTTAAGGTTCGAATAGATAACAGCTATAACGACGAGATAGGTAGGCTTTGCAACACAATTAATAATATGGCGGGTAGCCTTTCCGAATCGGAGCGGTTGAAAAACGACTTTATATCCTCCATTTCACACGAGCTCAGAACCCCACTTACATCTATAAAAGGATGGACCGAGACGCTTGGAACCGTCAACAACCTAAACTCGGAACATGCAAAAAAGGCGATGCGTGTAATCGGAGGTGAGGCAGACCGACTAACCTATATGGTGGAGGAACTGCTCGATTTTTCCAGAATGCAGAACAAGGGATTAAAGCTCACCAAGGAGCGTATAGATATCATTGCCGAACTATCCGAGGCTGTTCAGATAGCAGCCGGACGTGCAACTCCGGAGGGGGTATCGATATTATTCGATGAACCGGAGGATGTAATAGTTTTAGAGGCAGACCGCAACCGCATGAGGCAGGTGTTTTTAAACATCCTTGACAATGCAGTTAAATATTCGCCGAACAGTGGAAAGGTGCTTGTAAACATTTCGGACGAATCCGACGTAGTGGTGGTAACGATAGAGGACGAGGGCAGAGGTATTCCGGAGGATGAGTTATATAACGTCAGAGAGAAGTTTTACAAAACATCCGACTCAAAGAAGGGTAGCGGTATAGGTCTTGCGGTGGTGGATGAGATACTTAAGTCACATCGATACACAATGGAGCTATCCAACCGCTCACTCGGAGGACTATGCGTTAAGCTTGTGCTAGTCAAAGTCGTGTAATCCGATCCCCGTTTTTTATTTAGAAAATGCCCTGTGCCTTCGTTGGTGCACCTCGCAAAACAGATGATTGAATAATACCTGCCGTATTGCGAATGAGGGTGACGAATTCCGATGCAAAATTTGTACGTGTAAGGTGCGTTCGGACTACAAGGTTTTGGCTATTCAAGGGTTGTAATCAAGGTTGATTATAGCGTCGATGATTGTTAAAAAATACAAAAAAAACTCATATTTTTTTAAATTTTTTATTATACCTCTTGATTTTTTAAAAACTTTTGTGTAAAATAGAGAATGTAATAAAAAAAATCAAGCATATTTCACAAAAGAGTTGTTAATTTTTATTTTTGACTATTATATCAAAATAAAGGAAAGGAATATACTTTATTATGGCCAACAAACTTTACCAAAATTTTATTAATCGGATGGCCGAGGAGATAGATGGTGATATGGGCGTTATCGACGATAACGGGCTTATTGTTGCCGCTACCGTCCCCGAGATTGTGGGCAACGAGATGAGGTACCAAAGCGATGAGAGGATTTCTGTTTTTGGCGAGAGAACTTATATAAAATTTGATGTGCACCGTGGTGGAGACTATACCATGTTCCTCGACGGCACCGACGAAGCAACCAGAAAACATGCCGGTGTTATTGCTATTGCGCTTGAGAACATCAGCCAGTACCACAACGATAGGCATGATAAGACTAATTTTATTAAAAATGTGGTTACCGACAATATTTTGCCGGGCGACATTTTCGCAAAGGCGAGGGAACTTCACTTCGGTGGAGAGGTACCGCGCGTTGTTTTGCTTATCCGCACATCCGAGAATAACGACGGCTATGCATTTGACGCAGTGAGCACCCTGTTTCCGGAAAAGCAAAAGGATTTTGTTTTCAGCATTTCAGAGCAGGACACCGTGCTTGTTAAGGAGATAAAGAAAAATATCGAATCAACCGATATCGACAAGCTTGCCGGCTCAATAATTGATACTCTTGCCGGAGTTCATTACATTAAGGCTACCGTCGGCATCGGCATACCGGTAAATGGTGTAAAGGAGCTTGCTACCAGCTTTAAAGAGGCACGTATGGCTCTTGAGATAGGTCGCATCTTTGACAAGGAGCGCAACATCATAAACTACTCTCACATGGGAATAGCAAGGCTTATTTACCAGCTACCCATCACCCTTTGTGAGATGTTTTTAAACGAGGTATTCCGTATAGGTAATGTCGAGAGTTTAGACTCTGAAACGCTGTTTACTATTCAACGTTTCTTTGAAAACAATCTAAATGTAAGCGAGACCAGTCGTGGACTTTTCGTTCACCGAAACACACTTGTTTATCGTCTTGAAAAGATAAAGAAACTTACCGGGCTTGACCTGCGTGAGTTTGATGATGCAATTTTGTTTAAGGTTGCACTTATGGTTAAAAAATACCTTTCGGTTACCCAGGAACAATAAGGAACTCCTAAATGATACATTTTAAAAATGTACGCAAGGTTTACAATGGGAACATTGAGGCTCTGCGTAATGTGAACATAGACATTAATAAAGGTGAATTTGTTTTTGTGCTAGGTCATTCCGGCGCAGGAAAGAGCACCTTTTTAAAGCTGATGCTTGCCGAGGAGCGTGCAACCGAGGGAAGTATCGAAATCAACGGCTTTGACGTTACCAAGATAAAGCAGAGTAGCATCCCGTTTCTTCGCAGAAGCATGGGGGTTGTTTTTCAGGACTTTAGGTTAATACCGACGCTTAATGCATACGACAATGTTGCCTTTGCTATGAGGGTTACCAATATACCTAACCGACTTATAAAAAAACGTGTGCCCTATGTGTTGGATCTTGTGGGACTTGCCGGCAAGGCGAAAAGCTATCCATCACAGCTCTCGGGTGGAGAGCAACAGCGTGTTGCACTCGCAAGGGCTTTGGTGCACTCTCCTCCACTTATTATTGCTGACGAGCCGACCGGAAACATCGACCCTGCTCTTTCGGTGGAGATTTTAGAGTTGCTACAGGCTATTAACATGGTTGGTACCACCGTTGTGGTTGTTACCCATGAGCATGAACTTGTTAAGATGTTCTCCAAGAGAGTTATACATATTGAAAAGGGAGAAATACTGAGTGACAGCTCCAAAGGTGACTTTGATGCCACCGTGGATGTTGAAAATTATGCACATGAGGCATCGGAGCTTTTCCCGGATGGAAAGCTGTTTGACCTCTGATACGGAATCTATAGGATTTTAACTTATTATGACTTTTTCATCTTTTTTATATCTTGCAAAACAGGGGCTTGTGCCCGGCAAGGGAAACCGCTTTATGAGTTTCGCTTCCATTGTTGTGCTTGCCTCCTGCCTCATAATAACCGGAATTGCAATTTTGCTTTCCACCAACCTTAACAGTATGGTGCAGTCTATGGGTGAGGAAAACGAGGTTATCGTCTTTTTGCAGGAGGACCTAACACAGGAGCAGATAGACGCCTTTGGGGTTGCCCTCTCCAACCTTCCCAATGTAAACCACGAAGAGACGGTTTATATCTCTAAGGAAGACGCTTTAGAGGACCAAATTTCCTATATGGGTGACATGGGCCTGCTTTTAGAGGGGTACAGGACCGAAAACAATCCTTTCCCTGCCTCATATAGAGTTAAAATTTACGAGCTTGAGTCCTTACAGGACACAACCGAGAAGATTTCTCAGATATCCGGTATAGACTACATTTCCTCGCCTACCGACATTGTGGACGTAATTCTCGGTGTCGACAAAACGGTTACCATAGGTGGTTGGGGGCTTGTTTTGGTGCTTGCCATGGTTTCGATGGTTGTTATCTCCAACACAATACGCTTAACGGTATTTGCGCGCCGTAAAGAGATAAATATAATGAAGTATGTCGGTGCAACCAATACCTTTATCCGCTTTCCCTTTTTTGTTGAAGGTTTTGTTATAGGACTGCTTGCGTCCACAATTGCTTTCGCAATAATATCCGGTGCATACCTTCTTCTTTTAGACAATGTAAACAATACAGCTCTCTCATTTTTGTCTCTTCTCCTACCAAGTATCGTGCCGTATATGGATGTAGCACCAATACTGCTAATAGGCTTTGTCGGTGGCGGAATAATTGTTGGCGTTATGGGAAGTCAAATCTCGGTGAGTAAGCATCTTAAAGTATAGTCTTTTGCTTTCGCAAAAGACATTGGAAATATTACTTGCCTCGATAAATCTCGGCATTTGCATTTTATGCAAAATCGTAATATTTCTCATAACAGGTGGTTTCGTTATTATTTTTTTAGGCTCTTTTTTCTTCGTTAAAAATCGCTTGTATTAGGTTTTCTTTGTTTTGCTCAAAAACGCCTTTTTGGGGTTGCTGTAAAGGGTTTTCACCGTTTTTTAACATTTTTGTTTTAAAATTTATCTACGTATTTTTATATGGTATAACAGATGTATAAAATCGAAAAAAACAAGTTAATTGCGATAGTTCTTTGTGTTGTAATGTCCTTTGTGATGTTTGCATCGCTTGCGAGCCTTAATGTTTTGGCGGGCTCTGAGTTAGATGAGCGACGGGATGCGATGGAAAGCCTTGAGGATCAGCTTGACGCTTTAAAGGCACAGCTTGAAAACCTTGAGGGTAGTCAGGCTAACGAGGAAGCGGCACAGGCTAATGCTGCCGAACAGCTTACCATTGTCGAGGCGCAGATAGAGATTTTACTTCAAAACATCTCGGATAAAAGAGGCGAAATTGCCGAAAAGCAGGAGGAGATTGACCAAACAACTCGTGACATTGAAAATAGCGAGGAGTTATTGGCAGAGCGCCTTCGTGCCATGTACATAACCCGTAACTCCGGAGTTATGTCTACGATACTCTCGGCAAACTCCTTTTCAGAGTTTTTAACTGCCGCCGATGCTATGCAGCGTGTAACCGAGTCGGATACCGAGCTGTTAGAACAACTCGACAAGGATAAAAAAGCACTTCAACTTCAAGAAGAAGCGCTTGCCGCACAACTTCTCGATTTAGAGGAGGAGGAGCGAGCTCTTGAGCAGGCAAAGGCGGATTATGCCGCAGCTTGGCAGATAGCCGAAAACAACATTAATGCAATAGAGGCTGAAAAGGCGGCGACCGCAGCCGAAGAGGCTCGAATAGCCGAGGAATATGATGCTGCAAAAGCGGCATATGAGCAGGCGATTTTAGAGGCAACCCAGAACAGCTCCGGTGATTTTGTAGGTGGTGAGTTTGCATGGCCAGTGCCGTCACATTCAAGTCTTGATCGAATTTCCAGTAAGTATGGTGATAGATATATATTTGGTAGATGGGAATTCCATACCGGTATCGACATCGCAACAATGGGTGGAGTTAGCATAAATAATGCTCCGATTGTTGCCGCGAATGACGGTGTTGTCGTAAAGGCGATTTACAGTAACGTTGGCTACGGAAACTATCTAATGGTAGATCACGGTGGCGGATATCTTACACTCTACGGGCATTGCAACAGTCTTGCGGTATCCCAAGGAGCGGCGGTAACCAAGGGAAGTACAATAGCCTATGTTGGCTCAACCGGAAACTCAACAGGACCGCATCTACACTTTGAAATCCGCATCAACGGAGCGCACGTCGACCCATTACCGTATATTGTGGGATAGAAATTTTTATATAATCCCATTTGCTCGCTTTTATCATGCCGACACGATTGTTGTGATAAAAGCGAGCGAATGAGCGTTTTAATGCATAACAATCTGAAAGGTTTTATCAGCTATGACAAAAAAAATACCAATCGGCTTCGCGCTTGCCATAACACTGTTGGCTATGACCGCAACCCTTTCGGTTACCATGTTACTTGCCATGAACATCTTTAACGACACGGTTGAGGCGGTTACCGAACGTGAGGATACATTCGCAAAGTTGAGCGAGGTAGACAGGATTGTTCGTAACAACTATCCCGGCGATATAGATGAGGAGTTGTTGGCCGACATGACCTCCACCGGTTATCTTTCCGGTATCAGTGATGAGGCAGCAAGATACTATAATGCCGAGCAGTACACCGAATACCTTGCCGAGCGTTCCGGTGAGATTGTCGGTATAGGCGTGAGCATTGCAAACGATGCCACCGGATATCTACGTGTTATTCGTGTTACCTTAGAATCACCGGCGGCAGAGGCTGCGATGGATGAAGGGGCGATAATAAAAACTATCGGTGGAACCGATACAAGAGGCATTTCCCTTGATGTTGCAAATAGACTTTTAAGCGGAAGGGCAGGCAGTGAGGTAGAAATTGTTTGGCAGGCAGCAGGTGCATCGGAGGATACCACTACAACATTTTTACGCCGTAGCTATATAGTACCGACCATCGAGTACAGCAATCAATCCGGCGACACCGGATATATTAAGGTGTTGTTGTTTAACGATTCCCTTGCCAGTGAGCTTGATTTTGCCATAAACAGCCTTGTATCAAACGGTGCAAGCGGTCTTGTGATAGACCTGCGTGGCGTATCTCAAACCAACATTGACACGGTAGCAAGAATTGCAGATATTTTTGTGGATATAGGCGAGATTGCATCAATACAGTATAACGATGATACCGAAGAGAGTATATATCTAAGCAACGATGCCAGAATTACCATGCCGATTACACTAATTGTAGACAGTAGCACCACGGGTGCTCCGGAGTTGCTTGCCGTCACACTGCGCGACTATGCCGGTGCAAAAATTGTTGGTGAAACCACCGCGGGCAAGGGTGGTATTTCCAGTATTTTTCAGCTTTCAGACGGAAGTGCAATAGAACTTACGGTAGGTGAGGTAATTCCGGGGCAGAGTGAAACATATAACGAGGTGGGTGTCAGTCCCGATTTTGAGATAAGTTTAACGGTAGAGCAGAAAATCTTTTCCTACAATCTCACCTTCGCTGATGACCCACAGTATATTAGGGCGGTCGAGATGCTCAACACGCTGAAGACCGAGGCTGGCATTGAACTTACACCGGATGAGGTATTAACCCTTCCGGAAGGTTTTGAACCCGATGAAAGCGAATCCGATACAAGCGATACCGATGCAAGCGCATCTGAGGACAGCTCGATCTCTGATAATTCAGACGTACAGTCAGAGCCCGACGAGGAAGAGGTTGAATAATGCCGATTAGAATACCAAACGAGCTTCCGGCATTTTCCGGGCTTGCGGCAGAAAATATTTTTGCACTAAATGAAACACGTGCCGAGCACCAAGATTTTCGACCGCTAAAAATCTTGATACTCAATCTGATGCCAAAAAAAATCGATACCGAATTACAACTGTTGCGCCTGCTTTCCAACACACCGATACAGGTTGAGGTGGATCTTCTCGGTTTAAAGAGCTATACCCCCAAAAACACGCCCGGTTCTCACCTTGCAAAGTTCTATTCACACCTTGATGCAGTAAAGGGCAAGCGATTTGACGGCTTAATTATCACCGGTGCTCCGGTCGAGCGCCTACCTTTTGAAAAGGTTGACTACTGGGACGAACTGTGTGAGATTATGGATTGGTCACATAACAACGTATACTCCACCATGCACATCTGTTGGGCGGCACAGGCGGGGATATACCACCGCTATAAAATAGATAAAAAACCACTTGATAAAAAATTGGTTGGCATATTTCCCCACCTTTCCACCGATGTTCATCACCCGTTAATGCGTGGGTTTGACGACTGTTTTTGGGTTCCCCACTCACGATATACTACAATACCCATCGAAAGTGTGCAGGCCGAAAAGAATTTAAAAATTCTTTCGTTATCGCCGGATGCCGGAATTTATATCGCTGAGGACACAGCACACCGTAACTTTTATGTTACCGGTCATCCGGAGTATGACAGGGATACGCTCAAGCAGGAGTATCTAAGAGACAAGCAGTCAGAGGCCGAGGCAGAATTACCTCAAAACTATTTTCCACGAAACAATGAAAATGAGACCCCACTTTTAAGTTGGAGGTCCCATGCGAATCTGCTTTATTCTAACTGGCTTAACTATTATGTATATCAGGAAACACCCTTTGATCTACGAGATCTTTAAGCTGGTCATAGGTATCTACGTCTATTGCCTCCTCGTCGCTTGAAAGTTCAAAAAGTTCTATGCTGTCGGGGTGGCGAAATAAAACATCCCTTGCGCCGATATCTCCCGAAACCGAAAGCAAATCCTTAATATACTTACGCCCGAAAACTATAGGAGGGCAACGCCTGCCGCTGATGTGGCAGGTTAATATTTTGCTTGTTGAAAGTTTTTTATAACGCTCGTTTAATTCGGTAATGGTTTTAACCTTAATAAACGGCATGTCTGCAACCGCAATCATGACAGAGCGCTTAAACTTAAAATGCTTTGTTCCACAGCCAATACTTACCCCTTGGCCCTTAAGACCAACAGGCGATTTTATTACCTTTAAACCATGGTTACGAGCTATTTCTGCGACGTCTTCATCCTCATAAACCACCACAGCAGGCAGACCGCTCTCCTTAACTGCGTTCATCGAATAATGACAAAGTGGTTTTCCGTTAAAATCGGCAAGTAGCTTATTAGCACCAAACCGAAGCCCAGAGCCGGCCGCTAACAATACAATTCCGCTATCACTACTAAACATTTTAAATATTACTCCATACATACACACGTTACATTATCTCATGAAGATATGAAAATATTATGAAAATATTGTCTCCGCTTTTGGCGGAGACGTTGGAAATATTACTTGCCTCGAT
>CAYJKY010000031.1:0-42491 GCA_964370825.1 uncultured Oscillospiraceae bacterium
GCGGACACAGCACCCTTTCTCAAAATCATGTTATCGGTGTCGATATAGTTGTGAACCGTTTCAAAGGACTCTGCTTCCTTTAACTTCATACCGTCGAGAATTACCTCCTTGATTATCTTGCGGTTGAGCGACGCATATTGTTGCATTATTTTTATGTCGTGCAGATAGTCGCTAAGCGGTTCACCGGACAGCGGTGCAAGCTCATAAGGTATAGCGGTTTGTTCTCTGCCACCTACCAAATCATAGGCAATTTTTTGATAATATTCCGCCAACCTTTTGCCGACATTTCGGCTGCCGGTGTGTATCACGAGATAGAGGTTGCCCTCCTCGTCCTTATCCACCTCGATAAAATGATTGCCGCCGCCGAGCGAGCCGAGAGCCTCCCGTGCACGGCGTGTGTCCAATTTTCTGTAGCAGAGCAGTTCTTCAAGGTTGATCCGACCGTGGCTACGGTGGAACCTTTTTCGGACGTTTCGACCACAGGGAACATTTTCTTTAATAAAGCTGTCCAGCTCCGGCAGGTTGAGACGTCGCTCTTTAAGCACCACCGTCTCCATTCCGCAGCCGATATCAACCCCGACAAGGTTCGGCACGACATAATCACCGATGGTCATGGTGGTGCCGATTACACAGCCTTTACCGGCATGGACATCCGGCATTATTCAGATTTTACTGTTGGCGGCAAAGGGTTGGTCACAGAGTACCTTAATCTGCCCTATGGCAGAGGCTTCGGTGTTGTCGGTAAATACCTTTGCGGAGTTTATCGATCCGGTTATTGTTGTGTATGACATAATTCTCCTTAACTTTTAGCTACTAAACTTGATATATCTCGTAGTTAATCAAACATTTTATATTTGTAAATTCTTTTATAAAAACATCCTCTCGTTGCGTGTGGATAGGAGTGATTGTTTGGGGGTTTACCTGTGCCACAAATGCCTTTAAATTCTCTTTCGTTATGTGTCCACTTGCGTGGATATCCACAATCTGTGCATTATACCGGTTTTGTAAAAAGAATAAATCACGGCTTAGCTGTGTCTCTTTTTTGTAGCCTATCCAGAGTGAATAGATTATTTTTACACCATTCTTTTCTAAATTTCTTTGATGAAAACTCTTATGAACCACCGCTTTTATGTTGCTTTTCACCACAAAAGCCACAAGTTTTGCTGGGTCAAGTCGGCCGTCGTAAATCGAGGTTGCATTGTTGATATATTTATTATGATTGTTTTTCAGTAAAGAGCTTTTCATATTAGCTGTGTGCTCATTGGAATAAAATAAAATCTTGTCAAACCCCTTGTTTTTCCATTCCTCCTGCGTGTGCAATGCTTGCAAAATCGAATAGGTGAAAAGCTCCACCAACAGCGTTTTGCCGCTTCGCTCACAGGCATTTAAAACCGACTCCACCCTGTCGACATTTGCACTTGAAGCTACAACAAAACAGGTTTTGTTTTCATCCTTAATCTGGTTATAAATCCCCTCTTGTACCGAAGCTTCATCACGAATTTTACCGCTTTCAAAGCCGATGTTTGTACCCTCACAGAGCAAAGTATCAATCTGAGTTTGCTTTAGGGCAACAGGCGAGGAAAAATCTCCGGTGTAAAGTAGGTTTTTACCGTTCGCCGATACCAAATACATCAACGAACCCTTGGCAGAATGTTTTGCTGTAATTGGAGTAATATCGATATCTCCGATTTTTATGGTTTTATCCGGCTTTACAGTGTTGATTAAAAGTTTCTGCCCGTTAAAATATTCACTCATAAAGGCTACATATCCTGCGGTTTCGGTGCTCGCATAAATTGGAATATCTTCGTTGACGGTATCGATAAGCCCCACATGGTCGCCATGATAGTGGGTTAAAAACACAGCATTATAGCTTGAAGTACCACAGTTTAAACCGTCGATTTTCATATCATCTTTTTGGTACGTTTCCCCGATTTCCGGCAGATTTTTACCGCAATCAAAAATGATTTTTGTTTTTTGTGTGCCTATCTCAACAATGTTGCCACCTATCTGCCTGATGCCACGAAGTATCTTAATATACATCTATCCCCCTTTATCGGTTGGTTCTTTACTATTCATCATGTAATCTATCCCTGCAAACCTCAGCCGCCCTAAATCTTTTTCCATATCCTCAACGGTTGCACCCTCAAACATACCTAAATAAAGTTCCTCTAAGGTCATGGAATGTTCCGGATTGCTTTCATCTTTTTGGCGTTCTAAAAAAATCGGAAATTCATCCATAATAATAAGTAGCCTTGATATTTTCTGCAACATTATTTCTTTGATGCTTTTGTTTTTCGCATTGTAACCCTGTGGCTTTTTTTCGAACTTCATCAATGAATTTTCATTGCCGGCAGATGATTTATCAAAACCTAATTCCTTTAAAAGCGCGAAATCATCTCTAAACTGAAATGCGAAAGTATAAACAATTTCCCTGTCAATCATTTCAATTGATACGTTTTCATTTTCTTTCCAAAGCTTATAGAGCCTGCAAAGTCTGATGTATTTTGCTGTGGGTTTTAACTTTTTAGCTTTATTCTCCTCCACTCTTTTAATATGTTTTTCAGTTTCATTATTTAACAAACCGCGTCTGCGCTCCCGCTCTCGGTTGTTTAAGAAGTTTTTAAAACTCATAAGCTGAATAAACAAACTCTGCTCATGTGAGATTGAATAATCTATAGATTTTATAAAGTAGTCGCAGCATTCGTCAAAACAGATAAAATCATCATAGTGCTCTGATTCGTTGATACTTTTGATGCCGGTGTGGTGCCGTAAATAGGTGTTAAATCTTTCGAGATAATAATTTGCCGTGCCGTACATAAACTCAAAATCTTCCTGCTCGAGGGTTAGGTCGGATTTTTTTAGTAATTCTAAAAATTGTTCGTTAAATTCTTCCTGCGTTAATTCATCAAAAATTACATACATTTTAATGTCCTTTCGTTGTATTTTGTGTATATTCGTTGGATAAGATAATATTTCCACGGTGCAAAGCACCGTGGAAATATTGGTTGTTGTTTGAGATTAAAGAAGTATTATGTTACGCTTAATTTCCTTTAAGCATTTCATTGTATATGCTTTGAATTTCAATGCTATTTAAATTACCAGCACAATAATAATTAATACCCTCTAAACTGCCGTCATTTTCAAGTAACTTTTCAATTTTTGTCTTTTGGTTGCTGTCGTAACCTGTAATGACTAAACCCACGTTTTGAATCAGTTTTTCCGGCAACGGTATTTGTGTATCAAATAAATCATTCATGATTTTTATGTATTTGCCATATTCATCTATAATTTTTTCTGCACCAATTTCTAGAATTGTATTATTATAGCGCTTAATCTGTTCAATAACATCAGGTTTTTTTCCGACTGATGCCCATAATTCTTTGTTCGAAAAGTGCTTCGCCTCACAAAAAACCAAGGTTTTTGAGGATAAATTATACAGCAACAAATCAATCCGATCTTTAGTTTTGTCGTTATAAAAAGCAATTTCGGTATCAAGCAGTATTACTCCATCTTTTTGTTTGATGCCATTATTTTTATACAATGAAGATACAGCCGTTGCTTCTACCGTTCCGTGAATCTCACAATTTTTTTTAATATCATTATACGAATTTACAAACGACGTAGAAATTTCTAACGTTTTAATTTTATCCTCGGTTACATAAGAATTGTTAGGCTTTTTGTTAGGGGTAAAAGCATATTTAATGTGAGTGGAAAATTTCCCTTTTTCGTATTTAAACAGTCCACCACCTTTATAATAAAAATTTATATAGTTATTTCGAAGTGCCGGTAGAACTACACCATCTTTAATGTCTGATAACAATTTTTCAAATAATTCTTTACTCTTTAACTGGTTTGCTTCATTAAAAGCTCTTTTGAATTCAGCCATGTTTTCACCTCATCCCTTTCTATATTTCTCGCACCTAAAGCTCACCCTTTAAGTTGATTTCATTTTACTACTTTGATGATAAGCAGTCAATGCGTTTGTGTTTTTTTGGATACACTCCTAAATTCCTTATCTTTTTTTTGATAAAACAAATAGACATCCTTGCCAAAGTGGTTATAAAAACGCAGTAACATTTTTTGTGGATTTTCGTTGCTGAAAAAACCCTTTACAAATTCTAAAGCCAACAGCATCTCGATAAATCGTTGCCCTGTTTTGTCGGAAGACACAATATTTTTCTCGAGTGTTTTTACCGTTTCCGTCTCACCCTTTGCACAGCACAACAGCTCTATTGTTGAATTTATCAGTTCATCCTCGGTGCTGTCTTCTGTGTTGATGGTAAGCAGACCGTCTCTGCGTACCCGTACATATAAATCAACCAATCTTTCAGCAAAAGCCCAAGCAGACAGCATTTCCTCCTCGGTGCAACTTATTCTGCTTTCAATATATTCAGCTGTTAGCATATGTATCTCCTCCATAATAATACTATTAATATTGCTTTGTTTAACGTTTTGATATATTAAATTTACAAGGTTCCGACCCAAAAAGGATCACAGGTTTAAACCTGTATATGAATAATATCACATACGATGGGACAAAAACTCCCCATACGATCAAATATAATATATCTAGATAAAAACAGTCAATCATTACAAACAAACCTTGACAATGCTTATCTATGTGCTAATATAAAACCCAAACAGATGAAGGAGAATACAATGGATAAATTAACTTTTGAAATTTTAAGTATACTTAAAAAACGATATAATACCGTTAGACCACATACGAAATATCAGGTAGAAGTTATAGATAAAAAAGCTTCGGCAAGGCAATTTTATACAGCAACCTTAGATGATAACCTTTATGTGCCAATGAGTAAAAAGACATTATGTCAATTTAGATGTGGAAGCGGAAATGAACTTAAGGACAAAATGCTTGCGCTTCGCTCGTCATCTGCAATGACATATAATATTCTAGGAAATAACGATGTTAAATTAAACGGTACAATCTACGAAAATCGGTTTGAGTGGCAACATAAAACACTAAAAACTTCTTCTACACCTGCCAATTTAGATGCCCTGCTGAGTTCTGACAATGAAGAAATAATAGCTTGTGAAATGAAAATGCTAGAATGGCTTCCCGACACATACTCCCAAATAAAAAATGCATATTTAGACGAGAATAATTATTTTGATGAAACGTCAGCCAACACATTCATTCCTGTTATTAAAAGTTTAATTAATAACCCTAACACTTACAAAAATCCAGTTTCAGATATGTTCAGCTGTCGCTTTAATCATTATGATGCTTTTCAGATGATTAAGCATTGCTTAGCTCTGTATAACGCCTGTAATAACGGTGACTTAAAGTGCAAAAAGCTCACATTATTAAATTGTGTTTGGGAGTTGCCAACAACCTGTTCGTTATCCGCGGAGTTACAAAAAAAGTACACAGATGCTCTAAATGCAGAACATAAAGGTTTTAAGGATTTCTATTCATCAATTACACCTATAAAAGAACTGTTTGCCGAATGCGGCATAAATTTTGACATAGTGTACCAAAATGCAATAGATTTTATTGGCAGTCTTGACCTTGACGATATACATAAAGATTATCTTAAAAGATATACTTTTTAATAGTTGCTTTGTGTAGACTTATTTTTGTGACAATTAAAACTACAAGAGATGTGAGTGAGATAAAACGAATTGTACACACCTGACAAAAATTCGTATAAACAAAGACTTTGCAAAAATTCTCCATAGGTCTCCGACGCCATTAATTTGACTCCGAGCCTCGACGAGACCGACAATCCACCGATAAAAGCTTCTACTTTATCCGAGTTAGTTATTGCAAAAGTTGGAATGTCATAGTAAAATATATATGCAGTTTAGTGCTTTATCCAAAATTCATTCTTATTAGTAATATGGAGAGATTGTGAAAAAGATATTTTTAATTGTAGTTCTTAGCATACTTATGGTGGTTGCAATGCCACTTACAGCGTTCGGTTTTGCTCACTCATCTCAGGAAGAAAAAACGATTTTAGAATCGGATTTTTCTTGGGATAACATAACTGCCTACCATGTATTAACCGACAGATTTTATAACGGAGATGATACTAACGACCATTCATACAACAGGCTTTTGTATGGCGACTCAACTGTCGTTGACCTAACCCCGAATAGTGACGGTCAGGCAGTATTTCAGGGTGGAGATTTTGCAGGCATCATCCAAAAGATAGATGAAGGATACTTTACAGATTTAGGTGTAAATGTTATTATCATGTCTGCACCGTATGAACAAATACATGGTTATGTAATAGGTTTTAGCAACAGCACGGATCAATTTCCACATTTTGGGTACAGCGGAGATTATGCTTTAGACTACACCGAGACCGACAAAAATTTTGGCACGAAGGAAGAGTTTCAAACCCTTGTAGACACGGCTCATCAAAACAATATGAGGGTTGTTTTAAACATCAATGTTAACAACCCCGGTTACCACACGTTGTATGACATGGACGAGTATGAGTTTGGAGACCTAAATCATGGATGGAGCGACTATTATTATTCATATTATAATTTTAATAGCTATATCTATAATGGCTATATAAATTACAATAGCTCTAGCACCTGGAGTAACTGGTGGGGAAGTGATTGGGTAAGAGCAGGTTTCCCCGGCTATACTACCTCCAACGGTGATGTACTCATGAATGTTAATGGTTTGCCGGATTTCAAGACAGAATCAAACAGCTCTGTTACCTTGCCTAGTTTTTTACAAACCAAATGGAAACAAGAGGGAACCTATAACTATAAAGCATCAAATTATGGAACATCTGATACTGTTAGTGGATATTTAACAAGCTGGCTGACAGAGTGGGTGAGGGAATATGGGGTTGACGGCTTTAGCATTAACTCTATTAAACATGTTGAGATTGATTTTTTAAATGAATTATCTATCGCCTCAACACAGGCATTAAAGGATTGGAAGACAGAAAACCCTGAAAAGGCACTGGATGATCAGGAGTTTTGGATAACAGGAGAAGCCTGGGATCACGGGTTAAATAAAAGCGCCTATTTTTACAACGGATTCGACTCTTTAATAAATTTTGATCTGTATAAAAATTTTCCTACAGCACAGAGTGTAGAAAGTCAATTTAGCCACTATGCTAATACTTTAAACACCGACCCTAACTTTAATATGTTATCATTTGCATCTTACGACAGCACATCCCTTTTGCGGTCAGGTGATAACATCGAAATAGGAAGCATTTTGATGATGATGCCCGGTGGCATTCAGATATTATATGGCGATGAAACAAACAGATCTACATTAGAGCTTGCACCGGGTGCATCAAGCACCTCCGAGCACAATTTAAGAAGCTTTATGAACTGGGATAGCATAAATGAAAACACTTTAGAGCATTGGCAAAAGTTAGGTGTTTTTAGAAATAACCATCTATCTGTAGGAGCTGGTGAACATAATCAAATTTCAGCATACAATTCAGCCACCGGATATACCTTTTCAAGAAGCTACAGCAAGGACGGTGTAACCGATAATGTTATTGTTACACTTTTTGCACCGTTAAACGAGGATGTTGAGGTTAATGTCTCATCTATATGGGTTAACGGAACAACATTAATAAATGCATACAACGGAACTAAGTCCGTTGTCTCAAATGGCATTGTAACCGTTAATTCAGGTGAAAACGGCACCATATTATTAGAAGATGCGGCAGATACAAAGTATACAATCAGTATTAAAGAAACATTAAACGGGAATGTCAACACATCGCCTAACCTAAAGTCAAAAGCGAACGAAATTGTTACGATTACAGCGACGCCGGAAAGCGGTTATCGACTGGACAGTATTAACGTTACCCGTGCAGATGGTGTTGCTGTTTCGGTGTCGCAGACAAACGATACAACATTCACCTTCACTATGCCTGAGTCTGCGGTAACAATTGATATAAGCTTTTTAATTACTGACGCCGGAAAATTAGCTATGGACAAGACATTAATGCTAACTGCACTCAACAAAATAGCCGGCACCAACCTTGCTACGGCACAAAGCATCTTGTTGGCGATAAACGATGTAGCAATCAGAGGAACAACCGCCTCATGGAGTTCCGACCCAATAATTAAAGCTGCAAGCCGTACAGAAAAAGGGGCAATTACAGGCACTATCAACCTTGTTAACGGCACAGCAACCGACAGCTTGCCGGTAGATATTGAAATACCGCTTCTCCGTGGAGACGTAAACGACAACGGTATTATTGATATTGATGACCTTCGGATAATAGCAAATGTAGCTAACTACAACAAGTCCACTTCGGATAGCGGAGTAAACATTAACGCCGACATTAATAACGACGGCAAAATAAATTTTTCAGATCTTGCATTTGCACGTAATAGTATAAGCTTTGGTCACTAACAGCTCTCTTTTGTCCTACGCTTAAAAAGCAGCAGCAGCCTAAGACTAAAAAATTGCCGAACTAAGCATTTCGGCAGCCATCAACAAACTCAAAACTTTTGAATTCGACGAATGTATTAATAATTAGTGGTATAAAAATGGATAAAAAAATATTTTTTGGCGCGTGTTATTACCCCGAACAATGGGAGAAGGAGCGAATTTCAACCGATGCAATGTTAATGAGCAAAGCGGGAATTAACCTTGTTCGGATTGCTGACCTAAGCTGGTCTGTGATTGAGCCTCGCGATAACGAATTTGATTTTTCAATCTTTGATGCTGCGCTTGACATGCTTCACAGCTATAACATTCAGGCGATTATCTGCACACCAACTATGGTTCCACCCATGTGGATGTGGAAAAAACACCCCGACATATTTGCAAGCTATCCCGATGGAATACAGCAGAGCGACGAGATACGCTCTCGCAACTGTTTAAACAACCCTACCTTCCGTGAATACAGCCGAAGAATAACAAAAAAGCTCGCAGAGCATTACAGTGAGCACCCGGCTGTGATTGCGTGGCAGGTAGACAACGAAATAAATGCAAATAAATGTTGCTGCAATAATTGTGCAAAAGAGTTTAGACGGTGGATTAAGGAAAAATACAAAACCCTCGATAACCTTAACAAAAGTTGGGGCACGGTGTTTTGGAGCATGGTGTATGATGATTGGGATCAGGTTGCTCCGCCGAGTGAGGCACTTGAACTTACATTCAGCGTCAGCCAAACTCTTGATTATAGGCGTTTCACCTCCGATAGTGCGGTGAGTTTTTTGAAGGAACAGATAGACATAATAAATAAAGAGTGTCCACATCATCTTGTGACACACAACGGCATGACGCTTTTTATGAATGTTAACTATTTTGATCTCGGTAAATATATTGACTTTTACGGTATAGATCTATACCCTGCGGTTGATTGCGACTATTTGAGATATGCGCTTGCAAATGATTTTAGCCGTGGTGTAATGCGAGACAATTTTTTTGTTTTAGAACAAAAAAACGGATATTTCAACTATGCAAACTATAACATGGCAATACCTCCGAGATGGGTAACAATGTGGAGCATCAAAGACATTGCCCGCGGCGCAAACGGGGTTGTGTATTTCAGATGGAGAAGTGGTGTTTACGGTGCCGAGCAACATCCGCAAGGCCTGCTTCGCCATGATGGAAGTCCAAGAAGAGCGTATGATGAAGTGGCTCAGCTGAGCAGGAAACTGTCACCGTACAGCGGTGAAATTGCGAAAAGCAAGGTTAAGGCCGATGTAGCGATGTTGTTCAGTTATGACAGTGCGTGGGCATTGGACACGCACTCGCAAAACGATGATTTCACCTATATAAAACACTTTTGTGAATACCACAGTGCCTTTGTGAAAAACGGAGTTACGGTAGACGTTATCGATGAAACGCAGGATTTAAGTGACTATAAAATAGTAGTCGCTCCCTCGCTTTTTGTCGGAAGAGACGATGTAGCTAAATCTCTCGAAGCATTTGCAAACAACGGCGGTACGGTAATTTTAACGGTGCGCACCGGAATCAGAACGGATTCAAACACAACGGTTTTAGATCCGTGGCCGGGAAAATTTGCCAAGCTATCGGGAATAGTTGTGGAAGAATTTGATTCGTTGCCGAACTATCAATATAACACGATAAATTATAAAGACGACATATACAAGGTAGGCTGTTTTTTAGATGTTGTAAAAAGCAACGGCGCAGAAGCTGTGGCAACATATAAAAAGAAATTCTATGCAAATTCCCCTGCCCTAACACTAAATAAATTTGGGAAAGGCAAAGTGTATTATTCCTGCGTTATGCATTGTCACGACTTTTTCAATGAGCTAATTAAAGATATTTGTATCGAATGCAAAATCGATGTTGTATCCTGCCCGAAAGACATAGAAATAACACAACGTGTGAACGGGAATGATGTATACACTTTTATTATAAACAATGCAAACAATACTTATGTTATGGACTTAGAGGAAGAAGCATATGAAATTCTAAAGGGTGAGACTTTAAAGCATAATATAATAGTTGATGAGCTACAATGTTTTATTTTCAGGACAGTGAAAACACTTGGAATTCATTTTATGGAATAGGTTAAACGCAATCGCTTCAATTAAGCAGAAATCGAACACAAGCAACCCATGCGTTAAGATCTGAGAACTTGCACAGAATGCTAAATTGAGAGCAATGCAAACCAAGAGGTATTCCTATTAGCTCCGCCGTAGGCGACGGATTACAATTCGGCTATAAGCTCTCCTCGGATTTCGTGATAGCTTGCCAACATTTTTTTAAGGAGCGCCGGGGTGTCAAGGTCATAGGGACATCGCGACTTACATGCGTTACAGTTTATGCAATCATTTATCCTGTCTATACTTTTTGCAAATTCATCGGTAATAAAATTGCTCTCGGGTGCACGGCGAAGAAGTTCTTTTATCCTTGCTGCTACAGGGATATTTATCTCGGCAGGACATGGGAGGCAGTAACCGCATCCACGGCAGAAATTTCCGGCAAGTTCCTTGCGATCCGCCTCGATAACGGCTTTGAGCTCTTCATCCATACGCGGATTTTCTGCAGTTAATTCTATCCATTCGTCAAGCTCGCTCTGCCTTTGTATGCCCCAAATCGGAACGGCATTGGGATGCTCCTGCATAAAGGTGTAACACGCCTTTGCGTTGGTCAGCATTCCACCTGAAAGCCCTTTCATCACGATAAATCCCACATCACGCTTTGCACACTCCCGAACAAGCTCGATATCGTTCTCGTTCGAGAGATAGCTAAATGGGAACTGCAGTGTTTCAAAATTGTTTGAAGCCAGCGCCTCCTTTGCAACCGAGGTGCGGTGGTTTGTAATTCCTATATGGCGAACATAGCCCTTTTTCTTTGCCTCGAGTGCGGCGGCAAAAGCGCCGTCCGGGTCGTTAATGTCGGGAAGTATAACCGGGTTGTGAAACTGTATGAGGTCTATATAGTCGGTCTGCATGCGTCGTAGGCTCAGCTCAATATGTTCTGTCGCCGTTTTTTTGTCGGTGGCTCCCGTCTTGGTAGATATTATAACATTGTTTCTGATACCCTTAAATGCAATGCCTAACTTTTCCTCGCTGTCTGTGTACCCGTTGGCGGTGTCAAAATAGTTAATACCCTGCTCGTAGGCACTTCTTACCAGGTTTACCGCATCTTCGGTGGTAAGTCGTTGTATCGGAAGTGCACCGAAAGAGGTTTTGCTCACCATTAGTTCGGTACGTCCAAGTCGAATTTTTTCCATTATGCAATTCCCTTTCTATTTTATATATCCGCCAAAGGCGGAGATTACACAAGCCTACAGAACTGAGACATACTTTGGTTTTGCACAGGGTGCAAAATGGTGAGCTATGCGAGCCAAATAGTATTTCCATTAGCTCCGCCAAATGCGGAGATTATTTAAACATTCCTTTTCTTGTAAGAATAAGCACCACTGCAATACTTACAGCGGCAGCAATGGCAATGGGAGCCCACCATAGATTGTCGAAAGGCATTCCATTGTCTATGTTCATTCCGTATAAACCGCTAACCACAGTCGGCACCGCCGCAACAAGGGTTATAGATGTGAGTGTTCGCATTGCAATATTTAGGTTGTTTGATATTATCGAGGCGTAGGCATCCATGGTGCTGTTAAGCGTACGTGTGTAGATTATACACATCTCTCTCGCCTGGCTTGTCTCAATTATTACATCGTCTAAAATATCCCTGTCATCCTCGTACATCTTTATTACCCTTCCGGAGGATATCCTGTTTAGCATAAGCTCGATACTTTTTAGCGAGGTAGAAAAGTAGACGAGTGATTTTTCTATACCGAGCAGGCTGATTATCTCCTTGTTTTTAAGGTTGTGCTTCAGCTGTTTTTCGGTGTAGCCGGACATTTTGTCAATTTCCTTAAGATACACAAGATATCTCTTGGCTATCCGGTATAACAGCTGAAGGGTAAAGCGTGTCTGCATGTGGGTTGACACCAAACGCTCACCGCCGGAGGCTATTCCGGCTAAAAAGCTGTGCTCCTTTAACGAAATGGTAATAATGTATTTATTAATAAAGATAATCGACATCGGCATGGTTGTGTATGGTACCGAACCTTCCGAGCTGTCGTCAACTGCCGGTACGTCTACCACTATTAAAACCTGATCCTCCTCTACATCTATATGCGAGGTCTCCTCCGGGTCAATTGCCGAGGCTATAAACCCTTCATCAATACCTATTATGTTGATAAGGTAATTTACATCATCGGCATCCGGCGAAACAACTTTAATCCAACAGTCATCGCTAAGCTCTGCCTGAAGGCGGGTTATGCTATTTACCGTCTTATATATCTCAATCATGTTTCACCTCCCATATTGCTCGGGAAATGTATTATTCCTCTTTCGAGCGATGTATCAGATAGGCATCGATAAATCCATCCAACTCACCGTCCAAAACCGCTCCGACATTTCCCATTTCATGGGAGGTGCGGTGATCCTTAACCAAGGTGTAAGGCATAAATACATAACTTCTAATCTGATGACCCCAGGCAATATCCTTTTGGTCGCCCTTTATATCCTCAATCTTATCTAGGTGCTCCTGCTCCTTTATCTGAACCAGACGGCTTTTTAGCATCTGCATTGCAACGTCTCGGTTTTGAAACTGGCTACGCTCATTTTGGCATGCCACAACAATACCGGTAGGAAGATGTGTTATCCTTACGGCACTATCGGTGGTGTTAACATGCTGACCTCCCGCGCCACCGCTTCGGTAGGTGTCTATCCTCAAATCCTCGGTACGAATTTCTATTTCATCACTATTTTCCAACATAGGCATGACTTCTACCGACGCAAAGGAGGTGTGTCGACGACCGCTACTATCAAAGGGGGAAACCCTAACAAGGCGATGAACACCGTTTTCACTTTTAAGAAAACCGAAGGCGTTGTCGCCCTCGCACAAAAAACTAACACTCTTTATTCCGGCATCGTCCCCTGCAAGATAGTCAAGCACCTTAAGCTTGTATCCTTTCTTCTGTGCATAACGGCTGTGCATACGGTAGAGCATCTCCACCCAGTCCTGAGCCTCAGTTCCGCCTGCTCCGGCGTGGTAGGTCAATATTGCACTGTTTGCATCGTAGGGTCCCTTTAAAAGAGTTAATAATCTAAGTTTAGAGTACTCGCTATTTAAGTCTTCAAGGCTCTCGGCAAACTCGGCATAAACTTCCTGCCCTGCCTCCTCGTCAGTCTCCTCCGACGCCATCATCAACAAGGTTTCGCAGTCATCATAACCGGATTTAAGCGCAGAAAATGCGGTTATCTTTTCCTTGGCGGTTCGCATCTCAGCAAAAACCTTAGCACTGCTTTTCTGGTCGTCATAAAAGCCGGGTTGCATTGTCTGCTCCTCTAATTCTGACAACCTCGCAGTAAGCCTGTCAAGCTCCAAGGTTTTTGAAAGCTCATCAAGCTGAGGAACCAACGCCTCAAGTGCCCTTTTTTGTTCGTCGAATAAAAACATATTGTAACGTTCCTCTTATAACAATCTATACAAATTATTATAATGGCAAATGCACAAAAGGTCAAGCCCCACCGGTCAACAACTTGGCAAGCGCCTGTGCCGAAAACTCAGCGGCATTTTTGGCCTCTTCTAAGGTGTTGGCATGGCCTCCTACCTCTAACAAAAGTGAGCCGGTGGAGAGTTGTTGGTTATAGTTACGATAGTCAAACAGTATAGAGCGTGTCAGCCCCTCGTATTCGCTCTCCATCATGCTTTGAAAAGCCGAGGCGAATTTTAGATTTTCGAGATAATTCGGCATTCCCATGGTGCCATCATCGGCACCGGAAATCAACATAACCTGTGCTGTCTTTTTACCTTCAATCATAACAACCGGCTTAATTCTTGTCCCGTCCGACTGCTCCATTGCATCCCTGTGTACATCCAACACAACCTTAATCGACGGGTAGAGAGCAAGGTATTCACTTACCGATTCCTTCGAGGCGGCATAGCTACCATTATAGGAAAATTGGTCATGCATTGCGGTGTCATGAACCGTGTTAATACCTGCCTCGTTTAATATTTCGACGATAACCTCGCCTACCGCAATCATGTTTTGCGTCGGGTCGTCGCTACGGCTGGGCACCGCGGGGTCGTAGTACCCCACATCGTTCGGTTCATAACTTTCGGTTGCATGGGTGTGATATATCAGCACCTGAGGTTCTGCAGAGTATTGTTCCACCTCAAAGGCGAAGGTTTGCTCTGTCGTTACGAGAACATCAAAATTTGATAGAGCGGTAAGATTTAGCAGATAACCTCCCTCGGTAAGCCCTATGCTTCTTCCGTCCGGTGTCGGCTTTATGGTCTGTTGTGAGATAAAACCCATCCCCTCCGGAACCTCTACAACAGCATCTATCGGAAAAATGTCCTTCGGTTCTTCATATATTGAGGGAATGGACTGCCAGAAACCCTTTGGAGAGGTTATAACTGTTGGCAAAGTCATTGTCGGGTCGGTTATGTAGACACCTTCGGTTGGTGTTGCAAACAGGTAACCGACAAGGTTTGCAATCATTGCCATAACAAAAAGCAGGCCGGCAGGGAGAAAAAACTCCTTAACCAACCTGCTACGTCGCATTCTTCTTCTAAATCTGAGCACATTCAACCTCTCGCATATAAATGGTATTCCTTTAATTTATATGCTGTGGTTGATAAAAAAGAACTTTCCCCGATCCGTTACAGAAAGCTGAAAAAAAGCGATGTGAGCGAGCCTATCGCACCTACAAGCAGTAGAACAAACAAAAAGGCAACGACACTTAATACCGTTCCGATAATGCCGAGAACAACTCCGGCGGTAGCCATCCCCTTGCTTTGTGCAGGGTTTTTTAATGCCGTCACTCCGAGAATTATTGCGAGAATTGAAATTATTATGGTAAGCGCGGGAATTGGGAGTGCTAATAAGACACCAATTATTCCACACACCATAGCGGCTATAGCCATATAAAACCTCACATAACGTTTTAATAAATAGATTTTATCACAATCCTACCGACCTTGTCAAACAAGGTTATGTTGTTTGACAAATTTTGGATTTTAGAGTAAAATATAATCAATCAATTTGAAAAACGTTACAACTTTTCGTCCCAATAGCATAGCGATATGTCGTTATCGCTTTGCTACTGGGTGCACACCAAAGTATGCAATTTCATGCACGTTGAAAACATATTGTTTTTCAAGTTGAACTACTTATAGAGGGTAAAATCATATTAGGAACATACATTAGCATGAACAGAGATTTTCTTTTTACCGTAATAGTTGCTGCCTGTAATGCGGAAGGATTGTTGCCTGTTACAGTAGACAGTATTGTCGACCAAAATGTTGACTTTATCGATAGTATAGAAATCATAATTGTGAACGACGGCTCTACCGATGCTACTGGCGAGGTTGCACGTGGATATGCTAAGCTATACCCCGACAATATTCGTGTTTTTGACAAGGGGTACGGTGGCGTTGCTTCGGCACGAAACGTGGGGCTTAGGATGGCACAGGGCAGATACATAAATTTTTGTGAGCCCGGTGGCAGTTTTGATGCCGAGGTTTTTTCTGCCGTTGCACTTTTCTTCAACGACGAGGAGAACGACACCTCCCTCGTTGCAATATCGAGCAGTGAACATGAGCCGATAGATGAATTTTTCAACTACTTTAAGCGTACACGGGTAATAGCTCTTGACCATACCTCCGGATTTTATCAGCCGGAGTTCTGCGCATATTTTTTCAAACGTTCCGTCTGTGCACTGCTTTCATTTGACGAAAACCTTGGGGATTTTAGCGACCTTGAACTGCTTTACCGAATACTTGCCAAAAAAAATTCAACTGTTGGCGTGGTAGAAAAAATAAAGTATCATCCTAAAAAAAATCCAGAGCAGAGTGAACAGCGGATAGATCGGTTGTTAAACGAATTTATACCCACCATTTTAAGATATTACCGGGATCGTTACAATCCACCCCTACCTCGCTTTTTTCTCACCATGGTAATGAGGCTTTTTTGCGACATATTTGCAGGCTCAGCTCGTCTTATGAAATTTGACATAGATAGGCGTAGGGCGGTGCTAAACGGCATAAGACCGATTTTGACTATTTTGAATGAAAACATGCTCAGAGGCGACAGGTACATAAGTGAAGACGCTCTCGCTTTCTGCCTTTCCATCAAGCCTAATCCGCAGGAGTTTTTAAAGGATAATTTTCCGGAATTTGATGCATTATACTCGATCACGGTGGTAATACCTGTTGATGGTGATGAGGAACTTTTAACTTCGCTGCGCCAAGCCCACTGCGAAAACCTTGAGATTATTCGTAGCAGCCGACACGCCGCACTGCAAAAGGCGACCGGTGACTTTATAGTTTTTTTAGAAAAGGACGACAGGGTAGATGCCGACCTGTTTCGGGTTATGCTCAGAAGGCTTTCGCTCGACCGTGTTTCGATATGTTGTTGCGGATACCGCGACAGGGACGGTAAAACGTACAGCCCAAAAGGGCTTGAGGGTATTGTGACCCCGGCAGTTGCCGCTTCGGCATCACTGCCGATATCCACCTTTATGTTTAAAACCGCACTTTTGCGTAACCGCTCGGACGGCATTGAGGATATCTCCGGACACAATCCGTATTTTTATCTTTCGGTGCTTCGTAAAAATGAGCTTTCAACCATAGGCGGCCCACATCTTACCCTTAACTTTAAGGAAACGAGGAGTATTGAGCAAATTTTCGGTGACAAACAGCAAAGAACAATAGATCCACTTTCTAACTGCTATAATGAATATGAAAGCATTAAACACTTTTCAAGGTTTCTATGAATCAAAACGAACCCTCAAAAAAAGATATCACCCTGCGTCTCGCAGCCATAAGAAGACGGCGGCGGTTTGTTTTTATGCGACGGGTTGTACTATTATCTACCGTTGCAATCCTTGTAGTGATGCTTTTTAATGGTTCCTTTGCAGGGCTTTTTGACTATCTAAAGGATGGTGTAAATAACATTAGACTTGCCGTCGATAGGGGGGACGGATTTCCCTCCGAGCTCAATGTGCCGGATATAATAGACGCCGCTCCGATAGGTGAAGGCGCAGTGGTGGTTGGCGAAAAGGATATGGTTTTCATCTCCCCCACCGGAAAGCAGACAAGAAGACTCGGAAACAGTTATGCAAACCCGCTTATCGAATCCTCGGACGACAGGGTGTTAATCTACACACGGGGTGCGAGCGATTTTAGAATCGAAGGCTACTATCAGAGCTTTATCAATGTCGAGCTGGACGAGGATATCTATCTTGCATCACTTGCCGACAATGGAGGATATGTCCTTGCTACCTCGGACTCACAGTTTCGAAGCTCGGTTAACGTCTACAACTCGATAGGAACCGAGCTATTCAACTATAAGCTTGCCGATGAAATACCTACCGTTATGAAGTTTTCCGCCAACTCGAGATACCTTGCAGTTGCGACCGTTTACTCGGTGGACGGCGTAATGATGACAAACATTTACGGCTTTTCCATCTCAAGCAGAGAGTTAATTGGATATATTGCTGAAATACCGGGCATCTGCCTTGATTTAACCTTTCAAACATCAGACAAACTTCTTGCCGTATTCGAGGATAGGGCGATGGTTTATAGCATTAATGAAGGTGAGTTAAGGGATGAGTATGATTTTGCTGACAGACAGTTGTTAAGGCTTGCAGTCTCGGAAAATGGTGATAACATTGCACTGCTTCTCGGCGAAGAACAGCTACCTGATTCCATAACACTTTTAACCTTTAATTCCGCTTTAGATGCAAAGGGTGAAACAATTATCCCATTTGCTGTTGACAATATGCAATATTCGGGGTACAATTTGTTTATAAGCTCTGGTAGTAGGCTTTACAGCTATGATGACGCTGCACTGCCGATAGAGGATGAACATAACTTCTATACCGAGAATATTATAACCATATTGAATAACGGGTTCTGTGTGGGAAGTGAGTTTATCTATTCCTACAGATAGGTTATACACAAACAAAATGATGAGGAAAATTTATGGAAATACTTGTAATTCTTATTGACGTTCTACTCCTTCTCATCGTCGCAATGACGGTTGTGAGATACTATCGCAAGGGTTTTTTCTCTTCGATTATTGCCTTTGTAGGCACCATTATATCGGTTATAATTGCGCTTTTGCTCTCCACCCCTCTTGCAAGGATGATTTTTGATATTTTTATGAAGGGTAGCATAACCGCAAGGGTGGATTCCTCTCTGAGCGATTCGTTGCCGGAGCAATCGGTAACACATATAATTACCGGCCTCACCGATGCCTTCCCGGAGAGCCTTACCGAAGGGCTGGACGGGTTAAATGCAGTTGAAGAACTTAACTCTATCTTCGCCGGTGAGATGACAGGTGTTACCAGCGATGTAATAGTCAGTAATACCGTTGCACCTATAATGATTTCATTAACCGCAACCATCATCTTCTTTTTCCTCATCTTTATCCTAAAAGGCGTTTTTGGAATTGTAGAAAAGGTTTTCTATGGGGTAAACAAGGTTCCGTTCCTCGGACAGCTCAATAACATTCTCGGTGCGGCGGTAGGAATTATTCCCGGTGCCGTAAATGCTATACTTGTATTCGCCGTTCTTATCCTAATTGCTGTTTTCACCGCAGACCAGTTGCCGGTGTTAAACTCTGTTGATCTTAACGGCACTTTTGGAGGAACTGTATTTAACTCGTTGCTTGCGGCAATATCAGGATATTTTGCACCGTAATAAATTTCACATATTCCCCATATAAAAGGTGTATCATAACCGGTGTAAAACCGAATAGGAGTAATTTAAAATTATGTTATGTTCACGCTGTAAAAAGCGGCCCGCTATAATATTTATACAACCGATGGATTCCGGCGGTAACAGTGTCGGGTATTGTCTTACCTGCGCAAAGGAGCTCGGAATAAAACCTCTCGACGACCTACTGAAAAAATTTAACATTCCGGACAGCGAACTTCCAATGATGGAGGATCGTGTCATGGGTATAATGGAAAATATGGATTTTTCACAGATAGCCCAGATGGGTATGCAGGCTGTGACTCCGGAGGAGATGCAGACTATGATGGAAAGCGGCGAAATGCCGGAAAACTTTGGTATATCTCCCGACTCGTCGGACTATGACGGCACAGAAACTTCCGCAGAACAAAAGGCTGACGAAAAAAAGAAAAAGAAAAAAGGTAAGGCAGAGCCTGAAAAAAAACGCCGTTTCTTAGATCAATACTGCACTAATATGACAAAAAAAGCGGCAAACAAAGAGCTTGACAGGGTTATAGGACGTGACAAGGAGATCGAGCGCTGTATACAGATACTCTGTCGTCGTCAAAAAAACAACCCATGCCTAATTGGTGAGCCCGGAGTAGGTAAAACCGCAATTGTGGAGGGTATCGCAAACCGTATTTCCACCGGCGATGTTCCTGCAAGGCTTGCCGACCGTGAGATATTTTTGCTTGACCTTGCCGCACTTGTTGCCGGCACTCAGTTTAGAGGGCAGTTTGAACAACGAATTAAAGGGCTTGTTTCGGAGGTTCGTGCTGCCAAAAACATTATACTTTTTATCGATGAAATTCACTCGCTCACCGGAACCGGTGATGCCGAGGGAAGCATGAATGCTGCCAACACCTTAAAACCTTCACTCTCTCGTGGAGAGGTACAGGTTATAGGCGCAACCACATTTAAGGAATACCGTAAGTTTATAGAAAAAGACGGTGCATTGGAGCGGCGCTTCCAGCCGGTCACGGTGGAGGAACCCACCATCGACCAGGCGGTAGATGTAATCAGCGGAGTAAGAGAGTATTACGAACAGCACCACGGTGTCGTCGTAAGCGATGCAATCGTGAGAATGGCTGTCCTGCTGTCCGAGCGATATATAACCGAACGTTTTCTACCTGACAAAGCGATAGACCTGCTGGACGAAGCGTCGGCATGTTGTCACCTTCGTCATCCCATCATAAGCGAACTGCAAAAAAACAAGACAAAGCTCAAGGAAATGATAGAGGAGGAGTCCTCACTTGAGGAGTCGGCGGAAAATGATGCCGACTATGAGGAGATAGCACAGCTTCGCAGTGATATCCTAAGGCTTCAGGGAACCATAAACGAGCTGGCACCACAGGCGGAGGACATTGCCGTAGAGCCGTCTGACATCGCACATGTTATTGAGCTTTGGACAGGCATACCGGCAGTCAAGGTGGTCGAGGGAGAATTTGCTAAGCTATCCTCTCTTGAGGAAAATTTAAAGAAACATATCATCGGCCAGGACGAGGCTATAAAGCTTGTGTGTTCGGCAATTAAGCGCTCACGTGTTTCCATCAACGGCAGACAACGTCCGGCAAGTTTTATATTTGTGGGACCTACCGGTGTAGGTAAAACCGAACTCTGTCGTCAGCTATCTATGCAACTTTTTGATGGTGTAGAGCCTTTTATTCGCCTTGACATGTCGGAGTATATGGAAAAACATGCGGTTAGCCGTATTATAGGCTCCCCGCCGGGATATGTCGGATATGACGATGCGGGGCAGCTTACCGAAAAGGTACGTCGGCGTCCCTATAGCATTGTTCTATTCGACGAGATTGAAAAAGCTCACCCCGACCTTTTAAATATTCTTTTACAGGTTTTGGACGAAGGACATATCACCGATGCTTCCGGCAGAACTGTTAACTTTGCAAATACCATAATTATCATGACCTCTAATGCCGGATCCACGATTAAAGGGGGCGAACTTGGGTTTAATAAAACTCAGGGAGAGCTATCGAAAAGTAAATCTGAAAAGGCTCTTTCCGAGCTGTTGCGTCCCGAATTTTTGGCGAGGGTTGATGAGGTTGTACACTTCGCACCGCTCGGTGAGGAGAGTTTAAAATCCATCTCAAGGCTAATGCTTGTCGAATATGAGGAGGCTTTGCTTGAAAGAGGCATAATCTTAAAATGCAGCGATGACCTTCTAAGCTGGCTTGCCGAAAAATGTGGCGGTGGCAAATTTGGAGCAAGGGACCTGCGCAGAACACTCCGCCGCGAGTTTGAAGATAAAGTTGTCGGCCTCATGGTAGAGGGTTTTGGAATAGGAACACTTTCGGCAGAGATCGAGGATAACGAGATAGTCTTAAAGGCATCCGTATCCGCACCGGCTCCTACCAGATAACCATAGTTAGATCACTATAAAATTATATACCCACCTTACAATTTATCGTTGTTGGGTGGGCATACTAATGAAAATACGGTGGAGGTCGAGGGGAATAATGATACTAACGAGGGACCGTTCTTTTTACAAAAGACTTATCACCCTTGCGGTTCCTATATCGTTGCAGGGTTTGCTCACCTTTCTCGTGGGATTTGCTGATAATCTGATGGTAAGCTCACTTGGCGATGACGCAGTTTCCGGAGTCTATCTTGCAGGCAGAATAATGCTGGTGTTTCAGCTTGTCATGATGGGAATCGAGGGTGCACTGCTCATACTTTCCTCCCAGTACTGGGGAAAAAGGGATATTGATTCGATAAAAAAAATAATTTCGATAGCGTTTAAGATTGGCGCTATTTTTTCGGTGCTATTTACCATTGCATGCGTTATTTTTTCGACACAGATAATATCCATGTTTTCAGAAGATGACTCGGTCGTAAGGCTTGGAGCACAATATCTGCAAATAATCGGATTTTCATATCTCTTCTACTCGTTTACCCACATATTTATTTTTGCAATGCGAAGTGTAGAGGTTGCCGGAATAGGCTTTGCTGTTTCGCTAACCACACTTTTTGTGGATATCGGTCTTAACTATCTTTTAATATTCGGCATATCGGAGTTAATACCGGCACTCGGTGTTCAAGGTGCAGCAATTGCAACCCTTATCGCACGTATTGTAGAAAGTATCGTCATGATGATATACATCTTTCGTGTCGATAAAAAGTTATCCTTTAAGCTGTCGGATCTGCTTTTAAACGATCGACAACTTGTGATGGATTTCATCAAATACGGGGCACCTATTATCGGTGGTAACATTGTATGGTCGATAAACGGAATGGGTCAGGGCATGATACTTGGCAGATTTTCCGCCGATGTTCTAGCGGCGGTCAGCATAACCGACACCCTCAACAGCCTTGCATATGTCTGGATGGCGGGGCTCTCCGGCGCCGTGAGTATCATAACCGCAAAAACAGTAGGTGCCGGTAAGGTAGAAACAGTGAAGGAGTATGCTAAAACGGTACAGGTTATATTTTTATGTCTTGGTCTTGTGACCGGATTTGCGGTGTATCTGTTAAGAATGCCCTTTATCTCGCTTTATGGTGTCAGCGAGGGTGCCGCCACACATGCCTCGGTACTGATGGTTGTGCTGTCTGTTACCTTAATCGGAACCTGTTATCAGGCGGCTTGTCTTGCAGGTCTTGTAAAAGCAGGGGGAGACATTGCCTTTGTGTTTAAAAACGACACCATCTTTGTTTTTTTGGTGGTACTTCCTGCGGGATTTATCTCCATGATGCTCGGTGCACCGCCTTGGGTGGTGTTTGCATGTTTAAAAAGTGACCAGATACTGAAGTGTTTTGTTGCGGTTGTTAAGATTAACAGCTACAACTGGATAAAAAACCTAACAAGGGAGGCAAAATAGATGGATTTTATAATTTTAATTGTTGTATTGGTACTTGCAGCCGTGGTGATAGCAGTGTTACTGTCCATGCAGTCGGCACAAAAAAAGGAGAGAGAACAGCTCTCAGCACTTATGGAGGAACAGTTTCGCCGTTCCCGCATGGAACAAGACGAGACGCTTTCTCGTGCACTTAAATCCCATGCCGACCTTCAAAACATGATGTCGGAACAACTCTCACAGCGTCAATCTGCCGTATTAAAGGAGCTCTCAAACGGTATATCCTCTCGTCAGGAGATGTTGCACAGCAGTGTAGAATCCCAACAAAAAAGACTTGCCGAGGCGTTTAACGGCTACACCATGCAGAGCAACCAGATGCTTGAAAGTGTGCGAAACACCATGGAATCGAGACTGCGCACCCTAACCGAGGAGAACGAAAAAAAACTTGAAGAGATGCGGCAAACCGTGGATCAGAAGCTGCAAAAAACACTAAACGAGCGGCTTAATCAATCCTTTTCGCTTGTCAGCGAACGGTTGGAACAGGTATACAAGGGACTCGGTGAAATGCAGACCCTTGCGGTGGGTGTCGGCGACCTTAAAAAGGTGCTGTCCGGCGTAAAAACTCGTGGAATATTAGGAGAAACTCAGCTTGGTGCCATTCTTGAGGAGATGCTCACATCCGAGCAGTACTACGTAAATCACCCTCCACGTCCAAGAAGTAACGAGAGGGTGGAGTTTTGTATTAAACTGCCGGGAGATGAAAGCGGGCATGTACTGTTGCCTGTCGATGCAAAATTCCCTGCCGATAGATATCTACAACTTACCGATGCCTACGAGCTTGCCGACGCAAATGCGGTTACCGTGGCAAGAAAAGCTTTAGAACAGGCGATACTGGGTTTTGCTAAAGACATAAAAAACAAATACATAGAACCCCCCTACACCACCGATTTTGCGGTAATGTTTCTTCCGACCGAGGGACTTTTTGCGGAGGTGGTAAGGCATGGAATCTCACAGCGAATACAGCAAGAATACAGGGTAATTCCGGCAGGACCCACTACAATGGCGGCACTGCTCTCCAGCCTGCAGATGGGCTTTAAAACCTTGCAGATTCAAAAGCGCTCCTCCGAGGTATGGCAGGTGCTCTCCTCGGTGAAATCCGAGTTTGAAACCTTCGGCAAGGCACTGGAACAAACCCAAAACCGCCTACGCCTCGCCCAGGAGGATTTAGAAAGCCTTGTAGGTGTACGCACAAGGCAGATTCAACGCAAGCTAAAAAGCGTGGAAAGTTTACCAACTGCAGATAAGAAAGAGCAAATTGAGCTAATAGGGTTAACGGAAACCGAAGCAGACACGGACATTAACTAAATACAAAATGTGATGGCCTAAGGGGCTGTCACATTTACGCAATATTGCACAAATACTGTAAGGCTATCCTATATGCGGCTACCTTAGTGTCTGTACATGGTATCCTGTTGGGATATGAACTAATGTCCGAAGGTGAAAGGCTGATTAATCACCTAATTTTTGCGCAATCAAATTAAATCTTACACAACCATCAGCACATATATAACTTATTTCATTTTTAGATTTGCCTCCTAGCAGTGTAAAGTCACCACCACTACGTGCTACCTCACATAAACTATGCAGTAAAGCCATAGTTTTCGGGCAAAAGCCTGTTGGACATTCATATTTACAATAAAATTTATCTCCTACTTCAAAACCCATTCTGCACGCTTTTGCTTCAGTAACAATTATTTCAAACTTCCAATCTTCAATAATTACTTTATTCATTCTTGGCACCTCTCTTATTTGAAGTGTTAAGTGTTCATTTCCTTTCACATTTCAACATTAGCCTTTAGGCTCGGCAAGGTTACTGATAGTACTTATATTGTTTGCCTACTCCCTATTAAACCTCTCTATGCTCTCTACAAGATATTCCTTTCGGCTGAATACGAGGTTTAGTATTAGTGACATGTATTTTACAACAAAGGTTAGGATTAAAAACATTCCGAAAAAGCCGAAGGATAGCAGTGCCATGGTGGTTGTCCAGCCCGCTATCGGATCGCCCAGCAACCATATTACCAAGGTATAAGCCGCACTAAACATTAATAGCGATATCATAGCTACACATAAAAATATACTTACCTTATAGGCTATGTCGGTGAAAAGAATGAGGCTGTTAGTTGCGAGTTCTCTTTTTATACGCCCGGTGGTGATATTGTGTCTTGCGTTACAGATGGGGGTATATTCCATATCTCCGATTTTAAGTCCAGCCGACGCACATACCGCTTTGCGATAAACCGTTTTAATTCCTATCTCTTTCATTCGGTTGATGGCTCGACGGCTCACCACCGAGAGGTGGGAGGTTTTAATTTTATAATCATAGTCAGAAAAGCGGTTAAAAACAGAGTAGAAAAATCTTGAACTGGTGCGAACGCCCTGGCTCGGTATGGCAAAAACCATATCGAACCCCTTGACTGAACGGATATATATGTCGTATATCAAGGAAAAATCGTAGTCGCACACCGCATCGTCAAACTGAAAAACAAAATCGCCTATCGCAAGGTCTATCGCTGCAACGGTCGCCGCCTCTAAACCTTGATGAAAGCTGGTGTTGATTACGGTGACATTGTTGAGGCCGGCATTTTTAATTGCCTCTACCGTGCCATCGTCGGAGCAGTCGTTCACACATATTATCTCGAACATTTCAAAACGCCCGTAAAGGCATTCCTGAAGCGATGTTAAAAAGTCGGCTATATTGTTTACACAGTTATAGCAGTAAACTACTGCCGAAACAAAATTTTTCTCCCTATCATTCACCGCTGAGCACCTCCTTTAAATCGTACACGGTATTAATTTTGCCCGACAATACACTCACAAAGGTTGGGTTTTGTGACTGTTTTCTTATCACAGTAGGGCGGCTGTCGTCTATTTCACTCACCTTTAAAATCGGCTTAACCGAAAACAGTGAGCTGTGATATTCAAAGGACAACACGTCCTTTAGATATTTTTTTGCAAGCTGTGACATATAGGGATATGCTGTCGGCGGTCGGTGAGGACAGCTATTACAGTTTCCGAGTCGCTGTGGTGAGCATCGTCCGTCTGTCTTTGCCTGACAGGGAAAATTCGGTAGACGATCATGACAACTCAGATGTGGTGTAAAGGTCACCGAGGTTAGCGAATGCAGTCCGCTTTTGCCAAATGGCATTATGGAGAAAAAAGGGCCGTCCATTACGGTGATCCCAACATTTTCAAGCAATCCGTTAACCCTGCATAGTATAATCTCACACAGCTCATATTTAATCGGAAAGCTGTCAAATCCCACCATGTTATTTATCTGATTTACCGAGGCATAGGTAGAGTTTAAAACAAAACCGCTTTTAAAACTCTCTCCGGACTTTAGTGCTATTTCATACCTGTCCCCTACCGCATTGATCGATGTTATCTCGGTTTTAAAGCGCATGTCTATCCTGTCGTTTAGCTTTTTTGCGTCTCGTTGCAGATAGCTTAGCAATATTTCATGATCATAGGTATATTCCTTGGTGATAAACGCACCATCACACAGCCCCGCCTTAAAATACCCCTCAGGAGATATCTCGGTGCAGGGTATATTACAATCGAAACAGAATTTTTTAAAACAATCGGCATTTGTCCAGGAGTAATTTGCCGCAGTTGCGTATATCTTGGTAAAGTCGTTCTTGATGCTATCGGGATAATCATCACAAAAGCTGTCGAAGTATCCTCTGGATTTTATCGCTGTAGAAAGACTTCTTGGATAATGATAACCCATGTGAACACGTGCCTGATTGATATAGGTAGCACGGGAAAAAGGTTTTTCATCACACTCAAGCACCAAAACCCTTTCTCCCATTTTTGCACAAAATACGGCACTGTACATACCATACAGCCCACAGCCTATTATAATTTTGTCGTAATCCTTCAACTCTAAACTCCGGGTTTATATCTTCCTGTCGCATTGAGTAGCAGTATTCTAAATAGGTCTATATTGCCTTTTATCGGACTTATCTTGGTCGGAGTTTTGCCCGTTTTGGGATAGCTTCTGCGTACCGGCACTTCACAGCAGGACATTCCCAGCTGTGCCGCCCTTACCGAAAGGTAGGCAAGCAGTTCGTAACCACTGAAAACCGAACGCAAGGGTTTAACTTCAGGGTGCTTTAGGTAACGCATTGAATAGCCTCGAAAGTTGTTGGTCGTGTCGGTAAATCTTTTGCCCGCCGTCAGAGATATTACCGGAGCATGTATCAGCGTTACCGCATAGTGTCGAAACTTTGGTGTGTTTTCAGCAACACCGCCCGGAACATATCGAGAGCCCTGCACAAAATCATAGCCCCGCTTTAAACAATCAATAATCCTGTCGCAGTGTTCTATAGAGTCCTTGTTGTTGCCGTCTATGGTCAGCACACCTTTATATTTACGCTCCATTGCTAAATGAAATCCGCACCTCAGCTGTGCGCCCTGTCTCCCCTCCCCTTTCTTTACTACAAGTGTATTTACAGAGAGTTCTTGCAGCAATCGGTGATCTGTTCCTCCGTCGGTGGAGCCTCCATCGCAGATTATAATATCCACCATATTACCCACCGCATATTCGGCGGCACGCTTTAGCTGTAATGTTATATTTTTTTTCTCGTTAATTATCGGTATGAGCAAACAATATTCCGACTGCTTTGGTAAAAATTCAAAACAATCGTAATCCGGAACTCCCTTTATTGAACGTCTTTGTATATCACCCATCTCCAAAAAACTCCACAAGATAATCTATTGCCGACTCTACCTTTTTTATATCTCCCAAATTTTTCATCTCGACCGAAACATAACCTTTGTAATCCATATTCTTTAAAGCCTTTAAAAGGTCGTAGTGCATCGGGTGCGGTTCAACATACTCAAGATACGGAACGCTAAGATGTACATGGTTTATCAGCTCGGGGTATTCTGCAATTATGTTCGGGTTCTCCCCCTGTTGTATCATGGTTCCCACATCAATGTTGACCTTAAGTCCGTTGCACGCTATACTCGACACAAATTTAAGTGTCTCATCGGTTTTGTTAAGAAAATTCGTGCCGTATATATCCGGGTTAGGTTCCACCGACAAAACGGTATTTCTGCTGTAGGCGTACTCGCCGAGTCGCCGTAAAAAGCCCATTGCAATTTCATAGGCATTGTTCCGATTTAAATTATCCGGAATGTTACGGTTTTTGGGACATCCGAATACAATATTCCCTATTCCCGCCGCCTCGGCAAAATCAACAGCTGAGCGAGTGTAAAGTTCTATTGCCTTACACTCATCTTCATCAAAGATGTTTTCCGGTCGGGAATACCAGATACTTTGCATACTGCAGATGGTGAGGTTGTACTCACTAAAAAGCCAATTTTTTAACGCATTAACATCGCGAAGCTTAGAATATGGCTCATCAAAAAGGCGTGTAGGGGCTATTTCAATTCCTCTAACACCTTTTTCTTTTAACAGGGTGTAAAGCCTTTCGTCTTGCTCCTTATCCCAGGCGATGTTGGATATTGACAGCTTCATATACTGTACCTCTCGACAAACTTCTTTATATCTTGTAGCAATTCCTGACTACTGTACAGATACCCATCGCTTCCGCCAAATTTATCTGCATGTATTGATTTAAAGTTGTAGTATGGGGGCTTCTTTGCAAGCTCGTTAACAAACTCGTTACCTGTTATGAATCTATACAGCTGTGCTGCCGACAACGGTTCACTCGCAATGTTTAGCAAACTAATATCTTTATTTATTGCAGTTTGTATATCAAAAAAAAGATTGTCAAGGTTGTAAAACTGAAATACCGCACGAGAATCGGTAAAGTTTAATGCCGAGAAGTTAAGCTGTTCAAAAATCCCTCTTGCACCTTTTCGGTCAACATCGGCATTCAAACGATAAAAACCATTGTCCTGCAATGTATACATATTGTATATTTCCGACTTAATATTACTTAATTCGGCAAATTTCTTGTCGTTAAGCATTGAGGGTATATAGGAAATGATATCATAGATAAAGTTCTTTTTAATATTTTGACCAAACAAACCAGGTAGTCGGATAATATTATGGCATAAAAAATTATCTGCCACAAAACTCTCAAGCCAAAGTCGGTTAGCACCATACGGGTTTTGTGCCGGACATAGGTTATTCTCTGTGCGATTATCAGTGTCCGAATAGACATCGACGGTGGATATAAGAACAACACGTTTAGGGTTAATCTTAACAATGTTATCGGCAGCTTGTCTCACCCTTTGCATATCCTGTTCGGGAATGCTGTCTGCTAAAAATTTTTCTGCCGGCAAACCACTGTAATACAGCACATCAGGGGAGGTCCCGAAGGCCTCCCCAATGTTTTGGCTGTTATATTGTCCGGCAAAGTTTCCCTGTCGACAAAGGTTAGAGCCGACAAAGCCGGTATGTCCTACCAAAGAATTCATAAACTCCTCTTCCCGTTCTATCCGGCTATACCACCGGTACTGCATTCGGGTCGACATGGCCTCCGGTACAAACCGGTGGTGGATTGTCACGCTTATAGTACCCGGTTCCACGTGGACAATCGGCGGCGGCAAGCATACCTGTATGTGTGCAATACGCCATCTCAACAACATTTTCACTGGTCGGAAAAGCTAAAAATTCAAGATCTGACTGAGCGTCATTCATTACATATTCCCATGCCATGGTCGGCGGATGAATATCATAGTCCGATCCCTTCCATTCCAGTTCCTGTGGGTCGTCATATCCCCACCAGGTTGCAGTAGAGTAGTATGGGGTTACACCTATAAACCAGTGGTCTTTATCATCCGAGGTCGTTCCGGTTTTACCTACGGCAGGTATACGCTCCGGCATCATGCCGTATCCTGTACCGCCCGCCTGTGATAAAACGGTTTCTAACATCTTGTTCATTATCATTGCTGTTTCCGGCTTTATTGCCTGAGATGTGGTTACGATTGGCTCCATGACCGGCTCGCCGTTAAAGTCTTCTATGCTAGTATAGCTGTGTGGTGTTGTGAACTTACCACCATTTCCAAAGATTGAATAGGCTGCCGCCATCTCCATAGGTGCAACACCCTCTGTCATAGCTCCGAGTGCAAGAGGTGCAAGGCCGAGGTCGGTCATAATCTGTCCGTCAACCTCTAAACTCTCGTATAGTGAGCTTATCTGCAAGGTTTCTGTTAGGAAATCGAAGCTGGACTGTACGCCGAACTGATCAAGAACACGTACTGCAATAGTGTTAAGCGACCTTGAAATCGCTGACTGAACCGTTATCATATTGCCGGATGTCGTTCCGCCATAGTTGTGTGGCCAGGATACATTTCCTGTTGCAGGTGAAGGTTCAAGCGGAGAATCTCGGAATGTTTTTGAGTAGTAGATATAATTATAGTCCAGCGCCGGTGCGTAGGATCCGATAGGTTTCATGGTAGAACCCGTTTGACGAACACTGTCGACTGCACGGTTTAAAACTCGATCCTCCTCCTTTTCGTCAAAACCACCGATAACTGCAACAATCTCACCCACCATGTTTACCGACACCATAGCAACTTCCGGTGTTACCGGTATGGTATTGCCTTGCTCATCTAAGATAAGTTCTCCGTAAAAATCCTTCTTATCATCCAGCATCTCGGGATAGAATTGTCTATATACGGCAGGGTCAGTATACAGGTCATCCATTGCCTGCTGTAGCGTTAAATCTATCGGAAGATAAATTCTCAATCCGCCGTTGTAGACAAGATCGGAGGCCTCCTCACGACTCATGCCCTTTTGCTCAACAAAATCATCGATTACGTCGCTTATGACCATGTCGGTATACCAGCTGTATACCGCCTTGGTGCGTACAATAGTTCCATCTTCGTCTACCGAGACGCTGCTCTCGGATTGCTCCGGAGTCTCGCCTTCAACGGCGGCATCCAGCATTTCTTCGTCGGTAGTCTCGACTATCTCGCCATCCTCGGTTTCCACAACTATCTCGGTAGTTACCGGCTCAGAGGTGGAGATAAGACCTAGTGGTTGTTCTACCGCAAATTCATATTCCTCGTCGGTAAGATGTCCGACCCTATTCATATGATACAATACCGTGTTGCGTCGATCGAGGCAGTTTTCCGGATTTTCATAGGGATTATACTGCACCGGTGATTGAGTAATACCCGCTATCATTGCGGACTCGGTTACCGACAGGTCCGATGCACTTTTTCCGAAGTAGATGTTTGCCGCAGCTTCAACACCAGCAATGTTACCCGATAGACGGAAAACATTGAGGTATGCTTCCATTATAACCTCTTTAGAGTAGCGGTTTTCGAGCGCCATGGCACGGAAAATCTCACGAATTTTACGCATAGCATCAACCTCATTTTCGTTGGTAATATTTTTTACCAACTGCTGAGTAATTGTAGATGCACCTTGTGTTCCTCCACCTAGTATTTTTAGGGGAGTGTATTCGTTGACAGCCGCCGCAACGGTACGCACATAGTTTACACCGTTGTGCTCCCAAAAGCTATCATCCTCAACGGCGGTGATTGCATTTATCATGTTGGGCGAAATATCGTCAAAGTTAACCCATATGCGGTTTTCGTCGTCAACCAGACGCTCATATTCCTCATATTCACCGGTAGATGGGTTTTTTGCATATAATATGGTGGTGTAGCTGAGTTTGAGGCTTCCGAGGTCTAAAATTTTATCATCCTCTGCAGTAGCTTCAACAACATAAAGACTCATCATAACAGCAACGATGGAACCTGCAATAACTCCGAAACAGCCAAAGATAATGACCATTCTGAATATCAGTAAAAAAAAGCTTCCAATTCCACGAAGAATTGCTCGTGCAATGCGGGCGGGTGTTAACGAGCTTCCTGAAGAACGCTTGGGATAATTAGCCATATATATAATACTCCGTCTGATGTAAAAAAATATTCATATTGATATTCTACCACAATTAAAAGCCTTTGACTATAAAAGATAGAAAATTTTCACATTTTTGTAACACTTGTAAACACAAAATGAAGGTATTAAAAGAATTTTATTGGCAATACTACAGTCGAAGCATTAAAAAGAGGTAGCTATGAAAAAGTGGATTGCACTTTTAACCGTGACCGCCACAGTGGTTATATTAACCTCGGCGGTAAGGATATATACTCCGGCAAACGATGTTTTTGAACAGCAATTGCCACAAGAACAGTCACAGAGTAGAGAATTTCCGGCTCCGACTAATGTAATCGAGTTAGAAGAGGAACAAATTGATGAATCCTCGGTCAGCACAGAAATAACCAACTACTATCATCTCGCAAGACTTGGCAGTATGGTAGCACTTTTCGACGAAGAGGGTGTTGTAGTCGAGGTTTACGAAATATATGTACACCTTCTACCCCCAGAGGATGCAATGGCATTAAACGAAGGAATAAGAATAGACAGCGAAGCACAGCTACGACAGCTCCTTGAGGACTTCGGTGGGTAGCCTATTTAGCCATTTATTTTAAATGTTTAATTAAATATTTTGCACCGCTTACGTTGCAGAGCAACTCCATGAGTGCGTTGTTACCATCAGCATCGTTGGATTTTGACCGTTCGATAAGACTGTTGAGGTGCTCTTTATTGATATAGCCTGCAACCTTTTCGTCAGAAAATGCTTCCTCAATTATCTTTATTGCCTCGTCATATCTTTTTCTTATCCTAAATGTCCAGTCGGCACTCTGTACTCCGAATGTCATGACATTGCCCTTAAGGCTTTCCGGCATAATATCCGAGAAGGCGCCAAAGATAAGTCGTCTTGTGGTGAACTCCCCGTCATAAAACCCGGCAAATCTTTCCATCGGCTGGGCAAGGCACAATTCAATCACACGTTTGTCACGTGTTATATCTCTTTCGAAGGTGCCGCTCATAAGTCCCATCTTTGTCTCGAAGGAGCCGATGATAAGCTGCCCTTCCACTCCAAGCATAAGCAGACGTTGTCGATTATATTCAAAAAGACTGCGAGCACCGTAATATTGACCGTTTTCAACAAGCTTATCTACAATATTGTATTTCTCGGAAAGACTTTTATTAGCCAATATTTTACCTAATCCATCACGCCTTATCTTACCTTTTCTTGCCACAAATGGGTTTGGAAAACTATTTCTCAACCATGATTTTACAGAGCTCTTTCTGGAGTATTTGTATTTTTTCGCCTGAAATGAGAGCGACTTTAACGCAAGGTATGGATTTTTTCTCGCATACACCATTGTTGCGGAGTAATGCAAAACAGTGCCGAAGGATACTGTGGCATTGCCGGAAGAGCCGTTGAGCACAACCCTGTTACCGTCATCACCTATTTTATTGCTTAGAGGATATAGCCATGTCATGTTGATGACACTTTTAAAGGGAAACTCTGTATAATGAAGTGCTTCATCTACAAAGGTCAATGCATCGTTTCCGTCTCCGGAGTAAAACACAGGAACGATATTTTTATGCATTTCGCAGAAATCCTTTACTAAATTCGATTCGTTGACCGAAAAAAGCTGATTGTTTTTTCCTTTATAATCGGTAGAGGGAACAGAGGTATATCCGTAGAGATTTTTGCCCTCCTTTTTTAGCTGCTGTGCGACCACGGCTCCGGTCACCGTAGAATCCAGACCACTACTTAACATTATTGCGGTTTTATCTACACCATCGGTAACCTCGGCGGCGGCACTTTCCATGATTTCTCTTAGCTCGGCAAACATCTCAGCATCACTGCGTCGATCGCTATCGGACGGTTTTGGTTCCCAATAGGTTATACTTTCATCTCCATTTGACGAAAAAATTAGCATCTGGGCGGTGGACAAAAGCTTCACCCCGGAATACTGTGTGGTGTGAGGATTTTGCAGCTGGGATAGTAGCGAGGTGGAAAAAAACTCGGTAAACCACTCCTCAGATATCGAAAACTCACCCTGCTTTACATTTACAATGCTGTTAAGGCTTGTTGCAAAATAAACTTTATCTTCATCTCTATAATAGTAAAGTGTGCGTGTTGCCAGGTGATCGGAGGAAAGCACAAGCCTGTTGTTTGAAATATCGTAGACCGCAAATGCGAACGACCCTCTTATATGGTTGCCAACCTCCAAGCCCCACCTTTTATACGCAAGATAAAACAGCTCCCCATCCGGCAGAGAAGGTGAAATCGATAACTTTTTCGCCACCTCAATTCTGTTATCCAACATTCCGTCAACGGTGAAGATTATGTCCGAATCTCGCATAGGAAGCTTTTCCAATACCGAATTGCTACGGATATGCTGAATTCCGCAACCCATCACAACATTATCTGCGGCCACAAAGTCGTATCTATCTATCTTGTATTTTTTGAGTGGCCTCGTCATTTCATCGTTAACCGAAACATCTATATTTTTTTTGCCAAGGTCAACAACACCGTATATTGCAGACATAGTTCTCCTTAAAAATAATAAAAAAATATAGAGACATTATACTACATAATGTCTCTATATTCAAGATGCAATCTAATTAGCTGCAGATGCCCTGCTGGTCTGCTGTACTTCCGGGACCGTTGTATGAACCCATTTGGTACTTATCCTGGCAACCCTGCTCTGTGCCTTGTGCTGTAAGGTTAATCTCAAGATTCTCGATCGCTGGTGTTGTCCACTTTTTCATAATTTTTCTCCTCGTTATGTTATGTTTTATCGTGTCATTATATTACCACATTATTTTTTCTATTGCAATAATTGTTACAAAATAGTAACCGCTCTAACAAAATTGATAGAATTACAGCCTATAACAATTTCTGCGCAATAATCTCTTTTTGTTCGTAGTTCGGTTCTATGTCATGCAGGTGCACAATGGCTATATTGTACCCCTTTATTAATAGATAGCTGTTTCGCTTCTCGCCGTAGTTGTAAAGCTGATACACCCTGTCTACACTCCAATCTTCGTCAAATATTTCATTATAGCTGTAATATTTATCCTCGGTTATGTCGGCAAATACTATATCAAAAACAAAGCTGTTATCGACTTTGTATGCCAGATAGCCGAAGGAAATGTCATCGCCATTATCGAAATAGCTTGCCTGGCTTGCGTCTATTTTATGTAGCAGAAAGGATTTATCCTCAAACTTATGATAGGAATTGGTCTCACCCACAGCAATGCCTAAATCCTCAATCCTTAGCGGTATGTCGTGGCTGTATATTGCCGTCTCACCGTATTCGGTTTCGTAGGTATATACGCCCTCCTCCCTCTCCGGCTCACTGCCGAATATGTATCCGATTATAACAATGTTTTGAACTATCGCAACAGCAACTATAAACAGTATAAATATTGTCCAGCTGACCTTATTATCTAAATCCACCCTCTTCAAAAGCCTTTTAAGTAATAAAGCAAGCGCTATGGTGATTACCAAAAAGGAGAGATTAATCGCAACAAAGGGGAAAAGATCCTTATTTGTAAAGGTGGATACAAGGCCTAATATTACAAGAGTAATACTTGCTATGTACAAAACGGGGTTAATCGTTCGGTAATAAACTTTACCTATTATTTCGGGTAGCGGCGTTTTCTCCCTAATAGCGGATTTACAACGAAAATACCATACCCAATATCCTAACATATCAATAGTTGACAGCGATAAAAGTAGGGCGAAGGTTAGGGTGGTGAATATCATTCCGTTACTTGTAAGCACCGTTAACGGGTTGTTGAAAAGATTAAAAAGATTGAGCACACATACAAGCAACAAGAGCGTAGTAGTTACCAAAAAGGTCTTTTTCATGGTGCGATGGATACAGTCAAATCTGACCTGCGGGTCGGTATCTATCGGCAAAAGCTTTTCCTCACTGCTGAATATCTTCATATTCTGCCAACTACAGCGGTACTCCCAACCTCCCTGTTCACAAAATTCTATAAAATTCTGCTGTTCCTCATTGTTATCAGCATCGAACGCCGACTCACTCTGAAGATAGGTTATATCATAGTAAAGCCTTGTAGGCTCAATGCGCTCAAACTTATATATCTGATTTTTGAGTGAGACAAGACGGTAGCCCTTTAACGCCTTTGCCTCGAGGTATTCTTTTATCATGTCAGGGTTGTTAAAGTTGTAAAATCTATAGCCGTACATCGCTGTTCCTCCGGTATTCTTCATAGTCGTCTACCAATAACTTTAACCGCTCAAACTCCCTGTCAAGCCGATTATTCCCAAGCTCGGTCAGGGTGTAACATCGTCTGCGACCCTCCCTTGCTGTCTCCTTTATCATTCCCGCCGCAAGAAATTGCTCTAAAAGGTTGTAAACCGTTCCGGCGCCTACCTCCACCCTTCCCTTTGTCAGTTTTTTCACCCTCTCCATCAGGTCGGTTCCGTAACACTGCGTTCTTAAGCAGAGCAGAAGATAAAACATCTGCTCGGTTAAGGTCGTAAATTTTTCTCTCGGCATAAACCACCTAATATCGAATATCGATATTTATGAATATAGTATAGCATGCATAGGATAAAATGTCAATACAGATATGATGTTATCATCGGATGAATGCGTACATCGACCTATCTACCAAACTTAGCACTGTTCCTTATAAGAGCAAGGTCTATGAAGTTAACAACCCCATCAGCATTTATATCAGCCTGTTTATTATACCCTACGGATTTATTGTAGTTGCTAGCGCTTGCAATTTCAACTAGGTCACCAACATCCAGTATACCACTGTTGTTAACATCGCCTGCAAAGGAATTGCCTGTAAGTTTGCCGTTTAATGTACCGTTACGGTAAACCACTCCGTTGTTTGTGAGCGTTTTACCGCTATTGATGGTTAAGGTAGCACCAACCGGAATATTCAAGGATTCGTTACTGTTTATCGTGAGGTTTTCAGCAAGTGTTTGGTTTCCGTAGACGGTTCCACTGTTAGCTTCAAAAAATATGCCTTTCCAATTTTTTAAATTTGTCCTATCACCAATGGGGTTAACCGTGTATATTAACGCACTGCCGTTTTCACCCGTAGAAAAACTACCTTGATCAGCATCTCTCCAACCGCCAATTGCCGCGTACCAATCCGGAGAACCTGTTGCGGTTACTGTCCCACCTGTGATAATAATATTTCCTCCCGCACCTGCATAACCGCCACCTATTGCAGAGGAATTTTCGATTGATGTTGCGGTTATATTGCCATTGTTTATCGTGATATTACCGCCACCTTTATTCGTTCCACCGCCGATACCGGCACCGTTTTGTCCACCGGTTGCGTTCAAAGAGCCTGTCCCACCTATTATAACCGACGCGCCGCTATTTACCTCAACACCCGCTCTGTTAGTGCCACTAATTAGTGTATTATTACCAACAAGAGTGATGTTTGCAGTGCTGGTTCCCTTTACATCAAGGGCGGCGACATCAGTATTTGTTGATGTGCTGATGTTCACCCCTTCTAATGTAATGTTTGCTGTTATTCCGTCCTGCACAACAATTATGTTTGTGGTAGGTATATCCGAATCTACGTTACTTACAATCAATTGTGTTGTGGTTTTTATAGTAAGTGTGCCGTTTATATGTTCAAAATCCTTACCTACAACACCCCCCGATACATTAAAATCGCCCTGAGTGTAGGAATCGTTGATATTAAAATTTCTCGTGATTGTAGCATTTCCAGATTTTATCATCGTCATGGTTGCTATTCCGGGATCGAGGTTCTCTTTATATGTGATCGTCCAGCTATCTGTTGTCAAGGTAAATACTTTGCCGAAATATGTCCTATTAGCGGTTATCAATTGCGGCGACGGCTCGATAGCCTCACCGGTGTATTTTTGGGCGGGAATCTGTGCTATATCAGCATCTATAATATTACTCGTAGCAAACAAACCGTTGCCTGCAAGTGTGCCATCACATGTAAGAACTCCATGAATGTTTAATTTACCACTGTTTGTCAGTGTTGCACCCTCAGCAATATTCAATGTAGCTCCATTCGCAACCTCAAGCGTTTCGTCGGTGCCAACGGTGATTGTATTATCGCTTTGAACAGTGGCATCGGTATTTAATGTCACAACATCACCATAGAAGGCACCGTCTGTGGTGTCCTCAAAAAATATTCCACTCCAGTTTTCTTGATATGTTTTGTCTGCAATAACACCATTGATTATAGCGGCGCCGTCCTCTCCTGTTTGGAAACTACCGCCGGCGGAACCAAGCCCGTATCCGATGTCATGAGAAAGACCGTTACCGCTTGTTGCTGTTATAGTTCCACCGCTGATAAATATATTGCCGCCAGCACCATTTCGTCCTCCTCCAATGCCCGGACTACCATATTGACCTTTTGCGTTCACAGTTCCGCTTTTTATGGTTATACTGCCTCCTGCGACACTGTACCCACCTCCAATGCCGGAACTATATGCTCCGCCTGTTGCAGTCACGTTGCCACCGTCTATAATAATAGCACCACCCGAACCATAGCTTCCACTGCCAATGCCGGCAGCTTGTCCTCCGCCTGTTGCAGTTACTGTGCCACCGTTTATAGTGATGTTACCACCCGCTCCGTTACTTCCGCCACCAATGCCCGCACCAAGTCCAGAACCTGTTACACTTGCATTTACAACTCCGCCGTTTATGGTAATATTTCCACCCGATTTACTATGTCCACCCCCAATACCTGCACCACTTCCAGGGCTAATTGCGGTTACGGTGCCACCATTTATCGTAATATTACCGGCATCAACTCCGCCTGTAGCAGCATCTCGACCACCAATTCCTGCAGATCGGCTTCCGCCGGTTATCGTAATCGAGCCGTCGCCGTCTATCGCCACCGACGCACCGCTTTCCACCTACAAACCGGCAGTTTGTGCACCGCTTTTCAGGGTGTTTACACCTTTCAAGGTAATGTTAGCAGTACCGCGAACTTCAAACGCACAGGTTCCGAGTTCCCAACCCGATGTACCATCGCTAAACTGAATGTTTACACCATCTAGTGTAATGTCTGCCGTTACGCCGGACGGTACGAGGATGTGATCACTAACGGTTGTTCCGCTAATTGTAATTTCGCCACCGTTTACTACTGTTAGGGTGTTATTTGCATAGGTGTAATTGCTCTCCTCACCTGTTACTGTAAAATCTCCTACCGGTACACCTGACGCATATGTTTGAGTAGAAACAGATATAAACATTAACGCAAACATTAAAACTGCTAATAGAAAATATTTTTTTAGTGTAACCATGAGCTCTCCTTTGTAATACTACTGAAAGATTGGTCCCATTTAGAATGCTTTCGGGTTGTTATTCTATTATACTGGAAATAAGGTGTGCAGGTCAAGTCAAAATCCAACAGGTTACAGTGTGATACTATCTTACATTGACGATATATTCACCGGCAGACACATTCCCACTCAGCCGACCTTTTGCTATCTGCAGGCTGGCGTCAAGGGCTATCTCCATACTATTTTTGATGATTTGAATACTGCTATTTTGCGGTAAAGGCAAACAAATCCGTGCCGTAGTGTTCCAGGGGATTGTAAAATTGTATGTTGTCAGCTCGGCAGTTTTTTCCCACCCACTGATTATTGTCCCCTTTACGCTGTCATACACGCCCTTAGCACAGGACAACTCCTTAGGCAGATACGGCTTTATCAATATGTGGTTAATGTCATGTCCATCCTGTGACAGATTTATACCCGCCAGCATTTTATAAAACCAGGAGGTGAAACTTCCGTGCATTGGGTGGTTATGCGAGTTCATCCCTCCTCCGGTTATGTTTTCCCAACGCTCCCAGATGGTAGTTGCACCATTTTCGAGCATGTATCCGATGCCTGGATAATCCGTTCTTGTTGTAAGTTTAAAGGCTAAATCAACATATCCGTTTTTTGTGAGAACCTCATAGATATATTTAGTACACTGGTTACCTGTTGTTAGACTACAGTTGTTTTTAATAATGTTATCGACTATATTTTCCACAACCTTTGCCTTGTGTTTTTCATCGACAAGCTCAAAATGAACCGCTAGGGTGTTTGCGGCTTGACTTCCGGTCGAAAAATTAAGGCTTTGCTCGTCAAAATATCTGCCTACAAATGATTTTTTTATATTGCAAGATAGCTTTTCGTAATAATCCGCCTCGGATTTTTTATTGAGTATAATTGCTGCCTTTTTCAGTATTACAGCGTTTAGGTAAAGGTAAGCAGTCGAAACATAATCACCCGGGGTTATGCTTGAAATTGCACCTGCACCAATACTTTCGGAATCCGATACCGTCGCCGGCGATGCCCAGTCACCGTAGTAGCTGTAGTCGACGATATAGTCCTCGCTTACACTAAGAAGGTAATTTTCCCATGCCGCCATACCGTCATAAAATTCTCTCAACACATTTTCGTCAGAATAGTGTTTATTCATTAAGAAAGGCAGCATTATATAGGAGCTACACACAGGATCCGCCGGCTGTGCACCATAGCGAATAAACGGTGCGGTGTCGGCTATTGCTCCGGTATGCTCACCCTGTGTATCCCTTATGTCCTGCAGCCATTTTTTGTAAAATCTTGACATATCAAAATTATACATTGCCTGCTCAGCCCTTACGGTCATGTCGTTCAACCAGCCAAGCCGCTCATCTCTTTGAGGGCAGTCGGTGGGTATTCCGTGTAGGTTATCACTCTCGGTCATCACAACCGCTTTTTGTATCCGATTTAACAGTGAGTCTCCACAGCTAAAATCACCGGTTATTGCCACCGAAGATCTGACTACACAGACCTTAATATCCGATATTTCGGTTGTCTCCTCTGCGGTTACCTCAAAGTATCTGAAACCATGATAGGTAAATCTCGGCTCGTAAATTTCGGTTCCGATTCCGGATAGTATATAGGTGTCGGTTGCCGTCGCATTTCTCAGCGTTTCGGTGTTTAGACTGTTGTCGCCATACACATTTTCGGAGTGCCTAAGTACGACCTTTGAGCCTCTTTCCCCCTTTAGCTCGACATGAAGGTATCCCGATATATTTTGCCCTACATCGTAAACCTTTTTGTTGTTTTCATCCTTTATGCAGACTATATCCTTAATGTAGTCCATAATCTTTATGGGTTCTAAGCTGTGATCCATCAAAATTCCGGTAGGCGGTTCGCCGTGTATTACCTTTTTCCATCCGGTTTCGTCCATTATAAAGTCGGGAGAGTCCCACCCTTGTTGTTCCTCGCGCGCATCGTATGTCTCGCCGTCGTAGATGCTCGCCTTGAGTATCGGAGAAAAGGCAGAGTAGTACCAACCGTTATCAATATCGCTCGCTATCACCTCGGTGGTGCTATCGGCATAGCTGATTATGGTCTTAAGTGCAAATCTTATATCCCTGTTCCATGCCGAGCAGAGCATTATTCCTATTGCATTTTTGCCGAGCTTAATATGGTCTGTAACATCATGGGTTGTACACAACAAGGTTTTTGAGGTATCCGTCCAGCCGGGATGCAAAATATTGTCATCAACCTTTTTTCCGTTCATCCTAAGCTCGTAGTAGCCTAAGCCCACTATATAGCATCTTGCACGTACAATTTCCTTTTCGATTAGAAACTCTTTTCTAAACAAAGGTGCCCTTGTGTTTTGTATTTGGGAGGGGACGATCCATTTTACATCCAGCTCGGTTATTCCCGTCTCAAAAGTTTTATAATTAGAAAAACCCCAGCTTTCATCATTTTCATCCCATATCTTTATTTTCCAGTAATATATCTGTGGGTAGGATAACTCCTCTCCTTTATACGCAAAGTTTACCGAACAGTCGGTATATATTTTCTCGGTGTCCCACATATTGCCGATATTGTTGTCGATGTCCTTTATGTTATCGGCTACTATCAGATGCAAAGCCGTCTGCTTTACCGATAAACTGTCCTCAACAATCCATGAAAATCTCGGACTATGGCAGGATATCCCAACAGGATTATCCCGATATTCGGTCAACATTTTCACCTTAGTTTTTTTAAAGTTCACTCTTTTCACCGCCTTTATTTTCAAAAAGTTCCTACCATATAAAATCTAAAACCACCCGTAAACGAGTGGTTTTGGAGCTGTTGAGCAGATTCGAACTGCCGACCTCTTCCTTACCAAGGAAGTGCTCTGCCGACTGAGCTACAACAGCAAATGGCAGGGGCAGAAGGATTTGAACCCTCGGCACGCGGTTTTGGAGACCGCTGCTCTACCAACTGAGCTATACCCCTAAAAAGTGTCTATGTCATTATATCCTATTTTGGCCCTTTTGTCAACATCGATTTTAAGACTATTTATTGATGTGCTTTTAATTATAAAGATTCACCATTTAAAGGACTTCGAATCGAGCATAGTATAAGCAATTGGTTTCATCAACAGCAAAACTAAACGGAATACAACCGCCGTTATATCAACATTTGCATGCACTTTCATTTTGCCTACGCTTGATTTTTATTTGAAATTCGAGGCGATTGTCCGACTTTGATGATAGTGCTACATATATATGTTCCGATAAATGTTGCACTCACGAAGTTGTCCCTCGATACTTTCTTCACGCTGATTGTCGGAGCTGTAGCGTGCGTAAATTATGGCTCGCATAT
>CAYJKY010000032.1:0-42186 GCA_964370825.1 uncultured Oscillospiraceae bacterium
GCGGTAAACTTATATCCCGGAAAAGGTTCCGGGTGTTTATTCATTATAAAATCCGATGTAAAAGACATCTATTCCTCCAAGCTAAAGTTCAAAAATATTTTTGGGAGCATTGCTTGTCTCCTTGTGTATTTTTGAGATTTCTGCACAAAATCTGCGCCTTGTTTTGTGATCCAGCGTCATAACAGTACCGTGATCCCAGTGGTAGTAGTAGCTGATAAAGGACATCTCTTTATACAGCTCATCCTGTGGGTATACCGCTACTCCGCTTGTGTAAAATTTACCGTCTGTTCAAATTTATGTCCACACTCCGGACAAACACAGCTATCGGTCATCGGCTCAATTGCATTTATGTGCTGGTACATGCTCTGCAAAAATGCAAGGTCGCTTGAAAACAGCTTTTCTATTATACGAGGGTCAATTTTAGGTAGGCTACCGAGTGACTTTATTACTCTTGACAGCAATATTATTGTTAAATAACCCGGATTGGAAACCACACGCGGGTCACGGAGCGGCAATATTTCATCCGCCGCAGTGGCTAACCGCATTACCCCTCTTTTATGAACAACACCCTCGTTGTCCACATATCCTTTAGGTAGGTCAAATTCAAACTCGGTTAAAAACTGTTCGTCCATTAATACACTCCTAATATATTGGTTGCCGCTAACCTCGAGAGCCGAACTCCTCGGCTCTCGAAGAAGTGGCAAGTTAGATTATTATAGTTCGCGGCGCATCTCCTCAAATGCAAGCTCTACGCTTTCAAATGATATTTCGCTGCTGCTAGCATTAAAGTCCGGTGCTGTATATTTACAGGGCCACGCATTTACAAGTGTCCAGTTTGCTATATCGGTGTGGCTGTCATCCTGAAGATGGATAACAACATCCGTTACCCTGTCCTCAGCGGTTGCCTTATCTCCGGTAGAAATACCTGCCACCCACTCATAAAAGCTCATATTGTCGGTCATACCCCACTTTAGGGTAACGTTGCCGTACTTTGTAAGTCCCGGCATCTTGCGAGGAGAGTTGATTGCCTCGGTACCCTCACGATACTCGATTACATCAATTGTTGCATCAAATCCACTTACCTCAGAAAAAGCCGCAACATCAATACTTCCAATCTCCACACGATAATTATATTTTTTGTATGGATAAACATTAATAGCCATTTAAAAAATCCTTCCTTTCGAAATATTTTGTAATTTAAACTGTATTTTATTTGCGGTTATTCCTTCATATACTGGGTAATGCGGAAGATAACAAACTCTGCCGGACGGCTGGGCGCTACACCTATTACACAGATTAAGCGTCCGCTCTGAATATCCTGCTGTGTCATGGTGTCTCTTCCGATATTCACGAAAAACGCCTCGTCTTCAGAGCCGCCTACGAGTGCACCGGAACGGTACATATCTCTTAGGAAGGATGCAATGGTTCTCTCTACCCTCAACCACAAAACCTCATCGTTAGGCTCAAATACTGCCCAGTTTGTCTGTGATTTAATAGTCTCCTCGAGGTAGATGAACAAGCGTCTAACGTTGACATATTTCCATAATGCGTTGCTTGAGCAGGTTCTGCCACCCCAAACACGAATCCCCTGTCCCGGGAGTGCACGTATAAGGTTTACACCTCTTGGATTAAGTATATCCTGCTCTGCTTTGTTATAGAGGCAGGCAAGTCCGATACAGTTGTTTACAACCTCGTTTGCGGGTGCCTTGTGTATCCCCCTTGTGTTGTCGCTTCTTGCGTAGATACCGCACACGGCACCAGAGGGTGGTATATGCGTTGCTTTTTTGGCGGCCATGTCATAAACCTGTAGCCAGGGGTGGTACATAGCGGCAAAGTCAGAATCCACAATGTCACGATGTGTTAAAAGATCTTGTGGCTTTGTAAGATCGCAGGGCATATCAAGAACAGCAAAACGGCTTGCAAGGTTTTGACAATGTGTAACAAGTGCCAGCTGAACTGCCGGAGTAGTAATGCCCGGTATTGCCATAATACTTACATTGGTTATCTCCTCGAATGCACAGAGGCCTGTACGTTTTCCCGGACCACCGTCTGAACCTATATACATGGATGCATCGCCTGATTTGCAGTCACCGTCTGTTCCACCTGCAAACTCGAATGTAGCCTTTGTAGCGGCTGCATCTCCGGAGAGAGCAAGCATCGGTGGGCAGATATCCTCAACCTTATTTACCTTGCAGCTGATAAGCTCTGATTTTGAAAGTTTATTTTCTATGTACTCGGCTTTGGAAGGATTAAAGGTTAATCCTTCATATAGCTCGGTTGTGTCACCACAACGAACCTCCATATCAAACTCACAGCTTGCAATAACCTTTTTGGGTATTAAATTTTTATCTACTATATCCTGCTCAAATTCATTTTCAAGGTAGATTGTATTGCCCTGAATTTTTGCAATCTTGTTATATGCAACAGCAACATCCTTTTCGACTAGGGCAACAACATCGCCAACGGTGAAGGCAGAAGCGTTTTTAGCCACATAACTTTTTGCAGCCGTTGTAACATCCTCCATCATCTCCATAATCTGAGTTTTTGCTACCGAGCTTGTTGTAACAGAAATTTTTATTCCGTTACCCCATTTACCCGGATTCTTTGCGCTTACCGAAACCGCACTCATGGTAGCAGATGCTGTCTTAGCATCAGATGGTGCTACACGCATAATATAGCACCGGGAGCCTCCGTTTGCGAAAAACTGCTCTACCGAATACGCAAGAAACCGATTGTTTCCACAGCTGTTTTCCGGTAGATACGAACCGAATTTACGCACAAAATCGCCAAAGCTTGATATAAATTCCGGAGTACCGATAACGGCACCCTTTTCTGCCATGCCTACAAAACCTGCCGTACTGGTGCTTACGCCCTCCATGGCCTTCATACCGGATTCAAATTCTTCTACGTATACACCTGGGGATAAATATTCTGCCATACTTTCTTTGGGTCGAAATATTTCGACCGCTCCTCCTGTTCTTGTTTATTGTTTGTTAACCGGTGATTGTTTTTACTTGCCCTGAATTCATTACCTGAATAACGCCGAGATGAGTACACATTAGTTTGCATGTATCGTCCACTGCCGGCTTGCCGGCAATAAGAACCTTAGGATTTCCCGGAATCCACGGTGCCGATGTTACAGGCACACAGGGAACCTTTATTGTTCCGCCCAGGGTGGCTGGATTTGTGGGCGAGGAGCAAACTCCAAAAGGTAAAATGTTTACAAGCGGTTTGTTATCCATAATGTTTGCCGCAGGCATACTTGTCATTACTTTGGATTGCGGTAGCACAACCATAGGTGACGGCGCCGCCCCAAAACTACATGATAATTGGGCCCCGTTACACACGAACAATCCCATTTCTCCATCACACCTCCTTCATTTCATTGTTACTCATAATAACACCCCCAATCCCGCTTAATGTCTTTTACGGTTGATATCTTTGGTACTTTATCAAGCTCGTTTAGCTCTACGGGGATGTTATAATTACCTTCTTTATCACTATAATCAGAATAAACTCTAAAAAGCTTCTGTTTACTCTGATGTGAACGGGGTTTAGTGCCAGCGATTTCGTATCCTGCAGCAGATGTTTTGCCGATAATGTAAAACAGCTGTGTGGAGTTCCCCTCCTTAACGGCATAACAACCTCCAACAAGGTTTTCTGTGCTGTATCCGCTTAAATAGATTACCGTTTTACCATCCTTCACCTCAGATTTTGATAGTGATAGTCCGGCCACCTCCCTAAAAGACGTGTAGGTCAGTTTGTTCGATAAATCAACACCTTTAATCATTCTGCAATCGGTAAATATCCCTAACGGCTTTCGGTAGAGTCGCACCCAAACTACCGAGTTGTTGCTGTTTTTTATGACCTCTTTGGGTAATATTTTTGTTTTATAGTTAACTGTCACTATTGTTAAATCGTCATTAATATCGCAGTTAATAAAAACATAATAGCCCTCGGGTTTGTATATCGGCTTAATTGGAAAACTTTTTATGTAAAAGCTTTGTGCTAATCCGGTGATGTCCTTCGCGTTAAAATCATCGATAAGTCTCAGCACAAAGCTTATCTCTTTTCTTATCATCTACATCCCCCCTTTCAACACTAAAATACATTTATTTATTAATATCTGTATGAAACTCTACCGATTTAACCCTTACAAATTCATCGGTAGAACGTGACGAGAGCATTACCGGCGAAACCTGGAAGAATAGGCACACCTGAAAAGGCATGGATAAGGCTGACCAAATCTTGCTTTTGTCGTCAAAGGTCATGTTTAGGATGGTTATTGCCACATTTTCTATGCCCCCTTCCGATGAATGTAACGTTTTTATTTCGAGCTGTGTGTTATCCATTAAGGTTTGCAGCGATCGGCCTAAAATTCTTTGCTCCGTTTCTGCACCTATAGTCATCTGAGCTTTACTGTTTAAAAAAAGCATATAACTTAGGCTCAGCGGCCTGTCCGGCATTTGTTTTATGTTACCTCTTCTGGTCGGAACGCTAGTACGGTATTCACCTAAATCCTTAATATCGTATAAAAACACCCCTAACTGAAAATCGCTGTTCTTATCGGTTGGCTGGGTGAGCATAATGGCTTCCGGCACCTGTACCGGTTCGGGACAGATATTGTCCCTCAGTAGCTTAACTATGGTGTTACTCACATCCGAAATTATTGAAAACTCTGCCAAAGTGCCCTCCTTATCTTTCCACCGAAAAGTATTGCATTGTACTACGGTCGGCAAGGTCGTAACTATACCTATAGGTCAACCCTTCAATATAGTTTGCAAGCTTCACTATTCTGCCTGCATGATCTATGTTTCTTAGCTCCACAAATGCGGTGTTGGACTTGTCCATCTGGAAAATAATATTTGAAAAAACTGTTGGCATCTTCAACCTTAGGTAATCTATCGCCACGCAATCTGAAATGGTTGTTGTGGAGTTGTCGTCGTATATATCGGGCGAAGATATTGATATCTCCGGCATATTGCCACTAAACATTGTAATTTTTTTTACCGCTACCTTTGTTTTATCCAACTCGCTTTCCTGTTGCCAGACATCGGTGCTCACCTCAAAATAGATTGTTTTTTGTGCCTCCATAAAGTCCAGAAGATTGTTGTCGTCATTTTCGGTTGATGCGGCGCCGATTTGGCTGTCATTATTGTCGGGAGGAGTGGTGGTCTGGCTGTTATCATTTACGTTTTCGTTAGACACGCTGTCGTCCTCGGTAGAACCATCCGGGAAGAACCATTCATCATTCAGCTCTACAAATACATTATCGGTAAGTATACTGTCAAAGAGAACCGAAGTTCGCTGTGTAAAGCCTGTTGTGCCACTCTGTATAGAGGGTAGGTAGTAGTAATCCTGCACAATTTCATTTTGAATTTCGGTATTGTACACCGTCTCTATCCTCACCCTTGCATCAAGAGTCACCACAACACCTGCCTGTGGGTATACGAATACACTGTCGGTGTCGGTATAGACTACTGTGGGCGTTTCGGCAAACACCGTTTCAATGTCCTGCAGATTAGAGTTTACAAGTGACCTGTAATCAATCCCCCCGTTATACATCTGACCTGTGTAAATTAGTTTTCCCGACGTGGAATAATAGGATCCTACCCCCTGTATTACCCCCTCAAAAAATTCACCCTCATACTCCTTAGTGCCGTCAGGGTAGTAGCTCACCCCTTCACCATGAAAGCTACCCTCTAAAAAATTTCCGCTGTATCTCAGCACACCATCTCTATCATAGTATTCGCCCTCTCCGGCAAATTCACCGTTTTCAAACAGGCCCGAATATTGTAGGGTACCATCTGTATAATACTTGTTGCCCTCTCCATTGAACAGGTTGCTTGAAAACTGTCCTATATATTCAGGCACTCCGTTTTCATAGTAGCTTGTACCATCTCCCTCGTAAAAATTGGCTGCAAAATCTCCTTTATAAACCATAACTCCATTGCGATTTAACAGGGTTCCTGTTCCCTGTGCTACACCGGCTTCTATGCTTCCGGTGTAAACGACCTCTCCGGTAGAGGAGCGAATGTTGGCTATTCCGGTATAGTCTTTTACCGACATATCATCGTAATCGAACGTTTCGTTTGTTACAACCTCGGTTGCCGATGTTGGGGATTGCTGCACCGGTGTGGCAAACATGGTAAAATATATGAATACCGCGGCACATATCACCAGCATTGCTGCTAAAAACAGCTTTTTAAATACTAAGTATTTGCCTATTGTATAGTAGTCATCCTTACCTTTGGGTTTTAGTGTTAGTGTTTGCTTTACCCATTTTGTAAGCGGTTTAACAATTTTAGCCGACCATATATTGGCATTAAACAGCTTTTGAAAGGAGGTCAGCATGCGTCTGAACGGGCTGGTTATTGCTACGGTTATTCTCTTAAATAATGAAAATAAAAAGTTCAAAGCAATCCTCCTTTCCTGTTTATTTTTTGATGATACGACATTTAATCGTCAAAATTCTCATCTTCAGGTCATGCTATAGATTTCTCTCGCACCTAAATATGTAGTACCTTGCAACATTGTCGTATTGATTTTCTCGCAATACTATCGCAAAAAGATTTTTAGCCTCGTAATATCGTTTTGCAGTGTAGAGCTCCATCGCTTTATCAAAGGTAGCCTTTGTCTCGTTAATGAGATGAGTCTCGCCGGTTGTGGAGGCATCATAAAAATCATACAGCTTATAATTAACCTTTTGTGTATCGCCTAACTCGCCGATATAGCGATAGAAATAATTATCCTTTTCAATGTCGTCAAATGCAGCCGAGGTCACTATCAACCTTGTAGTGAACTCTCGGAACAGCTCTTCATTTTCGGCTATATTATCGAGTTCTTTTGAGATGAGTGCAGGAACAAATCTTTGTTCATCACCAAAAATCCCGTAATAAACCTTTGCTTTATGAACCACAAACAGCGCCTTAACGTTGGATTGCATCGGCAGTTTTGCATTCACCGAGTCTATTTTTGAAAGAGAGGTTAGCGCTATATCAACCGCACTGTTTGCACCCTCACGGCAGACAATCTGCAGCCGTCTTAAATTAACGCTGTCGGCAACCAGTGTTGCGCCATATTTTTCGCAGGTTTCACTAATTATATTGTAGCATTTGTTAGTCACCTCCTGTAATGCTGTCCCAGAGACAGCATTACCTATGCTGAGACTTACGGTGAGTGTTGAATACACGGATTCTATGCTGTTACCAAGCTTTATTTCTCCCAGGCTCTCCTTGCCAAGTAATGCAAATACCTTTTGGGGAATAAAACGATAGTAGGTTTCGCTTGCAGCCTGTAGGTCATACATTTTTAGATCGATATCAGACGCCATATTGTTAAACACCTTAACAATGTCGGACAGCTCGTCGTTGCTTTCCATCTCGATGCGTATTGCGGTATTGCCGCGAGAAAACTCCTCAAGTCCGTGTTGAATTTTACCTATCGGGTTAATCACACCTTTAAAAATTTTGTTAAGCGATATTGATATCAACACAACAAACAGCGCCGAAACAACGATATAAACAATTAGGAAGCTGTTTGAGCTTTGGTCGATAGTGTAGTAAGGTATACCCGTTTCTATAAGATATACAGTTCCGCCGGATATACCACCTATCGGGGTAACACAGGAAAGTCTTACACCATTTTTATCATTAACTATCCCCGTCTGTGCAACCCCTGTGTTTACCGCCCGCATGTAGAGTTGTGATGCCTCTGCAGACATTCCTATCTCAAACGGATAGAAAAGGGGCGAGTCAAAGTCCACTCCGGTAAACAATTTTTCTCTCTCGTAATAGGCGGTTCTTGTATATGTTGCACGGGTAGATATTTGACCTATTAGGTAGTTATAGGCATCGGTAGTATAATCGTAGGGGTATTCCATTTCGTCGAAGATCTCAGCTCCAAACAATGCAGCAAGAAGATTTCCCTCATCAACAACCTGTTTTTCGCTGCTCTCTACAATCGAAAGCTTGTTCGAAAAATATGAAAACGCACCAAACAGCACAAGGGTTATGACAATAAAGGGGATTGTGGTCAAAGATAACTTTGCAAGAATCGTCTTGCTATTTTTCACCTGCTGCGCAAACAATGTTACTGCCCATATTATGGCAAATGCGACGGTTATTGTTGCGATTAGGCGGAATATAAAGATAAGTAACCCTACAAAAAAGCCTCTGTTTAGTTCATCAACTTCGATTGTCTGCCCTGCTGTAGTTAACAACAGTGCATAGCCACCATCAGAGTTGTTGGCAACAGCTAAAAAGTTTGTTATGTCCTCCATAGACATTGCCAAAATGTCCACCGGAGTATAGCTGCTATTTCCGGAAAAAGGCTCGGTGCCTATTTTAATTGTGCTTGTATCACCACTCTCCTCATCAAGGGTGATTATGTCTCCGCTCTCCTGCTCGCCGATTACAATGCTATCCTCTCTTACATCTACATACATGGGGTACATAACCCTATCAAGTTGCCTGGCCGGATAGATTTCCTCCCCTTCGGTTGCACCCTCGCTCACCCTAAAAAGCTTGCCGGATTTTGCTATATAAAGTATGTCTTCACTGTATGGAACTATATCGTATATACCCTCATTGGCATCTATCTGGTAGGTACGAGAATGTTTTGGCTCTAACATATACCGCTCTCGCAGGGTCTCCTTGTCATAAGAATCCCTTGTGACGATTGTCTGTGTTAAATTGGTTCCGCTCATAAACAACGAACCGTCTAATGACAACCATCGATATATAACATCGCTCGCCTCATCAAGTTCGTGTGTCTGTACATGCTTAAATATTAATCTCTCAAAATTATAAACCACTAGACTTTGTATCGGCTTTGACCCATCACCATCCTGTTGGGTTAAAACATAAAGATAGCCCTCGTCATCTATCACCATATCAAGTATGGTAGTATACTCACCGCCCTTTATTCTTTGCATACTTACCGAATCAATGACCGTGCCGTTTTCATTCAACCGGTTTATTACTATGCTGTTTTCCTCATAAACCGCCACAGCACTTCCAGAAACAGAGGAATAGGTAATATCGGCAATACTTTCGATTTTATGGTTGCCGAAAAACAGAGTGCTTATCAACATAAACACAGCTATAATTACCGCTACGGCAATGTATTTCGGACTGTTAAATCTGCTCACTCTACCTCTTTACATTTTTTATAAATCTTCATCGCCTAAGAAAATGTTCCCTATATTTTCAAGCCCAATATATACCAAATTGTCCTCTAACCTTCTTTGGGAGTCCACCCTAATATATATTTGATACCCCGCGTAAATAATTGTAATTACAACAAGTCCTACCGCAAATAATGTCATCCAGTTTGCTTTTAAAAAGTAGTAAAACCCTACAATTTTCGACCATATTAATCGCCATCCGGTGGCCGGCATGGTATACCCGTCCTCCAACATTCTGACAAAGGTTATCATGGAACTATATGAATTAAAGCCATATGAACTGAATTTGCGAAACAGAACCTGAAGCTCGGAAGGATAGCGATGAACCGCTCCACTGTATTTAACCTCATACTCACCGGAAAGGATATCGAAAACTCTTTGTGCCAGTCTTTTATAGTATTCGTTCTCTGCTATCTTACTGTCCCAATTTTTAAAATCTATGAAATAGTTAAAAAAAACATCAAGGTTGTTGGTTGCATTTATGTTATTGTCATTTAAAAGCAGCATACCCACCGAGGGCGTCACCTGCGTTTCCGCAATTGCAATAAGAAGGTTTTCGCTAAGCTCTATTCTTTTTTTGTCTGTTGTGCATAGTACAGCCTGATGCACCGCCAATCTATTCTCGGTTCTGTAGCTGAACACTAAATTCAACCTGTCCCCTTGAGTGTAGGAGCCGAGATAGTCGGAATTTGTTGAAAACAGTCCCTCGGTTGCAATGTGATGGGCAACATCCCTTCGTATCTCCGGTGATTTTATGGATACAACTGTATAAAAGGTGCCGCTGTCACGTGTCCTGTCCTCGCAAACGGTGATATCGTTCACCTCGTTTACGATTACAGTCCTTACCGTTGTAAGCTGCATGTTTATTAATTCCATAAAACAAACCTAACCTTTTAATAAATAAATCTTTATTCACCCTTTTTCTTTTTCTGTGTGACTATTGCAAAAACATGTGTATAAATCGTTGGATCGCTAAGTGCCTCTACTCTTATTTCATATGCACCCTCCTTAGAAGGCGCAGTGTAAACTCCACTGTTGTCAATCTCGCCACCCTCCTGCTCTAAAACGGTAAAGGTACAGGGTTCACTTGGCATGTTAAAGAATATAGGCGATATATGTGCTGTGCCCTTTGGTGGTAGTACAATAGTGTCAGGAGTAACCACAATCATCTTCTCGTCACCGCTTTTGGTAACAGCCATCTTGTTGAGTTCGGTCATCTTAAAGGCAAACCATCTTATTCTTATGCTTATAAGACCGGATGTCTTTCCCGGACGTACAGCAACAACAAAGGTTCCTCTGTCCGGCAAAACCTTAACGGCTTTTTCTATATGATAGAGCCGTTCTTCGTTTCCCTGATACTCCTCCTCAAACAGGTATGCGTCACCAACAACTACTTCACTCTTGTTTCCAAAGATGCTATCCACAGATACGAATTCTATACCAAAATCTATGTAGACAGATCCCTTGCCGAGTCCGTGCATTATCTCGTCGGAGAACAGCACCTCCTTTACATCGTAGTTAAGACCGAGCGGGAAGTCGTACACGCCGCTTGTTGTCTGCCTTACAGCCTCCTCCTGCTGTGTTGTAAGAGATGTTGTTTGTATCTCTATTGACGGCGAGTTTGTAGAGATAAGTTGCTTTTGCTCGGGATAATACTGCGAAAGCTTTTGAAGCATCATGACCTGTTGTGCATTGTAGCTATACTGGTCAAACGGTGCAGCTGATACACTATCGATTATTACCGATGACTTCTTTCTTATTAGGCTTATCTTGGCTATCCACAGCCTTTCGTCAAAACTCTCGGCGAGAACCCTATCCATTGCCTTTTCATAATAGCTTTTCAGATAGTAGTCACGTAAATTTTCCGACACCGGCTTTAGCTGGACAACAACATCCTTTTTGAGATTAAATATCTCGTTGTTTTTTTGCACGGAGAAGTTCTCTATTTTAAATGCAACTGTGCCGCCTACCGAGTTAAGATGAGCCTGTGGTAAAAGCTCGGTATATATAACATGCTCCTCATTAAATGTCAACTTTTTGTTGTTTAATACAAGTTGAGTTGCCGATTCATTTTGAGAATTCTCAAGGCCGGGGGTGCTTAAAGTGTAGTTAAAGGAATATTCACCGGTGCCCAGTTCGGTTCTTTTTATTATTGTTTTAACAGTAATGTTGCATCCCTTTGGTAAATACTTTGGGGTGAGCTGTGTAACCTGAACCTCATTATCGGAATATATTATAGTTCTGGTGATAAAATCATCCATCGGAGATGATACATATGCAACTACGTTTTCATCAGTAAGTGTTAAGCTGTAGTGCTCCTTTGTCTTGTTATGTTTTAATGTATCATCCTCGTTACTCATAACCGAATAAACCTCATCCACCGGTTTTTCGCTGTAGGAAATCCCGAGATAGGCTACATTGGTGCTAAGGCTGTCATGACCTTCAATGGTAGATAGTTTAACTACTGTAGTTTCCGGCACTACTATTTCCCTTCCGGAGGCATCGGTAGCACAGCCGGCCTGTAGTATTATGGAGCTGTCATCTGCCATAATAACTCCGAGTCCGCAAACGATACCGTTAGAGCCTGCTAAGCGGTTGTTAAAACGCCTCTTGTCGTTAAAATAGCTTTGTTCCGACTCAAAATCCTTCGCGGTCAAAAGTTTACCAAAATAATAGTTATTTCGCTCAAATGGAAAATACTTTCTGTTTAGCATTGTCGCTCCCTACTTTCTTTAAGGTTATTATGCGTAATCTTTTTTCAACCAAAAAACTATATCAACATCATTAAGGTATTCCAGATGTTTTGAATCCAGCCGAACAAACCGGTTCCCAATGTTTCTGACTGCATTGGTATTCCCACGGCGTATACCCCCGGTTCGTCCACGACAGCATATGCTAAGCCGCCTGATCGCCTGACCGCAAAAGGTGCAACGGTTCCGTCATCATTTATGCGATAGATAACAATTGTTCCGTTTTGATATATCGAGTCAATAGGTAACCCTATCTCAAAATCTCCGTTGCTATCTGTTGCCGCAGTATCTTTGATAAATTCTATCTCGTACAGAATTTGAAGGTCATAGCCGAGTTCATTTACTACATCTCTTTGCTTTTGTGAGGGTTCAAAGCTTGTTATATGTAGTTGCGCCTCCTCGTCTAAAACATCCTCCGGAGCCGACACCACAATATTATTGATTTCGTCGGTCATTACAGTGTCTTCGTATAACGGACCGCCCTCTGTGTTGTCGTAGGTTCTTCGGCTTGCAAGTCTATCGGATGAGGTAATGTTAGGAAGGTTGCCATCATCATCTTCACTGGGGGGTAACGGTGGTTCTATAACTGTAAAGGTTGAAGATGATACAACGCTTGCATGTAGCCCCTCAGCAATTGCAATCGCCCTTATGGTTACAGCGGCAGAAACGGTTATTGGTCCGTTGTAAAGTGTTGCATTTTCTAACCTGTCGGACTGTGGGGATTCACCGCTTGTGGTATAATAAATCTGTGCACCGATAGTGTCGGTTGTAAGTGTGATGGTAGAGTTTTGCTCAATAGAACCTCCGTTAGTGCTAAACTCCGGTGCGGCGGTATCGCCTGCCCTTGTATAAATATAACTTACTATCTCGCTTGGTTCCTTATCATCCTCAATCGCTATCGCCTTTAACACCATTGATCTGTTGGCGGATATTGGATTTTCATATATTGCGCTGGAGGTAGTCGGGTCTTCTCCGTCGGTGGTATAATAAATTGTTCCCTCCGATGCCGCCAGGGTAACATAAGCGCCATCCAATGTTATTGCACCGGTTGGTATAGATGCTGTCGGTGCCGGTGTTTTTTCCGACATTCGGAAAGTACTTACCACAACATTTCCGGGTGTTGCACCCATGGCAGACACAACCGCTTTTACCGTAAAGGTTCCTCCCGGCTCACCGGTTGCAATAATGGTTTCTGCAGAACTTCCACCGAGTCCACCTACCGTAGGGCTAGAATTATCTGTCGTGTAGTATATCTGCCCGTTTGTTATTGTGGTTGAAAGGGTTATCACACTATTACTTTTAATATTTTCTTCGTTCGTCGGGGTCGTAGTTAGGTAATCCTCCTCCTTACACACAGTATAGCTGTAAACCTGGGTATCACTGGGCGTGTAACCTTGTGCAGTTGAGATAACCTTAACCGTTACCGTTTCGCCGTAATCTGCGGTTACAACATAGCTACTACCGTAAAGAAGATCGGCGGGATCGGCCGCCTTAGGATCATCACCGTTAGTTGTATAACTTATTTCACCATTGGAATCGCCGGTAATGTTTATTACCGCACCGGGATATATTATGCTTCCGTTGGATATTGAAAGCGCCGGGTTTGATAGCTGAGGTGCTATGGTGTATTCATAAAACAGCTCTACACTTTGCACATTGTCTTTTTCCGCAACCACCCTTATGACGGTATCACGATTGAGTATCAGCGGAGTATTTGCAGAGTACAGCGTTCCGTTTGTGGAGTTCATCAGTACGGGATCGCCATTTGAATCCACGGCATCGGCCTTAGCCTCGGCAAGGGTGTCATAGGTCTTGTAAATGATGCTTGCACCCTCGGTTGAGCTTGTAAAGCTTAGCGCTGTATTTCTGGCTACAGGTTGCAGATGGCTTACACTCGGAGATACAGGCTGTACAGGCGCCGGTGGTTGAAATAACAGTCGAGATTCGGTACTCTGTATATAGTCTTCGGCTACCGCAATTGCCCTAACAGTAAAAAATGCCTGCGAGCCAAAAGGCATCACGGGTGGATCATCTACACCGACTAATTTTGTTGTAGAACCGATGGCCGGAGTATAAACATTTGTTGTGACACCTGTTATCGGGTCGATTGTAGGTGTTATAGTGAATTTTGGTTCGGTTCCGTCAGTTGTATAGAAGATACTAGCATCAGACGTCCTTGAAAACAGCAGAATGGATGTTCCCGGTGTAACGATAGGTATATTGTCCGCAGTGCTCTCGGGAATACTGGTAGGAGCATCTGCAGCCTGAATAAAATACTGTATTCGCACCGGGTCACTGTTCGACTGGGTTTTTAACGGGCTTGCATCACGAGATACGGCAACAATGGTTATAACACTTTCTCCGGGACTGAATGCAGCTGTAATACCGGTGTTTTCGTCATACTTATATGTTCCGTTAACATTATTGTCGGGAGGATCAACTCCGGGATTATTTGTAATCCAATTTACATATCCCTCCGCATCCGGCTCCGAGCTGTCCAGCGTGTAGTAAATTTCGCCTGTTATAAGGGTTGAGTCGTTAAGAAAACGTAATGTATCACCACTTACAACAGTGCTTCCCGATGCAAGTGCCGGTGTTGGGGGATTAGCCTTAGGTAGTGCGGTAACGGTTAGATAGAAGGTGTTTTCGATGGGCTGCAATGAGTTGTTCGGACTCACCGCAATTGTGTTAACAACCGTTGAGTGAAAGGATGAACCAAGTCGAAAATAGCTTGTGTATTCGATAGTTCCATCTTCAGGCTCCCAGGTATTTGTAGAGTCGTTATAGTTTACCCTTGCGTCTGCGTTAACGCTGTAAAAGATAATTGCTCCCGATGTATCGGTATCCAGTGCAATTTGAGTGTTCTCGTTAAACTCTATTGACACATCGTTTGGATTCGGCGTCATGACAACAGGCTTTACACTGTCGGCAATAGTATATTCAAACACGGCTATTTCGCTATCTAATACGCCGATACTGCCTGTTGATCTAACCTGGGCAAATATAGTGTATTGGTCCAGTGGGTCACCCCTTAAAACAATATCGGTAGGTTTGGTATAACTCACCTCAACCTCGGTTAGTGAGCTGACACCATCTGCGTCGGTCGTGTAGGTCTCCTCCACTATTCTTCTTGCATATGCATAGTTGAGGAGGCTGCTTGAAGAAGGTGTAGACGGCGTTCCGACGGAATGAGAATATCTGATTTCAGGAACATATAAAATATCTTCGTACTCAACATCAAATTCATAGCTTATGTATCTGCTTACATCTTCATCGAGATTGTCATCATCAATAGTTACCGTTACCGAAGTTCCGGAATAAAGATTTAACAACTTTTGATCTTCTTCCTGCGCGCCAGAGTAGGTTAAAGCCTCCACATTATCGGAGTTAATCTGGGAAAGCTCACTTTCCGGTAGAGATAGATGAACAACTGTGTTAGGCAACTGATGTGTCGAAGGACTTCTGTTAGCAATGATATCATGACTTGCAGTAGTATTAAGTGTTATGGTATAGGTCGCTATATCCGAATTTAACCTCAGCCTTCCGCCGGTGCTATTGTTTGTAACGGATGTATCAACATAGGCAACCTGAACAGTAACGGTTCTAACAGACACATCCGGAACAACTGGTGGTGTGGATACATTGTAAACAGTTCCGTGATCTATGGCATTTTGACCCGGAGACGGATTGACAATGTACTTAATTTCGCCATTTCCGTCTGATGTGCTGTAGCCTATCGGGGGGGAAAACGCAATTATGTCGTTTCTATCGTAGACGTCGGTCTGGCTGTACTGTGAACCGCCTATTGCACTTATGGTTGCCTGTGGAGGGTCTGCAAGCTTATCCGCAGTTATATCCATTGATGCAACACTACCCTGTACACCTCCAACATAGGCTACCGCCTTTAATGTAAAAGGTATCGTGGTAACAGGGATATTATTACCCGAAACAAATCGAGTACTCGTATCAGACGGAATTGAGCCGTCGGTTGTGTAGTAAATATCCGCACCGGAATCCGGGTGTTGTATTTCTAAACCGGTGTTAGTGTTAATATTTGCAGACGGAGATATCGTCGGTCGTTCGATTGCACCTCCGGAAACTCCGATATAGCTATATCCCGTAGATGAAAAATCAACTGTTCTGTAACTGTATTTGTTATTGTTTTTCACCTCTATTTTAATATCGCCACGAGCGATTCCATTATTTCGCAGAGGATTGGATGAAAACAAATCCTGCACCGTAAATGTTGCTTTACCTAAATCGGAACTTGTAGACAGCAGAGTATAGCTATCAACCGATGCTAAATTAGCAGGCGTTTGTGCGACCGAAGTTGAGTCACTGGTTAAGGTGGTCAAACCTGCTGTTGCAGAGTTAACGGTAAATATGCTTGATGGGCTTGTAGCATAAAAATGAAATGTATCGGTGTCGTCAACCGGTACCCTGCGTAGGTAAACCAAGGAGGCGGAACCGGTAACATAGGATGTTATATCCAATCCACCTGCCGGTAACTCACTCCAATCAGCATTATTGGTACTGTACTCTACTGTTGTTTCATTTACTGTAGGGGGAACGATAAAATAATTCGTTTTGTCGGTATTGCCCTTATTTTCTGTTGCAGGCTTTGCCGATAGTGTGCCGTCAACATAGCTACCGTCCACTACAGTTACAGAGTGAAAATAGTCCTTTGATACGGACGCCGATAAAGTTATGGTCGCTGTTATGTTTATTACGCTACCTGCATCGACGGTATCGGGTATAGTTAGAACACCGTTCGGAATCGTCACTCCGGAAGCTGCGGAGGTTGCATCAACCTTCCAGGAAATAGCGGGAGCATTACTACCGATATTTTCAGTGGTATAGGCGATGCCAAAATAATAATCTCCACCCGGATAATAGGTAGGTAGTGCATTTTCACGGTAATAAATCGGTTCGGCAGTTACGTCCGGTGCTCCAAGATTTTTGTTGACGGTAACGGAGTTTATCGTGCCCAAGGCACCTTTTAACATCATCTCGGCGCTTATTTCCCAGCTGGATCTGCCGCCATTCTTTTCGGCATAAATATCTTTACCACTGGTAAGTTGAAAGGTATCATCGTCTAACGAGATTGCAAGCATTTCGTTTTCCGGATTAACCAGCCACATCAGCGTAACATCGCCTATGCCGCTGCCATTATTGGTTGATATCCAATCCGATGTAATAGGTTCTATGGTGGGTATTGTGTTCACGGTAGGCAGCTTGCTAATTTCGCTCAAATTAATGAAGGAGTTTTGATAGTTGTTCAGCTTACTTGTCACACTGCTAACCAAAAGAATTGAATCATAGTGCTCGTTTTCATTCCCGATCACAGCACCACGCAAGCCCGGAAGGGCGTCAAGTGCCCAGCTATAGTTTGGAGTGTCTATTCCTTGCGCAAAATCATAAGAGTAGGTATCAGCATCCACAATTCCATGATAAAGGTTAACGTCATATATCTCACCTGCATCGGATTTGCCAAATGTTTCTATCGCTCCGATAGCTCCACCACAAATTGCTCCCGATCCTTTTCCGCTATAGATTTCTATTTTACCTTGTATTTGAAAGTTATAAAAATCCGCATGTTTAGTTAGATAATTGCTATTGTTAAAATAAACACGACCGGTTAACAATCCACCGTAGGCAACGGCATCATCCGACCTAATTCCTGCCTTTAAGTTCATGTCAATGTAAATACCGCTATAGTGGGCTCTTTCGCCGCTAATTCCGGAGATCAAGCCGACATTCATCGGAATGTTTTGTGCACCCTCCATCCTTACATGAAAGGTGGATGAGCTTGTATTTCCTACAACCGCTACGTTTGAAACACTGCTGTAGGTTACAGCGGAAAAAACCAGACCAAAGTCGTAAAGATCATGGGGGTCATAGAGATGATAGGTGTCATTTATCGTCTGATCCATACCAATATGCACATCACCGGCAGCCTTAAACATAACATTTTCGAAGGTGGTGTCATGTATTTTACCAAAAAGTGCAATTCCGTTATGAGTTTTGTAACTGCTACTTTCATATTCCAGTATAGCGTTGTTAGGTATGTTTATTATGTGCCCGTTGCCATCAAAGGTAGAAGATACCATTTCAGAAACTACATCAACGTTTACGGGAAGTGTAATATCATTTGTAAGGGTAATATTTTTATCTCTGATAACGCCGGTAGAATCACGTAGAGCATAAATTTCTGCCCAGCTTGAAACGGCATGGTCGGTTGCGGCATAAACCGGTTGCTCAAATAATCCTACCGGAACTACTACCGTCATCATCACAAGCGCAGTTAATATTGACACTACTTTCCTTAGCCTATTCATGGTTATACCTTATCCCTTTTAATATATTAATTATCGGCAAACATCGCTAAAAGATTTGCCGGAAGTTGTTTGTTTTGCTTTTCATACTCTGCCCGGGCAGCCCTTATTATTCTACCCATTGTTATCCTGCCTGTCTCACCTGCCGCAATAAGTGCAGCATTTACAGCAGTGTTTCGAATGCCTGCTCCCGAAAGTTCAATATGTTTTGCCAAAAGACCTGTGTTAATATCCTCAAGCGGTGCCTCGGCAGGAAAGATATTGTCCCAAAGCTTTTGCCTTAACCGCTCGTCCGGTAACGGGAAATGCACCATGTAGTCTATTCTTCTTCTAAATGCCTCGTCAAAATTTTGCAATAGATTTGTTGCAAGTATTATTGCTCCGTCGTAATGCTCGGTACGTTGCAGTAGATATGCTATCTCGGCATTTGAGTACTTATCCTGAGCATCGGAACTGTCGGTACGCTTAGAAAAAAGTGCATCGGCTTCGTCAAAGAACAAAATACAGTCACATCTTTCGGCATCATCAAATATTTTTCCGATGTTTTTTTGTGTATCGCCTATATATTTACTTATGAGTCGAGATAAATCTACTCTATATAAGTCAAGACCCAATTCGTTTGCCATTGCCGAGGCCGCAAGGGTTTTCCCTGTGCCCGATGCACCATAAAACAACATGGCTATTCCACGCCCATAGGGTATTTTGTCGTTGAAATTCCACCCTTCATAAACAATTCTTTTGTTGCGAATAAAAGAGATTATCTCCTCTAACTTTTTACCCTGAGCCATTGGAAGTACAACATCACCAAGTCTTTTATTGGTAATTATTTTGTCTGCATTGTCGCCTAGCGTTCCGGCACTCACGTTTTTAATAATTTTTAGAACTGTCGATTCGTCTCCAACATCTATTCTTCCTGCCATTACCTCAGCTGTATAGCACATACTTGCACTAACGAGATTTCCAATGCTTGCATTATAGATAATGCTAAAGTTTTGTGCTTTTTCTGCACTGTGTGATAGACCAAAAAGCTTTACGGTTGCTTCGCCTCGTTGCAAAGGAGTTAGGCCTTTTAGCTCTGTATTTAAAACTATGGTATTGTCATCCAAAATATCACTTTTAACAGCATCAGCAAAAAACAGCAAATTTAATCTATTAAAAAGTCCCGACACAACAGCCTTACAGGTAGTGTCATTTTTTGTGTTTATAATGCAGACAATGCTACGATAAAGTGTTGCTACTATTGCTATCTCCGCAACATTTTCCGGAAGGGCAGTGGATAAATCGACTTCAAGCAATGTTCCACCGTTTTGTTGTGCAAGGCGTGTTAGTAAAAAGGTTTTACCTGTGCCTTTTCCTCCTGTCAGCACAACCGCACCGAAACCGCTGTTTTCTCTATCGGTAAATTCATTACAAAAGCATTGTATTTCGTTTAGTATTTCATGGGAATGAAACAGCTCTGCGTCGGTAGGAAGGTGTAGTCGTACACAGGAAGGAAATGCTGTACCTGCACCCATGATAAATGATCGCAACGTGTGGGAAAGCACCTCACCGTCCTGCTGGGTGGCAAAAATATGATGAATAGGTTCTGTCTGTAAATCGCATAGCTCGCATAGCTCAAAAAGCGTGGGCAACGGCCGGTGTTGCCAAAGATGCTGTGCAGAAACGCATAATGCCAATGTTTCTTTATCTGTGAGAGAAAATGCATTTGCGATATATCCGATAGGTGCTATAAAATCAACATCATCTTCCGATGCTACTAATTTTTTTAAACAGGGCACAACGCTATCGTCTTTATTATGCAAAAGCTCGCATATATTAAAGACAGCTGCTTTATAATCCTCCAACCTACTTATCAACCTTCATCATCTCCTATGCGCGAGCAGCCTTTATTCCTCTTCATCATAAGGCTGTTCCGCGGTCATATTTTCAAGACTCTGCGTTTCCTCCCTAACCTTGTTATAGTAGTTAAACATTTCCTTTTTTTGCATATCAAAAACCGAATTAACCTTGTTAAAAAACATGTTTGTCATACCGGCTTTTCTTATAATAATACTGTTCAACGTCTCCATTGATCTCAGATTGGTGTGTTGCTGAGCACGAATGCCCTCTCTCTGTTTGCTGTCGCTTGTAGTACGATACATCGCCTTTAGCTCTAAATCCTCTTTAACCAAATCCATGCGTTCTTTTTGCTGAGTGCCTCTTTGCAAAAAAGGCATAGACTTTGCAAGGGATTCTAAGTTTGCTCGCTTTAGGTACGGGCTCAAGGTGCTCTCACGCCAAGGCTTGGTGTCCTTTTTATAGAACATGGATGCCGAATTTTTAAGTCGCTTAGACGAAAACGCAAGATTTTCGCTGTCGGTTTTAAGTGCATTTTTCATTTTATTGTCATCAAGTTCCTTTTGATGAGCCGAGGCAACCGTATCAAGTATTGACGGCTTAATGTTTGCGAACAAAAAGGTAAGACTTTTTCTGCTGTCATAAGCAAACTGAACAGTGCCGAATATGGTATCGTACTTTAAAAGCCTGTCACAGCCTAGGAATGAATTTTGTGTTTTATCGGTAATAAGACCTTCAACCTTTTCATGCCGAGAGAAATGACTTTTTTCTATATGCGCCGGAGCCTGAAGACGCATAAGAATTTCTTTGTTTTTTTCTATTTTTGCACCTTTTTGATTAACTCCCAAAACACCACCTATCCGAAAACACAGTTCATTGTATTTTTCCTCAAAATAGCTACTATATTTTAATTATAACAATAAATTCGTCAAATTTAAACTGTACTTTAGTATAGTATGCATGACGAATTAATTTATATTGTTTATTTAGCTTAGCATCTTAAACGATCGCGCCTTGTTTAGCAGTTCCACCCTGTTTTGGGCATCAAACTTTGTGAACAAATTTTTCACATGAAATTTCACCGTAGTCAGCTTTATATCAAGGTCAACTCCGATAGACTTATTACTTGCACCTTCGTTAAGCATCTGAATAATTCTAACCTCTGTATCGGTTAAGATTGGTGGAGTTGCTTCCGCTACCTCAGCTACATTATTGTTGTTGTATTCAGATGCTAACAATAAGGAAATCTTTTTAGTTTGTGCGGATATTGCATCAACAAACTTCCCAAAACCGTTTTCGGGATGGTAAGCCTTTTGATACTTTCCGAGCAATCTAAACATCAGCTTACCTTTATCGGCAAAAACTGTGGTATATCCATAAGTTTTTGCAAGCTCAAGCACGCTGTGCAACAGCTCAACAGACTTATCGTCGCTTTCAAGTTGCATAAGTGAAATTGCACAAAGAATTTTGCATTCTATGGAATCAAGAATCCTTGCATTGTTATCAAAATGGTCGCTTAAGCCTTGAAGATACAACGTTGATTCGCGCCATTCTCCACGTGCCATAAGAGCCTTGGCATAAATAATGCTTATAAGCTCTGTATCGGGTAACACCTTATCCTTTACAAGCTCTTTTGCAACCGGTATCCATTCGTTAATATATTCATTATCTCCGCAGTATATTGCAACATCAGCAAGCACCGCCTTAAAGTTATCCAAAAGCCAAACAGCACCGCTGTTTTCTATTAGTTTATTTGCATCCTCAATTGTCGCCTTTGCCTTTTCTATATCGCCTTCAAGTAGATATAGCTTGGCTAAGGCATAATATGCACCGAATTTTATTTCCGTTTCGTCTGATGTAACTGCAACACCGAGAGAGAGTATAGCACCGGTAAAATCGCCTTTTTCCATACAAAGTTCGCCGATGGCAAGCTCGATGGCACACTTACCGTCAAAATCTCCGAGATTTTCAAAAACAGGCAACAAAATACTTTTTACTGCTTTATAATATTTGCCCCACTCCGAACAATCCTTTGTGCCTCTTAAGACACTCGGCCTTTTAGATGTGGCACTGCAAGGCAATTGCTTAGTACGTTTCCCATCTTCTGCAGTAAGAGCTGATAACAGTATCAGGGTCTGTGCGTTGCTTGTTTTTGAGCGCATAAGATTCACACGGCTTATGCAACGTTCTAACCCCTCCTTTTCTCCCACGCCTTTTGTTTCGTCACGAAGATAAACCAAAGTCTTATACCACTCTTCAAATGCCGTAGCATCGCCCAACATCTTGCTGATATATGCACTCACAACTATATGATTAGAGTTTTTTGTTCTGATATCCATGGGTATCTTTTGAAAAGCAACGCAAAGCTCGTTTAGATCGGAAAGGGTTGACCTGTGAAGGTCTATTTCGCCGACCAATAAAAGCGCTTCGTTATATTTTTGTCGTTCGACTAAAGAAACAACCTCAATTACAGCGCTCATTGCACCCCTCCAAAAAATCGTAAAAATCGATTATTTATTACATTATACAACATTTATAATTTTAATTCAAGGTGTCGAAAAAATATTATCAATATGGTGTGTTGCCTTGAATTATCAGAAGCAATATATTATAATTAATGCAGTTAAGCACAAATCTTGTTATACAATTAGTCGTACCACGCATTGAGGCTTATATGAAAAAAGATATAAAACGCAACGCCCCGACACCCTATTTATCTGTTTCAGAATACCAAAGAGACCTAACGGGATTTGCCGATCTACTATTGGCGAGACTGATTATCGGGTGCGAGAGCGACATTGCTTTTTTTAGGCACTGTGGCTTGCCTATTACTCAAAGACATATTGAGGAGGTATTAACCGAAACGGAAAATATTATCAATCCGGGTTTAGCCGAGTGGCGTTTTCGCCTTCTCGATTTTAAAGAGTACATCGAGCTTCGTGTTAAAGTCACAGATGATTTTTCGATAACACCCTTTAAATTTATCTCATCAACCTTCGAGTTGTCGGAATTTGAAGAGCTTGCGCTTCTTCTCGCTTTGTGCCCTTATCTTGACAGAAAGTACGAAAAAATATTTGATCTTTTGGGCGGATATAAAGAAATCGGTGCTCCATCGGTAGGCACGGTATCCACATTGTTTAACCTAATGTACGGCACAGATGATAGTGAAGGCGTTTCTAAACTTCTTAGTGGCGCTGATAAACTCCACCTTATTTTTGAGTTTCAGACAGGATTTTGTGGTTTAGCTTCACCGATAATACCTCACAATAACATTGTATGCGAGGCTATGGGGTTTATATCAATGGACAACAATGTTGTTAACTCCTGTCGCTACTATATGACCACCAATACTGCCGGTATGAGATACAAACCCGAGTATCCTCTTTATGCTGAGGACCGAATCGAAAAGGTATTCAATCTTACAAACAGAATTTTATGTTACGGGCCTGCAAACAAAGCGAGAATTATTTTGCTGCATGGCAACGACGGCGCCGGGAGAATGTTCACCTTGCTTCACTGTGCTCTACGTCTTGGCATTTCAGTTTTAGAGGTAGATGTTAAAAAATTTGTCGATTGTGAAAATTTAAAAGCTCGGCTTGACAGTTTAGAGCGCGAATACATTTTACGCCGACCGATAATCTGCCTTAGAAATTGTGATTACAGCTCAGACAGCCGTGACCGGATTGCTATCGAAGGCACAATAGAGTACCTATCTTCCTTTTCACCCATACTTTTCATAACATCTTCAAACGATTCCGCCATAGTATCTCACAGGGGTTCTTCCTTAATTACAGCAATAGAGGTTAAACTGCCTAACTATAACCAAACCACCATGATTTTTCAAAAAAACTTTATGGGCTACGATATTGCCGAGGATGTAAACGAGGAGTATTTAGCGGCGCGCTTTATACTTACTCCCGGCGACATAAAAAAGGTTCTTGAATACGCCCAACTTCTTGCATTTAAGGATGATACTAAAAAAATAACCACAGCTCAAATTATCATGGGTGTTACTCAGCTTCACAAGCGTGAGCTTGAGACATTGGGTGACTTCATACCCTGTCATTACACCATTGACGACATTATAACTACGCCAAATAACATCGAGATGATGAAGCTGGCCGTCAATCACATTAAATACCGCAACCTTATTATGGATAAATGGGGATTCAGCAAAAAAAGCTCCTACGGAAACAATGTTTGCGTTTTGTTTTATGGTGCACCGGGAAGCGGAAAAACCATGGCGGCACAGGTAATCGCAAACGAGCTTGGCATGGAACTTTTCCGGGTGGATGCAAGCCAGCTTACCAGCAAATACATCGGTGAAACCGCAAAGAATATTCGTTCTGTATTTGATGGCGCAAAGGGAAGTAATATTATTCTTTTCTTTGATGAAGCCGATTCTATATTTGCAAAGCGCACCAACCAAACTAATGATGCGACCGACAGATACGCAAACAGCGACACCTCATTTTTGCTACAAAAGATCGAGGACTATGACGGCATGGTTCTTTTATCAACCAACCTACTGCAAAATATTGATGATGCTTTTCGTCGACGCATTACATATATGATAAATTTTGCAAAGCCGGATATTAATCTGAGAAAAAAATTGTGGCAACACTTAGTTACCGAAAAAATGCCATTTGACGACATAGACTATGACTTTTTGTCCGGTTTTGAACTTGTTGGTAGCGATATTAAATCAATAATGATTTCTGCATGTTATATGGCTGCAGGGAATGGTGATATTATTACAATGCCGTATTTAATAAAGGCACTATCTATTTTTATGAATAAAAAGGGAACTCCTCTCATAGCGGAAGATTTAAAACAATATCGAGAACTGTTAACCTAATTCAGTGTTAACAGCTCCCGAAAAGCACAGTAGATTATGTTGCAGTTTGGCCGTGTTAAATTAACCAAAGCTTTGGCTATGGTGTTTCGTTGTCTTGGTTATCAAGCCACGACCTTGTGAAATATGCAATCTCAGTCGAATTACCTCTCAACTCATCTGCTAACCCACCTAAATCCCCTGCTTTATCGGCTGAGATGTTTTTTATGTCTATATTGTTATTCTCGGTAACAAAGGACAATGCATCTACCAAAAGTTTGTATTGTTTTTTGTCTTCAAGGTTTAAAGCTTGCATACTTACGGTCATACAATCCATGAAAATATCTGACATGAAGAAACCCGACATATCTGATAATGCGCCATCTTCTAATCCGTATCTATCCTTCAAGAAATCAACAACCTCGGCTCGATAATCAACCGGTGGCGCCGGCGGTGCTACGACTGCGACGGTTGCAGCAGCTTTTGCGGCAAGTGTTGTGGGACGCTCGGCATACTTATCTAACTCATCACTATCCTCATAAAGAAGAGCAAGCAATCCGTTAACATTATAAACAATATTTTCCATCATCAGAGCATTATACAAATTGGTTCGTGTGGCAATGTTTGATATATGTGTGGTGTTGATTGTTGAACCGACCGCCTGCATAGAGTATGCAATTGCAACACCCAATCCCTTTATAAGGTCGTCCATGTCATCAGGGTCGGCATCTTCATAGTCATCAAGATCCTCGCCATCAACCCGCATTTTTGTTTCAAGAAAGTCTATAACAAGCGTTTTTGTATCCTCGTCGCTAAGGCCTGTTTCGGCCGCTCCAAATAGTCTTTCCGTAGCACCAACCCAGCTATCAATAATATCCTGACTGGGGGTGGATGGTTTTGCATCCTTTAACACCTTAATCTTTGCCGCAGGAAGACTGGCCGAATCCGGGCTGGCATCGGCGAGAAAGCTTGTTGCCAAGGTTTTAAGTTCTCCCGAATCGTCGCTTCGTATAATCTCCTTAGCACCCATAATTAGGAACTTATCATCCACCTCCTGTGCCACATCATAACCGTCGCGATCTATATGCGCGTATTTATCATATGCTTTATCTGCGCTTGTGGGCACATATAGTTTACTCATATAAAAATCGTAGGTTGCCCTATAATCGGTCAGAATATTTCTCAACCTTGTGTTTTTTGTTAAATCGTTAGGCTCGGGATAACATTCATTAAATTTTCTAATGATAAGGTCATACACCCTTAAAATAAATTGATCTATAAGAATATCATTGGGATCATAGTTTGTATATGTATATACCGAGTTATACAATTTTCTATACAAAGAGGAGCCTTTTCGTGCCGGATTGTTTTTAATATTGTGTATAAGATCTACCTGCTCCATATCAACATCACGCTCTATCTGTTCGGCTTTTCTTGCGAAAACTCCGGAATTTCTCGCAAGAGCTACAGGAGTGTCATAGTCGGTACTTCTGCTCGTCTTACCCATCATTGTGGTTCTTCCGTTGTAGCTTAATCCTGCGGCTTTTGCTCCTTCAACAGCAAACGAGGTGCAGTTATAACCCTCAAAGCTATAACTTCTTCCCGAACCGATCACCGAGCGCACAAATCCTACGGCGGAAAGCTCCGATTGCTCCGAGATATTTTTTTCACCGAGACTTTCATTTTCACCGATATTTCCAACCCAAGATTTTTCGTCCGGATTCATCACAAGACCTGTAGCTACATCAGTACTGCCGTAATTTGCATTGTGAAACCCAAAGCTGTACTGACCTAACAACTTATCTTCATATCGTTGTTTAAGCCTAAAGAATGCATGACCATGATAGCCGCTTGGGTTGTATTCTCCTTCATCTTCGAAGGACATTACCTCCTGTTGCTCGAAAATATAACTCAACAACACCGGATCGGTTTCCTCTTTAAACCCCTTATCCTTTGAGCGTTTGCTTTTCAAGGTTTTATAGGTAGGGGATTTTTTAATCTGTACCAGCTGTCTATGTTGATTGATGACTGGCTTTCTTGTGCCTGCCGGCAATCTATACGGAATTTTCGTTCCGGTAATTTTACTTTTTTGTGTGATCTCGTATGCCTCATTCGGCATATTTATTACCATTTCAAATTGGTGTGTAACGTTTCTTTTTGCCTCCTTTACCATATCGTCTATCTCATCCGGACCGGCTCCGGGATTTTTATCATCGATAATATCCTCTAATTCATAGTAAGGCTCCGGAACATCCTCTTCATCATCCATTTTAAACTTCTGCTTTGAAGAAACTTTTCCCGTACGGTCAGAGTCATCCTCGTCATAATGCTTCGCAAGTTCTTGTTTGCTATAGCGAAGGCCTGTATCCTGAAGGTTTTTATTTGTATCATAGTGTTGAATTTGAAATCCCATTTCGTCTATCTGGGCATTCATTGCGTTTGTTAAACGAGCATTATCCCCGGTACGAGCCGGTTGATTTGCAGGGTCACTGCCTATGTCGTCAAATGGATTAAATTCACTAAAGTCTGCATCCCGCAAGCTCGGATTCATATAATATTCGATCCCCTTACCAACATCAAGCTCATGTTCATGTCCGGCTGTACCGGTCTTTTTTCCTCGGTTAAAAAGCCATCTGAACACACCTTTCGGATGCTTACTAAGCGCCTTTCTTTTCCCTTCATCAGTAGCCGTATCTATTAAATCCAAGGTTTCTTTATCTTCCTTGTGTATGGTATCCCGTTGCCCCGAAATATATATATCAAACAGGTCTTCAGATGTGGCAGCTCTTTCTCGCATAGATGCCCTGCCTCTATAGCCTTGCCGTAGGGCAGCACCCTGCTCCGAAGAAACAAACCTACTCGTACCGAACAGCCCCTGTAGGCGCCTTGTTTTGTGCCCACGGCTTGTATCATAAACTCTCTCTCTCTTAGCCTTAGCCTTCTCTGCTTCAGCATTGTTACTGAAAAATCTATTCTGTAGTCCGCCCGGCATAACCACCTCGCTGTTACATTATTACTGCAATTATATAATAACATATATTATATGCAATTTATACTGTACTTTAGTATAGATTTATGTTGTATAGCACCTTAAATTAAAGCCCACCACATTTCATCAAAGTTACCCGCCTACCTCATGATGTAATACCGTATTTCCATACACAACAAGATTAAGGCGTTGATTTTCACATGGGATCTTCGACAAATAACCAAGCTTTATTGTCGTAAACACTGTGATTTAAGGGTGTGAGGTACAATGCGAACAGGTTATTACTTCGAAATTTCTATGAGTGCCGAGGGTTTCACCGTACTGCTCACAAGGATAAAGCGATACAATATGTGTTATCACTAGATTTACAGGTGCAGCTTTTTGATTTATTCTGCACATGCGAATCATTTAATCTTCCCAGACCATCCATGGCGCTTTTTTCTCTTTAATATGCCATTCCAAGGCACTTCTGTCTCGCTGTGTATCCATACATTGCCAGAATTCATAGTGCTTATATGCGCCGAGTTTTCCATCAATAGTCATCTGCTCGAGAGGGCTTTTTTCAAGAACTGTATCGTCTCCCTCGATATAGTCAAAAACCTTTGCGTTTGCAACCATAAAGCCGCCGTTTATCCAGTTGCTGTCCTCGGTGGCTTTTTCCCTAAACCCAACAACCGTGTTCTTTGTTTCATCAAGGTCAATTATGCCGTATCTTCCGCTTGGTCGGACGGTCGTAAGTGTTAGAACGTTTCCAGAGTCATTATGCACCTTGATAAGTTCTTTTAGGTTGACGTTGCTAACGCCGTCACCGTATGTCAGCATAAAAGGTTCGTCATCAATATACTTTTCAATCCGCTTTATTCTGCCGCCGGTCTGGGTATGTAGCCCGGTGTCGACAATTGTCACCTTCCACGGCTCCGAGACGTTATTATGCACGATCATATCGCCGTTATTTCTAAAGTCAAATGTCACGTCGGAACCATACAGATAATAATTTGCGAAATACTCTTTTACCATATGACCCTTATATCCGCAACATATAATAAAATCGTTAAACCCAAAATGTGAATAGTATTTCATAATATGCCAAAGAATAGGTCGCTCTCCTATTTCTATCATCGGCTTTGGACGCAGATGGCTTTCTTCTGAAATTCGTGTGCCAAGTCCGCCCGCTAAAATTACTACCTTCATAATTTTCTCCTATATTCTATCTGCTTTACATATTAAAAAAGGATATAAATTATCAAATTATTCCGCCTTTATTCTCCTTAGGCACTATCTTTAGGCGATACGAGCTATCATTCCTTAACTCTGAAAAGCTTTATTGTTTATGGATATTCATTTTGTCAAGTTTATCACAGGTACATTATACTGTCAATGTTAAAATTATATCGTCCTCATTTACTTGCTACTCATGTTTTCAATTTGATGGCAATAACATTCATCGAAGAGGGTGATATTGTCAGGAATATTTAATAATATAAAAGCAACGGGGTTGATCAACATTGACAACCACTCATTTTTTACGTAATCTTATCGTCATAATAATTGGAATATTTTCTCCGGCAAAAGGCACCTCATAAAAGCCGTCTAGCACAAAGCCTGATTGAAATGCTAAATTAAGAATATCCCCGATTGTGCGATGGTAGTAATTTTGCAGCATAGGTTGCCCTTCAATAGCAACTCCTTTATTGATGCAACTTGTAAAATAGTCATCATTTTCATATGTGAAGCAAGGGTGATGTGTTGCAAAAACAAACATTCCGTTTTCATCAAGCATATCATAAACCGCTTTAAACAATGGCGATATCTCGGATATGTCCATTATTGCCATGTTGGCAACAGCTTTAGTAAATGGTTTATCACCTTTAAGAGCCGTTAACATCTCATAATTTGTAGCGTCACAAAGATGAAAGCTTACCTTATCCAAAACAGAGCTTCTTCGTTTTATTGCAAGTTCAATCATTTTAGGACTGTAATCGAACGCTACTACCCTCGCACCTTGTTTCGCCATTCTCTCAGAAAAATTTCCGTTTCCACATGCTATGTCAAGCACATAATCATCTTGCGATATTTCGAGCAGTTTTTCCACATTCGGTCTTACAATATCACAGTGAAAATAATTAGACTCATCGCCCATTTGCTCGTCCCAAAATTCTGCGTTCTCCTCCCATGCTGTCAATCCATTATCCTTAAAATCCATTTTCTGTCCTGTCCTTTCTCTTGTATATCCATCACGAAACCTAATATCACGACTTATACATAAGGGGTAAGCAATATTTCTAGCAGTTCCGTTACAGGCAGAGTTTATATATAGGCAGAGATTTCCACCAGGTTTCCATCAGGATCACGAAGATATACTGAGCGCATGACACCACGCACCCCATGCCGTTCTACTATCCCAAGTTCAATCTCCAAACCGCTTTGCTTTAGCTCTTCATAAAAAGTTTCTATATCACCTTTTATTTCAAAGCAAAAATCACTGCTACCAGGCTGTACATTTTGAGCGTGGGGAGATAATTCATCGCCGAGAATATGTACATTTATCTTAAAATCACCTGCATATAGTTCATATCTCTCGCCTTTATTTTGTGCCGTAAAGCCGAGTTTTTGATAAAACTCCACAGTTTTTGAGATGTCTTTTGAAGTAATAACAAGATGGTCAATTTTCTGTATCATTCAATGCCCCCTATATTCTAAGTTTCTATATTCGACTTTTAGCATATACAATAACGAAATGTCTTTATATACTGTTTTAGTGAATATTTCTCATGAAAAGCCATGACCTAACGTTTAATCTTTATTTACACCTATAAAACTAAGTACATTATGAATATAATCGGGTTTTGAGAAAAAATATCCTTGGATATAATCACATTTACAAGAAACGCACAAATCTTTTTGCTCTACTTCTTCAATTCCCTCAACGATTATTTGCTTATTAGTGGATTTAATTCCTAATATGAGGTGCTCGAAAAACTTTCTGTTTTTTTCTGATTTAGTTGCTAAAAGCAGAAGGCTTCTATCTATTTTGATAATATCAAGCGGTAAATCTAACAATACACTCATGTTGGAATACTCAACTCCAAAATCATCAAGCTCAAATGCAAATCCTTTTTCCTGCATTTCTTTCATAACAGTCTTCATATTATAGCTATCTGAAATAAGAACTCTTTCCGTGATTTCAATTTTAATCATAGAGGGGGGGATATTATATTTAGATAGGATTTCTAAAACATCTTCAACCATCGTAGGCAATGCGAACTGATAGTATGGAAAGTTAACTGAAACAGAGTCAAACTTTGAATTTAGCTGGTTATTGTCTAACAGTTCCCGTAAATCCCTGCATACAATTTCCAAAACTTTATAGGTGATTTTAGTTATAAGCCCATTTTTTTCAGATAGGTCAATAAAGCTGTTAGGGTATAATAATTTATCATTATCGAGCATTCTAACCAGTGCTTCTGCTTGAGAGAATGTGTTATTTTCAATAGAGAAAATCGGCTGATAATGAACAACAAAATTGTCATTAGCAAGGGCATCTTTAATTTTTTGCGTCATTAAATTTTGCTCAGACATATTATGCATAATAGATATATCATATAAATATCTGTTCTCACCGGATTTTTCTTTTAAAGTTCGCACCGAGTAATCGGCGGCGGAAATTAAATCTTTAGAATTAGTAGAAAAAGCAGGGTAGTCTACTCTAACAAAAATTAAATCCACAACCATATCAAAACCTTCAATTGATATCGGGTGATTTAACGCATCGACAACCTTAGTTAACCTGTCAAAATATCTATCACTTAAATCTTTTGATAGAATAGCAAACTCGTCACCACTATATCTATAAGTGTTGTATATGGAGAATTCCTTTGATAAATTTTCAGAAACTAATCTTAATATTTTATCTCCTGTTTCAAGGCCGTATCTTTTGTTAACACTTTTAAAGTTACGTAGGCTTATTATGTATAATGAAAAATCGTCTTTATTCTTTATTCTCTCGTTTATTTTATGGGTTAAGGCAATTCTATTGTTAACGCCTGTCAAATGATCGGCAGATTTTCTCACGTTTTGAATATATAGGTGAACAATTAAAACACCTAAAGTATAAATCATTCCGGTAAGAATAACATCATCCATAATTAACTGCAGTAACATTATACTCAGAGAAAAAACAAATGCAAAACTTAACACCTGCATTACTTCCCTATAAACGGTTTTTATGTTTTTAATTGCAAGATATAACAACATTATTATGTAAAATGAACTCACAATAAAGGGAGCTTGGTACCAGTCACCTCTAATATAATGATTATTACCGTCAATTGTAAAAACTTTGTCTGTAAACAAATTAGATACAACAACTATAAGATATATTACATATGGAATACAATAAGGGAATAGCTTTTTATAATGATCCCTTTCGTTTGAATTTAGGTCGGTTAATGTGATTGAATAGAGTATGAACATCACCGGCAAACAAGGCAAAAACACAAAGTATAAAAAAATTAACGTATAGGATATAAAATAATTTGAATAAGCTGCAAAGGAGTTTGTGGCTAAAACAGAGAGTATTGTCATAACAACACTAATATATGTAGTATAATACATGCCCTTTAAAAATTTATATCTTAGATTTCTAGCCTCATAGTCACGCCTAAAGCTGAATATTACCGCCGTTAAAATAAACAGCGATGCATATTCTGCAACTAAATTATACTCTAACATTTATGAACACCTTTAATTGATTATATGAATAACATGTGCCTAACACCTGAGGGAGTCTTTGCAAGAAGTATTTTAAACAGTCCCTGCATTGAAGGGAATTTTACAAAATTAACGCTATGAGGAAACCCTCTGTTTTTGCACATGTTGCACAACTCGGATTATAATGCGTGACCACCAGACACCTTAATAACCTGCCCTGTAATTGCATCGGCTTTATCACTGGCAAGAAACATTATTGCATCTGCAATTTCTTTTGGATATATAAGTCTACCAATAGGAATATCCGGAACAACTTCCTTTTCCAACGCTTCATCAATCCAACCTGTCTGTGTCGGTCCGGGAGCAACACAATTCACCGTAATTCCATATTTGCCGACTTCCATTGCGATACTGCGTGTAAAAGCCTCTGTCGTTGCTTTGCTTCCTCCATAAGAAACTTGATAAAGCATAGTTTGCGCGGCGTCGGTAGATAGGTTAATTATTCTACCGCCATTCTTGTGTCTTTTTACAAACTCAGCTATCATAAGAAGTGTTCCTCGTACATTGACAGCAAATGTATTGTCTATAACGGTTTTATTAAGTGTTTCTATCGTGTCATTGCCATAAGGATCAGCCTCTGCTGCATTATTAACCAAGATATCTACTGTGCCAAAGCGCTCTTCTATTTTATCAAATATATATTTTATGTTCTCCTCATCCGAGATATCCCCTTCGATTACAATGAACTCGGTATTAAGGGAGGTCAAACGTTCTTCTACAAAAAAAGTGTCTCCACTATTAGCCTTGAAATAGCGATCTAACCCCATATTTTTTACTTTGGCGTCATCATAGGGTTGCTTTATTTTTTTATACAATATCGCAATTTTCGCTTTCTGCTCTGCAAAGTGTAGGGCGGTGGTTGCACCTATGCCCTCAGGATTGTTTGCGCCAGTTATCAGCACCACTTTATTTGCTAATCCGTAATCTATCAAAACATTACCTCAATAATCTGGCCGCTATTATTAAACTAAAAACACCAAAGAACAACATTTTTTATGTATTATGTATCTATTATACACCTCTTTTTACCGGAGTGTCAACAAGAAGTGTTACTCTCTCTATCTCAACAGAGCTGCTTGACTGTAAAGATGAAACAATAATTATAGTAGGTTGTAAATAAAAATCAGTACATCTATGATTTTCTGCTAAAATAGTGATAAAATCATGTTATCTTATTCTATATTTTAATCGGAACACCGTTAAGTTCAATGTCGCCGGTAACTTTAACCATGATATATTTTACACCGTCAATTATCTGTGTCTTAACAACGTCAGGCGAATCAACATTAATCGAAATTTTAACATCAGGTGTAGTTAACTCCTGCTTTTTTTCGGCTAAATTTTTGATGCTTACCTCGGTGTTTTCGCCAAATCTCTCCTTGAAATCATTAACTAAAACCTCAACCTTCTCCTTATTAATGCCACTATCTGATAGAATATTTCCAAACTCACGCTGAGATATAAAAGGTACGGCATTTGACTCAAGCTCCTTTTGCTCCTCAATATACATGGAGATTGTTTCGTTGACCGAGTTAACTGTATATAAATTACATTCCTCCTGTAACCCTTCAACAAGTATATCATTAAAAACGGCTTTTTGGCTGTCTGCAGGCATGGGAGGTTCGATATTAAACAACGATTCAATACAGTTCCCCTGAATATCGGAGCTGCTTTTTGTGTAATACATAACATTATAAACGTTTGTGGCACGATCGTCGAAGGTGGGGAAGGTAAATCCGATTACAGGGGAGGAAATAACCGTGTTTTGAGCACAGCTTTCAAATCGACATTCCGTAGTGATGTATGAAAGCTCAGGTTTGGTGAGCTTAGTAGGGCAAACTGCACACACCATATAGCTGTGCATGCTGTTGCTATCGCTACTTGTCTCACCATTATTATCCTTATACGGAACATCATAGTTATCGTTACAACATAGAATTAAGTAACTACCCTCAATCTGTGCAGATGTGATTATTTTTGAAAACAACATCTCAACCGCATCATCGTCTTTAAGTTTAGACCTCACCATGCTCATTAAAAGGCGGTGTTCATCGCTGTCTGCAACCTGTGAAGTCGAAAATGATAAATCTAATAAATTTTTGCCTATACTTCCAGAAAGAGCACGTTTAATCACTGCGATTAATTTTTCTTTATCGCTGTTACTCATGAGATGTAACGACTCGGAAAAACGTGAAATAATCTGCCCCGAGTCGTTAACAAAACACCCTCGAACCAGACCAATGTTAGTCTTTTCTATGTTAAATCGGCGGCGAATCTCAGAAAATTCTTTTGGGGTCATATATTACTCCTGATTAAGATGTATTGTATTTGATTATATCATTATACACACCTAAATTCAATCCCGACTTACCACTATATTTTCCGCAGATTTGAGCATGCTTCTAAAAACCGCATGTTCCTTTATTGGGTTGCTTACTTAAACATGAGTAAAAACCCGATTATCTGCCATTTTGGATAATCGGGCCTTTACTAGCGCTTGTATCAACAACCCAACTCTTTAGGTTGCCTAAGGGCTAACAAATTATATAAAAAGTATTTGGGGTTAGATGCATTATATATTTAACGTCTTAACGGCATCCAACAGAGTTTTCTCAAAAGCCAACATTCCATATTTGTCCACCCCTGCTTTGTCTTTAGGGCCATGAGTTAAACAACCTGCACCGCCGATACAGCCACCGACACACGCCATGCCTTCAATAAAATTAATATCGCTTGTTTTTCTTTTGGATTTTAATATTGCGGCTTTACAAGTTTCTATTCCGTCACATTTTTCTGCTTTTAGGTCAAACTCAATATTCTGCTCCTTCATGGCTTGTGCTACAGCATCGGACAATCCACCGCTTCGTGCAAAAATCCGTCCAAAATACGAGGCATTGTCAAGCACATCAATAGGCAGCTCTTCTAAGTTTAAGTCGCGGCTGTCAAAAAGTGCTTGTAACTCCTCAAATGTTATAACGCAATCTATATAAGGATTAACACTTTCAAGCTGAAATTCCATCTTTTTAGCTGTACATGGACCTATAAATACAATTTTTGAGGTAGGGTCAGTCTCTTTAATATATTTCGCAATTCTTGCCATGGGTGATAAATTATGCGAGATATGCTGTACAAAATCAGGGAAGTTTTGCTTTATATACATTACAAAAGCGGGGCAACATGAGCTTGTCAAAAATCCTTTTTCGGCAAGTTCCCTCGACTCTTCTAATGCTACTGCGTCGGCACCTAAGGCTGCCTCAACTATCGTATGAAAGCCCAGTTCTTTTACTCCACTTACCACCTGACCTAAATTAGCATGTTGGAACTGGCTAGAAATTGAAGGCGCTACGACTGCATATACTTTATATTCTTTGTTATTATTACTTTTTTTAATTATATCTATAGTATCTAAAATAAAGGATTTATCCGATATTGAACCGAATGGACAATGGTAAACACAAGCTCCACATGCAATACATTTTTCGTTTATTATCTCTGCGCTGTTGTCTTCTGCCTTTTGTATTGCTTTTATTTTACATGCACTTTCACAAGGTCTTTTTCTACTGATTATAGCGTAATATGGACACACCTTTGCACAAGCCCCGCAGTCCACACACTTCTCTTCGTCGATATGTGCAGTATAATTATCATCAAAAGAAATAGCGCCGAATCTGCATGCTTCATAACAGCGATGAGAGAGGCAACCCCTACATGACGATGTTACAGTATATCCCGAGACAGGACATTCATCACAGGCGATATCAATCACCTCTATTACGTTCGGGTTAGATTTATCACCACCCATGGCTATTTTTACTCGTTCTGCCAAAATAGCTCGCTCTTTGTACACGCAACATCTCATGGTAGACTCTTTGCCGGTTATTATTTGTTTAGGTATGTCTGTAACATTTTCAAGCAGAGTATCATTCCAAGCATGTTTTGCAACCGCTCTTAAAACTTTATATTTTATGTACTGAACTTTAGTATCAAATTTCTTCATTTATAATATGTATTCCTTTCTAAAAATAGCTCACCTTTATGCTTTTTCCTATTTTTTTAAGGCAGTCTGCAAGTTCATCTACCAACTGCATTTTTATGTTAAAGTTAATAGGTAAGTCCGGATTTTGATGTGCGGGATTAATTGATCTCCCAACATAGAAATTTATGTCTGTGGCCTCTTCAAACAATAGTCTTGCAATAGAGGAAGCGCCATCCTTGTTATTGCTCCACTGAGAGTGAAACCTGTTTTCATCCAGATAATCTTTGGCATAAGCAAGCACTCTATTTATGGTTATTACACCCTCCGTGACAAGCTCAACCCCCTCGATTTTTGCAGTAGGCGGCACATCCGAGCTGATAAAATCAAGAGAAGGTATTAGCTCTTTACCCAAAAAATTTGCCGCAATAGCCGAGGTTGTGCCCCCACAAACTATATGTTTGCCCTCTTTTGAGAAAAATAGTGACATCATCCTATCTGCATCATTTCTATTAGATGGAGGGCCTATCACTAAGTTCATAGGCACTCTTTTTCGCATTTTAATTGTGCAAGCCGTGGTGTCGTCTCCGGGTTGACCTCCATACAGAGAACAACACTCGTCTAAAAGTATGGTGTTAAGCGTTTTTGCCGTAAACCCCACATGGCAAAGAGGTTCCATGTAGTTAATAATATCCGCCCTGTCCCAGCCGAAGTTCAAGGTGCTTCCAACACCGGCATGAATGCAGCCGTCGCTCATTAAAAAAAGTGTATCATTTTCATATAGGTTTATTTTAGACGTTAAAATCTTTTTTCCGTTTATTATTGTCTCGGTGTAAGAAAACTCATAGTTTTTTAAATCTCTAAATAAAATCACTCGCGGGTTATCATATTGTATTATTTCAGCCTCTTTATTTCCACTAAGTATTCTAACAATTGTAAATGTAGAGTACGCCACCCCCCTTACGGCACATACAGGTAAGGTTTCTGCAATTGTCTCAACACAGTCGGTAATACTTAAGCCTTCTGATATCATGGTAGATATGATTTTTGATGTCAATGTAGAAAGTATATTTGCCTTCACCCCACTTCCAAGCCCATCTGCTAAGACTACAGTGGTAGACCCGTCGACACCCTCAATAACACAAACCTGGTCACCGCACAACTCCTCGGTGTATTTGTTTAAACTGCTAAAGCCAATATCAGGGCACAAATTAATCATCTCTAATCGACTCCTTTAACTTGGTAAGTGCAATTTTAGTCTCTGCCGCTGTCTCTCCCAATAAAGAAGCTATTTCGTGAACAACCTTCATTTGTTTTTCTATAACCTTGTCTGTGGTATCAACAGTTTTACGACTTATCTCTTCTTTTTTCGCTCTTTCCTCCTCTTCTTCCGTAATATCTCGCATAATACAAACAAGCATTTTATACTGTTTGTCAAAAATAATTGTCCGGTGTATATGCTTGTTATATTCTGTCAAATACACCTTCTTATCTTTTACAGAAGCTCCCGTATCTCTGGCTGCAATAAAATCAATGGGATCCAAAACCTTAACAATTTGCTCACCTAAAATATCATTTTGTGATCTTAAATTTAACAGCTTGACAGCAGACTGGTTAGCTCGTTGCACCTCTAAATTATCATTTAAAACGATAATTGCATTAGGCGTATTGTTTACTATCAGTTCGGAGAAGGTCTCTGCCTTTTCACTTAAAAACGGAAGGCACATGTTAAGTTCGGCTTTACCGTAAAAAACAGCCTTTGCCTTTTCTTTACAAGAGTTGTAACCACACGAGCCACAATTAAGCTCGTCTGCCTCGGTCTCTTTTCCTATTTGCCTAAGAATGTTTTTTATATCCGCTTTTGATGGTGGATAATTTGATTGTTCTATTAAAGTGAAGTTTTTGCGCATCTTTTCAGATGACAGAGGCTCCACTGCAAAATCTTTTTTGCCCGCATATCCACTAATGTAAATGTTATCTATAACAGAGTTTTTTCTGCTTTTTTCCATGACCGGACCACCTATACAACTTCCAACACAAGCGGACATTTCTATAAAGCATTTTTCAATATTACCCTCAAGTATTTCATCTAAAACCTTCATGCAATTTTCAACTCCGTCAACTGCAAAATATGAATAATCCGGAGCTTTATTTGTTATTGTTTTAAGAATACCTCCTGTTGTAGGGAAAAATCTTGCTAAGCTCTCCTCTGTGGCATCTTTTTGTTCATTTACATTAAACTTAATGTCCTCTTCAGCGAGCCATTGACTAAACTCTTCAAAGGTAAGTGCTTCATCCACAATTTCTTTGTAATAACCTGCTTCGTCTTTTTTTGCAACACATGGTCCTATAAAAACAACCTTTGCATCGGGATATCGTTTTTTAATATCCATTGCGTGAGCTTGCATGGGTGAAGCGACATCAGCAAGACATGGCAATAGGCTTTGATAATATTTTTGAATAAGCAGATTTACCGAGTGACATGAAGAGGTGATAAGTATATTTTTCTTTTCTTCGATTATCATTTTTTCATAAGCGTTTTTAACAATTGTGGCACCTATTGCGGTTTCTTCCGCATGGTGAAATCCGAGCTTAATCAACGCCTTTTCTATGGTTTTTATTCCAACACCATCATAATTTGCAATAAATGATGGTGCAACCGATGCTATAACCGGCACGCCAGAATAGATATGTACTTTTGTAGCCTCAATGCTGCTGTCAATTTCTTTCGCATTTTGAGGGCAATTTACAAAGCATTGACCACATAGAATACATTCATTGTTTACAATGTTTGCTTGACCGCCTGAAAATCGTATAGACTTAACAGGGCAGCAACGTATGCATTTATAGCAATTTTTACAATTTGATTTTTTTAGTTTTAAATATTCAGCCATATGTATTCTTCTTCCTGATTATATTTTTTGCATTATTTCTTTTTCAAAAAATATCTCTGTAATTTCCGGCTTAACAGAATGTACAGTATCATCTATCGATACACATACACCATCTTGACATTTTGACATGCAGAATGCGCCCGATAAATCAATTTTCTCCTGCATATCATGCGCCTTTATTAGAGCCTGAATTTTCTCGACCACTGTCTTTGAGCCTTTTAAATGACATGAGCTGCCGATACATACTTTAACTTTCATACAATATACCTCATTTTTACTTTGTTAATATTTTAACATACTTTTGTTTTTGTGTAAAGCATCATTAACTTATTTACCGGCACGCAGATTATTTTTGTTAATTAAACACAGAAAATTTGCTCATATGATTAACATTAAGTGCAATAAGACATATGTTGCAGGTTGCATAAAAATGTTCACCCTGTAATACAAATAATAAGGCACAGCCAAAGCCATGCCTTATTATTTGTATTATTTATGTTATAGATAATAAATATTGGATATAAGTAAATTTAATTCCTAATACTATTCTTTTGTTTTTCAGCATACATCTTTTTATCAGCGATTGCTAATAAATCGGACATTTCTTTTGCTTCTCTTGAAAACACGTATCCAATACTGGAAGAAATATTTATATTAACATCTCCAAAAGTAAACACTGCCTCAGATCTTTCTTTTATGCGACGGCTTATTGACAAAGCTTCCTTATCATTTGTGACATTAGGGACTACTATTACAAACTCATCCCCTCCAACTCTCGCAACAATACTATCGCTCTTTAATACACCTTTTAGCCTTTGTACAAAAGCAATTAGAACTTTATCGCCCATTTCATGACCATAGTTATCATTAACAGGCTTAAACTTGTTTAGGTCAAGGTAAAACATCACAAACTCAACCCCATTTGCCTCCTTAACATATTTTTCAACTTTCACCCTATTACTGGCGCCTGTCAGAGGGTCAGTTTCAAGTTTTTTGGTTAAATTTTCTCTAATTATGTGTGCTTTTTTCAAATATCTATACACGAACAAGTTGATAGCTAGTAAAGCAAAAAAACATGCAATAAAACTAGTCGCAACAGCCCCAATTTTGTCTTTCGTATGTAACTCCATTTGTATGTCTGCATCGCCAAGCTTAAAATAATAAATGCTTGCATAGTTAGAATTAAAATCTTCGGAGGCGAAAAGTTCCATTTCCTCCTCTTGATATATCGAGGAAATTTTAAGCTCATATCCAAGATTTGGAAGGTTCGTTGCAGCAATTGATGACAATAGTTTATTAGCGTGAACTACCACGGCAGAAAATCCCGTAAATTCATTATCAATATACACCGGATTGCGAATGACAATGCCTACTTGACCGCCGGCGAGCTTATATGGACCAGAAACAACTATTTCACCACTATCTCTCGCCATAATTGCATCATCCATTGCAGTTTCATCTTCAAACACACTGTGCCCTAAAAGAAAAGCGTTTAATTCAAAAGGATACACTTGTGTGAAAACTCCATTAGAAAGGTAAGCAATAGATGGTTCAATGTTTGTATTATAAAGCGCACCTGAAACACTATTAAAATGCGCATCACTAATTTCGCCGTTCTGTATAATTAATATTTCCCCTAAAATCTGGCTAACCTGTATTTGTGATTGCAAAGCTGATTGAATTCTATCAGCATATACTTCAATTATATTTTGTTCCTTTACCTCTATGTCTAAATATGTTAGGTATGAAATATAAAGAGATACAAACAAACTAATGATTACTATCAAAACAAACAATATTTTTAAAAGCTTCATCTATCTCTCCTGACAATTTCCAATAAGCTATATATTTGAAGTGAATTATATTATAGTGAGTATACTACTCTTTTTGAAAAAATCAATTTCCCACAACCCAACCCCACCACAGGATAACAAGATTTTTCTGTAACAATTATATTATACACCTCAATTTTTAGTCCGTCAACAAAAAATGTTAGTCCTATTATATCTCAAATTAGGGCTAACATTTTTTTAAAATTATAAGACATAGCTTAAGCTGTGCAATTAAATTTAATATATTTTTTTGTTGTGGGTACTAATTTTATTCATCTTTTATATTACTCGATAATTGTATTATAATTTTATTCAATGGGCTTAAGATAGCAAAAGCGCCATGCTAAAATAGTTTAATTTTTATTCGTGTTTTATGGCCGAAATTAGTTTAGGAGTTTTGTTCGTAGTGTTAGTAAGCACCTTTCGAATAAGTTACTTCATAGCTGTGAGTATAAATTTCAAATACAATACCAAACGGATCTTCAACATAACACATTTTATATGGCTTTTCATTTGGGTAGTATTCTTTAATTGGCATACGTTGTTTACCGCCATGAGCTACAATTTTTTCAATCAAACCTTCAATGTCAGGGTCTTGCACAGAAAAGTGAAACAGACCGGTATTTCTAAACTCAAATGGCTGTTTTTCTTTGTCATTATCTACAAACTCAAATAATTCTATTCCGATGGCATTTGATGTAACCATGTGAGCAATTTTAAAATCGCCATGTCCTTTGCCAAATACTTCTTCGCACATAATTCCTATTGCAGAAGTATTTTCTTCCT
>CAYJKY010000033.1:0-39836 GCA_964370825.1 uncultured Oscillospiraceae bacterium
CTCTCAAGAATGATAGGATGTCTCTCGTCACACAGTGTGTCACCTGTGGTTGTGTTTTTAAGACCTACAGCCGCTGCAATATCACCGGAATAGATCATGTCTATGTCCTGACGGTGATTAGCGTGCATCTGCAGAATACGTCCGATACGCTCGTTGTTGTCCTTAACCGAGTTATAAACACCGCTACCTGATTTAAGGGAGCCGGAGTATACACGGAAGAAACAGAGCTTACCCACAAATGGGTCGGTTGCAATTTTAAATGCGAGTGCCGAGAAGGGCGCATCGTCGGAAGACGGGCGTGTCTCCTCCTCTTCGGTGTCGGGGTTAATTCCCTTGATAGCCTCGATGTCGGTCGGAGCCGGCATATAGTCGATAACGGCATCAAGTAGCTTTTGTACACCCTTATTTTTATAGGATGTACCGCAGATTACCGGCACGATGGTATTGTCAATGGTTGCACGACGAAGTGCCGCCTTGAACTCATCAACCGGAAGATCCTCACCCTCTAAGAATTTTTCCATAAGGGCTTCATCGGTCTCTGCAACAGCCTCTAACATCTCGTTACGATACTGCTCGTACTTATCCATAAGCTCGGCAGGAACATCTGTCTCCTGAATATCTGTTCCGAGATCGTTGGTGTAGATATAGGCTTTCTGGGCTACAAGGTCAATAATTCCCTTAAAGTCGCTCTCCTGACCGATAGGTAGCTGAATAGGAACCGCATTACATTTTAGGCGGTCTCTCATCATACCCAAAACACGGTAGAAGTCGGCACCCATTATGTCCATCTTGTTGACATAAGCCATACGGGGAACCTTGTACTTGTTTGCCTGGTGCCATACCGTTTCGCTCTGCGGCTCAACTCCACCCTTTGCACAGAACACAGTAACGCTACCGTCCAGAACACGAAGCGAACGCTCAACCTCAACGGTGAAGTCCACGTGTCCCGGTGTATCGATAATGTTTACCCTATGGTCATTCCAAAAAGCTGTTGTTGCAGCCGAGGTAATGGTAATACCACGCTCCTGCTCCTGCTCCATCCAGTCCATGGTGGCTGCACCCTCATGAACCTCACCGATTTTATGTGTACGACCGGTGTAGAACAGAATACGTTCGGTTGTGGTTGTTTTACCGGCATCGATGTGAGCCATGATACCGATATTTCTGGTTTTCTCTAATGATACTTCTCTTGGCATAATCAGTCCTTATTAATATCTGTAATGTGCAAACGCCTTGTTTGCTTCTGCCATCTTGTGGGTATCCTCGCGCTTTTTAACAGCGGAACCGGTGCCGTTGCAGGCATCCATAATTTCTGCTGCTAGGCGCTCCCTCATGCGGCGTTCATTACGGTTTCTTGAATAGAGTGTAAGCCAGCGAAGTCCCAGTGTACGGCGACGTTCCGGACGCACCTCCATAGGCACCTGATAGGTGGATCCACCCACACGGCGAGCCTTAACCTCAAGGGTAGGCATAATGTTTTCGAGTGCCTTCTCAAACATCTCAAGCGGATCGTTGCCTGTTTTTTCGGCCACAATCTCGAATGCGCCGTAGACGATACTCTGGGCTACACCCTTTTTACCGTCGTACATAATACTGTTAATTAAGCGTGTCACCATGGGTGATGAGTACAGCGGATCCGGCAGTACCTCACGCTTTGCTATATTGCCTCTTCTTGGCATCTTGTTCTTCCCTCCATCACATGATGTGAATTCTTTGGTACTCAAAAAATTAAAGTTTGTGCTTTAATTTTCTGTACGCCATGAAAAGGCGTACACGCAGAAACTCTCTGCGATAAGTCCGTTTAATTATTTTGCGGCACCCTTGGGTCTCTTTGCACCGTATTTGGAACGACTCTGCTTACGGTTTGCAACACCCTGTGTATCCAGTGTACCACGGATTGTATGGTAACGCACACCGGGAAGGTCCTTAACACGACCGCCACGAATGAGAACCACACTATGCTCCTGTAGGTTGTGACCTACACCCGGGATATAGGATGTAACCTCGATACCGTTTGAAAGTCTCACACGAGCAACCTTGCGCAGCGCAGAGTTAGGTTTTTTAGGTGTCATTGTACGAACAGCGGTACAAACTCCACGCTTTTGCGGGCTGTTTGTATCGGAGTACTTCTTGTCAAGCGAATTGAAGCTTTTTCCGAGAGCCGGTGCAGTAGACTTTTTAAATGTAACCTCTCTACCCTTGCGAACTAACTGGTTAAATGTTGGCATTATTATCTCCTTTCCTTCTTATTCTTATCTGTTTTTATACTCGCGGTATAAAAACAGATTATTGTAAGGGCATAGAAATGCCCGAACATTTAGTATTTTACCACATTAATATCAAATTGTCAATCTTTAGTGAGCGATGTTGTGGCATACATTGCTCTCAATGTATCGAAATTATGCTTTTAAACCTGTTCCTGCCGGGATGATTTTACCGATAATAACATTTTCTTTAAGTCCGGTAAGTGGGTCTACCTTGCCACGAATTGCGGCATCGGTCAGAACCTTTGTCGTCTCCTGGAAGGAGGCTGCGGATAGGAAGCTGTCGGTTGCAAGACTTGCCTTGGTAATTCCGAGCAGTGTCGGCGAGAAGGTTGCACAGGCTTCGTCGTGCTCGCTCTCGTTGGTGTGCGCACGCACAAATGCATTCTGCAGCTCAAACTCGTTACGGTCGATGGTAGACCCGGGGATAAGTGTTGTCTTTCCGGAATCTTCTACCCTTACACGGCGCATCATCTGGCGTACAATAACCTCGATATGCTTGTCGTTAATATCAACACCCTGCATACGGTAAACCCTTTGAACCTCCTGTATCAGGTAGTTCTGAACGGCTACTGCGCCCTTAATTGCGAGTATATCCTGCGGATAGGCGTGACCTTCTGTTATCATGTCGCCCTTTTCAAGTTGCTCACCATCGGTAACACGTAAACGCTGTCCAAATGGTATCATGTAGCTCATCTCGATATCCGCTCCGTTTTCATCCTTGCCCTTTACCACGGCGTAACGGTTTTTCTTGGTATCATCTATGGACACAACACCGTCTATCTCGCTCATGATGGCAAGTGCCTTGGGACGACGTGCCTCAAACAGTTCCTCAACACGGGGAAGACCCTGTGTAATATCGTCGGCATTTGCAATACCACCCGTATGGAAGGTACGCATTGTCAGCTGAGTACCCGGCTCACCGATGGACTGAGCGGCGATAATTCCGACCGCCTCACCAATTTCGATTTTTTCACCGGTAGCAAGGGAGTTACCGTAACATTTAGCACAACAACCAACCTTTGCACGACAGGCAAGCACGCTTCTTATCTCTATCTTTTTAACACCGGACTCAACAATTTTATCCGCCATTGTAACGTCTATCATGGTGTCGCTGCTACAGAGCAACTCTCCGGTTTCGGGGTGCATTAAATCCGCTGTGAGATAGCGACCGAGTAGACGTTCGGAAAGTGGCTCAATCATCTCGTTTCCGTCCTTAATATCGGAAACGGTGATGCCGAATGTCGTCTCACAGTCCTGCTCACGGACGATTACATCCTGTGAAACGTCGACAAGACGACGGGTCAGATAACCGGAGTCGGCGGTACGCAGTGCGGTATCGGCAAGACCTTTACGTGCACCACGGCTACTGATGAAGTATTCCAGAACGTTAAGACCTTCACGATAGTTTGCCCTAATCGGAATTTCGATGGTTTTACCTGCAGTGTTGGCAATAAGTCCACGCATACCGGCAAGCTGTCTAATCTGGTTGATGGAACCACGAGCACCACTGTCCGCCATCATGTAGATTGGGTTGCGGTCATTAAGGTTCTCGGTAAGTGCATCAGAAACCTTTTCTGTAGTCTCATTCCAGACATCGATAATGCTCTGGTAACGCTCCTCGTTGGAGATAAGACCCTTATTAAAGCTCTTAATTGTATCACCGATCTGCTTTTCTGCCTCTTCAAGCAGCTGTGCCTTCTGCGGCGGTATGATTGCATCGGCAATCGCAACGGTAACGGCACCCTTGGTGGAGTATTTAAAGCCCTGCGCCTTGATACGGTCAAGTACCAATGCAGTGGTGTCCGCACCATGAATTTTTATGCAACGCTCGATAATTCTTCCGAGCTTACCCTTGTTGACGAGGAAATCAACCTCGTAGTTGAATTTTTCGTCGGGATTTTTGCGGTCAACAAAGCCTAAGTCCTGCGGTATCGGCTGATTAAAGATAATTCTGCCGGCGGTGGAATCAACGATTTTTGTTTCGTTTCCTATCTTGCGGCGAACCTTAATCTTAGCATGAAGGGAAACAACGCCCTCCTGATACGCCATGATTGCTTCGTTCTCGTCACGGTATATATTGCCCTCACCACGATCATTTTCATTAACCATTGTTAGGTAGTAGCTACCCAAAACCATATCCTGTGTCGGCACGGCAACCGGCTTACCATCGGAAGGTTTTAAAAGGTTACGCGAGGCGAGCATAAGCTCCTTTGCCTCACGCTGTGCCTCCTGCGAAAGTGGCACATGCACCGCCATCTGGTCGCCGTCAAAGTCGGCGTTATATGCGGTACACACAAGGGGATGAAGTTTTAGCGCACGACCCTCAACGAGTACCGGCTCAAATGCCTGGATACCAAGACGGTGAAGTGTAGGTGCACGGTTAAGCAGAACAGGATGCCCCTTAATTACACGCTCTAAGCTATCCCAAACCTCGGGATGTGCACGTTCTACCTTTTTCTTACTGCTTTTTATGTTATTTGCATAGCCACGCTCAACCAAATCCTTCATTACAAAAGGTTTAAACAGCTCGAGTGCCATCTCCTTCGGCAGTCCGCACTGATGCATCTTAAGTTCCGGTCCTACAACGATAACCGAACGTCCCGAGTAGTCAACACGTTTACCGAGTAGATTCTGTCTGAAACGTCCCTGCTTACCTTTAAGCATGTCGGAAAGAGATTTAAAGGGTCGGTTTGATGGGCCGGTTACCGGACGACCGCGACGGCCGTTATCGATAAGTGCGTCCACACTTTCCTGTAGCATACGTTTTTCGTTACGAACAATAATGTCGGGAGCGGAAAGCTCTAACAGCTTTTTAAGGCGATTGTTGCGGTTGATTACACGACGATAAAGGTCGTTAAGATCACTGGTTGCAAAACGTCCACCGTCCAGCTGAACCATCGGACGAATGTCCGGCGGAATAACCGGTATCACATCCATTATCATCCATTCAGGCTTGTTTCCGCTGTTTTTAAATGCATCAACAACCTCTAAACGACGCATAAGCCTTATACGCTTTTGACCGGCGCTCTCGTCGATTTCCTTTTTAAGCTTATCGGAAAGCTCATCTATGTCAATTTTTTCAAGAAGTTCCTTTATAGCCTCGGCACCCATAGATGCACGGAACTCGTCACCGTAACGCTCACGCATTTCACGATATTCACGCTCGGACAGTAGCTGACCTTCACTGAGTGATGTAAATCCGGGGTCGGTAACTATATAGGAGGCAAAATATAAAACACGCTCAAGATATCTCGATGTAATGTCGAGAATGGTGCCGATACGGCTTGGGTTTCCTTTGAAATACCAGATATGAGATACCGGAGCCGCAAGCTCGATATGCCCCATACGCTCACGACGAACCTTCGCCTTGGTTACCTCAACGCCACATTTTTCACATATCTTGCCCTTGTATCTGATGCGCTTATATTTACCACAGTGACACTCCCAGTCCTTCTGCGGTCCGAATATCTGTTCACAGAAAAGACCCTCTCTTTCCGGCTTAAGTGTTCTATAGTTTATGGTCTCCGGCTTTTTAACCTCACCGTAGCTCCATTCACGCACCATTTCGGGCGATGCAAGACCGATTCTTATTGAATCAAACTCTTTAAAATCCATCATTCCTCCGGTTAATAATCTGCTGTAAGCTTTTTATGGTTTAGGCTGTTGTGACGTTATTCTTCAAGAATACTCTCGTCGAAATCCAGGTCATCAAACACATCATCCTCGCCCTCGTTTTCTAACTCGGCCTCAAGCTCTGCGTCGTATGCCTCATCATCAAAGTTGCCGTCTTCACCATCTACCATGTCTTCGATATCATCCACACTGAAGCCCTCATCGAACTCACCGTCAACCTCAACATTGTCGCCGACATCAAACTCCACCGGAGCAAATCCGCCGTCATCGTCAAAGTTCTGTTTTAGATCAATTTCGTTTTGATCCTCGTCCAAAATTCTCATATCAAGACCGAGCGACTGAAGCTCACGTATAAGAACCCTGAAGCTCTCGGGGATTCCCGGTTTCGGTATCTGCTGACCCTTAACAATCGCCTCATATGTCTTTAAACGTCCCGACATATCGTCCGATTTAACGGTCAATATTTCCTGTAGGGTGTAGGCGGAGCCATAAGCTTCCAGTGCCCAAACCTCCATCTCTCCGAAACGCTGACCACCAAACTGCGCCTTACCACCGAGTGGCTGCTGTGTAACAAGGCTGTAAGGTCCGGTTGAACGGGCATGAATTTTATCGTCTACCAGATGGTGTAGCTTTAGGAAGTACATGTAACCGACGGTAACCGGATTGTCAAACAGTTCACCTGTTCGTCCGTCACGAAGCCATGTTTTTCCGTCCTCGGAATAATCCGCCGCTTTTAGGCACTCCACAATGTCGGTTTCATGTGCACCGTCAAACACCGGTGTCATAATCTCCCAACCGAGAGCCTTTGCTGCATATCCTAAATGAACCTCCAAAACCTGACCGACGTTCATTCGAGATGGAACGCCAAGCGGGTTTAAAACAATGTCTAACGGGCGGCCGTCCGGAAGGAATGGCATATCCTCCTGCGGTAAAATTCTGGATACAACGCCCTTATTACCATGTCGACCCGCCATCTTGTCACCGACAGATATTTTACGTTTTTGTGCGATATAGCAACGAACCATCATGCGAACACCGGCCTGTAGCTCGTCACAGTTATCAGGGGTAAACACCTTAATATCCACGATAATTCCATACTCACCGTGTGGAACACGCAGGCTGGTATCACGAACCTCTCTTGCCTTTTCACCAAAAATGGCACGCAGTAAGCGCTCCTCCGAGGTAAGCTCGGTTTCACCCTTAGGTGTAACCTTACCAACCAGAATATCACCGGCAGAAACCTCTGCACCGATGCGGATAATTCCACGCTCGTCCAGGTTGCGCATTGCATCCTCACCCACGTTCGGAATGTCTCGGGTAATTTCCTCCGGTCCAAGCTTGGTCTCACGTGCTTCTAGCTCGTACTCCTCGATATGAATAGAGGTGAAAACATCATCCCTAACAACCTTTTCGTTGATAAGAATAGCATCCTCGTAGTTGTAACCCTCCCATGTCATAAAGCCGATTAGGGCATTTTTACCGAGACTGATTTCACCGTTTGATGTTGCAGGACCGTCGGCGATAACATCGCCCGCCTTAATAATGTCGCCGGATTTTACTATGGGGCGTTGATTGATACAGGTTCCCTGGTTGGAACGCATAAACTTTATAAGGTCATATTCGTCCACGGTGGTAACACCGGTGCGAACGGTTACACGATCGGCAGAAACATCCTCAACCGTACCGTCGTTTTTACATATTACGCAAACTCCGCTATCTACCGCAGCCTTGTACTCCATACCGGTACCTACAATAGGTTGCTCCGGTATTAACAGCGGTACAGCCTGACGTTGCATGTTAGAGCCCATCAGAGCACGGTTTGCATCGTCATTTTCAAGGAATGGAATCATGGAGGTAGCAACCGAGACAACCATCTTGGGCGAAACATCCATAAAGTCTACCTTTTCACGCTCGATCTCCATGATATCCTCACGGTGACGGGCGTTAACACGCTCCTTGGCAAAACGTCCCTGCTCGTCGAGCGGTTCGTTCGCCTGGGCAACTACATAATCGTCCTCGGTGTCTGCAGTCATGTATACAATCTCATCGGTCACAACGCCGGTCGCCTTATCTACACGACGGAAGGGTGCCTCAACAAAACCATATACATTTATCTTTGCATAGGTTGCAAGGTAGGATATAAGTCCGATGTTGGGACCTTCAGGGGTCTCAATCGGGCACATACGACCATAATGGCTGTAGTGAACGTCACGAACCTCAAATCCGGCACGGTCACGGGAGAGTCCTCCGGGGCCCAGAGCGGAAAGTCGGCGCTTATGTGTAAGTTCGGCAAGCGGGTTTGTCTGATCCATAAATTGGGACAACGGGCTGCTTCCGAAAAATTCTTTTATAACAGCCTTTACCGGTCTGATATTAATAAGAGCAGCAGGAGTGATAGTCTCGGAATCCTGCGAGAGTACAACCATCTTTTCACGGATACCACGTTCCATACGGGAAAAACCGATGCGGAACTGGTTCTGCATAAGCTCACCGACACTACGGATACGACGGTTACCTAAATGGTCGATGTCGTCCACATTGCCCATCTCCATGCCGAGACAGTTAATATAGTTTATAGAGGCTATGATATCATCAAGTGTCAGCGTTTTTGGCTGTAGGCGATCACGGTTTTTGCGGATAAGCTCTCCCAAATCCTCAATGTCACCGGCGGCCTGCTCTAAAAGCTCGGTAAGTACCGATAATGAAACATTTTCGTTTATTCCGTACTCCGCACCGTCAAACGGTGTGAAATCGGATAATTTCACCGTGCCGTTGGAGATAACCTTGACATCCCTGTCCATATGACGAACCACGACAACCTTAACACCTTCACGTGCAATGTTTTCTGCGGCTTCCTCACTAATAATTTCACCCTTAGTGCACAGCAGCTCACCTGTTGTCGGTGACACTACGTTTTCTGCGGCCTCGTAGCCGATTAAACGTCTGCGCATGGAGAGTTTTTTGTTCAACTTATAGCGACCGAAACGGGAAAGGTCGTAACGACGAGGATCAAAAAACAGGTTATTAATATGTGTCTGAGCGCTGTCTACGGTAGGCGGTTCGCCCGGACGAAGCTTGCGATAGGTCTCGAGCAGACCCTCCTCTACACTGTCGGTGGTGTCCTTTGCAAGGGTTGCCTCTATGCGGTCATCATCACCGAATATTTCTCTTATCTGATGATTGTCGCCAAAGCCAAGCGCCCGTAAAAACACCGTTACCGGTATCTTACGGTTCTTATCGATACGTATATAGAAGATATCCGAGCTGTCGGTCTCATATTCGAGCCAGGTACCTCTGTTCGGATTTAGTGTTGCGGTGAAAAGTTTTTTACCGGTTTTGTCGTAGCTCTGTCCATAAAATACACCGGGGCTACGTACCAACTGGGAAACGATAACACGTTCTGCGCCGTTTATAATAAAGGTTCCGCTGTCGGTCATTATGGGGAGATCGCCCATAAATATTTCGCTCTCGATAAACTCGCCCTCGCCGAGCTCTCGGTTTAAAAGACGTGCGGTAACCCTAAGAGGTGCTGCGTAGGTTGCATCCCTCTCTTTACATTCCTTAATGGTATATTTGGGTATCGCATCAAATCGAAAGTCTACAAAATCGAGAACAAGGTTTCCGGTATAGTCCTCAATAGTTGCTACGTCTCTAAATACCTCTTTAAGACCCTCCTTTAAAAACCACTCGTATGAGTTTTTTTGAACCTCGATAAGGTTCGGCATTGATAAAACTTCGTTGATTTTTGAAAAGCTCTGTCGTTCTGTCTTTCCGAGTTTAACCGATTTAACTCTGTCCTTGACCATTAAATAATGTCCTTTCTTTGCGGTTCACACTAACAGGATTGCTGCGTTACTCTGTAACATCCGATTATTTGTGGAAATTGTACAATCTTTTATGTGAATATGTAGTCATCCAAACAACATTATAACGCAAAAAAAGCTACATAGGCACATAAAGCCATTGTAATATACTACTATATTACAAAGTGCGTCATATGTCAAGTACTTTTTTAGCATTTTACAAATTTTTAACATTTAACATGTATTCGGTTATCCGTACTCAATGATACAATCCGAAGCGGATTTATTAAAGTTTGTGCCGTTGCGAATAATGGCTATGTCGATAAAATTGATTAAATTGTCGCCGTTAACATCGGCGGCTCCGTCAACCGTCGATTTATTGTAGCTATCATCGTCGATGATTTTTCTTATGTCTGTCTCGTTAACAACATTGTTGTCATCAACATCACCGGTTACAAGCCGTATATCGCCTATGACCGTACCGAGGTCTATGTATCCGTCGGGCTGAATCTCTACCCCTCTAACTTCATAGGGTAGGTAGTTGCTTTTTGATATAACTACATCGTATGTTCCCACCTCGATATTTTGAATTTCGAATCTTTCGGTTTTAGCCACTGTGGAAAATACACCCGCTGTAATTGTATCGGTATAAAGCGGAGTACTTCGGGCGGTATCGGTGGAGGCATATAGCTCAACTAAGGTGTCGGTGGTGGCATCATAGAAGATTATCTCCCCTGATATTCCCGTTACGGAGGAGAGAACGTCAACCTGTATCGACCTTGAAATGGCATTATCGGCTGCGATAACCGTGACGGTGGTGGTGCCCTTCCTAAGTCCGGTTACATTGCCGTTATCATCAACGGTGGCAATGCTATCATCCGCCGACACATAGAAGAGTCCGGTGTTTAGAGCATCCTCGGGTAGCGCCTTAGCGCCTATAGAAATTGGAATACCCCCTTGAATTTTCATGTGTGTCGTGGTTTCCGTAATCGTTACGACCCGTTTTGGTGTCAACGCAACTGTTATTTGGTTGTTGTGATAAAATGTTTCCGGCTCTGCTATCTCCGCCGTCGCGTAGTAGTACTCCACATCGTATACACTGTCAAGGATAAACCCCGTGTTTGGTAACTCAAACACAACGTTACCGGTTGCACCGGCAGAAAGGGTGTCGATGGTTTTTGTTGAGACTACATCGCCGTCCGGCTTTTCACTCATGAGTTTAACGGATATATTGTTCACCTCAACATTAGAGTTGTTTTTAACCATAATCGTGGCTGTACGCTCGCTAAGGTCAAGGGTGTAGTCAACAACTTCTATGTCACGGAAAAAAATACCGTAGGCAACCTCGTTGTCCGAATTGTCAATATCCACACCTTCGGAAGGGCTAATGGTAATTGTTCCACTCTGATCGCTAAAAAGTCTCGACAGAGCATCATAAACTTCTATGGTTCCGACCTCACCCGGCTCAAGGGTGATGGTTTTCTTTACGGCAATATCGCTGTCAATAGCGGCGTTTAGTGAGGTTATCGGCACACTGCTGTTGTTTCTAACATCGACAAACAGGGTGGCGGTATCGTTCGGTATCATTTCTATATCGTTGTAGTAGGGTTCTCCCACTATTTCAAGGTCAATGCCGTCGGTCAAGGTCATCTCCCTTAGATCTGTCTGTTTGTAGATAGAGCTGTCCTCGGCGGCATTTAAATCTATGACCCTCGAGGTGAATAGTACGTCCAGCATATTCTGTTCATCATACCGTGCCACAAAGCTTGTTATGTCTCGTTCATCCTCGGTAAGGGTAACAGGTTCGGTTAATTCTGTTGTGTTTTTAAAACGTATATACAGCTCGTTGTGGTAGCCGTCCGCTACGCTGTATACAATTGCCAACCTGCCGTTGATATCACGAACTACCTTAGCCTTGTCTATTGCCACACCGTCGGAAAGTGGAAACTCTTGCGATACACCGTTACTTTCGGCAAGCACGGCAACGCCGTTCTCTATATAGAAGATGTAGTTATCTATTAAGCTAAGGTTACTTTTTAAGCTGTCGGAGCTTGATATCTCGGAAATACTGCCGTCCTCATACAGCTTGACCGCCGATCTTTGCAGCGTGCTGTTGGTGTAGCGGTTCTCTGCAAATCCAAGGCGGTATCCACCGTCAAAGGCATACTCACCGGAAAGTGCCATAATCGGGTTTGTTCCGCTTGAAATTAGCTTTGTGTCGGTGAAGATTGTGCCGTCAAAGGTGGTGCTCTTTATGCTGTATTCGCCGAGGAAATCGAGTGCACTGTTTACGTCGTTTTCCATCCATGCTATGGTCGCCTCGTCGCTGTTTGTCGACACATCGATAAGCATTGGATACAGTCCGTTTGGCTCTACAACGTTAATTGCATTGATAAATCCACTACCGTCGAACCTTGCAACACGCAGTACCGTGTTCGACATTGCAAGCTCCAAGGTCGGCGATCCGCCTATCGACGACACCGTGTTAACCCATAAAAGATATATTTCGTTGTTTATCTCAAACAATGTAGGTGAAAAATCCGCCGTGAAATCATCCTCTACGGCTTTTGGTGTCGACCAGCCGGTCGGTGTTTTTGTTGAGTATACAAGCATGGTGCGATCGCCGGAGGGACGGGTGGCTGAATCCATTTCATAAACCATCACCGTTGTGTCACCTACCGTAATCATATCCGGTTCTGCATTTTGAAAGATGTTATCCTGTATCGTTTCAATATTTTCGGAAAAATTTGTGTTCGGCTCAATGTTGTAGTTTGGTGTATTATTAGCATACTCCGAGGTTCTTACCATCGGCTGAAACTCTATGTTGAAAGGATTTTCCTCTAAAGAGCTTGAAATATCACCTTTGGGTCCGAGGTTTGGGTAGAGCGAATAGTCCAGCCATCTATGCTGTAGCCTTCCGGATACGAAATACAGTGCATCCCATTCTAAAAACAGGTTGGCCGAAAGATCAATCGACAGTGACTCCTGCATTGTGTTGTTCGGAAAGAGGAGGTTAAAACCGAGTGTACCGTCAATTCCGCCACCTGCCGAGGCTAATACGGCATCAAAGTTTAGGGAAAGACTTGTTGTGAGATCGGAACTTAGCGTTCCCTTTACCATCACATCGGCATCGGGGTGGGTGGTATCCTCCACATAAAAGGTAAGCCCACCGGTGCTGTTTGACACTATTCCCACCTTAACATAGATAACCGGTGCAGGTGGCAGGGGATAGCGAGCGCTTGCTGAGAAGGTAAGCTTTAGCAAAAGTCCTCCCTCCTTAAAAAGGGCTTCACCCGTCTTGTTATCCAGCTCTATATATCCCATTCCTGCAACATTAAAGTTAAAACCGGCATTCCATTTACCGCTTCCCTCGTTAGCCACAGCCGCCTTAAATGCGTTTTCTATATTGCTTAGGCTGTGTTGCTTCATTAATGTGTTCTTAACCTGGCTATATGCAGACTCTGTACCCTTTTCGTTAAGGGATAAACCCTTGGTTTTTATTAATATTCTGGTTGTCATCTCCTCGGGATCGTTAATCATCTCCATTCCTAAGATATGATCAAACGCACCGCTGTCTATTGTTATCGGCAGGTCAAACAGACTAAAATCCTCTCCGTTTACCGAGAGGGTCGGTCCTGTTAAGGTGTCACTGCCGGTAGCATTTCCAAAGTTCAGATTCACCGGTGTCTCACCCACACCTGCCGGCACAACGGTGACGCCATAGGTATATACACTACTTGAACCCTCTGCCTTTATTGAAAGCATGACAGTACCGACAGCCTTTGCGGTTATGACCTTTCCCTGTACCGAAACAATCTCGGGGTTACTGCTGTTGATGGTGATATCACGTGACTGCACGGTACCACTAAAATCAATGTCCGATAGGTCGAGGCTTTCCCCTACCCCAAGGGTGGTGCCTCCCGCCTCGGCACCGCCTGCTGAACTGTAGACAACATCGAGGTATTTCTTGTTGAAATCACTGTAGATCGAACCAATTTCCGACTTTGTACCTGCATAGTATATTTTTTCCAGGTTATTTTCCGATGAATACTCGCGAAACGCATCGGAATTAATTCCAGCAAGACTTTTTGGTATCGACATGTATTTTAGTTCGGGACAATCCCAAAAGGCATGATAGTATATCGAGGTTATCCCCTCCTGTAATACCACCGACTCAAGCGAACTGCACCCATCAAAAAGATAATCAGGAATTACACCGACATTGCCGGGAATTGTGACAGATGTCAGTGAAGTACAATCAAGGAAGGTGGAATCACCGAGCGAAATAACACTGTCCGGGATTGTAATCTCCCTAAGGCTTTCACAACCTGCAAACCCGCTGAGCTGAACCAAACCGTCCGGAAGCTTAATTGAGGTTAAACTTGTACAGCCGCTAAAGGCAGAGTCAATTATCTTAAGACTTTGTGGCAGAACAACCGATTGCAGACTGCTACAGCCGACAAATACTCTTTGTAATTCGGTTATGCCCTCCGGTATGACTACCGAGAGTAGCGAGCTGCAGTACCAAAACGCTTGATAATCGATTGTTTGCACTGTGGACGGTATCGAGACCGAGACAAGGTCGGTACAGCCGTAAAATGTATCATGTTCAATAACGGTCACACCGTAGGGGATATCAATCGAAACAAGGCTTTCGCACTTATAAAATGCAGAACGTTCTATTTCGGTTACACTCTTCGGTATCTCTATCTCCTTAAGACTGCTACAGCGAGAGAAGGCATCGTCCTTAATCGTGGTAACCGTTTCGGGTATAGTTACCGAGTACAGGCTACTACAGTCGTAAAAGGTGTCACTTTTTATCTCGGTGACCCCGTGAGGGATATTAACCGAAACAAGGCTACTGCAACCGCTGAAAGCAGAATAGCCGATGGTGGTTACCGCCGAGGGAATATTAACATCTCTCAGCGAACTACACCCCCAAAAAACCCCGTTATCTATTTTGGTTACCGAATCGGGAATGTCGACCGAAACAAGGCTTTCACAATCTCTAAAAAGCCATAGTGGCAGTTCTGTAATACCGGCGGGGAGGGAGGCAACGCTCAGAAGGGAGCAGTCACGAAATGCCCAGTTTGAAAATCTCTTTACCGGTACGCCGTCAATTGTTTCGGGAATATGAGCAACGGTTACCGTCGACTCAAGCTCGAAAATGGTATACATTCCGGGATCAAACAAAACCTTACCACCCTCGACACCGGGCACGGTATACCATTCCGAATCCGCACTCACGGTGGTAGACGAAAAATCTGCAATGGTAAACAGTGCTACCGCAGCTACAAACAACATAACAATCTTTTTTAACATCATTTATTCCTCAAACCTTGTTACAGTTATAGTAGTCACAGTATCCTGTTAGTACGCACTGCTCACAGAGTGGCTTTCTTGCATCGCATACCGCACGCCCATGCATTACGAGACGGTGGCAAAAATCGCTTCCCTTTTCCGGCGGGATTACCTTCCACAGCTGCATCTCCACCTTGGTGGGGTCCTTACCCTCAACAAGTCCGAGCCGTCCGGTTATCCTTATACAGTGGGTGTCCGCAACTATTGCCGGTTTACCGTAGACATCTCCCATAATAAGGTTTGCCGATTTACGACCTACCCCGGCAAGCGACAGTAAATCCTCCATGTTGTCCGGTACCTTACCATTAAAACGCTCACACAGCTGATTCGCACACAGGATTAAATCCCTCGCCTTGGCACGGAAAAAGCCGGTGGTGCGTATTAGTTCACACACCTCGTCCATGTCGGCATCCTTCATTGCCTGCGGTGTCGGGAATCTTTCAAAAAGTGCCGGGGTTACCATGTTGACCCTTTTATCGGTACACTGTGCCGCAAGCCTAACCGACACGAGCAGATGATACGGATCGGTATGCTGTAGGCTACACTCGGGAAGAGGGTATTCCCTCTCCAACAGCTCTACTATATTTATAGCATTTTTCTTTATGGCTTTGCCTTTAAGCATTTCCTTTTTCCCTTGATTTTTCACAAATTATATCATATAATAAATTTAATTACAAACAAATTGAGGGAAAAAATGTATAAAGATTTTTTTGATGCCGGTAAATTCCTTATGGACAGCGACCCCGAAGTCGGTGCCGCAATAAATGAAGAACTCACGCGCCTTCGTGACGGAATTGAGCTTATAGCCTCAGAAAACACCGTTTCTCCCGCCGTTCTTGCCGCCGCAGGAAGCGTGCTTACAAATAAATACGCCGAGGGTTATCCCGGCAAAAGATACTATGGCGGATGTGTAAACATCGATAAGGTGGAGAGTCTTGCGATAGAACGTGCCAAAAAGCTTTTTGGCGCAGAGCATGTAAATGTTCAGCCCCACTGCGGTGCGAATGCAAACACCGCCGTCTACTTTGCATTTTTACAGCCGGGCGACACCGTGCTTGGTCTTTCACTGTCCCACGGCGGTCACCTGTCACACGGATTGCCGATAAACATCTCGGGTAAATACTACAATTTTGTACCCTACGAGGTGGACGACACAGGCTTTATCGACTATGATGCCCTTGCGAAGCTCGCAGAGGAACACAAACCTAAAATGATCGTTGCCGGTGCTTCGGCATATCCGCGTACCATCGATTTTAAAAAGTTTCGTGAAATTGCTGATTCCTGCGGTGCTATTCTGTTTGTAGACATGGCTCACATAGCAGGGCTTGTTGCTGCCGGAGTGCACCCCTCTCCGATGGAGTATGCCGACATTGTCTCCACCACCACACACAAAACCTTGCGTGGACCGAGAGGCGGAATGATTTTATGTAAAGAAAAATACGCAAAGGATATCGACAGGGCTGTTTTCCCCGGAACACAGGGCGGACCGCTTGAGCACATCATCGCCGCAAAGGCAGTCTGCTTTAAAGAGGCCGCCTCACCCGAGTTTGCACAGTATCAAAAAAATGTTGTGAATAACTGCGCCGTCCTTGCGAAGGAGCTGATGGGTAGAGGTATAAACCTTGTTTCCGGCGGAACCGACAACCATTTAATTCTGCTTAGCCTGGTGGGAACCGGCTGTACCGGCAAGGAGCTGGAGCACCGTCTTGACGAGGTTGGCATTACCGTAAACAAAAACACCATACCGAACGACCCCGAAAAACCATTTGTCACATCGGGTGTACGTATCGGAACAGCGGCGGTGACAACACGCGGTTTCGGTGAACCTCAGATGAGAAAGCTTGCCGAGCTAATCGAACTCACGGTAAATGATTTTGAGGCAAAGAAGGAATATATATCTGCCGAGGTTAAGGCACTTTGCAGAGATTTCCCGCTTTATGAGTAATCGAATACCGCTTGCCGAGAGACTTCGCCCCACCACCTTAAAGGATGTTGTGGGGCAAAAGCATATTTTGGACGAGGGGAGTGTACTTCGAAAGGCACTCGATTCCGGCGAACTACCCAACATGATTTTTTACGGGCCGCCGGGCGTTGGCAAAACCACCGTTGCCTCCATTCTCTCACAAAATGCCGGCATGACATTGCACCGCCTTAACGGCACCAACGCCGGCACTGCCGATATAAAGTCGGTAATTGCTGACATAGGAACGCTGGGCAATAACGGAATACTGCTTTACCTCGATGAAATTCAATATCTAAACAAAAAACAACAACAATCACTGCTCGAATCGGTGGAGAGCGGAGACATTACGCTGATAGCTTCCACCACCGAAAACCCATATTTTTATGTCTACGGTGCACTTTTATCACGCTGTAGTGTGTTTGAGTTTTTACCTCTTGAAAACGAGCACATCGCCGAGGGCATAACTCGTGCAATAGAGCGTGCCGGTGATGGTACAACAATAACCGAAGAGGCGCTTGCAATACTTTCTGCCGGAAGCAGTGGCGATATGAGAAAGGCATTAACCTCGGTGTCGCTTCTCCTTGCAGGTGGTGAGCCTGTTATCACCGAGGATATGGTAAAACAGATTGTACGAAGCTCGGCAGGAAGCTATGATAAAAACGGAGACATTCACTATCGACTACTCTCCGGGCTGCAAAAGGCTATCCGAGGGAGCGATGAAAATGCCGCACTGCATTATCTTGCACGGCTTATTGTGGCTGGCGACATCATCTCACCGATACGTAGGCTGCTTGTGATCGCATCGGAGGACATAGGGCTTGCCTATCCGCAGGCAATGCCGATTGTAAAGTCACTCTGTGACAGCGCACTGCAAATAGGACTTCCCGAGGCGGCAATTCCGCTCGGTGAGGCGGCAATATTACTTGCCACAGCACCAAAATCAAACACCGCTTGTGTCGCAATCCACACAGCTATAGAGGATGTAAAAAGGGGTGGGTTCGGCGATTTTCCGAGACACCTCGACAATCTGCAGCAGGGTAAAACCGCCCCTAAATACCTATACCCTCATGATTATGAAAACAACTATGTTAAACAACAGTATCTGCCCGACGGCTTGTTGGGTCGTAAATATTACGAATTTGGTAACAATAAAACCGAGCAGGCCGCAAAGGCGTACTGGGAGAAAATAAAAGGAGAAAAATAACCTATGTTAGATTATTATCTGGTGGGTTTTGACAGCACCTATCTTATGCTTGCATTACCGGCGTTTATCTTCGCCATCTGGGCACAGTTTTCGGTCAATTCCACCTTTAAGAAATTCAGCAAGGAGAGAATGTACAGCGGCATGACCGGAGCACAGGCGGCACGTGCCATATTGGACGGTCACGGTCTGCACAACGTTAGGGTGGAGCATATCCCGGGCAAGCTGAGCGACCATTTTGACCCGAGAGACAATGTTATCCGCCTTTCCGATGCTGTGTACGGTGAGAGTTCGGTTGCAGCGGTAGGCGTTGCGGCTCACGAGGCAGGCCATGCCATTCAGCACGCCGACTCCTACGCTCCGATACGAATTCGAGAAGCAATCATACCTGTCACTCAAATTGGCTCAACGCTCTCTATGCCGCTTGTATTTTTGGGTCTTATCTTCCCATCGTTTGAGTCTTTGATCACTGTTGGAATTATACTTTTCTCATTTGTGACATTCTTTCAGCTTGTCACGCTTCCGGTGGAGTTTAACGCCTCGTCACGTGCCGTGAAAATTTTAGCCGATGGTAACTATGTTAACGATGAGGAAAAACGAGGGGTGAAGAAGGTTCTCGGCGCCGCCGCAATGACCTACGTCGCCGCACTCGCAACCTCTCTTGTATCCTTGCTTAGACTTGTTCTGCTTGCAAGAAGAAACGATTAAAAAGGTATGAAGGAACGTAAAATTGCATGTGACATACTTCTAAGGGTGGAGAACGGGGGTTATTCCAACCTTCTTTTGGCTACTCGTGAGGTCACACCGTTTATTACCGCTCTTGTCTATGGCAACTTGGAGAGACGCATAACACTGGACGAGCTGTTGGCTCCCTTTATAAAGGGAAAGCTGGACATAGAGGTTGCGACGATACTTCGACTTTCTGCCTATCAGCTTAAATTTATGGAATCGGTGCCGGAGTATGCCGTAATAAACGAGGGGGTAAAGCTTTGTCGTGCCTACAAAAAAACCAGTGCATCGGGGCTGGTTAACGCCATTCTGCGCAAGGTTAAGTCCGTACCGCTCCCAAATACCGAGACGGCGGTTTACAGCCTTCACCCGAAAATATTGTCGGCTTTTAAAAGAGACTACCCGAACGACTATAAAAAAATTGCCGAGAACAGCCTTTTACGTCCAAAAACGTGTATCTACACCAATCTAACCAAAACAACACCGGAGAAGCTGAGCGAAATTTTAGCGGCTGAGGGGGTAAAAACATACCCCGGTATTGCCGAAAACACTTTTTTCTGTGAGGGCGAACCGCCGACAAAAACCACAGCCTTTGCCGAGGGGTTGTTTCATGTTGTGGGTAGTTGCAGTGCTTTGACCGCACAGGGGGTGGTTGCAACCGGAGCAAAAAATATTTTAGATTTATGTGCCGCACCCGGAGGCAAAACGGCAATAATGGCAATGTCGGCGGAGCGGGTTGTCGCCTGCGACGTGTCGGACGGTAGAGTTTCGGCAATGAAAACACAGCTAAAGCGACTGTCTTTGAATAACGTCGAATGTGTGCAGAATGATGCAACCGAACAGCTACCCGATACGGGCTTTGATGCGGTGTTATGCGATGTACCATGCAGTGGCACCGGCGTTATATCGCACAAGCCGGAGCTACGTTTTACCCCACCGAGAACGGAGGGGCTTATCGACACACAGTACAAAATATTGAAAAACGCCTCGACGGCTGTTAGGGTTGGCGGAATGCTATGTTATTCAAGTTGCACCCTTTCTCGGGAGGAAAACGAGCAACAAATAGAGCAATTTTTGTCTGAAAACGAGGGTTTTAAGCCAATGAAGTTGCCATTTAATCCACCGGATTTCTGCGAATTACGACAGGGAAGTATAACTTTTTTTCCAAATTGTAATAATTTTGATGGTTTTTTTGTGGCATTTTTAGAAAAAGTATGGTAGAATATAGTTAATTGGCTATTTTACGAAAGTCTTTTACATGAGGTTATCGGATTGAAAAAAGAGCTGTTATCTTTAACGCTTAATAATCTTGGCGAGGAGTTAATAAAACTTAATCTGCCAGCATATCGTGCAAAGCAACTCTATGAGTGGTTACATATTAAAAGGATTGAATCGCTCGAGCAGGCAACAAACCTTCCGAAATCCCTCAAAAACATGATAGCCGAGCGTTTTACCTTTGAGTATCCTACCGTTGCAAAAACCCAAATTGATTCCGACGGTACAACAAAGTATCTGTTAAGATACCCGGACGGCAACTGTGTAGAGTCGGTGCTGATGCATCATCGCCACGGTGACAGCCTGTGCATATCCACCCAGTTTGGGTGTAAAATGGGGTGTAAGTTTTGCGCCTCGACCGGTGCGGGCTTTGTGAGAGGTCTGACGGTAGCCGAGCTTCTTACCCAGGTTTATCTCATAGCAAACCGTGCAACAACGCCACCGAGATATCTTGTGCTTATGGGCATAGGCGAACCTCTCGACAACTACGATAATGTTATTTCTTTTCTGCGTTTACTTATGGACGAAAATGGCTATAATATTGCAGGAAGGAACGTCAGCCTTTCAAGTTGTGGTTTGGTTCCCGAGATAAAAAGATTAATGCAAGAAAAGCTTCAACTTACCCTTTCGATTTCACTTCACCGAACCACCGACAAATCAAGGGTCGAGGTGATGCCGATAGCAAGAAAATATCCGTTATCGGACCTCATTAAGGCAGTTTATGATTACGGCGATGAAACCGGACGAAGGGTATCGATAGAGTATGCGGTGGATCCCGGGGTAAACGATGGTAGGGATGATGTTAAAAGATTAAAGGAGATGTTTTTCGGTCGCAACATACACATCAATCTGATACCGCTAAATCCCATAGACGGTAAAAAAAATGCAGATGGAAATGCTGCGAGTGAGCTTGAAAAAAAGCTTACCTCACAGGGACTCTCCTGTACGGTAAGGCGAAGACTCGGCACAGGTATAGATGCCGCATGCGGACAGCTAAGAAGAAAAAGTATAGAGTAGAAAGTGTAGGAGATAAAACGTTTGAACATTGCCGGCAGAACCGACATAGGATGTAAACGCACCGAGAATCAGGATAATTTTCGTGCCGGAAGATTGCCCTGCGGTTCGGCGTTTGCCTTTGTATGTGACGGAATGGGCGGTGCCGCCGGTGGAAAGCTTGCAAGTGAGATGCTGTGTAACGGCATGGAGGAATGTCTTTATACCAAGCTCCCCTCTGCCCTCGACAGGGAGGAAATAAAACAGCTGTTGTTAGACTCGGTTGTAAACGGAAACAATGAAATTTATGAGCTATCATCGAGGGATAAGAGCAAGTCAGGAATGGGAACAACGGTGGTTGCCGCAATAATAAAATCCGGAATACTTCATCTTGTGAATGTCGGAGACAGCCGATGTTATCTGCTTCGAAACGGAATTCTCCAGCTACTGACAAAGGATCACTCCATAGTTCAAAACCTTGTTGATAACGGCGAGGTTTCGATGGAGCAGGCAAGGGTACATCCCAAAAGAAATTTAATCACAAGGGCTGTGGGTGTAGCCGACACGTTGGATCTTGATTACAGTGCATACGAAATTTCACCCGGCGATAAGCTACTGTTATGCAGCGACGGTTTAACCAACTGTGCCGACGAATCGGCAATACAGATGATTTTACAAACAAGCCCCTTTTTCGACATAACCGAGAAACTAATTAAGTTAGCCAAGACCGGCGGAGGGCTTGACAACATTACCATTGTGGTTATAGCAATGCCAAAAATAGTGAGGTAGTCTTTGGTACAATATTTTAAAATACTGAGAAAGGAATGGTCATAAACATTGTCGTCAAATGAGATTATAGGAAAGAGACTGGACGGACGCTACGAGCTTAACGAGCTATGTGGTTCGGGCGGTATGGCTAATGTTTACAAGGCTACCGATCTAATGTCGGGGCGCACCGTTGCCGTAAAAATTTTAAAGGACGAGTTTTTAAATAATACCGAGCTGGTTCGTCGCTTTAAAAACGAGAGTAAGGCCATATCGCTACTTAATCATGACAACATCGTAAAGGTGTTTGACGTGAGCGTTTCGGATTCCATACAGTATATAGTGATGGAATTTCTTGAGGGGATATCCCTGTCAGAATACATCGAGCGCAACGACGGAAAGCTTAAATGGAAGATTGCCGTATTTTTTACCGAGCAAATTCTTTCGGCACTTTCCCATGCACATGAAAAAGGCGTTGTTCATCGAGACATAAAACCGCAAAACATTATGCTGATGCAGGACGGTAACCTAAAGGTGATGGACTTCGGAATAGCACGGCTTTCCCGCAGTGATTCCCGCACCATGACCGAAAAGGCTATAGGTTCGGTACATTATATCAGCCCAGAGCAGGCAAAAGGAGACACTACCGACCCAAAGGCGGACATCTACTCGGTCGGAATAATGTTGTACGAGATGCTCACAGGTATGCTCCCCTTCGAGGCGGATAGTGCCGTATCGGTTGCTATTAAACAGATAAGCGACACGGCAATAAGCCCACGAGACATCGACCCGGAAATACCTCAAGCTCTTGAAGAGATTACCATGAGGGCTATGTCTAAAGAGCCTCGTGATCGTTATTCTTCTGCCGCGGTAATGCGAGCCGATTTAGAGGAGTTTAAGCGAAACCCCAGCATTAAGTTCGAGTATACCTACCTGTCGGGCGACGACAGTCAGACGAAATATATTGATAAGGTGACACAGAAAAGCAACGTGAAAAAGCAGAGTGTAAGAGAACGTGTGGAGGCAAGAAAAGCCCCCAAGAAAAATATAACCGTTTTCGGAATTGTAATACCGATGATGTTGGGACTTGCCATGGCGTTTGCCATAGGTGGTGCCGTGTTGGTGTTTATTATCTTCAACCTATCCGGAAATCCACTTTTTTCAAACTATGCCGATGTGGACCTACCCACCTTTATCGGTGCAAACTACGACGAGGTTAAGGGCAATCACAACTTCAACTTTTTGGTGGAGGAGGTGTACAGCAACGAGTATGCCGCAGGATACATTGTAAACCAGTACCCCAAGCCGCCGAAAACCGTTAAGGAAAACGCCGAGATAACCCTGCAAGTAAGTAAGGGTGTAGAGATAGTCACCGTACCGCAGGAGGTATTGAGTCAACGTAGAAATGATGCCGAGCGTATGCTGATGGAGCTGGGGCTTCTCGTTAACGTGGAGCTACGTGAGGACGAGTCAGAGCAGGTACCGTTTGGTTATGTTATGAACGTTTCACCGTCACCCGGAACTCAGCTTTCCAGCGGTTCCAGTGTTACACTTTATGTCTCTACCATGTCGGTGGACGGAAATGTTATTGTTCCGGACGTTGTAAACATGATATATGAAGAGGCACAGATATTACTGGATAACGAGCTGTTGATCATCAGCGTTGTCAGCCAGGTGGAGAGCGACCTCCCGCCCGGAACAATCATCAGCCAAACCCCGGAGGCAGGCACCGAGCTTGGACGTAACAACATTGTTAACGTAGTTACCGCAATCCCGAGAGTGGTCGTGGCACCGGCTGCCGGCGAGGCGATTATTCCGAGCATCGTCGGCTTAGTTCCTGCATCGGCACAGGCGAGCTATCCACATATCCAGATGAACTATGACGACGACTTTGACCTCCCCGGAGGTGTAGCCGGAACCATCTGTACACAGATACCCGGAGCAGGCACAGCCGGGAGTGTACTCGCGTACGGAGTGTATACCGGTTGATGTCGTCGAGAGGTGAAAACATTATTTTAAAGGGCGTAGGCGGATTTTACAGTCTGCATACGCCTTTTGGGCTTGTTACGGCAAAACCGAGGGGAATATTTCGAGATAAGGGTGAAAAACCTGTTGCCGGTGATTTTGTGTTGATAGAACCGTCCGAGGAGGGCGAGGGCTTTAGCCATATAATAACCGATATACTTCCTCGTAAAAATAGACTCGTAAGGCCGCCTGTCGCTAATGTGGACAGGCTTTTTATCATTGCCTCGACCACCGAGCCAAAAACATCGCCGCTCATTCTCGACACCATGATAGCGGCTGCAATTCATCACGGTGCTGAGGTAAACATAATAATAACGAAAACCGACCTGAAGAAGGCAGGACGCCTAAGCGAGATATACGAAAAAACGTTGCATCTCCCACTCATTGCAGGGGAGCAGGACGAGGAAATATTAAATCTGTCACAGGGTTGCATCTCGGTGCTTGCAGGAAACACAGGTGCTGGCAAAAGCACCCTCATGAACAGACTCTATGGGGTGTCTCGTCCTACAGCACCGATAAGCAAAAAGTTAGGTCGAGGTGTACACACCACCCGAGAGGCAGAGCTTTTACCGACAAAAAACGGTGGTTTTTTAGCCGACACGGCAGGCTTTTCATCGCTGTCATTTCCCATGCTGTGTGATGCCGACTCGTCCGAGCTTGCCTCGCTGTTTTTAGAGTTTGGTAGCTACAGCAGTACCTGCCGATTTGCTGACTGTAGCCATCGCACCGAGCTGGGATGTGAGGTTCGTGCGGCGGTAGAGCGGGGCGAGATACATAAAAGCAGATACAACAGCTATATAATTTTATATGAAGAAATTGACAAAAAGGGATACTGATGGGATACGGCAAGGTTATAATCAAGAGCATAGCCGGTTATGATAATCAAGACAGATTGTTAATGGCCGTGGAGGAAATATTTAACACACTACCGGCAGCAACGCGGCTGTCGGCCAAAAGCAGGGTTGCATTAAAGCCCAATCTGGTTGCAAGACACGCCCCCGAGGCGGCGGTGACCACACATCCAACAGTTGTCGAGGCGGTAATTCTCGCCCTGCAGGCAAGAGGTGTTACCGATATAACTGTTATTGATTCCGCCGGCGGTGTCTATACCGAGACGGCAATGAAGGCAATCTATAAGGCTTCCGGAATGGAAGAACTATGTGATAGATTAAAGGTGAAATACGGCGGCGACTACGAAAGCTCACCTCGCAAAACACAGGGCATTCGCTGTCGTGAATTTTTGGTGGTAAACCCCATAAATAATGCCGACTTCATTATCAATCTCCCAAAACTTAAAACCCATGCGATGATGGGTTTTTCCTGTGCCGTTAAAAATCTGTTCGGCGTCATACCCGGTCTTAAAAAGGCGGAACTGCACATGCGCTTTCCCGACAGGGACATGTTTGGCGAGATGATATGTGACCTCTGTGAGCTTATAAAACCGGACATCACCATTGTGGATGCGATTATCGGAATGGAGGGTGACGGCCCCTCCGGCGGTGATCCCCGTGCCATAGGACAACTTATTGCGGGAGAAGATATCTACAATGTCGATTTGGTTTCGGCGGCAACTGTTAAGGTCGACACCGACAATGTACCGTACCTTGTTTCGGCAAAAAATCGAGGGCTATGCGGTGACTTCTCGCACGACCTTCTACATGAGCCAACAGCATTCTCCCCTATCGAAAACTTTAAAAAACCCTCGACACAAAAGTCGATAATATTTGCAAACCGACTTCCGAAACAGCTGAGATTTATCATGCCCTATGTAGCAGAATTGGTGACTCCACGTCCCGTTATAAATAAAAAATTATGTATAGGATGCGGAAAATGTGCTGAAATCTGCCCCAAAGATATCATTACAAAAAGTAATAAAAAGTATTTTATCAACAAGAAGGATTGTATCCGTTGCTACTGTTGCCATGAAATGTGTCCGATAAAGGCTATTGGTATTAAAAAGCTTGGGGTATTTGATGCGTAAATATTATTTAATGTATAGCCTTGATGAAATAATTTAAATATGATAAAATATAGTCAGAAAAAACAAACGGGGGCGGTATGACTGACAGGGTTTCGGTGAGGGGGGCGGCAAAGCTTAACCTTACATTGCAGATAACCGGTGTAGCCGGTGGATTACACACACTCGACATGCTGTGCTGTTCGGTGGATTTATATGAGACGATAACCCTTGTAAAAAACGATGCCATATCGCTGAGCTCTAATGTTGATGTACCGACCGACAACAGAAATACCGCATACCGCATGGCGGAGGTGTTTTTCAAGGAAACAGGTATCGATGGCGGTGTTTCAATATCGATAGACAAAACCGTTCCAATAGGCGCCGGAATGGGCGGAGGTTCTGCCGATGCAGCAGCGGTGTTGATAGGATTAAACCTCCTTTACGGCACCGAACTTCCCGAAGGTGAGCTGTTGCGGATGGGCTTGATGGTGGGCAGTGATGTTCCGCTTTGCATCGTTGGTGGGCTTTGCCGTGTCGGCGGTGTCGGCGATGAAATCAGTGTTATTGACCATGAACTGCCCTACTACTTTGTAGCGGTTATGGGTGGCGAGGCTGTGAGCACCGCCGAGGCATATCGCCGTTACGACGATCAGGGGGCGGGAGAGCCTGCCGACACCGAAACGGCGGTAAAACTGCTTGGCACTGATATGTTTTTGGATGAAATGAAAAACGACCTCGAGCACTCATCAACCCTAAAGCTTGATGAGATTAAGCAGGACTTTTACCGGCTCGGTGCAAAAAAAAGTATGATGACCGGGAGTGGTGCAGTGGTTTACGGTGTGTATTCCGACATAGAGGCTGCGCAATCTGCGGCGGATAAAATCGGTCGGAAGGCATGGGTTTTGCGTCCGGTTGCAAAGGGTGTCGAGATTTTGAAATAATATTTCAGTATATTTATATAGGAACAGGGCAATCATTCCTTCAAGAAAATATCTTGAAAGGATGACCCGAATGAAACGATTTGACTGTATAGTTATCTTCACACTTGTACTTACACTGATTTTTGCTGATTTTTTCGACTTTTATGTCACCGCTAACGAGATTGAGGAGCAGACTCTTCGACTTCATATAGTTGCAAACTCGGACAGCGTGGCAGATCAGGACGCAAAGCTCTTGGTAAGGGATGCACTCCTTGAGGGCACCGGCGACCTTTTTACTGCAAGCCACAGCAAAGATCAGGCGATTTTAACAGCAAATTCACACATTCCGCTCATCGAAAGCATAGCTAAAACTACCCTTGCGGAGCTTTCCATGACGCATGATGTTGTGGCTTATACCACAAGGATGTACTTCGACACCACCTCCTACGAGAATTTCACCATGCCGGCAGGCTATTACAACGCCATGCGGATAGAGATAGGCGCCGCCAAAGGGCACAACTGGTGGTGTGTTTTGTTCCCTCCGCTTTGCCTACCGTCGGTGCAGGGAGAAACCACGGTAGAAGAGATGTTTGATGAGGAGCAGTTAGAGCTTATTGAGAGCGAATATGACATACGATTTAAATCGCTTGAAATTATAGAAACAATGTTTGGAGATTAACCAAAAGCCTTAAAATTTGGCTCCGGTTAAAGAAAGGATAAATGAGCCTATGGAAAACACCGCCGCAAAGGGGCAGGAGCTCGCCATGCGAATGGGGCGGGTTTTGCTGGAGAACGGTGCAGAGATAATGAGGGTTCAGGACACCATGCAGAGGGTTGCGACGGCATACGGCGTTGAAAATTTCAGCGCCTTTGTGCTGACAAACGCAATATTCATCTCCGGCAGCTATGACGGGTTGACCGACGGCAGTAAGATTAAATTTGTTCCGAGCTTTTCCATACACTTCACCAAAATTTCCGAGATAAATCAACTCTCAAGGGAGATTACCTCAGGTGGCTTAGATGTAGACGAGGCGCACCAAAGGCTTGATTACATAGAAACAATTCCATACTATAGACTGTGGACAAGAGTTTTAGCCTGTGCAGTAGCCACCGCATCATTCTGTTTTTTATTTTCAGGGCGGTGGATAGACTGTCTGATAGCCTTTTTCGTAGGAGCATGTGTCGAACTTTTTTTAAATTTTGCTCTTAAAAACAACATCTCAAAATTTATTACCAACATCGTTGCCGCCGCTATAACGGCAACGATGGCAATTATATTCACCTTATTTACCGCCGAAATCGGAAGTGAGCTTTCGATTATCATCACCGCCTCGATATTGAGACTTGTTCCAGGAATGTCCATGACAGTATCCATCAGAGATTTTTTTAACGGTGACTACATAAGCGGCGTTATAAGATTGGTAGATGCTCTGAGCGTTGGTGGATGTATCGCCATCGGAGTAGGTGCGGTTATCAGCGTGGCAAACCTTTTACTGGGAGGTGTTGCGCTTTGAATGAAATTCTAAACAACATCCTGTCGGTCATTCTTTGTTTTGTAGGTAGCAGCTGTTTTGCATTGATATTTCAATGCCCTAAAAAACAACTTTTTTATGCCGGATTTGTAGGCATGTTTGGCTGGGCAATCTATCTAATATTTAAAGATTTTGGCGTAGAGACTGCTTCATTCTTTGCATCGGTGGGGCTTTCGTTGCTATCCAGAATATTTGCATACATAAGGAAATCGCCGATAATAATTTTTTTAATCACCGGCATCTTTCCGCTTGTGCCGGGTGCAGGAATTTATTCTACCGGCTACAATCTTTTCATGGGCTCCATGGAGGAAGCTGTCGTCATAGGCTTTCAAACACTGGCTGTTGCGGTGGCAATCGCTCTCGGAATGGGCATCGCCCTCTCGTTACCCCATAAGCAGCTTGTAGCGGTCGTTAATCGAGTATCTAAAAAGAAATAGGTGTTTATGTTATCTCTTGTTTTTGGGTCGGCGGGTAGCGGCAAAACATATGAACTGAGGAAAAGGATGCGAGCCCGTGCCGAAATGGGTAAACGTTCGATTTTAGTTGTCGCCGAGCAGTTCACCTCCTCCACCGAGCTATCGATTATACGGGAGCTCGGTGATAACCTTTGCCATTATATTACGGTTGCAGATTTTGGGCGAATAGCAAGAATGACCACCGAGCAGTATGGTGGCGCTATGCCCTTTGTCGGGGACGCCTACCGTGTTGCACTCTGCCGACGTGCCGTACTCTCGCTGAGCGGTCAGCTTAAATATTATAATGCCCCGCGGTACAACATAGGTTTTTACAGTCTTGTTGCCGACATTGTCAAGGAGCTTAAGATGTGCTGCACCTCCCAACAACTGTTGGAAATTGCCACCGATGATAAGCTTTACGATATTGCACTAATCTATGAGGCATACAACAATCTGCTATCGGGGCGAAGAGAACCGCAGGACCTGCTTCTTGCCGCCGCCGATTCAATAAAAAAACACCCTGATTTTTTAGAGGATATCGCCTTTTTTATCGACGGATTTGACGGTTTTACCGCACCGGAATATGAGATAATTAAAAACCTGCTTTCGGTCGGTAGAGAGGTTAGCTGTGCACTCAACACGCCGAGCGCAGAGCTTGAGGATGATTTTTTCGACACGGTACGAACCACCGCAAGAAGGCTAAAACGGTTGGCATCTGACGAAGGCGTGTCACTCTCGCCGGACACATTTTTATATCGAAGTAGAGCCGGTAGTGAGGATATTGATTGTTTAAACCTACTGCTGTGTGGTGAAGATGTAGAGCTGCCCGACAGCTTCAATGACATAACATTAACGCCGTATAAAAATATCACCGACGAAGTTACCGCAGCTGCTGCGTCAATCCATGCCGAGGTGCGAGGTGGCAGGCGTTACCGTGATATTGCCCTTGTTATGAGAAACCCCGACATGTACTACAGCGAGTTAATGAAGGCACTCGCACTTTTCGATATCCCCGTCTACCTTGAGCGGGAGGACGAGCTGCGGTTCAGTGCACCGGCAACCCTGATATCATCGCTTATATCTCTACAGGCAGGTGTTAACAGTGACGACATGCTTACCCTAACCGCCACCGGACTTTGCGACATCCCCTCGGAGAGGCTTGCCACATTGCGGGACTGGATACTGAGGTTTAACCCAACCGCTGCCGAATGGCGAAACGGAGTGGAGCTATCGCAGGAGGATATTCTCGAGAACAGAAGTTGGGTCGGCGGTGAGGCGGTTCGTGCCGAGCTTATGCAAAAAATCTCTCCGATATATAGCCAAACAAATTTAGTTCAGGGCATATATTCTGCGGTGGTTAACCTCAATGTTGCCGAAAATCTTTTGGACGACGAACAACAGAGAAGATATAATCTGACGATAGAAATTCTCGACCAGCTTTACGGTCTTGACGATGAACAGCGACTTAATTCGGAGGAACTGAAACACCTCTTTGACCTCCTGCTGCAAAGCACCAAGCTACACAGCCTACCAAGAGTGGCAGACTGCGTTACCGTCTATTCCCCCGAGAGAATTGTGGGTGAAGGGATAAGGTCGCTGTATGTATTGGGAGTTAACGGCGAGGTTTTTCCTGCCGAGGTAGGGCATTCCGGTCTGCTCGACCATTCTGACAGAGAGCGACTTGCAGAACAGGACCTACAGCTACCGGGACTTTACATGAACCGAGTAATGTTGGAGGAGCTGTATCTTTATAAGACGCTGACAACTCCATCCGAAACACTGCATATAAGCTACCTTACCGAAAACAAACTCTCACCACAGCTTATTCCCATCGATGGCATTGCAGCAAGACTTAGGCTTGGTCGGCAGGATACCGTAGCAACCCCGAGCGCCGCCGCGGTGGCATTGTCAAAAAGAATATACGACGATATCCCCTTTTCAAAAGAGCTTAAGGCTGCAATACTGCAAAACGGCGGTGAAAGGTTGGTAGATGCAGTAAATTCCGCCTCTACCCTACCCTGTTTTGACCTTAAAGATGAGGAGGTTATAAATAAACTTACACGACAGATTTCACTTTCGGCAGGAAGGGTATCGACCTATCGAAAATGCGCCTTTAGCTACTTTATGCGATATCTTTTAAAGGTGGAGCCGATAAGACGGCTGGAGCTATCGGCAGACATTGCCGGAACGCTTATCCATTACATAATGGAAAGGCTGATGAAGGAACAGCCTGAGCTTACAAACATTTCGGACGAAAAACTTTACTCAATGTGTGCAGAGTACACAGCCGAATGTGTAGACAGACTGTTTGGTGAGCGAGTTTCGGTGAAGGAAAAATTCATTATTTCCCGTCTTGAACAGTCGGCGGCACAGCTTTTAGTCTTTTTGCGTGCCGAGCAGAAGGACAGCCTATTTCGACCGGAACGGCTTGAACAGTCGCTATCCCGACAGATTACCACACCGGATGGAGCCGTTATAAACCTGCGCGGTGTTGTGGACAGGATAGACAGCTGTACCGTTGACGGTGAGCGTTATATAAGGGTTGTGGACTACAAGACCGGAAATAAAACCTTTTCGCTCAGAGACGTGGAGACCGGTATAGAAATACAGCTGTTTTTATACCTTTTCAACGTCATGGAACAGGGTGAAATTCCGGCAGGTGCGTTTTATCTTCACAGCATACCAAAGGAGGACAAGGAGTCCGGATACAGCTACGACGGTGCGGTGTTGAACGAGGAGAAGTTGTTGCAGGCAACCTGTTTAAAGCATACCGTAATACGCACAAAAGGTGAAAATGTTGTTGCGAGCGGACAGGAAAACCGATTGTTTGACCGTGATAAAGCACAAAGGATAGGTAGGCATATAGACGAGCTTTTGTTTGAGGTCGCCGCCGAGATGGGCGATGGCAGTTTTGATGCGAGACCGATAAAAAGCTCAAACAGTCCATGCGACTACTGCTCTTACCGAATCATCTGCCGAAAGGTAGACAAGGATGGAAGAGAGAAGGAACTTTCCTCATCAAAAACACCATTTATCTGAAACGGCATATCATCTAACCTTCGGTTACTATCTTAATGACGTATCTTGTGGTATTATTGTTTCAACAGGATGCATATTAAATGCCCTTAGCAGACAAACTTTTGAAAGGAATAAACAAGCTTATGAAAAAACTATTTTTTGTACCATTTATTTTATCTCTACTTATTCTCGTGGGCTGTGGCGAAGAGGCAACTTCGCCGCTCGCCGGTGCGACAGACGGAGGTCAGGGAGACAATGTGAGCGGTCAGGTCGTTGCCGGCAATATTTCCATTGTAAACAACACAGGCTATACCTTTACCGAGCTATACTCCACCGCCTCCAGTAGCAGTAGCTTTGGCAGTGAACTGCTCGGCGGTATGAGGGTGGACGATGGTGCTGGCATATCACTTGATATCGGAAACATCAACGAAACACAGGATTTGCTGATTGTGGATAGCGACGGAGACACCTACTCGTTACTTGGACTTTCGATTATAGACGGCGGTTCCGTAACACTTATGCTGGTGGATAACGGAGGGGTCGCCGCACCTCAGGCACTTATCTACGACGGAGCAGGCAACGAAGTTTCGAGTGTGCTGGGTGAGCTGATACCGAACGGTAATGCAGATGCGACAGGATACAACACAAACGGCAACTACTCCTTCACGGTAAACAACAACTCTGACTATGATATCTACTCCATACATGTTGGCATAAGCAATGCCTCCTCGGGATATGATATCGATATTCTTCCCGAGATATTACCGGCTGGCTACAGCATGGACGTGGCCGGATTTGCCACACAGGGCGACTGGCATAACACCGAATGGACTCTTTACATAACCGATGTCGATGGCGACACAAGCGCCTCATTTGACAGCTTTAATCCCTGGACCGTCACCGCTGCCGATGTTCAGTGGGACAGCAATTCCGGCGGTTATGTGGTTAGCTTCATGTACTAACGAAACGGAAAAAAGCTATGGATTCATTAAGCGGCTATTGTTACGGGCCTGTCACCGTAAACTCGGTTACTGTCCGTGACGATACCCTTGAAATAATTGTTGTCGACTCGGCTCTGCGAAAAAACAGGGCGATATATACCGGATGTGTATATTGGCAGATAGACAACAACAACGTAGGCGAGCGGCTGATAATGGTGGAGACAAAAACAGCCGCCGGCATAGCATCAATGTACACAAATCACTGCTACGAGGAACTCAAAAAAATCACCTCAAATATCGACAGAACTATCGAGCGTTGGCAGAACGAAGGTTTTAATTTTTACCTGCATCATTTCGATGTTGCAAATAGTGATTGCATCGTAGTTGCAAAAAATCTAACATATATGCTATAATAAAATCACTGTAACAGTTTTTCACCTGTTACAGCGATTTTTGTTTGTTACAGTGTTTTTTCGGAGGACCATTGAAATCAGTTATAGGTCGTTTTATCAAGTCACTTTGGGGCGATGCCGTTCCATTAACAGGTAAAATATTTAACACCTTGGCGATGGCAGGCGTTGTTATCAGCCTAATAATGGCGACCACCTCTCTTTTTTCCGAAAGCACCCTATCCGAAGCGTTTATAAATATTGGCAGTGCCTTTTTCTCACTTGCAATGCTAATACTACACCTAAAAACCAAAAACTATCATCTGTGTAGTGTAATTACAATAACAATGATATTTCTCGTCGTATTCCCTGCCATGTTTTTCGCTAGCGATGGCTACACCGGAGGGATGCCGTCGTTTTTTATATTTGCAATAATATTCACCATCTATCTTATCCGTGGTAGGATAATGATTGTGCTGGTGATTTTACAATATATAGTGTTTATCTCCATATGCTTTTATGCCTATTTTTACCCGGACAGCATTGCATACTACCGCGATGACTATAATCTTATGATTGATATTATTGCCGGTTTTGTCTCGGTAAGCCTTATTCTCGGCACCACCATGTTTATACAGTTCAGGCTATATCTCAAACAGCAAACGCAGTTAGAGCAAGCACGTGCCGAGGCGGAGCGCGCCGACAAGGCAAAGAGTGCTTTTCTCGGCAATATGAGCCATGAGATACGCACCCCGATAGGAATTATACTCGGAACAAACGAGCTGATGTCACGCGATGCACACTCGAAACAGCTGAGGGAACAGATCGCAAAAATTAAAAGTGCCGGCGAACTACTGGACGCACTTATCAACAATGTGTTGGATTTTGTAAAAATTGAGGCGGAAAAAACCGTGTTAAAGCCGGAATCCTACAGGCTATCTACCATACTGAATGAGTTAGAGCAGTACAGCAGGGTTTTGTGTAAAAAAAAGGATCTCAACTTTTCGTTTTTTGCAACTGCAGACTTAAACGATCACCTTGTAGGCGATGCACTTGCGATAAAGCAGGTGCTCCTAAATATAATAAACAATGCCGTAAAATATACTGAAAAAGGCTCTGTGACCCTCATTGTAGAGCAAAGAAAATCTGAAATCGAGGGTGAGACGATGTTGTGTTTTACCGTTTCCGATACCGGTATAGGCATACGTCAGGATGAGGTTGACCAGATATTTGACTCATTCAAGCGCATAGACCGACGAGACGGCAGATATATTGAAGGGGTTGGTCTTGGGCTTTCCATTGTAAAACAGCTGCTGGGACTTATGAACGGAGACATTGAGGTTGTCAGCATCTATGGACGCGGAAGCGACTTTATGGTTTATATTCCTCAAAAGGTTTTGCTAAACGCACCAAAAGTTCAAGGAGCAACGGTGAACGGAACCTTTGTAGCACCCTCGGTAAGGCTGTTAATTGTTGATGATAACACCGAAAACCTACTTCTTTTTAAGGCGCTACTTGAACGTACCGCCATGCAGATAGACACTGCACAAACTGCAACGCAATGTATTGAGCTTGTGACAAAAAACAGATATGATGTGCTACTAATGGACTATATGATGCCGGACATGAACGGAATAGAGCTTTTGGCAAGGTTAAAAGATTTGGCAGATCAAAAATTTGATACACCGGTAATCGCCATAACCGCAAATGCCGAGTCCGGAACAAAGGAGCACCTATTACAAAATGGTTTTAGCGACTACCTCACCAAGCCGGTTTCCTGGGTAACTCTCGAGGGGTCGATATTAAGCTTTATCCCTAAAGAAAGGTATCGAATTATTGAGCCGATACAATCCGCAGTGAGGGACGATCGACTAAATAAGGTTTCCTCCATGTCGAAAAAACTTGAGGAGTTTGGAATAGACTGTGATATCGCCTTTCACTATTCCGGCAATAATTTCGATTTCTTTTACAAATCCACCCTTATTTATCTCTCGCATACCGAAAGAGAGATGCAATCTGCTCGGGAGTTGCTGAAAAAGGGTGACCTTGTAAATCTTCAACTATTAATACATTCTCTTAAAAGTCGAGCGAAAAACATAGGCGCGCATCGATTAAGCCTTTTAGCCTCCGAGCTGGAACCGATATGCAAGGAGAAAAACGAGGCAGAGTTTACGGCAAGAGTTCCCTACCTCTTTTTTCTGTGGGAGGAGAGTATAAAGGGCTACCGACTGATAGAAAAAATGTTTTCAGAAAAGGATAGAACAAAGGAGGTTGAGGTTGTATAAATTTCGTATTTTGCTTGTGGACGACGATATTTCGGTTTATGAAAGTGCAAATATTTTGCTGTCGGATCAATACGAACTAATCTATGCCGATAGCGGAGCTAAGGCAATAGAGTTTTTCACCGAGGAAAACCACGTCGACCTAATACTGATGGATATAATGATGCCCGAGATGGACGGCTATGAAACCATGATATCAATAAGGGAGCATCAGCTGTGTCGTGACATACCGATAATGTTTTTAACCGGTGCATCAACACCCGATTTTGAACTGAAGGCTTTAAAATCCGGTGCCAAGGATTTTATCTCAAAGCCCTTTAACCCTGCCGTTTTTTTAGCAAGGGTAGAACTGTGTATATTTTCCGAAAACCAACTTTCCTACGAAAAGCTATATCAGGCCGCCACCGACCTAACCCCTATGGAGCTGATTATACTCAAATACATAGCCAAAGGACACTCAAACGAGGAAATATCAAACGAGCTACACTACTCCTACGGGTATGTAAAACAGCTGGTGTCAAAAATTTTTGAAAAGTTGTCGATAACGGGGCGCAAGGAGCTTAAGGAGTTTTATAGAGAGCCTTGATGTTGTTTCTGTAAGCCGGCTCATCGGATAAACATACAAGGTTTGCAACCTCGCTCATTGTGCCTATAGGCGGACATTTCGATAGGGATGTACCGCTTATCTTTTTTAGTGTCGCATCGACTAAGTTTCCGGCAAAAATCACCTTTATATCACGCCCGAAATAGTCCTGTATCTTAACCTCGACCGGATCGGTAAGCTTTAGGCTGTTGTGCAGGTCGGCAACCAATTTTTGGGCAAGGGATATATTATCCTCCCTATCCTTAATATTATTTGCTAAGACTGCATTGTGTATGGCAGTCTTGATTTCATCCTCTATCGGCAGTAGCGAAAACGCCTTGCCAAACCATTTGCTGTAGGGTGCATATCTATCGCAGTACAAAAAACACAGTCTCATCAACCGCTCAGCTATTCGAGAGCATACTATGGCAGAACCTATGTCATCGCCAACGTCATGGCAACGTTTTACAAATGCCTGCTCCTGTGAAATCGGCTCCCAGTTAGAGGCTATTAAATATAGCTTCACATAGTCGGGGTAGAATGATAGTTTTTTAAGTGTATCACCGATTTTAAGTCCATCGACAAACAGTTTGCCGGAGGTTAATGCAAGCAGTCTATGCTCCGAAAATGCGAGCCAATCCCACTCGTCAATATTGCCTATATCCTTTACACCGAGATAATCTTCGAGATATTCCTCAAAACTGTGTATAAACACAAGTGGCGATACCTTGCCAAAGGAGATAAATTCAGCATGTCTTACACCACCATCGTTAGGGTCGGGGGCTGAAAAGTTGACGCTGTATCCCCTGTACTCATATGGAAATTCGTTACAGAACATCTCGAGAATTTCACCCTTGAGCTTAATGTCCTCGCCCTTCAAAAAAAGGTAAAACCTCGGCCCCCACATATGGTCGGTCGAGACCTCATCGTCATAACCCAAAACATCGGAGCCATACCCTATTAATCCCGCCGTATACTCCAAATTCTTAAAATGTTTTGCAAGTAGCGGTTTTGCAACCTCGTTAAAAAATCCTTCACACAGCGGTAGGCCTTTAATAAAAGTTCTCATTCTTCCCCCTCAGTACAAAGAAAGTTATCTTTTTCCAAAATATTAATATCTCCTGTTTCTACATAGTGATAAGCTACTGCATTTGCAAATTGAAGTCTTTTTTGCGCATCTTCTTCAACTAACTTTGCAGCCATATATGCGCCGTTAAAGGTATCTCCCGCACCTGTAGTTTTAGTGGGTTTTTCACATAACTTTTGATATGTAATCTCACACTCATCCTCTGTTGCAATTATAGAAAAATCTAATGTATGAACTAAAAATTCGTGAATATATAGTTTTTCTCTCATTTTTGAAACTAAACTTTTAAACTCGTCAGGGTTTTCATTAACCTCAAAACCTAAATATTTTGCTAGCAATATACCCTCGTGTTTATTCAGACTTAAAATTTGAGGAACACGTTTATTTTCTCGTTTTAAAACTTCAATTGCTTCTCCAAGGTCATCCAAGGTGCGCTTATTTAAATTTGCAAAATCGTGAAATACATATTTAGTTTTTTTATTTTCAATAGCAAGTGCGCAAATCTCTCGTAAAATATTATCAAAATCAAATAGATTCGACCAATAACCAACACCGACGATATCAACACTAAAAATATCTTTTAACCTGTCTTCACCAAGCTTTAAAACGATATCTTCCCATTTCAAGTTTAAAAGTTCATTTAGATGTGGCATCATTAATTTCCCATCAGAAAATTCTAAGATGTTCATATAAATTGGGCTTCCGACCGGAATTAATGTTGCTATATCATTAAACTCATAAAAAACCTTATCCAGTGGCTCAAACATTCCTAAGAACGTGCTGCTAACGCCAAGCTTTGCTACTGCTCGACCGGTATTTGCCACAAATCCACCTGAAGAGCGGCGCTTTAATAGGCGTTCTTTTGCTATCCCACCTGTTCTGCGCTCTGTAATTACTTCACCAAAAGAGAGAAGTTTTTCCATTTTAACAACGTCGGTAGGGCTATTTCTTTTATCTATTATTTCCCATACCTCATCAACCATACCGTCAATGCCAAGCAATGCAGTGTATTCAGCACCTTTAAGTTTATTTAATATATTTTTCATAGCTCACATTCTTTGATCAATAATAATTTTTCCACTTGTTTGTCCGTTTGCCATTTTAACCAGCGAAGCTTCAAGCTCTGATACAGGGACAATGCTATCGATTAATGTATCAGTATTAAAAACATTTCCTTCAAGTAGATTTACCGCCTTTTGCATTGAGCTTTTATTCAGCGCAAAAGATGATGAATATGTCGCATTTTTTCTATACATAACAAATGGGTCGATTGAAATTTTTGTTCCTGAAGGGCAAACACCGAAGTTCATTAAAAAACCGCCAAATGCAATTTTATCTAAAGATTGTTCGACACACTCGGTGCTACCTGTACAATCGATAATAATGTCATATTCATTTTTATCCTGCATTTTTTTAGGATTAATCGAATGTGTAGCACCTAAGCTCATAGCTTTTTCAAGTTTTGATTCGTTGAAATCACAAACTGTAACACTTAAAGGACTTTGCCCTACAACCAGTTGTAAAAACATAAGACCGATAGCACCAACACCGTTAATTAAAACTGATTTCGAATGATCGATCTTTATTCTCTCCATAGCAAAAACAATGTTAGCCAATGGTTCAGCAAATGATAGCCTATGAACATCCATATCTTTGCGAACCTTATATGTGCTTGTTTCCGGAACTAAAATATATTCAGAGTATCCACCGGGTCCTTTAAGACCAATTGTTGTTTTATTTTCGCAGTTATTGCTTAAATCCACGAAACAAGATTTGCAAGAATTACAGGTAAAAAATGGATTTATAACAACTAAATCATCTATCTTAAACCCTGAGTTTTCACTGCCTGTTTTTTCAATATGACCACAAACCTCGTGACCAATATGGAAAGGAAAAACTTTACCGAAAATCGTTTCTCCCATGTAGCTGTGAGCGTCTGTTCCGCAAACTCCACAGCAAACTGTTTTAACTAGTAGCCATCCCGGTGGTACATTGCTTAAATCAACATCTAAGGTTTTCAACTCTTTTGGGTTGTTAAGCAATACTTGTTTTGACATAATTTATCCCTCCGTTAATTAAAAGTTTGATATTCTTTTTGGTAGTGGGTCGCATGATGTAAATGCAATTTTGTCACACATTTTTTTCATTAAATTTAGTTTTACTAATTGATAATCCTTGTTGTTCCAAAGATTATGGATTTCATTTTTATCGTTACCTAAATCGTATAGTTCTCCGAGTTCTACTCCATGGTTTACTATTAACTTATAATCGCCTGACCTTAACATCGTGCCATAGTTTTTGCCATTATTATCAATGAGTGAATTGCAGTATCAATATAAACTTTATTATAACATTATACCATATCCAAACATTAAAAATCCACATAGCAAATGCTAAACTTCTGTCATATCACATTTTTTTACCAAACTCAACCTAAAAACACACAAACTAACCGCCTGTGTCATCCATAACAGCAGTGCAATCATTGGTCTTGCCTGTCCTTTCAAAAATAGCAGCTCTGAATGGAATTTCCCCATCTTTTCACAAAAAAAGAGAGTTAGGTATTAAATAACCAACTCTCTATAATCTCCACCTGCGGTGGAGCTATTGGAAATATTGTTTAACTCACTCCGCTCGTTATTTCGCAAGCGATA
>CAYJKY010000034.1:0-38302 GCA_964370825.1 uncultured Oscillospiraceae bacterium
CAGGCAATGCTTGCCCAGGCTAACACCCAGCCGCAATCGGTTCTTCAGCTCCTACGTTAGTAGAAAAGAATCATATCAACAAAAAAAGCCTTTGCTACACGCAAGGCTTTTTTTGTATTTAAGTTTTAGAGATTAAATTTACTTATGCTCCCGTAAAAACTGTATTTCCTTTTCGTAATAACTTTGTTATCGGATTTTAGCCTTAGCAACAATACTGCCATGGGTATTTTGCCGTATTGCTTATATTTAAAATAAAGGAAGTTTTTTCATCTTAATGTTAAAGCCTTTTCCGAACCATCGGAATAAACAGTGTTTTTCGTACGACAAAAACAATACCATGTCGAAAATTCATTGTCATGGTATTGTTTTATTATAAAACTTTAATTATGGTTTGACTATCTCTTTGCCCACCAACCATCTGACCATCTCATCTATTGCAACACCACGATGGCTGATTGCGTCCTTTTCCTTATCCTCCATCTCGGCAAAACTTTTTCCGTTCACTAGAAAAACAGGGTCATATCCAAATCCGGCTTTACCGCTTTTCTTCTTGGCAATACTTCCCTCACACACCCCTTCAAACAGATGACGGCTTTTGTCGGTCGGCATATAAAGTGCTAAGGAACAGGCAAAATGGGCGGTGCGATCCTCAGTTCCCTTTAAAGCACTTAGCAATTTTACAATGCACTCCTCCGAGCTTGCACCCTCACCGGCATATCTTGCCGAGTGTACACCCGGCTCACCTCCGAGTGCATCTACACACAGTCCGCTGTCGTCCGCCAGGATATAGCAGTCCGGCAATAGCTTTGACAGCTCATGTGCCTTTAGTGAGGCATTTTCGTCAAAGGTTTTTCCGGTTTCCTCCGGATTACACTCAACGCCCTTACCCTCCATGGTGAAAACCTCAAATCCCAGCGGCTTTAGCACCCTCTCGAACTCCTTGAATTTGCCCTGATTATTGGTGGCAATTACCATTTCCTTCATACTTACAGCTCCTTTTAATCAAACAATGCGTCGGTATATTGGTAGGCATCAAAAACATTTAGATCATCAATGCCCTCTCCCACTCCGATAAATCTTACCGGAATACCCATCTTATCCTTAATACTCAGTGCGGCTCCACCCTTCGGTGTGCCGTCTAACTTGGTGATGACAACCCCTGTTGCCGCCGCGACATCACAGAACTGTTCTGCCTGTGCAATAGCGTTCTGTCCTGCCGCACCGTCAATTACAAGCAGTGTTTCCAGACTCGCAGAAGGCGCCGCCTTGCCGATTACCCTACAAATTTTTGCAAGCTCATCCATCAGATTTTTTTTGTTGTGAAGACGTCCTGCCGTATCACATATGACTATGTCTATACCCTTAGAGGTTGCAGAGGAAACCGCATCAAATATCACCGCGGCAGAATCGGCGGTCTCTCCTCCTACAGCTATCGGAACTCCTGCACGCTCTGCCCACACGGTGAGCTGCTCCCTTGCCGCGGCACGAAAGGTATCTCCCGCCGCAAGTAATACCGATTTTCCGCCATCCTTATAAAGCTTGGCAAGCTTTGCTATTGTGGTTGTTTTTCCAACACCGTTTACACCGATTACAAGTATAACCGCAGGGGTTCCCGATAGATTCATCGGATTTTTCTCGCTGATATCGTCGGCAATAATTTCCTTTAACGCAAACATTGCCTGTGTGCCGGTTTTAAGACCACCATCCCTCACCCGCACACGTAACCGTTCAATAAAATCAGCCGATTTACCCGCCCCGGTGTCGGCAAGTATCAGCTGTTCTTCAAGTGTCTCGTACATGTCTTCATCTATGACGGCATGTGAGCGAATTTCCTCGCTATCTATTGCACCTTCACGTGTTCCGCGTAGCGCCGCTTTAAGCTTATCAAAAAAACCCATTATTAATATTATCCCTTTATCTATCCTTTATTCATAAACATACTGCGTAACATTCCATAGCCGTTAGCGGGGTCGGTTTTACGATCTTCTACCCTGTTCCAGATAAACTGTTTGTCCTCTACCGTTAAACGCTCTTTTGAGAGTTCCCTTATATATCCCGGAGGTTTTATCTCTCTCGGAGGACGAATATCTGCAGGCCAGCTCAGCACTCCCTCGGCCGACATCGGGGCACTTGAGAAGCACTGAAAGGTGAGTGTTGCCGCCTCACCGTAGCAGTAGGTTTCAAACTTAATTTTTCCATCACGATAAAATATCAACCTATCCCGATTGGATAGGTGACATCGTTCCCTTTCATATACACAGGCTATGGTGCCTTTGCTAAAACTTATTTCCATGTTTTGACAACTCCTTTTCTAAACAGTTCAATGCTATTTAGCTTTCAAAAACCTCGATGGATTTTGCCATTGAAGATAAATCGGTTGTGTAACTTATCTCTATAATATCGCCCAACTTAAGATTATCCTTGTTCCGCTCAGTATTGTCGTCTATTGCAAAGCAATATTCCATACCGTTTTCCGTTCTGATGGAGATGCTGTTTACTGCAAGAGATATCAGTTCACCGGAAAGAACCTTTACCTCAGCGTCACCCTGAGACATTTTAATCTGTGAATTGACCGCTTCACTTTCCGTACTACATCCTATAAAGAATACTGTGGATAGAATAAGAAAAAGAATAGGTGTAAAATATTTCTTTAACATTAAGGTGTTGCTCCTCGGAATCGCAAAATAAATTTAATCATTGGCTATTTTAAACAAACATCTTTAAAGCCGGTGTCTTATATAAAAAGGGGATTTTTGTAAATACACTATTAATGATACTTTTCAAAGACACTAATTACAATGCTTTTCACCTAAATTTCAAATTTATTTTGCAAAATACTCCGAGACGTCAATGTCAGTTGGTGTCATCTATGGTGGATACGGTTATGGTGATATCCTCCAGAACGTTAAGCAACACATTAACCGTTTCGAGCGATGTAAACATGTTAACGCCGTTTTCCACTGCTGCGCGGCGAATGAGGTAGCCATCATTTGCAGACTTTTTGTCGTCAACTTTATCAAAGGAGTTAATAACATAAGTTACATAGCCCTTTGATATAATATCGGCTATTTCGTTAGAGCCGTCGCTGAACTTTTTGCGGATTCTGGTTTTAATTCCTTTAGAACGTAAAAATTCCGAGGTTCCCTTTGTGCCTTCAATGTTGAATCCGAGGGCATAAAAACGTCTTATTAATGGTAATGCCGCCTCCTTATCACGGTCGGCAAGGGTAACTAACACGGTGCCGAAGTTTTCAACCTTAGTGCCGGAAGCCTGTAGGGCCTTGTATAGCGCTCGGTTAATGTTGTGGTCATAGCCTATAGCCTCACCGGTGGATTTCATCTCGGGAGATAGCCTTGCATCCATCTTGTGAATTTTCGAGAAGGAGAAGGTCGGTGCCTTAACATACCAACGCTTTGTGGTATCGGCAATTCCGGTGCTGTAGCCCTGCTGTGCCAACGTTTCACCCAGCATTACCCTGGTCGCCATTCCGGCAACCGGCAATCCGGTGGCCTTGGATATAAAAGGCACTGTTCGTGAGGAACGTGGGTTTACCTCGATAACATAGACATCATTTTTAGAGTCAAGTATAAACTGAATGTTGTAAAGGCCAACAATTCCGAGACCGAGCCCTAACTTAACGGTATAATCAACAATCCTGTCGCAGACGGATTTACCTACGGTATACGGCGGATAAATGCTCATGGAATCTCCGGAATGAACACCGGTTTCCTCGACGTGCTCCATAATTCCAGGGATAAATACATCGGTACCGTCACAGATGGCATCAACCTCTAACTCCTTGCCGGCGATGTAGCGGTCGACCAATACCGGATGTTCTGTATTAACATCAACAGCCGTTTGTAGATATCTGCTGAGCTCGTCCTCGCCGTGACAGAGCTGCATTGCACGTCCTCCAAGCACATAGGAGGGGCGAACCAACACCGGATACCCAATCTCTCCTGCCACCTTAAGACCATCAGCTATGGTGGTTACAGCACGTCCGAGTGGTTGCGGTATGTTAAGCTTTGTCATAATTTTTTCAAAGCTGTCACGATTTTCGGCAAGTTCTATCGCCTTGTTGTCGGTGCCGATTATGTTAACGCCAAACTCACTTAAACCATCGGCAAGATTAATTGCAGTCTGCCCTCCGAGTGTTACGATAACCCCTTTTGGTTTCTCTAACTCGACGATGTTCATCACATCCTCTAAGGTAATGGGCTCAAAGTAAAGTTTGTCTGCTGTAGTATAGTCGGTAGACACGGTTTCCGGGTTATTATTTATTATTATCGCCTCATAGCCGCTCTCTTTAATTGCCCATACCGCATGTACGGTGGAGTAGTCAAACTCTACGCCTTGCCCTATGCGTATCGGGCCTGAGCCTATTACAAGTATTTTCTCCCGGTCGGTAACAATGCTCTCGTTGACATCGCCGTACTCGGCATAAAAGTAAGGAACATAATCCTGCTGATGTTTGCAGTTGTCGACAATGCGGTAGTTTGGCATTATGCCATACTCTTTACGAATATTAAATATGTCCTTTAGAGTTTTTCCGGTTGCCTCGGCTATGAAAGCATCTCCAAATCCGAGCTGTTTTGCCTGCAACAATACCTCTTTATCGGTTCCGTTTTCAGCGATTTTACCCTCAAACGCCACCATCTCCTCAAGACTTTTTACAAAAGGAGCGGAAATTGCGGTTGCATCTACGATTTCCTGTACCGTCGCACCCTTACGAAGCGCCTCGCAAAGTGTATATATTCGCTCGTCGGTCGGAACTGATATGGATTTTAACAGCTGTTGTTTTGTCATCTCGCTGTATATTTCCTTTTTGGGGTGTTGGGCTCCTGCCTCCAGACCCTTTACAGATTTTAATAGTATCTCGATAACATTTTTACCTATGCTCATTACCTCGCCGGTCGCCTTCATCTGGGTAGAAAGGGTTCGGGACGCGTCGGAAAACTTGTCAAAGGGGAAACGTGCCATCTTTGCCACAATATAGTCGATTGCGGGTGGAATAGCAGCGGTAATGCCGCTGATATTAATCTCCTCAAGGGTTAATCCCACCGCGATTTTAGCCGTTACACGGGCGATAGGATAGGCGGTAGCCTTGGAGGCAAGTGCCGAAGAGCGAGAGACACGCGGGTTAACCTCGATAAGGTAGTAGTCGGTTGTGCCGGGCTTTAGTGCAAACTGTATATTGCATCCACCCTCAATTTTCAAGGCACGGATAATCTTTAATGCCGAACTTTTGAGTATGTCAAACTGCTTCTCCTCAAGGGTAAGGCAGGGTGCAAAAACTATTGAGTCACCGGTATGAACGCCTACCGGATCAAAGTTTTCCATATCACATATAGAGATTGCATGGTCGGTTTTGTCACGCATTACCTCAAACTCTATCTCCTGATATCCTTTAACACTTTTTTCTATCAGAACCTGCTTAACCGGACTGAGAGAAAGTCCGTTATCACACAGCGATTTAAGCTCGATTTCGTCGTTGGCAAATCCACCGCCGGTGCCACCCAGGGTAAAGGCAGGGCGCACAACAACCGGGTAGCCGATCTCAGTGGCAATTGCCTGTGCCTGCTCGGTGGTATTGGCAATGTCGCTAGCTATGACCGGTTCGCCTATATCTATGCATAGCTTTTTAAACAGCTCCCTGTCCTCTGCCTTTGCAATAGAATCGATGGAGGTTCCGAGAATTTCCACACCACACTCCTCGAGTATTCCTTTTTTCGCAAGCTGCATACAAAGGTTAAGCCCTGTCTGTCCGCCTAAACCGGGTACAATTGCGTCGGGACGTTCCCTGCGAATTATCCTTGCGACATACTCGAGTGTCAGCGGTTCCATATAAACCTTGTCCGCCATGTTGGTGTCGGTCATGATGGTGGCAGGATTAGAGTTGATTAAAACAACGTTATAGCCCTCCTCTTTTAGCGCAATACACGCCTGTGTTCCGGCATAATCAAATTCAGCAGCCTGCCCTATTACAATTGGGCCGGAGCCGATTACCATTATTTTTTCAATGTCGCTTCTCTTTGGCATATTTCTCCTTTTATTGTTGTGAATGTTTTTTTACAAAAAAATATCAACGCCAAAAACGTTGATATTTATATAACAAAATCGATAAAATGTAAATCACATGAGATGTTTTTTAACCTAAACTGATAAAGATTAAACATTAATTTTCCCCTCTCGATTTTTTGTGATTTTTGCTATTCTAGCATATAATTAGTATAAAGTCAATACATTATCGATATTTTTGCTCGGCGAAACGCTTATGGTGAAAAGCCTATTTAGTCACTTTATAATTGAATACGATAACTAAACACAATATCAAGAGTGTAGGCAAAATGTGCACTTTGTCGTTTTTCAGTATAACGCAGTTAGTTTTGCTTTTGTGTTGACTTAATTATAAATGAGATGTATAATAATTTCTATTATTATTTGTGTAGGGGTGTTTGTGGATAAAATAAGCTATGTTCATACCCGAGAAGAACATTGTATTGGATGTAACAAGTGCATATTTGTATGTCCAACAAGGGCGAATGTCGCTTTTTTTGAGGCTGAGAATAATAAAGTGTCAATTAAACCGGGACACTGTATTTCATGTGGAGAATGCATAAATATCTGCGACCACAGTGCAAGAGATTATGAGGACGATACCCAGAGGTTTTTTGACGATTTAAAAAATAATGAACAAATTTCAGCGGTTATCGCACCCTCGGCTACCTTCAACTACTCTTCGAATAAAAAACTTACCGGATATCTAAAATCAATCGGCGTTAACAAGGTTTATGACGTTTCGTTCGGTGCAGACATCTGTAGCTGGGGTCATGTTAAGGTAATAAAGGAGCAGGAACAATTCGGTATTATCGCACAGCCATGTCCTGTGGTTGTCAGCTATATTGAAAAATACAGACCAGAGTATATCAAAAATCTTTCCCCTGTTCAAAGCCCGGTTGCCTGCCTCGCCATTTATCTGAAAAAATACTTAGGCGTTAAGGATAAGCTGGTCTTCATCTCACCATGTATAGGTAAAAAGCGGGAATGCATGGACGAGAATACTCATGGAGTTCTTGAGTATAATGTTACCTTTACAAAATTAGATGATTATCTGACAAAAAACGGAATAGAAATCTGCAATTACCCAGAGGAAAAATTTGATATAGCCGAATCCTCGCTTGGTTTCACATTTCCACGACCGGGCGGGCTTAGTGAAAACATTAAGTTATATCTCGGCGAGAACATATGGGTTAAAAGGGTTGAGGGAATAGCCAATATTAAGGAATATTTAAACGAGTTTTCTTTGGATTTAAGTGAAAAAAAGCCGGTTCCGAGAATTATAGACGCACTAAATTGCGAACACGGGTGCAACCTCGGCACAGGCACCAAAAAAAATGCAAGGCAAAACACCATAGATTACACTCTAAACAACAAAAAATCACTTCTTGATCGAGCCGAAGCGGACAAGCTTTTGGCGTATTTCGACGAAAAGTTGTCCTTCGAGGATTTTGTTAGGGAATATCTCGATAAGAGCCCCGATTATAAGCCAAAGCAACTACTCAGCATTGAAGAAGCCTTTGCAAGTATCGGAAAGTATACCGATATAGACAAAAACATCAATTGTTTTAGCTGTGGATATGGGAGCTGTCTCGAGTTTGTGCGGGACATTGCGAACGGAAACAATAATAAAAATAACTGTAAGTTCTACCTACTTAATAAGTTTAAGAAGCTGAGCCTTTATGACGAGTTAACAGGGTTAAATAACAGAAATTGCTTTAACGGTGACTATGAAAAATATGAGGAAGAACACCCCGGGATTATCGGTATTGTATATATAGATATCAACGGGTTGAAGCAGGCGAACGACATGTACGGTCACGGGTACGGCGACAGCTTGATTATGGCATGTGCAAACATACTAAAAAAAGTTTTTGATAGCGGTGCATATAGGGTAGGAGGGGATGAATTTGTTGTCCTTTTACCCGTCGATAAGCTGTCTGATTTTTACGAAAAGGTGGAATATCTAAACGATCTTTTAAAAAATGAGAAGGAGCTGGTTGCCTCGGTCGGTATCTCTGTAAGTAGGTCTACCAATGACCTTGTAGACAAAATGGACGAGGCGGATAAAGAGATGTACAAGGCAAAGGAAAAATATTACAATAGTATTCAAAATGTAGATAGAAGAAAAAACAGGCTTATCAGTATCAAAAAAAGAAAGTCAAATTAACTAACAAAGGATATGGTATGAATATATTATTTGCGTTTGCTGATGATTGGGGAAGATATGCGAGCATCTATTCCGACCATGATAACGAAAACTCTGTTAATCGAATCATTTCTACACCGAATATAGACAGGATTGCACGAGAAGGAGCAGTTTTTAGGAACGCGATAGTTCCGGCTCCGAGCTGTACTCCCTGTCGCAGTGCGGTTTTGTCCGGTCAATACTTTTGGCAGACCGGTCTAGGTGCGATACTACTCGGTGCGCACTGGGACGATAAAATCCCAACCTATCCGCTTTTGTTGGAACAAAACGGGTATCACATCGGCTATACATATAAGGTTTGGGCACCGGGAGATAATCCTGATGCACCTTACGGTGGTGAGCGCAACGCATATATGAATCACGGAAAGGAATTTGGCGAATTTTCACAGTTTGTGACAAATAAATCTAAGGAAATAGGCATTGAATCTGCGAAGGAATTGCTATATGATGAGGTGCGAAACAACTTTAAAGATTTTCTAAATGCACGAAACCCCGACCAACCGTTTTGTTATTGGTGGGGCCCTACAAACACCCATCGATTGTGGGAAAAGGGGAGTGGAAAGGCGCTTTGGGGGATAGAGCCGGACGAGCTAAAGGGGAAAATGCCGGAATGTCTGCCGGATGTATACGAGGTGCGGGAGGACTTTGCAGATTATCTTGGGGAAGCCCTTGCATATGATGCCGGTTTGGGTGTTTTACTGGAAGAGCTTGAGCATGCAGGAGAGCTAGACAACACACTGATTGTTGTTAGCGGCGACCACGGAATACCGGGTATGCCGAGGGGGAAATGCAACCTTTATAACCTTGGCTGTGATGTAGGGCTACTTGTCCGATATCCTAAAAAGATACCGCAAGGAAAGGATATCGACGACATTGTTAACATACAGGATTTAGCACCCACGTTTTTAGACTTTGCAGGGGTGGATATTCCGGTTGAAATGTCGGCAAAAAGCCTTAAAAATTTACTCTGTAATGAAAAAAACGGGCAGGTAGAGGCGGAGCGTGACTTTGCCGTATTAGGTCGAGAGCGTCATGTCGACTGTGCAAGGGATGGTTACCTCCCATATCCACAAAGAGCAATACGCACAAAGGAATACCTTTATATTATCAACTTTGAGCCCAATCGTTGGCCTATGGGCGACCCTCGCGGACTCGAGAATTCTGATCTGCAAATCCCGTGGGAGGTGCTGGAAAAAAACACCTTAATCGCCTATGCCGATCTCGATGCAAGCCCAACAAAGGCTTTTATGATTTGCAATCGAAGCGATGAAAGATATAAAGAGCTGTTTAATTTGGGTTTCTCAAAACGTCCATACGAAGAGCTTTACCATCTTCCGACCGATAGAGATACGGTAAGGAATATTGCACAAAACCCCGAGTACAGCGAGATAAAAGAAGCCCTAAAAAAACAACTCTACTCGGTGCTCGAGGAAAATAACGATCCGCGAATAAACGAGCTAAACTGTCGATTTGAGCGGCTCCCCTTCACCTCGATTATAAATCGGATTTAGTTTATTACTGTTTAAACCAATGGGCGGCCTTGTTTGCTATCTTTACAAGCATTAGCATTACCGGAACCTCGACAAGAACTCCTACGATTGTGGCGAGGGCTACAGGACTGTCGGTGCCGAAAAGAGCGATTGCAACTGCTACCGCAAGTTCAAAAAAGTTTGATGCGCCTATCATGCCGGCAGGTGCCGCTATGTCATGAGGTAATTTCAGCATCTTGGAGGCAATATAGGCAATAAAGAAAATAAGAAATGTTTGGATAATCAGCGGAGCCGCAATCAAAAGAATATGCAAAGGATTTTCCAGTATTACGTTACCTTGAAAGGAAAAAATCAATGTTAGCGTCAACAGCAATCCTATGATTGTTATGTTTGAAAACTTAGGAATAAAGCCACTTTCGAAGTATTCGATACCTTTGTTTTTAACAACAAAATGTCTCGTTAACACTCCGCCGGCAAGAGGTATTACGACAAAGAGAACAACCGAAAGTATTAGGGTGTCCCATGGTACGCTGACACCGCCGACTCCAAGCAAAAAAGCAACTATTGGTGTAAAGGCAACCAATATTATTAGGTCGTTGGTGGCAACCTGAACCACCGTATATGCCGGATTCCCTTTGGTGAGATGACTCCACACAAAAACCATTGCGGTGCAAGGTGCGGCACCGAGCAAAACAGCCCCGGCAAGGTAATCGGTTGCAAGCTGTGGCGTAATAATTTCGCTAAACAACACAAAAAAGAACAGCCAGGCAATTCCAAACATGGTGAACGGTTTTATAAGCCAGTTTGTTACCCAGGTAACAAATAGCCCTTTGGGATTTTTTCCGACATCCTTTATGCTCTCAAAATCAACCTTCATCATCATGGGGTAGATCATCAGCCATATGAGTATCGCTATCGGTATTGATACGTTTGCATATTCGAAATTACCCAAAAACTCCGGGATCATCGGAACAAATTTACCGATTAAAACCCCTACCACCATACATATAATCACCCATACAGTGAGATATTTCTCAAAAAAACCTATTCCACTTACTCTGTTTTCTTTCATAAATATAACCTCATATTGTTAAATCAAATATTTTTGATATGAGGTTATTATACCGCCAAACGTACAAAAAGTCAACCCTTAAATCAAAAATAGTTGATTTAAGGGTTGGTGCTATCTAGGTAGAACAATAATGAAAGAGGTTCCGCTGTCCTGTACGCTTTCACAGCTTATTTTTCCGCCGTGCTTTTCTACTATCAGTTGTGTTATGTGTAATCCGAGTCCGCTACCGGACTTGTTTGGGGTCCTTGCCCCTGATGCGGTGAAGGTGCGCGTCCATATCAACTCGAGGTGTTCAGGTGCTATTCCTTCACCTGTGTCAGAGACGGTGATGGTAATGTTATTATCGTCGAAGTCAAGTGACAGCGCTATACTATCGCCTTTTCCGCTGTGTTGAAGTGCATTTGTGGTCAGGTTATCAAGCACCCTTAAAAAGTGATCAACATCAAGAGCTAATAGAACCTCTGTGTCCTCGGGAAGGATCAGGTTTAGCTCTCGCTCGTCATATTTGCCTGAAACCTGCATCTGAATATAGTATTCCTCCAGAAGCTGAGCAACCTCAATATCCTCTTTTTTTAGGGTGAATTCCGGCTGCTCCAACTTTTGGGATAGATGAAGTTCATCCACCAATTTTTCAAGCGAGATTAATCGCCTGTCGATTATTCCAAGAAGTTTATTACGCTCCTCCTCAGCCGGATTATCCATCAGTCTATCCACTCCGCCACGCACCGCTGCAAGTGGAGCCCTTAGGTCATGGGAGATATTTTGAAGTATTCGCGAACGTGCTTTTTCAGACTCGAGAAGCCGATTGTTCGTTGCCTCAAGCTGGAGCCCAACCTCGATTAGCCTTGCCGACAGCGCATCCGCACTGTTTATCTCCGGCGATATAAATTTTTGTTCCGTCATCTGTTAATACTCCATCATTATGTCGAGGTCTATTTCTGTTACCCACCTTTCGAAAAGCGATATCCCTTTGTCCAAACTGTCTCTATAAGGTCAACACAAAGTGGAGATTCCTCTAATTTTTTACGTAGTCGTGAGACGTTAACCATAACGGTCGCTCGGTCATTTTTAGTATAGGTTCCGTACAAAAATTTACCGATATCTTCATAGGTTATAACATCACCCTTAAAGGTAACTATCATATGCAAAAGATCATATTCTCTCGGAGTTAACGGGATTTCCTCGCAGTCACACATCACCTTGTGGGTCACCGTGTCAAGCTCTAACGGACCATAGGTCTGTATCTGTGTGTTTGCTGTGCCCATGCGGCGTATAACCGTTTTTATCCTCGCCTCTAGCTCTCTCATGCTGAATGGTTTTACCATATAGTCATCGGCACCAAGCATAAGTCCGTCAATTCTGTCGTCCTCCGCCACCTTGCCGGTTAAATATATAATGGGGGCATTGCTTACATTTCTAACATGTTCAAATGCGGTAAACCCATCCATCTCCGGCATCATTACATCCATTACTATGCAGTCCACCTCTCTTTTTTTTAAAAAGGCGATGCCCTCCTTGGCAGTGCTACAACTTTTGACCTTGTACCCCTTTTCACAAAAACTCGAGGAAAGGATTTCCAGCAACTCTATGTCGTCGTCGATAAAAAGTAATTTATTCATGGCTGACCTCTTAAAATATATATATCATTATATCACTAACGAAACGAAACAACAATAAAAAAATAAAAAAAGATTTCGCAGATAAAATCCACAAAATCTTTTTAAATAAAAAGGTATTTAATTAGGAGCAAACAGGACAGTTCGGTTTTGTGCCGTAGCCGTCATTTTCTCCAAAAATATCACCATATGCACCATCAGTCTCCGTATTGGGCTGTGTGCTATTCATTGTGTCGTTGATTGATACATCCTCGATAGCAGGATTATTCCAGTTCTTTTTCATAATATTTCCTCCATTAAATAAAAGTGTTTTTGTTTGTTAGATAACCTGGGATATTGTAGCAGTAATTAGCTTTCGTATGATACGTGCTCTTCACAGTTGTTATCAATGTAGCTACCATCAGTTAATACGCCTTGAACTGTGTTGTACATTGTCTCTGCTATGGCTATGTCCATAACCTCGGGTGTTGTCCATGTCTTTTTCATAATAATCCTCCAAAATAAATCTTTAATTGTTTCTGCGAGTTTGAATTAACTCTTGTACATAGAATATCATCAAAAGTCGTCAATGTCAAATATCTAACTGTATTGATAGAATTGCCTTGTTATATAAAGTTACGCATATGTAAATATTAATAGTGGGCAGATGTAAATTTTTCGACTTTATATACATAATTAATAGGTATTGTTTTTTTGCTCGTACAAATCTAACAAAAATGATAGGGAATCTCGGTTGACATATTTTGTGTACTGTGGTAATATTATTGTAGAAAACCACGTAGGTATGATGCAACAAACTTGAAATGAGACATTATGAAAAAAATTGGTAAATATCTTCTTGTTTCCCTGTGTATTTCGTCTGTTTTAGCTGTTACTGCAATTTTTGCAGAAGGTTTGCAAAGTTCAAGCAACTATGATGAAGATCTGGGACTATGGGGCAACTTTTATAAATCCTTTGTTGACTTTTGGTCGGACGAAGCAGCAACCGAGGACGATGAGGTTCAGGATACAACTAAATCCATGAACGGAGACGAACAGATAGAGGAGGCGGAAACACCGTTATCCTCCGGTAATTTGACGCAGGCCGGATCGACAATCTCCTTTATAATGGTGGGAGTTATGATTATACTTTTGTTGGTTGTGGTCGTTACATTAATCAGACAGCAAAAGAAACTTAAATCACACTTGAGAGGCAAACAATAATAATACCAAATAACTTAGCGGGATAGGCAATGAACCTATCCTGCTTTTTTTTGCAGGTATTTGTCGATATTTTTTTATGGAAATATTTACCATTTAAATGTATAATGACAATATAGGAAGAAAAAGGAGTGTTTACCATGTTTGGAATAAAAAGCAAGGAGCCCTCGCAGAGCGGAATTAAATATAAAAGCGAGATTATGTCGTTACCGATAGGACGAATAAGACCTTCTACCTTTCAGGCACGAAGGCACTTTGATGAGGTTGAGCTACAGGAGTTGGCAAACAGCATTAAACAAAACGGACTTTTACAGCCGGTAAGTGTAATAAAAAGTGGATTTGATTATACACTTATAGCAGGTGAAAGACGTCTTCGTGCCTGTAAACTTGCAGGTCTGCAAAGAATACCGGCAATTCTGTACGACATAGAAAAAAACGAGCTTGCGGTGCTTTCTTACATAGAGAACAGTATGAGAAGTGAGCTCTCTGCATTTGAGCAGGCAGCAGCAATAAAGCAGTTCATGGAGCTGTTTTCCTATAATCAGACTGAGGCGGCGGAAAGACTACATATGTCGCAGGGTGCACTTGCAAACAAGTTGAGGTTACTAAATCTCACCTTTGCACAAACCGAATATTGCATAGAAAATCGCCTTACCGAAAGACACGCCAGAGCAATGCTTAGGTTAAACGGCGAGGAGACACAGACTGCGTTTTTGGAAACGGTGGTTGCAAAGCGGTTAAATGTAAAGGAGAGCGAACGGTTGGTGGAGAGGTATCTTACAACCCCGGTTTTGCAAAAAAGAAAAGCGGTGCCGGTTGTTAAGGATGTAAGACTTTTTATCAACACCATCAACCGTGCTGTAGACATAATGAAAAGTAGCGGGATACCTGCCGAAGCTACAAAAACACAGGATGAATATTTTATAGAGTACAGGGTAAAGATACCTATAGGTGACAACAGGGTAAAATAACAACACCATCAACATGTGTCGCAAACTTTTCTGTTTGCGATGCTTTTTTGTTTCTTTATTTTGTTTACATCACATTTATAATAAGGTATAATATCATCAAAATCAAATATAAAAGAGGTAGGCTATTATGAAGATTAAGACAATCGAGCTTTTTAAGGTTGAACCGAGGTGGCTTTTCGTTAAGATTACGACAGATTCCGGAATTACCGGCTGGGGTGAACCCATAGTAGAGGGCAGGGCGGACACCGTCGCAGCTGCTGTGGAGGAGATGAGCGACTATCTGATAGGAAGAAACGCCGGTGACATAGAAGACATATGGCAGACGCTCTACCGAGGAACCTTTTATCGAGGAGGTCCGGTTATATGTAGTGCGATGTCCGGAATTGAGCAGGCATTATGGGACATAAAAGGGAAATATTACAACGCACCGGTCTATGAATTGCTGGGCGGTGCGGTTAAGGACAGGCTGAGAATGTATTGCTGGATAGGTGGAGACAACCCTGACGACGTTGCAAAACATGCTGTCGAGATGTATGAGCAGGGTTTTACCGCAGTTAAGATGAACGGAACTCCTCCGATAAAATGGATAGACAGCTACTCGCACATTCAGGATGTGAGCGATAGGGTTGCATCCATAAGAGATGTACTGGGATACAAAATCGATATAGCGATAGACTTCCACGGTAGGGTGCATAAATCCATGGCAAGAATGCTAATGAAGGAGCTGGAGCAGTACAACCTAATGTTTATAGAGGAGCCGGTACTCACCGAGAATGAGGAGGCCTTTGTCGAACTGCGAAGGCACACCTGCACCCCGATAGCTACCGGTGAGAGAAACTATACCCGTTGGGGTTTTAAAAACATTATAACCGGCGGAGGGGTTGATATTATCCAACCGGATCTCAGCCATGCAGGAGGTATTTTAGAGTGCAAAAAAATAGCCGCTATGGCGGAAGCATATGACGTCGCCATAGCTCCCCACTGTCCGCTCGGACCTATTGCACTGTCGGCATGTGTTCAGCTGGATTTTGGAACACCGAATGCCGTTATTCAGGAGCAAAGCCTTGGGATACACTATAACCAAGGCTCGGATCTGCTAGACTATCTGTCGGATCGGTCGGTTTTTGAATTTAAGGGTGGTTACATAAGCAGGCCCACCGCTCCGGGGCTCGGCATAAGCGTAAACGAAGAAAAGGTTAGGGAGATGGCAAAAAAGGGACACAGCTGGAAAAACCCCATCTGCAGAACCGACGACGGAAGCATTGCCGAATGGTAACCTCCCAAGCAATTTTATTACCTGAATTTCCCTGTAAAATATACAATGTATATTTGCAATCAGCTGTGTTTTGTGGTATACTTACAGTTAATAGTAACATAGTTTGGAGATAATGCGTATGGAACTTGGGTTTGTAAAAATTGCAGTAGCAACGCCGGAACTGCGGGTTGCGGACTGTGAATATAATACCGAAAAAATTATTAACACTGTGGAGAATGCTGTGGCAGAAAATGCCGAGCTTGTCTGCTTTCCGAGACTTTCAATTACCGGAAGTAGCTGCGGTGACCTGTTTTGGCAACAATCCTTGCAGAAATCCGCACTAAAATCACTGCAAAGTATAGCAGAGACGACAAAAAATACTGACACCGTAGTAATTGTCGGTCTGCCGTTCAGCCATTCGAATCTTTTATACAGCTGCGCCGCAGTGATATCGGACGGTGAGGTTATCGGCATGGTTCCTCAGACCAATGTAGAAAACCGTCAGTTTGCTTCGGCATCTGCCGAAGGAGAAACCATTACGTTGTTCGGTAAAGAGATATATTTCGGCACAAAGCAGATTTTTGCTGCATCCGGGCAAAAGAATTTATGCTTTGCCGTCGAGCTGGGAGACGATCTTTCGGCACCGATTACTCCGGGTAGTGCTCATGCCCTGAACGGAGCAAATATTATCATTAACCTATCATCCGACCCTGAAACTGTCGGTAGAGGCGGCTATCGTCGCCGCCGAATTTCTGATCTTTCGGATGCTATTATCTGTGGGTATGTTTACGCCAATGCCGGAACAGGTGAATCCACCACCGACAGTGTACACTCCGGTCATAGTATGATAACCGAGATTGGCGAGATACTTGCCGAGAGTGCGCCATTCAGCGGTGAAATGGTGATAAGCGACATCGATGTCGATAGCATAGCGGCAAGGCGTATCAAAAGCCGCACATTTATGTCAAGACAGGACGGATATAAGTCGGTTAACTTTAATCTGCAAAACCGCCCATACATACAAAGTCGTACCTTTTCACAGACGCCTTTTGTACCGGAAAAACCTGCGCTACTCGCACAGCGCTGCCGTTTAATATCGGCAATACAGTCAGCCGCCATACAAAAGCGCTTAAAACATACCGGATTAAACCGTGCGGTTATAGGCGTTAGCGGCGGGCTTGACAGCTCGCTTGCCATACTTGCAACAGCAAAAGCATTTGCCGATATGGAACTACCGCTTAAAAATATTATTGCGGTTACAATGCCCTGTTTTGGAACCACCGCTCGCACAAAAAACAACGCTCTATCGCTGTGCGAAAAGCTATCTGTTACCGTAATGGATATTGACATTTCCGATACCGTACGTAGTCATTTTAACGATATCAAGCAGGATGAGCGCCATCTCGATACCACCTTTGAAAATGCACAGGCAAGGGTTCGAACTCTAACGCTGTTGGATATAGCAAATCGTGAAGGTGCGATTGTTATAGGAACCGGTAATATGTCCGAGCTTGCCCTTGGCTGGGCAACATTTAACGGTGACCATATAAGCATGTATGCAATCAATTCCTCGATACCGAAAACCTTGGTAAAGGCAATGGTAGACTATATTGCCCAGAGTTCGAACGGAGAAATTGCCGATATACTTAAGGATATACTCGACACACCGATAAGCCCGGAACTGTTGCCATCAAGCGGAAACAGTATCGCTCAACAGACCGAAAGGTTGGTGGGGCCTTATATTCTGCATGATTTTTTCCTGTACCATTTTATACATAACTGTTCCTCTCCCAAAAAGATTTTATCTTTGGCTCAACACAGCTTTAGTGGAATGTTCAGTCCTACCGAGATTAAGGATTGGTTAACCATGTTTTGCCGTAGATTTTTTGGTCAGCAGTTTAAACGTAACTGTGTACCGGACGGTCCCTGCGTAGGTGAACTTTCTTTATCTCCGAGAGGTGGTCTGGAAATGCCGAGTGATGCGGTTGCGAACGGCTGGTTGAGGGAGCTGGAAGATTAGGAAACAGAAAGGATAATACAACAATGTCTAACCGCTATGAAAGTCCACTGTCCGGAAGATACGCAAGTGATGCGATGCAACAAATTTTTTCCTCCGACAATAAGTTCGGGTACTGGAGAAGGTTGTGGGTTGCTCTTGCCGAGAGCGAAATGGAGCTTGGGCTCGACATCAGCGAACAGCAGGTTGCCGAGCTTAAGGAAAACGTCGACAATATAGACTACAATGCAGCTGCAAAATATGAAAAGGAGCTTCGACATGATGTTATGGCTCATATTCATACCTACGGCGATTGCTGTCCTTGTGCACGCCCCATAATTCATCTCGGTGCTACGTCCAGCTATGTTGGCGACAACACCGACCTTCTACAGCAAAGGGAGGCGTTGTTGCTGATAAAAAAGAGGCTTGTATCCTGTATAGTCAAGGCTGCGGATTTTGCAAGAAGACATAAAGGTCTTGCTTGCCTTGCTTTTACCCATTTTCAGCCGGCACAACCTACCACCGTCGGCAAGCGTGCAACCTTGTGGATTAATGAGCTTATGTTAGATCTAGAGCAGCTTAATTTTGTAATAAACAACCTAAAATTTTTCGGATGTAAAGGCACCACGGGAACTGCTGCAAGCTTTGTATCGCTGTTTGACGGCGACGTGGAGAAGGTTCTTCAGCTGGAAAAACTTATAGCAAAAAAGATGGATTTTGGTTCGGTATATCCGGTGGGTGGGCAGACCTATTCTCGAAAGATAGACTTCACCATCATGTCGGTACTCTCGGGAATTGCTCAGAGTTGTTACAAGTTTTCAAATGATATTCGGCTACTCTCTAACCTTCGTGAGGTTGAGGAGCCGTTTGAATCGGGTCAGGTGGGTTCCTCTGCCATGGCTTACAAACGTAACCCAATGCGCTCTGAGCGCATTGCATCCCTTGCACGTTATGTTATGACCGACACATTAAATCCTGCACTTACCGCCTCGTCACAGTGGTTCGAGAGGACGCTGGATGATTCGGCAAATCGCCGAATCGCAATACCCGAGGCTTTTCTTGCAGTGGATTCAATACTGCTTATCTATGACAACATTATATCCGGGCTCAGGGTGTTTGAAAAGGTTATTAAACGACGCCTTGATGGGGAACTTCCCTTTATGGCAACTGAAAATATCTTGATGCACTGCGTGAAACAGGGCATGGATCGTCAGCTTGTACATGAGCTTATTCGCAAACACTCCGTTGCCGCCGCCACAGCTCTCAAGGAGGGCGAGGAGGGAAGGCTTCTCGAGCGTTTGGCAGAGGATAAAGAACTTGGACTTTCGATGGCGGAGATGATGCTGATAATAGAAAATAGCAACTTCACAGGAATTGCAGAACTACAGACCGAACAATTTTTAAAAGAGGTGGAAGATATAGTCCATAAGCAAGGAGATATCGATGTCGACAGTGTTGAGTTAAAGGTTTAGTGAGGAAAGGATGATGCGGAATGAAAATTAATGTTAACAGAGGACTTAACTACCTAAAGGCAGAGGACGACAAAATATATCTTTCGATAGGCATGATTGTTAAGAACGAGGAGCGTTTTTTAGAAAGATGTATTTTGGCAGTTCAAAAGTTGTTAAAGCAGACAAATGGCGAACTTATTATCGTTGATACCGGCTCTACCGACAGCACGGTAGCAATAGCTAAAAAGTATACCGATAAGGTGTATTATCATGAGTGGAACAACAACTTTTCCGACGCACGTAACGAGACATTAAAACATGCAAAAGGCATGTGGTACATGTTTATCGATGCCGACGAAATTTTTGAAAAAACCGATGGCATTGCCGAATTTGTGTTAAATACTCAACAGACTGATTATGACCTTGCCGCTTATACGGTAAGAAACATGCACAAGCGTAACGGAAACCAATATACCGACGCATTGCTGTTTAGAGTTCATCGAATGCATCCCGAACTACGATTTGAACATATGATTCATGAAAATTTTGCGCTTGGCGATAAAAGAATGGGCGTAAAAATTGAAAATACCCTTTGTATTCACTATGGTTATTCCGACGATCTCACAAAAGCCCAGATACGCAACAAGAAAAAGCGTAACACGGTGCTGTTGGAAAAATGCCTTGATGAGAATCCGGACAGTATCCACTATCTATTACACTATATTCGAGAGTTTAGAGAGGGAGAACATGATTTAAAGCGTCAGCTCTCCTATATTGACCATGCCATCAGCGTTGCACAAAACGAATATATGAGGGTAGTTTTTTATAGTCAGAAAATTTTGGCATATCTTCGTAGTGGTAACTATTTTCTGGCCAAAGATGCCCTTACAGAATCAATAGAGTCGCGCGATAAGCCTTTCTACTACAGTGATATTGACAGCTGTTACAAGATAGCGTTGACGGCGTATAATATTAAGGATTATTCCACCGTAGTACATGTATATAACCATTACAGCAAGACAATAGAACAGTTTAAACAAAGCTCCCTTGACTTTGAAGATATAGCTATAAACCCTCAAGACTGCTGGACAGAGGGACACATTGCACACATGAAATGTCTGCATGCATACTCTGCATATCGTTTGGGTGATGAAAGCTTTATGCAATCGATAACAGAAAAGGTTGACTTTGCCGCCCTGTCCCCGATGGAAAACCTAATTCCCGGATTCGATTTTCTTGCCAGTTACTGCAGTATTGAACATAATTTTGATATTATTGCCAAGCTTTACCGACTGCTCATAGACAATGATGAGCTGTTAGAGATTATGGAAAAAAGGTTGCTTGGATACCTTGGCAACGAAGCTATCTCAGATGCCATTATCGAAAGCTTTTATAATGCTTTTACCGGTAAGGAGACTGCCTTCACAAGCCTGTTTAAGGCGCTTAAAGGTGAGGGAAGCTACCGAGACATTTTAGCATTTGATAAGGAGAAGATAAAAAATCTTACACCGGACATAATCTATTTAATGGTTAAGGACGGCGAAGACTATGATGCAATCTTAGATGTTTTGCCTGAGCTCTCCAGAATAGAGGAGTACTGCGCTGCTGCCGGAAGTAGGTATGAGGCGATAAACGAATATATTCCATCGTTTTTCGCTGAAAAGGCACCTCCGAACACCATGGCAGAGCTAAAGCTTTTCAAGATGCTATGCTATGTGGGAGTTAAGATAAGTCTTCTGCCTGAGGAGGAGCTGAAACAGCTTTTTAGAGACTATTGTAGAGCGGCATATACCGAGCTCGTCAACAGCTACAACCCCGAATTATTGGACGAAGAAAACCTTTATCTTTTGCCACCGGTTTACAGGTTTGCCATCGCAATTAATCAGGCAGAACAGCTACAGCAGGCAGACAAAATGGTAGAGACGATTAGAAAGTTGCGTGAAGCACTGTTGATACAAGAGGAACACGCAAAGGATATAGAACTTTGGATGAATGATATTATAAAGGATAGGGACGCCAAGGAGGAGGAAAGCGTTGCCGAACAAAAGGAATTTAACAGACTCGCAGATACCCTTATTGAGCAGGCAAAGATGTTTATTGAGCAGGGGAAAAAACAGGAGGCAAGTCTGATTGCCGAGCAACTGTCCGTTTTAATGCCGGACAATAAAGATGTGAAGGAATTAATTGAAAAACTTAACAAATAAGGAGGCATAATATGTACGAAAAGATTTATGAGGGTAAATCAAAAATAATTCTTACCGGAGAAGATGACAGGAGTGTGGTAATTCGCTACAAGGATACAGCCACCGCATTTAACGGTGAGAAAAAGGCAGAGCTTGAAGGAAAAGGGCTGTTAAACGCCGAGATATCTGAAATAATCTTTGACAAGTTGGAAAAGAGTGGCATTAAAACCCATCGAATTCGCAGGCTTAGCGAAACTGAGTTCCTTGTGAAAAATGCCGAAATAGTCATGGTGGAGGTTATCATTCGTAACGTTGCGGCAGGAAGCTTTTCACGTCGTTTCGGTGTTGCCGAGGGTACCGAACTTTCCAACATTATCGTTGAGTTCAGCTATAAAAGCGATGAGCTTAACGATCCTATGATAAACAACAGCCAGATAACTGCAATTAATCTTGCGACCGAGGAGGAACTAGCCAAAATGAGTGCAGACGCACTTAAGGTGAACGAGATTATGAGCGAGATGTTTGCCGCAACCGGTATAAGGCTTGTAGACTTTAAGCTGGAGTTCGGTCGATTTGACGGTGAAATTATTCTCTGTGACGAAATTTCACCCGACTCCTGCCGCTTTTGGGATATAAAAACGGGCGAAAAGTTAGACAAGGACCGTTTCCGCCGTGATCTCGGCGATGTTTTGGAGGGATACCGAGACGTTCTCAGCCGCATAGGTCAATAGTAGTGAATATCAGAATATATAATGCCCGCCTCCTAACCATGGAGGAGGGCTGTGGGGTTTTTGAGGGCGAAATACACATTCATAACGGTATCATCGCCCATGTCGGTGAATCGATCGAAAACGAAAACAAAGATATAATATTTGACAAGGAGATAGATGCCGGCAAAAACCTTGTGATGCCGGGATTTAAGAATGCCCATACCCACAGTGCAATGACAAGGCTTCGCTCCTTTGCCGACGACCTACCACTACAACGCTGGCTTACCGAAAATATATTTCCTGCCGAAAAAAGATGGATAAGGGATTACGTAAAGCCTTTCTGTACCCTTGCCATAATGGAGTATCTTTCAAGCGGGATTACCGCCTGCCTTGACATGTACCTCTATCCCGAAATAATGGCAGAGGCGGCAGCAGAGGCAGATTTTAGGCTTGTGCTCTGTGGCGAACTAAACGATTTCACCTCAAGTCTTGACCGGCTAAAGGAGGACAACCTTCGTTACAACTCCGGCAACCCACTAATAAGTCATCGTCTGGGATTTCATGCCGAGTATACAACCTCTCGCAAACTTATATGTGGTGTTGCCGAGCTTGCCGACAGCCTTAAACAACCGGTATGCACTCACCTATCCGAGACGTCAAAGGAGGTCAACGATTGTATCGAGCGCAATGGAGTAACACCGACGGAATACCTCGCTGATATCGGAGTTTTTAATCATGGCGGTGTTGCCTTTCATTCATGTCATCTCAGCGAAAAGGATATGCAATTATACCGTGAAAAGAGGATATATGCCGTTACAAATCCCTCCTCTAATCTAAAGCTTGCAAGCGGTATTCCGCCACTTACAAGGCTATCCGAGCTTGGTGTGGACTGTGCGGTGGGTACCGATGGCGCAGCATCAAACAATAGTCTTGATATGTTTAAAGAGATGTTCTTAGTAGCCGGACTGCAGAAACTTGCAGAGGGGAGTGCCTCGGCTATGCCGGCAGTGGAGGTTCTAAAAATGGCTACCGTTAACGGCAGTAGGGCAATGGGGCTTAGCGGTTGTGCAACACTAACGAGTGGTCAATCTGCAGATCTTATCATAATTGATCTTGATCGACCAAATATGCGACCGCTCAACAATATACCGAACAACCTTGTCTATTCAGCAAGCAAGGAAAATGTCATACTCACAATGGTTAACGGTAAAATCCTCTATAATGACGGTAAATTCAACATAGGTGTTGAACCGAGTGATGTATATAAAGAGGTCGATCGGCTCAGCGATCTGATGAGGTGACGATTTTAACATGGTAAGAACATGGACATAAAAACTCAAAAGGCCGAGTGCAGAAAGATGGTCGCAAACATCGAGCTTCCGACGGAATATCGTCTAAATGCCGATGATTTTATCACACAAAAGGTATTCCAACTTTTGCCGAATAAGGGGATGGTTCTCTGCTATGTGAGCACCCCGAGAGAGCCTTCTACCGCAACAATATTGTCCGAGCTTGCCATGCAAGGAAGGTTGGCAGTGCCTAGATGTGATGTGCTCGGTGAAATCTCGATCATACCTATAGCCGACACAACCCTTTTACAGCCGGGACGTTATGGAATTTTTGAGCCACCGAAAAACCTACCTAAAGTGTCTGTTGAAGAGGTTGGCACAATAATCATGCCCTGTGTTGCATGTGACAGGGAGATGAACAGGGTAGGGCACGGAGGAGGCTATTACGATCGTCTGCTTTGCGACACAAAATGTAAATGCATATGTCTTTGCTATTCAAAAACTCTGCTGTTACAGCTGCCGACAGAGCCACATGATATTAAACCAAGCTGTATTGTAACCGAGAATGAGGTGTTATGGGCAACCGATACCGTAATTTAGCAACCAACACGGTTTTGCTTGCGGTCAGTACCTTTAGCTCTAAGCTATTGGTATTTTTTCTGTTGCCTTTATACACAAGGGTTCTTTCCCCCGACTCTTTCGGTCGTGCCGACATGCTGGTTCAGACGGCAAACCTGCTTCTGCCGGTGGTGTCGATAGGCATTATGCATGCGGTGGTTAGGTTCGGGCTAGATAAACACTACAGTAGGCGCAGTGTCTTTACCACCGGTTCGGTGGTGCTATTTGTGGGACTTTGCGTGTTTGCATGTACCATACCGCTTCTATCACAGGTATCCTACATAGGTGAATATGCTCCAATATTGCTCCTTTACACCGCAATATCGTTGTTGCGCTCATTGTTTTCGCAGTTTGTCAGGACACAACATTATCTGAGGCTATATGCTTTAGATGGTCTTCTCTCCACCATATTTAACATAATTTTTAATGTTGTTTTTCTTGTTACATTACAGCTTGACGTCCTGGGCTACCTACTGGCGGTGGTCGTAGCTGACGCCCTTTCCTGCCTGTTTCTATTTTCTGTTGCAGGTTTGCACAGGTTCTTTAGGTTTTCAGCCTTAAATAAAACGGCGGCAAAAGCAATGTTGCTATATGCACTTCCGCTAATCCCAAACCAGATGTTTTGGTGGATCACCAACGTATCCGACAGATTTTTTATCACAATCTATCTCGGCGAGGCAGAAAACGGATTATATGCAGCCTCATACAAGATTCCGACCATCATAAGCATTGCCTCTACAATATTTATAGAGGCATGGCAGCTTTCATCGGTCTCGGAAAATAACCCCTTAAAGCGCCAACACTTTTTCTCGGATGTCTTTTCGGGATTGCAAGCACTCTGTTTTGTCGCCGCGGCAGGTTTGATACTTGTCTGCCGATATATTATGATGATATTTGTAGATGTGGCGTATTTTGAGGCCTGGCGATACATACCGATACTCATCATGGCAACGATATTTTCCTGCTTTGTATCCTTTATGGGAAGCATCTACATGGTAGAAAAAAGAAGCATGGTCACCCTTATAACCATGCTTGCAGGAGCGGGAAGCAACGTTGCACTCAACATTATATTAATTCCGGAGTATGGTGTTTATGGTGCCGCACTTGCCACCGTTGCAAGCTATCTTATAGTATTTGTTATCAGGGCAATTAACACCCGCCGCTACATTAAGTTGCGGCTGAATGTGGTTAGGATGATACTTAACCTTGCAATGTTGACTATAATGTGTTTTGTTGTAATATCCGAACCGGAATATTGGTTCATTCCTGCAGTTTTACTATTTATCGGTGTAATGGTTCTTAACACCGGAACATTACTCAACACCGCAAAAAAAATAATCGGAAAAAGGAGATAGCCTACCAGATGAAACAAATAGAGATAAAACGCCTAAGCGATGGTGCCGTTATTCCGGAATATGCCTCACTCGGTGCGGCGGCGGCAGATATCTGTGCCGACTGCCCGAACGGAATGGTGTTACTCGCAGGCGAGAGGATACTTGTAGGAACAGGAATTGCACTCGCCATACCGACAGGTTATGTGGGGTTGGTGTTTGCGCGAAGCGGACTTGCAAGCAAACATGGGATATCACTTTCAAACTCGGTGGGAGTAATAGACAGTGATTATCGGGGCGAACTTAAGATTGCCCTTTGTAACAACTCCAATAAGGAATATAGGATAACACACAACGAGCGCATTGCACAGCTTGCCATAATGCCGGTCGAGATGGGGCGATTTGTAGAGACCTCCACCCTAACCGATACTGAGCGTGGTGACGGTGGGTTTGGCTCGACAGGAAAGGTATAAGGTAAGCTTTTATGCAATCACATGTTACGATAATCGGCGCAGGTCTCGCCGGCTGTGAAGCGGCACTTTATCTTTCCTCAAAGGGAGTAAAGGTCACACTCATCGATCAGAAACCGATAAGGATGTCCCCTGCCCATAGCAATGAGGGGTTTGCAGAGCTTGTCTGCTCCAACAGCCTCGGTGCCGAGAGGGTAGGTTCCGCCTCGGGACTGCTTAAAGAGGAAACAAGGCGGCTTGGAGGAAGGTTGTTTGACATCGCAAAACAACATGCAGTACCTGCCGGAGGCGCCCTTGCGGTGGAGCGGAGCAACTTTTCAAAGGCGGTAGAAGAGGCTGTAAAAAGCTCGGGTGTTGAGGTCGTGCACCGTGTGGTTGACGAGATTGTGGATGGAATATGCATTGTGGCAACCGGCCCTATGACCGAATTGCCCTTTGCCGATGTTCTGCAGGGATTGACGGGCGGCTTTCTCAGCTACCACGATGCGGCGGCACCCATAGTCACCGCCGAGAGTTTAAAGAAAGAATATTGCTTTGCCGCCAGTCGTTACGGCAGAGGTGGTGACGACTATATTAACTGCCCCCTTAATAAAGAGGAGTACTACGCCTTTGTTAAGGAGTTGGTTAACGCCGAACGTGCACCTTTACATGACTTTGACAGGGTGTATGAGGGGTGTATGCCGATAGAGATACTGGCACAGCGTGGAGAGGACAGTCTGAGATACGGACCCTTTAAGCCGGTAGGACTTACCGACCCCGTTACCGGACGCCGTCCCTATGCAAATTTACAGCTACGGCGCGAAGATGCACAGGGCAATAGATACAACCTTGTGGGCTGTCAGACTAACCTAAAATTTGGCGAACAGCGGAGAGTGTTTGGAATGATCTCGGCGCTATCGGGTGCGGAATATGTGCGTTATGGTGTCATGCATCGCAACAGCTTTATAAACAGCCCGATGGTATTAAATGATAATCTCTCGTTAAAGGGACACCCAAATGTGTTTATTGCCGGAGGGATAACCGGTTTCGAGGGGTACAGCGAGTCGATATCCTGCGGTATACTTGCGGCAAGGTTTGTGTATGACAAAATTTCAGAATCTGAGACGAAAATGCCACCACCCGAAACCATGGTTGGCGGACTGTTACGTCATGTTTTGACGGTGAACAAGAACTTTCAGCCTCAGGGTGCCGCAATGGGACTAATACCACCGCTCAGCGAGAGAATAAAGGATAAAAAAATGAGATACGAAAAAATTGCCGAGCGCTCGCTAAAAGCACTCGACGAATATATATCCGCTCTGTGAGCGGATTGTGCTCTGTGAGCGGATTGTGCTCTGTGAGCGGATTGTGCTCTGTGAGCGGATTGCACGTAATATTTCTACCCTCTCTCTCTTAAGGTCCCAATTTTTTCGTTAGGAAAATATTTTGCTATCTTTGGTTTTTGATTGTTTTTCTTTAGGTTCTTCTTTACTGCATCGTGGTCTATGGTCATTCGTCTCATCATCTCGTCGGAGAGGGTTTTAATGCGATTTAAAACAATAAAATTTTGTTGCGCGGCATCAAATATAGGTGAAAGAGCGGTGGAAAGATCGTTACGATTACAGCTGTTTTTAAGCGCCTTACGAACAAGCCTACACTCCCGATCACTCCCGACTATCTGCTTTTCAACGGCTTTATCTATCTTATCTATCGAGGAGATAATCTCAGCTCGTTGTGCAACCGCTTCGGCTATGGTGTTATCCCGCAGACCATCGTCACTGCAACGCTGTAGCTCGCATAGAAGTTTATTTTTATCCTGCAACAGTTGCAGGATTGAGGATATATTCTGACTATCCATTTTTTCCTTTTTACCCTTTCGGAATTAGTAAGTATTTTAGTAACGTTTTTGAGGTGTACACAATGCAGATTGAGCCGATTGCCATGATTGCCGAGCTAATAGACAACACCGATAACACCCACGCAGAGGGCTTAGTTACACTGTCGCCCACACCCGGAGAGCTAGAGTTTAAGGGCAACGTGCCTCGCCTTTCAGAGGGAGCAACGGTGGGGTTGATTGTTCATACCCTAAACGGTATACTGACCTCGTTGGTAGGCACGGTAAGTTTTTATGGGCGAGGGATAATAGGAATTTGTGATACCGAAGAGGAAGGCATGAAAAAACTCCGCTACCTGATGTCACAAAATATCGTGGCAAAAACCTATGCAGTCCACAGCAAAGGTTTATTAATGCGTGGTGAGGATTATGATATCAGCATAACGCGCATAGAAAAGGAACTGTGCTGTTTTACCTCGATAGAAGATATTTCGGTAGGTTCTGTGCTGAATATAAATATAAGTTCCCCACTGTTGCTTAAAAACTATCGGGTAACCGTTGAAGAAAAATATAGCCTAAGAAACAGGGTGAACCTCTATATAACGAAGCCGATAAAGGTAAAGGCTGCAAACCAGCGACAGATAGACTTTTTCCTATCCAAAGTCTTGTAAGGCATGTTCAATTTTATGGCTTTGGAAATAGAATGACACACATTGAGTGCTATTCTATTACTTATCTCGTTTCAAGCCTCCGATAACGGAACGAATGTCTTTCACGGTGGCAACCGCAGCTTCTTTGTTTTGCTCTGCAACCTGTAAAAGTTCGGTTCTAACGATTGCAATATCCTTAGGTGCATCTATCCCGATACGCACCCTATCGCCCTGTACATCATAGAATATCAAGGTGATATTATCACCAATTTTTATAGATTCTCCCTCGCGCCGTGACAGTACAAGCATAGCTATACCTCCTCCTCGGCAAAAACAGGGAACGGGGCTTTTATCGGTAAATCTTCATCGAGAACATACTGCCCAAAATATTTGCCTTGTTCGCTGAATATAATGGGAGCTTTTTTGTTTATGGTGCATTCAGCCGGAGTTTCGGCTATGACCGCGATACAATAGCATAGCGATAATGCCCCTTCCTCCTCCTCTATGAATAGGTGTTCCTTCATCTGCTCTGTTATCTCAAAGTTATAGTCGACAAGACCCGAGGCTGCAACCAGTATAAAGCAGATGGCAGGTTCATCTGTCGACTGTAGCCAGCATATCCCTTCACCAATATCGTCATCCTTAATAAGGGTAAATCTTCGATATTCCTCAAAACCGAGTATCGGGTTCTTAACAACGAAAATATCATCATTTGTTATCTCGATTTTTCCAAAGTCTCTTGTAGCTATAAGCATGCATTAACCTCATAAGTTTATACTTTATAGTTGAACGGAGTTTTAACAGCCGGACTGTATGGGTTTTAGAGCGATTTGTCTATGTTATGCCCTACTCGGAGGATTGTAGGTTATTTCGACATCCGGCCTACGTGCCATCTGACCTTCAAAGTTTGGGGTGGTATAGTTAAATCCCTTGGTAGGTGGATTGTATGAAGATATTACCTTTGCTGGTGAATAGCTTATTGTCTGCTGTGGCTCGGTGAAGTAAACTCGCGGCTCATAGCTTGGAATAAATGCATGCCCAGCCATAGGCATTGCTTCGCCCTGCATCATGTCCTCATTAATTATCTTTGCCGGCGTCGAGCCGGTATGAATAGCACCGAGTCGATCGGCAAGTCTTGCCAACTTCTCGGTGAATTCTGCCATCTGCTGCTCACCTAACTGTGCAGTATAATGGGGTAAACTGCCACTAAATCCATTTTGATACACCGCTCGTGTCTGCTCGGGACCCGCACCTTCCTGTTGCATTTTAGTGTTTTCGGTCTTCATCTGCAGTTCGCCAGGCTGTCTCTTCATCTCGATAGAGCCGGCGTGTGTTCCCCTGTTTGAAGTGAGTTTTGCACCCGTAGCAGTGTAGTTAAAGATGATGTCAATTCTATTAAGGCTAAGTGATGCGAGCCTCATTTCGATTACCTCTCTTACGCCATGAAATCAAAAAGTGATGTTGGTAAAACCCTGGAGCCCAGCTGTAACGAAATCATCCATGCACGTTGATATATCTGATAGTTAATGGATTCTTCCTCAAGGTCTGCGGTTTCGAGATCATTCTGTGTATCTTTAAGCGAAATAATGTCCATCTCGTAACGGTCGGTAGTAGTATCCATAAAGTTGGTGCGTGCACCTATGTCTGCCAGTGCAGTGGTTAGGTTGCTGTGTATATCCTTTGATTTATCAAGAAGACGTCTTACCGAATCTACATCGTTGTCGCTAAACGCCTGTGCCACCTCACCCATAAATGAAATTATATTTATCGGGTCACCATCGGCATCCACACCGAAACCAAACATCTCCGCGCCATCGTTAGACAGCTCAATTGCACTTGCAGGATCTACAGTGCTACCATACGCTGTACCGGAAACGGTAAGTCCCAGCTCTACATCTATATATACGGTACCGTTGGAGTCTACCGGTATGTAAAATCCGGGGTTGGCAGGATCCTCTCTCATTGCCATTCCCTCTTCCGGCGAAAAATTAGGAGGAAGATTGGCTGTTGAGAGGTCATGAATCGTGGAGTCAAAGGGAACAAGAGCATCTACGTCGACACCGTTATAGGTAACGGTTCCATCGTCTAAAATGGCAAAAGGTGTGCCATCATTGTTAGTTCCACCAAACAGATTTTTGCCGGCAAACTGGGCATTCGACATCTGCAACACCTGCTGTTGAAGATCCCATATTTCATCTGCGGTGATGTCTCGCTGTTCATCGTCAAAGGTGCCATTCAACATTCTTGTCATATCTTCCATTACAGATTGAAAAACGGTATTCACACTCATCAGGTTGCCTTCGGCGGCAGAGAGTTCGTTGTGTGCATCCCTTACGGCATCCACCGACTGCTCTAATTTATACATCTGCTCACGCACCGAAAACGCCTTTGCGGCATCAGCAACATTATCCGAAACCTTGTTTAACTTAAGGCCGGAATTCATCCTCGACATCGTTTTATCAAGGTTGGTAAGATTGTAGTTGAGTGTTTTTAGATAGTTACGTGACATGCTGCTCTGTGTAACTCTCATACTGTGCTCCTTTCGTCGACACCTTTTTATATCATCGGCATCGATTAAAAAATATGTTATCTGCCTACTACGCCCATGTTGTTAATTATTGTGTTGAGCGCCTCATCTAATGTTGTCATAAGTCTTGCAACCGCCTGATAGGCTCGCTCGTACATCATCAAATCGGCGGCCTCCTCGTTGTCTGAAACAGCCGAAACGGCATCTCTACGATTTAACATGTCATCGGCAACTGCAGTGGTCGCAGTAAGTCTGCTGGTGTTATAGGTAACCTGTTGACCTAGGGTGGTGTTTACAAAGCTAATGAAACCGTCAAAGCTTCCCTCAAATTCGCCAAAGTTATGTTCAACCTCAAACATGTGAATCATGTCAAGAATATAGGTGTTGTCAAGCTCTCCGTTTTGTGAAACACCTTCCATAATGTATTCCGGATTGGTAAGCCAGTCATTCGATACTGTTAAATTTTCGGCAGTAACCTCGCCTGAGGTCGGTTCAAACAAAACCTTATATCCGCCTGCCTCAAGTGGTACAACATTGTTGAAAGCTGTGGCAAAGTTGGCGGCAAAGTCATCTAATTTTTGCTGGTAATAGGGAATACCCTTCTCAAAGTTATGATATGGAGACTCCGGCTGTGCACCTGCACCGTTAATTAGGTCAACATATGCAGTAAGAGCACCGCCGTACGAGGAAAAGCTCTCGCCATCCTTTTGCCAGGAAAGAGCTATCGTGCCATCTTCGTTACTACTGAAACTCAGCGTCTCGAACTTCTCATCCTCTACAACAAGACGCTCACCCATGGTGATATTAACAACGCCGTATTCCTGCTCCTCAACCTGTATGTCTCCATAGTAGGCAAGTTGGTCGATTAAAAGGTTACGTTCATCCAACAGCTCGTTTGGTCCGTAAACATTGTCACCCACAGCCGAATTCATCATCATAGTGTCTTTTATAGAACCGTTGAGATGCGCGATTCTTTCCATTATGGAGTTAACATCTTCTACCGCAACCTCGGCATCAAAGGTTTGTTGCTCAGCTATCTCGGTAAGCTTTGAATCAAAAAGGTTGACAACCTGGGTTAGCTGAACCATAGAGTTCATGACTATTGAGGCGTTTGTTACATCGTCCGGCTTGGTAGAAAAAGTTTTTAACGATGCGATAATTTCCTCCATCGCATTTTTAATTCCGGTATTTCCAAGCTCGTTTAGTGCAGCCTCAACATCCTCAAGAATTACAGCAGACTGATCATAATACGCTACTGTTGCGTATTCCTCTCTAAAACGCTTATCTAAAAAAGGATCACGAATCTGTGCAACCCCGACAATTTCGGTGCCCTGTCCCTGTAGATGTTTATTATGTATAACGTCATACCGTCCACCGCCGGCAAGCGTTACCGAAACCTGGTCTGTACGCTGACGAGTGTACCCCGGAGTACTGACATTAGTCAGGTTTTGCCCCACTATGTCCAGCGACTTCTGGTTGGATTGTATGCCACGCAGAGCTGTTTCAATTCCTAAAAACGTAGGTCTCATTTTTGTTCCTTTCTATGCTTTACCGTCAAGCCTTATGTTTTTTAGTTCATTTTCCGGTAAAGGAGGCAAATCCACCGAGGGCGGCTTGTTTGCTCGCTCAGCTGATTTCTCTATTCTATATAAATTAGCTTCTACAAGCTTTTTGCATCGTGCATTGTAAAATCGTATATTTTCTAAAAGTTCGCTCAACCTGTTGAAAAATGAGCGAAGGTGTTCCTTTTCCTCTCCCTCATGACTGTTTACAATCTCACGTAACGGCATCAATCCGTATCCGGCCTCTTTTTGAAGCTCTATTCTACGTTTTTCCATCTGCTCGGCGCGCATTATTGAGGATTGATCATTTGCTATAGAACGCTCAAGATCTGCAAGATTGTAAGAGGATATTATCTCGAATCTCTCTCGTGAACGATTTTCGACCTGTTCGTAAAAATCAATATACTCCGAAAGGAAATCGAAAAACAATTTTTTTTCTTTCAATAATCCCTCCAAAACTATATTTTACCCAAAAGAGCATCTGCGAGAAGCTCCGCAGGTATATTGTAACTGCCATTCTCTACAGCCTTTTTAAGAGCGTCAAGACGCTCCGGCGAAATATCGGCAGACACTTCCTTCGCAACGGTCGCAGAATAAGCCTTAGGATTAAAGCTACGTCCGTCTATTGCGACGGTATCGGTCTTTTTTCCGGAGGCGGTCGTCTTTGAGGCAGATGAGGTGTTAAGGTAGCTACCTATCGCCGCAGAAGGGTTTATGTTATTAATTTTCATAGCGTAACCTCGCTGTTATAGTATCTCTTACAGGTAATATACGTCCGCAGAACGGATAACTTTATAGCAAACCATAAAAAATATAGCAAACTATGCCTTTTATTTATTCAGTGTTGTTAGTTTGTGATTTTTGTTCCCTATCCTCAACATTTATCTTGATTAGTTGATAGATTACCGAAAGCACCGGCAACGCCAACAGCATGCCAACAGCACCGAACATTCCTCCACCTATAAGCACCCCGGAAAGAACATAGGGGCCGGGCAACCCCACCGAACCGCCAACCACACGGGGATAGATAAGGTTGCTTTCCAACTGCTGGAGGATTATTATAAAAATAATAAACCAAACTGCACTTATAGGTTCGACCATCAACAGAATGAATGCCGACGGAATAGCACCGACTATCGGTCCCACTATCGGTATAATGTTGGTTACACCGATGATAACACTTATAAGCATTGCATACTCAAATTGGAATATACTCATGCCAATAAAACACAACACGCCTAAAATGACTGCCTCGGTAAGCTGACCCACAATATATTTTGTAAATACAAAGCTTGAAATTTTTGAAACAGAAAATATGTGAGTTTGCGCCTTTTTCGGTGCATAGGCACGTATCATACGTGTTGCCTGCTTTGCGAGATGATGTCGCTCGGACACAATATAAATTGAGAGTATCAAGCCAAAGAAGGTGCTACTTAAAGCCGAGCCTACTGTACTTGTAAAGCTGAATATCTGCGGAAAAACGCCGGTCAAAAAGCCCTGTATAATACTCCCTAAGTTAGCTATCATGTCACGATAAAAATCACTGCCGAGAAACTCCGGTATCAATTGCGGAGGGAGTGAGGCAACCAAACCTTCAATATTACTTGCGTATACCTCAAGATTACCAATAAATACGGCAACACTATCAACAAGACTCGGAATAACCATACCAAAAAGGGTTAGAATCAAAAGCAAGAGAAGGGTGTATATGGTGAGAATGGATAGCCCTTTACTCAGCTTGTTATGTCTGCCCTTAAAAAGTGCCCTAAGCTTATCCTCAAAAAACCCGGCAGGCCTTGATAAAACAAAGGCAATACACAGACCGATAATAATCGGCTGAACAATGCCGAAAAAGACATCGATAATACCAGCTATATTCTCAACCCTAAACACCAATGCAAGCAGTAAAGCCGAGTAGGATATGGCAAGCATTATCCTTCCAAAGGTAGTTTTGTCCATCAAAAGCACCTATTCAGTAAAAGCTTATATGTTATACTAACATATATTATGGTACAATGCAATCGAAAAAACACAAAAAACAAATAATCCCAATCAATTAAAACGATTGACAAATTGCGACATCTGTGGTAAAATCTATTCACCGTTTAGAAAATGCACATGGCAACATTTTTTAAAACAAGGTATCCGGGTGTGGCGCAGTTGGTAGCGCGCTTGACTGGGGGTCAAGAGGCCGCATGTTCAAGTCATGTCACTCGGACCATAACGACGGTTGAAATAGGATTTACGAAGGATTTCGTAAATCCTATTCGTCTTTTTAGCCCCTATGCCGTAAGCGCCACAACATGAACTCCCTGCCTTGTGTCCATCGCAACCTCGTCGAGTGCATATAAATGTACCGGAATTATAAACTTTCCTATCACGTTGTAGAAAATTTCAATCTTCTGCACTTCCTCGCCGTCCACCCTATGCCTGTGGTGGATTATTATTTTATCCACAAATTCACGCAGGACAGGCGCTGTTAGTTTTTCGATGCAGGTTGTTTTTTCGATGATATCAAGGAAAGCCTTTGCGGTGTCGATTTCCACTGTTCTGGCATTTAATAGCTTTTTGCAGCGATCAATTTCGATGATGTTGTCGTTTTGTTCCGTTTCAAAACCCTGCGTCATACGCTTAAACCGTTCCTCCGACACCGTGCCGTTCACCTTGTCCTCATAAACACTGTTAAAAAGGCGGTCTAACTCGGTGTTGCGCTTGGTTAGCTTTTCTATCTGACCTTCAAGATAGTTTGACTGCCGCTCCATCTCTGCACCAGTGTCGTCGAGGAGGATTTTTAGAAACTCATCCTTGTACTGTTCACTAAATTCAATTACTCTGTTTAGGTCACGACGCACCACCTCTTCCAGAAAATCTGTCCTGACATAGTGTGTGGTGGGGCATTCTCGGTTGCGGTTGTTGTTTTTGGAACAGCTGAAATACTGGATGCTCTCGTTGCCTTGATTAAAGTGGAAATGCAGATTAGAGCCGCAATCCGAGCAGACGAGCAGGCCGGAAAACATATGGTGTTCCTTTTCTTTGCGCTTACTGTTGTATATCTTCCCACGGGTTTTCTGCACCTTTTCAAACGTCGTCCTGTCAATAATCGGCTGATTTACGCCCTCGAAAACAACTCGATTTTCCGCTGGATTTACACGTCGCTTTTTGTTTTTGTATGACTTGGAGTAGGTCTTGAAGTTGACGATATCGCCGCAGTATTCACGCAGTGCAAGCACCTTGGAAACGGTGGAACTTCGCCAGCGGTACTTGTTGTCGCTCAATCGCCCGCTCACCTTGTAGCCATTTTCCTTGGCATAGTGGTTGGGGGTTAGCACCTTTTCACGCTCGAGCATTCCGGCAATCTGTTCCGTGCCAAAGCCGTCGATGGTCATCTTAAAGATGCGCTTTACCACCTCTGACGCCACCTCATCGACAAGCCAACTTGTCTTACTGCTTGGGTTTTTCTTGTATCCAAACGGCGGTTTTGCCAGTGGATGACCGTTGTTGCCTCGCAGTCGATGCGCCATTCTCACCTTGCGGCTGGTGTCCTTTGCGAATTGCTCGTTTGATATGTTTTTGTAAGGCATAAAGTCGTTTTCACCATCGTTTGTATCGACAAAATCATTGATGGCAATGAACCTAACATCGTTGTCAGGGAAGTAACTATCCACAAAATATCCGACATTTATGTAGTCGCGCCCAAACCTCGAAAGGTCACGGACAACCACCGTGTGAATAATTCCTTTGTCTATGTCATCTTTCATGGAGATAAATCCCGGACGCTGAAAGTTCGTGCCCGAAAATCCATCGTCAATATATGTGCGTGTTTCGCCGAGACCTTTTTCCTGTGCATATCGTTCGAGCATTATTTTTTGATTGGTTATGCTGTTGCTCTCGCCGTCTCGTCCATCATCAGAAGATAATCGGCAATAAAGAGCGGCATAGCCATCCTGTTTGTTTGACTGTATCATTTTTCTCCTTTCTTTCGCACCATCGTGCTATACAGTCAAATAGAGTTATCGTTATTATAACTCTATCGACCGTAAAAGTAAACTGTGAAAATCAATTCTCTTTCATCTTTTTTATATCAGTCTTGGCTTTTTCCACCATGATTTTCGTAAGCATTTCCTTTATAGTGATGCCGTTGTTATTGCTAAAATGCGAAACCACTATGGCTTTTGTTTTCCCAACTTTATCGTAACATCTTTTCCTCATTATCTTTCACTCCTGTTTTTTTCTCTGATTTTTTGCTCCATCAATCGCTCAACCGACAGCAAATTTTCATATTTTGCAATGGATTTTGCAATCTCATCAGCACTTTTAAGCTCTGCCCTAAGTGGCTTTAACTTTGCAGATATTGCTCGTGCCTGTGCTTTTAACGCAACCCTTTTATCCTCGCTTTTCTCACGGCGCAAGCGGTTATATACCCCCTGTCGCTCGCTCTCCAGTGCCGAAATGTCGCCCTGTTTTTGCCGGACAAAATCGGAAAGCTGTTCACGAGAATCAATATTGTTGTTACAGAGCAACATATATTGTTTCATGATTTTATTCAAATTTTTGACCTCCTGCCGAACAGTAGGCGATAACGGCTTAGGGATATCGGGCTGGATATTGCCACCTGAAATTAGTCTGCACAGTTCGATTACAAGCGCAAATGTCAACTGAACACCGCCCATGCGCCCTGCCTTTTTCATCTCAGCTTCGAAAGACAGTAGCGGCGTGTAGTTACGACGCTTAACGTAAAAATATGAAATTCGTTTTTCATGGTTGTTTTTCATGCGCTCGTTAATGATATCAGTCGAGTAACCAAGAGAACTAAGACGCACCGACCGTTTCCAATCAGGTGCCCTAACCGACAGAGTTTTACCCTCTCTTGTAAAAATATATCCTAAATCTTTAAGGCTCTGCTCAAAGTCTTTGGGGGTTGACGATACGGACAAACATCGTTCAACATCACGTCTTAACATCTCGCGATGGGTAGGCACACCCGACATCTGCGCACGGCGTTCACCCTTTGACCTGCCGTAAAAGGAAGAGCTTTCAAGCACAGATTTGCCACGACTTCTGCAAACCTCATCGGATATTTCTCGCAGTTTGTAGTGGTCGGAAATGTGGTTTGCAAACTTCTTTCCGGTTTTAAACGACACAGAGTTGACGATTATATGGTTGTGTAAATTGTCGGTGTTGAGATGGGTGGTGACAACTATTTCATAATCATCGCCCCACATTTTTCGGGCGGTTTCCATGCCTATGTTGTGCGCCTCATCTGCCGTAACCTCACCTGCTACGAAACTTTGATACCCATGATATGCGACATTGCCGCCGGTTTTTCCAAACCGTTTTTTAGTTGCAACCATCTGTTCATAAGCCCTTTTAACGTTACAGTTGATGGCAGAAACAAACATTTTTTGGTCGGTCTTTTTGTCATCACTTGCATAATCCAAAGCGTTAAACAATTCATTTCCGATAGTCTTTTTCGGATTGTTTGCATACTCGATTACATCTTTAAGCGAAGTTTTGACCGGCCAAAATCCAGTCGTAGCCATTATATCGACTCCTTAAACGGCAAAATCAAAGTGGTTGTTATCTCATTCATAAGCGATGTAATTTGTTTTTCGGACAGTGTGTTTTTGTCTTGTAATTTTTCTAAAAGAGTATCCAACCGTCTGTTAAAATCATAAAAAACTTCCGGCAAAACCGCCTTTGGTTGATACCCTAATGCTCGTTGGCGCAGGTATTCCGACAGGGACAATCCACATTTTTTAGCATAACTTTCGATGCGATTTTTCTCCTTTTCGTTCACACGAACAAATATATTTTTATTTCTTTTTTCTTGCA
>CAYJKY010000035.1:0-36947 GCA_964370825.1 uncultured Oscillospiraceae bacterium
TATCCGTTCATTATTTTTAGGGTTTCTTTTGTAGCTTTCATAATATTATTCCTCCATATTAAAATATAAACGACCGTCTTTTTCATTTATGTAAGGCTCTCTATTTTTTATGTACTTGTATTCGGGGTAATTCGAGATTACATTTCTCAGCACACAAATTATAACAGGATGAATGGTTTTGTCATGTTCTGAGTTCATCACACAGCTTTTATTACATAACCAATTTAGTATTTCACTTTTATATTTATCTATTTCGGGTTTAGCTATATCAAAAGGCATTTCTGAAAGACAAAGCCAAAAATACCAAAGCGAAAACCACGGACGTTTCTTCTCATTTACATAGTTGTTATAATTATCTATTCTGCTTAGTATCCAAGACCTATCTTCGGGGCAAACTGTAGAAATAAAACGTAGTACAACAAGCGATGTGTCAAAACACTCTCCCAATCCATCATCTTTAAAACCAAAGCAAGTTGTTTTCAATCTGGAAAGTGTTTCTTTTACCATATAACTAACTTTTTCATTTTTGGGGGCAAACAAATATAGCAACCGCAAAATTTCAAGTTCATACATATTTGCAGAAAATATTTGTGTTTTTGGAGTTTGATTCAAAATTGTTTTAAGCTTTTTTCCATTATTGTAGGGTGGAATATAAAAAAGTGGATACATAACTCTTGTATCGCTTGTGTTACCAAGGCTTTTGGAATATTCCGGTGCCTTAACTCCTATTTTAAAGTTTAATACTTTATTGTCTGTGCTTGCAGCATTTAAAAGCTCGTCTACTATTTTATTCTTTTGATCTACTGTTAAAGTTTTACCTTTAATAAGTTGATGGTTTGTTTTTAACATTAGTTCATATGTGTTCATTTTATTTCTCCACCGCTATAATGTAATCCAAAATAACATTACCTTTTTCATCGGGAATGGTAAACCTTGGGCAAGTATACACCTCAAAACACCAGCTGTCATCAAGCCTTTTCATACCAAGCTTTTCAGTCTCTTTCACACATTTATTATGCATATCAAGTCCGTATAATTCGCCGCTATCTGGGTTGCCATAAATCCACGAAAGCGAGCAAATTAGCTCATCTATATCAGCAAATTCATAGCCTGTAGGCACTTGTGTATTCTCGGGGAAAATCATGCCAATCCAATATTCAAACTCACCATTTATTACACGCATTGCTGCAAGATAATCGGTAACACACTCAACTGAGTTTGCTGTCTCTATTTCTTCAAGCGTAACAAATAAGTTTTTAGAAAACCACTCGCCCCATTTTTCACTAAAGGTTCCATTTTTCCTGTCTTTTTCAGAATATTTTTTGCCGATTAATCTCATTTTGGGTAAAGATATTTTGTCTGTTTTTAGTATTTTAGCCATGATAATTATCACCTCAAATTATTAAAATGTATTAAAGCTTAGTTGCATATCTCCGTAGCCCTGCCTAACCAATCGGTTTGCATCTACCATGTTGTGGACAATCCCTTCCTTTTCGCAACTTTTTAGAAATAAATCCCACAGCTTTTTACTTTTTGGAGATATGCAGCTGTATCGATTTGAATATCTTTGTTTATATTTTTCGGCTATCCCGGGTGAAATTTCTTCTGCTTTTTCATAAAAGTATTTTCTTTGAATGTCTGCCATTGTCACACCGGTTGACATATAGATATAGGTTGCACCGTAATGTTTCGCTTTTTTCACCATCTCTATCACATTTTCATCGGTATCGGTTAAAAACGGCATCATTGGGTCCATCATTACACCGGTAATAATTCCACTTTTGGATAAATCTTCTATTGCCTTAAATCGTTCGGATGATAATGAGGTGTAAGGTTCAACCTTTTTACATAGTTCATCATCTGAACAGGTAATTGTGAAGTTAACACTAACCGGAAAATTATTTTTTATATCAAGAAGAATATCCTTATCACGCAACACCATATTGCTCTTAGTTAAAATACATGCACCGAATTCATACGCATTTATCAGCTCTAAGGCATTTCTTGTGAGTTTCATCTCTTTTTCATGAATGTTATATGGGTCGGACGCTCCTGCTGTTAACACTATTCCTTTTTTATATATACGCTTTAGGTCATCCCTGATTTTTTGCAAGGCATTTTCTTTTACCCTAACATTATCAAAATTACCGCTTTTTTCATAAAATTCGCTTCTTGCATAACAATAAATACAGCCATGATTGCAACCTCTGTAAATATTCATTATATAATCAAAAGGAAGATAATATTGACTTGTCTTTCCTTTAGTTACGATAGTTTTAGCCGGTATATATTCTATGTTTTCCACAGTTTACACTCCTTTTAACGCTTTAACCTGTTTTTTAATCTTCTTCAACGCCCAGTCATAGTGACTTGCCGTTGCGGAAACACAGTAACTTCCCAAGGTGGTGGTGCCTGTCCATTTATACTGATTTTTCTCGAATAACTGCTCGTTTGTGAAAGTAGAAATAAGTTCCAAAACCTCTTTATGACTTTCATTTAGCATTAGTTTTGACTTCTCATATTTGGTACTTTGGTGCTTCTCAAAAAATTCCCGGTTCATTTGGCCGTAAGTTTTCCAGGTATAAGGCTCGGGCAAAAATGATTTTTCTTCGCCTTTGATATTAACACTTACCCAACTTAACAGTAGCAGGTGCCATTCATAAAGATGAATAAGTACATCACGAATGTTCTTATCACGCTTCCAGTGTTCCTCTTTGCCTGCTGTTTCCATATCAAAACAAAATGTAGCGTTTTGCTCCTTGTCTGACATCGAGTCAATTAGCGTGAATAGTTTTTTATAGCCTGACTCGGCGGCTTCGATTAAGTCTTTTTTTGTTGTTGGTCTGGGCATTTTCATATCACCTTTCATTTGTAATAATAAAATTATACCACATCAAACCTGACAACTGTGTGTCATAGTTCAAAAACTTATTTATAAAACTCCACGATTTTTCTCGCACGTTGTTTTATTAAATTTGCTATGTGCACGGGCTCTAAAACCTTTACAAAGCTACCAAACGAAAGTATATACCCATAAACCCACTCATCTTCTGGGAAGTCATACTCTAAAATATATTTTCCGTTCTCGTTTAGCTTTAACTGCTCGTCGTCAAAATCGTCGTACAAGCGATACTTCGTTTCTTCGCTAAATTCAAGCACCAAATGCACCATGTCTTTGTGGCGAGAGATAGGTTTTTCCTCCGACACTTCATGAACTATATTTCTATCAAAGGTTTTGTTCGAGATATCAACTCTTTTTATTCGTGAAATTCTAAACATACGGTAATCGTTTTTAAGCAAACAAAATCCCCACAAATACCACGCTTGCGACTTGAAAATAAGCCTTAATGGCTCGATTTTTCTACTGCTTTTCTCGTTGTAAGTATTTACATAGTCAATTTCAATCACTTTGCTTTGTAAAATAGCAGTTTTAATGTCGGTGAACTTATGATATTCGTTCGGGTTACTACCCCAAGGCGAAAAATCTACGGATATCCAGTCTGTGTTACTGTTTTTGAAAATAGCACCTAATTTCTCAAGGATGCTGTCAATTTCAGGGTATCGTGTAGCTTGCAAGGATTGCAATGCGAATAAAATATTGTCCCTCTCATTATTAGAAAGCGAGGTACGATTTATTGTGTAATCCTCTAAAATAGAAATTCCGCCTGTTGCTCCTTGCGTGCAAAAAACAGGAACTCCGGAGGCTGAAAGCACGTCAATATCACGGTAAATCGTGCGGGTAGAAACCCCGAATCGTTCAGCGAGTTCCGTGGCCGTCGCTGTCTTTTTATTTAAGAGGATTGTGGTTATTTCAAGTAGTCGGTTAATTTTCATGATTAATACCTAATCTTTGTATCTTTATTTAATTATAACTTATTAATATATTAAATTCCATATGTATAACTAAAATAATTAATCGTTAAATAGTGAACAGTTCAACCGTGATATTGCACATATAAATAAATATATTTTGTACATCATGTCAATTGAACTTTAGCATATAATGTATTAAAATGATAGTAATAACAGTTATCATTAAGACTGTTATATATATTATGATAATAAAGGAGTTGTTATGGATGATCACAAAAAGCTTACCAATGAGGTAGGCGCACCGATTGCTGATAATGAAAACTCTATAACTGCCGGTGCAAGAGGCCCGGTTGTTATGCAGGATGTGTGGCTCATGGAGAAGATGGCACATTTTAATCGCGAGGTTATTCCGGAGAGAAGAATGCACGCAAAGGGCTGGGGTGCATATGGTAAATTCACCGTAACCCATGATATTTCAAAATACACAAAAGCAAAGGTCTTACAGCCCGGAGCAGTGACCGATTTGTTCTTAAGGTTTTCTACCGTTGCCGGTGAAAGAGGTGCAGCCGACTGTGAACGTGATATCCGTGGTGTTGCAGTAAAATTTTATACAGAGGATGGCAACTGGGATTTGGTCGGAAACAATACACCAACCTTCTTTATTCGTGATGTACATAATTTTTCAGATTTAAACCGTGCAGTAAAAAGAGACCCACGTACCGGCAGAAGAAGTGGTCAAAACAACTGGGATTTTTGGACATTGCTACCGGAATGTTTCCACCAAATTACCGTTGTAATGAGTGATAGGGGAATACCGGCAACATTCCGAAATATGCATTTCTTTGGTGAACACACCTTTTCCTTCTACAATTCCGATAATACCCGTTTTTGGTGTAAGTTCCACTTTAAAACACAACAAGGTATTAAAAACCTATCTAATGAAGAAGCCGAAAAAATAAACGGTATGGACAGGGAGTATCACGGCAAAGATTTATATGATGCCATCGAAAACAAGGATTTCCCGAAATGGACATTGTTTGTTCAGATTATGACCGAAGAGCAGGCGATTAACCATTATGAAAATCCATTTGATATCACCAAGATATGGAGACATGCCGAGTTTCCGCTAATCGAAGTAGGCGTTTTAGAGCTAAATCGTAACCCGGAGAATTACTATGCCGAGGTTGAGCAGTCTGCATTTACACCTGCTCATGTTGTGCCGGGAATAGGCTTTAGTCCAGATAAATTCTTACAGGGACGCCTGTTTTCCTATGGTGATGCACAGCGTTACCGCTTAGGCGTAAACCATAATCACATACCGGTAAACCGTGCAAAGGTTGAGGTTAACGAATATCATCGTGACGGTGCCATGAGAACCGACGGTAATTATGGCGGAACTCCGGCATATTCGCCCAACAGCTACGGCGCATGGTCATCACAGCCGGAGGTTTCTGAGCCACCACTAAATCTTGATGGTGCTATGTACCACTACGACCCGAAGGAAGATCCGACCGACGATAATTTCCGTGCCGGTGGGGATCTATGGAGAGTGTTGACTGAGGATAAAAAGGAAATTTTGATACAGAACACAGCAGGGGATATAGCCTCGGTAACAGAAAACATTAAGTATCGTCATGCCACCCACTGTTATCTTGCCGATACCGAGTACGGCGAGAGATTCACCGCGGCGGCAGGGCTTGATATCGAAAAGGTCAAGGAGTATGCAAAGCTTACTAATGATGAGCTAAATAAAGCTACGACATAGAAAAATTATAACTTAAAAAAGATGTTGCTATCCTGAGATGGCAACATCTTTTTATGTTGATAATAACTCTTTACGATATAATGGGGTTAACTTGATTTTAATCGTTCGCTAAAACAACAATACTATCCTGCTCGGTAAAGGAAATTTTTTCCGATTTTGCCGGACCGTTAACAATTGTAAAGCTGTTACCGGATTGTTTTTTGTAGCCGATTGCAATTTCGCCTCTTCTCCGTGCAATCTCGGTAATTTGATAAAAGTCAACTATTTTATTTGGCTTTATATACTGTACAGCACTTCGTATATATATCTCGGAACCATCAGCATGTAAAAGCTCTTTAAATACGGTAGAAAGGTCACGATTTTCGGAAATTTGAGTTAAAATAAGATTAACAATATTCGAACCAACAACGAGGTCATTTACATTTGCAACCCGTGCAAGTCGCTGATTTGATGCGTTTTTCATCTCGCTTGTAATATTAAATGATTTTGCCATCTTCTTTGCTATGTCACGTAGATGAATGAGTTTAAGTAATGTAATTGCATCACAGGTCTCGGATTCGAGTTCATCATTGCTGAGTAGCAATACATGGTCAATTTTCCCTTCGGTAAGGTTATCAAGGGTTGTCCTGTTTGAGGTGTCGCACTCAATAAACTCAACCGATATATTGGTCAACTTTTCTGTTATGATTTGGAAAGCGGAGGGAATCTCATCATTCGCAACAACGACCTTTGAACCTTTCATAAAGTAGTTGTCAAGCTCTACAATGATCTTCTCAAGTTTGCCATTTATTCCGATGATTAATATATTTTCAGGATCTTCATTTAACTTTACATCGGAAATTAGTTCCTCAATACCGTTTAGGTTAGGTGGTTCGGCAAGTGGCTTTGCCATTCCGTCATCCTCCACCAACAAAATAAGGCTGTCATCCTCCTTTAAAATTGTGTCAGACAGAGGGTTAAGGCGGATATTACCGTTTCGTTTATAGCCAAACACAACGGCATGTTCAAACATACACATTGCCTCACCAAAACTACGACCGGCAAGCTGAGGAAATGTTTCGAAATAAAGCTCATCACCGCTATAGTCAAAAAGCTCTATAAGTACATTGGAGAGACCGGGCTGCCTACAGGTTTGTGCAATTATTCGTGACACTGCATCCTGAATAAGTATAAGTTCAACATTACCCTCACCGGCAATTTGTGAAGCCTCATAGTTTTTTATATCGCTCACGGTTGCAACTATATGTGCCTTAACAGGTGTATCGGAAAGTTCCTTAACGCAGGTGTTTATTGCAAGGATAGCCTTTGTTGTTATAAAATCACGATCCTCATTTATTATGATGGAGCGACAGGTGTCAATAGAGCATTGCCTCAACATGTGAAAATCGGTAATATTTCCGGTACGACAAATGACTCTTGTGGTTTTAAAGTCATCAATATGTTCCGAGATGGACGTCTCCATCTCCTCCTTGTCCTCCGGTGCAAGTATTACTATACATCCGTCCTTTTTATTTTCGTTTGCTACAATAAGCTCCGAGATTATTGTATATACACTATCATTAAATCCGAGAATTACTGTATGATTATTTTCAATCACACGGGAGTTTCCTTTTTTAAGGCTCTGTAATTTTTCTTCAAATCCTGTGGTTATAATACCTATTAAAATACTGGTTACAAACAAGCCACAAAGTGTTACAACAGACATTAATATTATAAATGGTATATTTCCCGTGTCGGTACCGGTGATAGTACCGGCATCAATGGTGTGCATAATGCTTGCCCACACATTTTCGGATATCGACCCGTTGCCAAGCAAAAATGCAATAATTCCGGCAATGATAATTACAACTGCGGTAATTAAAAACAACACACCCACAAGCGCAATTGCACCGCGTGCCATTATGTTGTCAAACTTATACCGCAATTTGTCTGTAAAACTAAATCTCTCCATTTTTTAACCTCCGATAAATCTATCTTCCGTTCAATATATCCATAGCCTCGGAATAAAGTCCCGGGCTTCCGGTCAGGGTAGCTATCAAACAACTGTAAAGTTCTTTGCCGTTACAACCAATTCTTGCTTTGATATGTTCCGCAAGTTCCGGCTCATCTACCGACATTGTAAAGGACATTATTTCATTTTTATCACTTGTAATATTGCAGGTTATCCGATATTCGTTATTCTCATTTTTATTGATACTGACCTTTGTATGTTTTGCATCTGCAGAATATTCAAGACAGTTTACAGCGGCATCGTATGCCTGCTCTCTTACGGTCAAAGGAAGTTCTGTATGTAATGTTTCCGCAACTATTTTCCCGTCGTCAGTCACGGTGTAGCCCATTTCATCGTTCTTAACAACAAGCTTATTATTTTCAAGTCTGGATAGGGCATCTCCAAACTCAAACAGGTTTGCAAGTTCAGTAGCAACAATCGCCCTGTGTAGCTGTTCCTGCGTAATAGGTTTGCCGACAGAGTGAATAATATAGCAAAGCAAAACCCTGATTGTATGCTTTGAGTTAAGTCCACCCGGCTTTACACCGGCTGTCATTGCATCAAATTCGAAATCCATCCATCCTCCGGAAATACTTTTGAACTAATTATACCCTAAAAAAAGGTGTAATTCAAGTATAATAACATTAAAAAAAATATGCAATTAAAATATTTAATAAAGATGTTGTATTAAATAAATCAATGTGATATACTTGCAGTGTTATTTTAAATGATGATTAGGAGTTACAATGAAGGACACAAAGCAAAAATGGTTTAAGGAAGCGCGGTATGGTCTTTTTATTCACTTCGGTTTGTATTCTATTTTAGAGGGCGAATATAAAGGTCGTGTTACCCCCACAATTGCCGAATGGATCATGAACACACTCGATATACCGGTCGAGGAGTACGAACAGCTTGCCGCCGATTTTAACCCAGTAGACTTTGACCCGTCGGATTATGTTACACGTGCTAAAAAATGGGGGATGAAGTATATCTGCATTACCTCAAAGCATCATGATGGATTTGCGCTTTACCGCTCAAAATCCGACAAGTATAATATTGTGGACTCCTCTCCCTATGCAAAGGATATTATTAAAGGACTTGCCGAGGAATGTAAAAAACAAGGGATTGTTTTTTGTGTGTATTACTCTCAGGCCCAGGACTGGCATCATCCCGATGGGTATATGGCAAGCAAGGACAACAGCAAAAAGAATTTCCGTCGCTATCTCGACGATAAATGCATACCTCAAATTAAAGAGTTGCTAACCGAGTACGGTGAAATCGGAATGATATGGTTTGATACTCCGATGGAAATGACCGCCGAGGAGAGCCGTGAACTCTATGACCTTGTTAAGGGTATTCAACCAAACTGTATCGTCAGCGGACGAATAGGAAACAACCTCGGTGAGTATATGACAACAGGCGATAACTTTATTCCATCGATACCATACTTCGGCGATTGGGAAGTTCCGGCTACACTCAATGACACATGGGGGTTCAAACGCAGTGATGACAACTGGAAAAAGCCGGAACATGTTCTAAAACTTTTAATAAAAATCGCAAGTCGTGGTGGAAATTATCTACTTAATGTAGGACCGGACAAGTTTGGTAAAATACCACAGGAGAGTGTTGAGATTTTAGATAAAATCGGTGAGTTTCTGGAAAAAAACGGCGAGAGTATCTATGGGACAAAAGCTGTTCCTCTACCGACCTATGACGTTGAAGGAATAGCATATACCTGTAAACCGGGAAAGGTATACATTCATCTTCTTGATAATTTCAAGTTTTTTGAAATACTTAATATTGAGAATAAAATAAAGAAAGCATACTATCTCGACACCAAGGAGGATATACGTTTTCAAGAATACACAACCTGTGAGGGCGATGGCATGTGGCGTTTCTTTGTGGAAAGGGATTTGTCAGAGAATATTGCTACTGTTGTTTGTGTTGAGATGGCGGAAGAAGATGTTATATTTGCTCCGATAGAGGATTGTTAAAATGAAAAATTTAATGTGGGCAATCGTTAAGGATAAGAATGAAAAAGGTGTTACATTAAAACAGGTGGACATCCCTCATACCGGTAAAAATGATGTAAAGATAAAAATTCACAAAACAGCTATATGCGGAACCGACCTACACATCTATCAATGGAACGACTGGGCAAAGGCTACCATACCCATGGGGCTTACAATCGGCCACGAGTATGTAGGTGAGATTGTAGAGCTTGGTGAAAATGTCGAGGGTTTTGAGATAGGGGAGATGGTCTCCGGTGAAGGGCATATTGTCTGCGGAAGGTGCAGAAACTGTCTTGCGGGGCTACCACATCTCTGTAAGGATACCAAGGGTGTCGGTGTTAATATAAACGGCGCTTTTGCCGAATATTTAGTAATTCCAGCTACAAATGTCTGGAGATGCTCACCAAACCTACCTCTCGAACTGTACTCCTGCTTTGATCCTTTGGGAAATGCAGTACATACTGCACTTTCCTTTAACATGATAGGCGAGGATGTACTGATTACCGGTGCGGGACCTATAGGTATCATGGCAACAGCAATATGTAAACATATCGGCGCAAGACATGTGGTGATAACGGATTTGAATGATTATAGGCTTGAACTTGCAAAAAAACTCGGTGCAACAAGAACTATTAACGTAAACAACGAAAAAGTTTCCGATGTTATGCAACAACTCGAAATGCGTGAAGGGTTTGATGTTGGACTTGAGATGTCCGGCAGTCGTTATGCTTTTAACGACATGGTGAGTTGTATGAAGAACGGAGGTAAAATAGCTCTGCTCGGACTGCTACCGGACAATACTGCCGTCGATTGGTCCAAAATAATCTTTCACGGTCTAACCCTAAAAGGAATCTATGGGCGTGAGATGTGGGAGACGTGGTACAAGATGGACACAATGTTGCAAAGTGGTCTAAACATAGGTGATATAATAACCCACCGATTTGATATTCATGATTATGAAAAAGGTTTTGAAATTATGGAGAGTGGAGAATCCGGAAAGGTTGTATTAGATTGGGGTATAGCTTAAAATACGTTAAAAAATAAGTAACCATAAAACGATCTCATGTGAAATTAACATGGGTAATTTCGGACGAAAGGAGCATGGAAATAAATATGCTAAAAAAAGATATTTTTGCACGTTATGCAGATCAGCTTGATGAAATTCGACAGGCAGGACTTTTTAAGGGTGAAACGGTAATAAATTCTCCTCAAGCAAGTATGGTTAAAACGGCGCAGGGCAACACCATTTTAAATATGTGTGCAAACAACTATCTCGGACTTGCAGATGATAATCGTGTTATAGAAGCGGCAAAAAAAGGGCTTGAGATGAATGGATATGGCATGGCTTCGGTTCGCTTCATATGTGGAACACAGGATATTCACAAAAAGCTTGAAGCGCAAATCAGTAGTTTCCTTAAAACCGAAGATACCATTCTTTATTCCTCCTGTTTTGATGCTAATGGTGGACTTTTTGAAACGATACTCTCCGATGGCGATGCAGTTATCAGTGATGAACTTAATCATGCAAGCATCATAGATGGAGTAAGGCTCTGCAAAGCAAAGCGTTACCGCTATAAAAACAACGATATGGGGCAACTTAGGGAATGCTTAAAACAGGCAGACACAGACGGTGCAACAGTTAAGGCTGTGGTTTCCGATGGTGTGTTTTCTATGGATGGTATTGTAGCAAATCTTAAAGAGCTGTGTGATATCTGTGAGAAATATAACGCCCTTGTTATTGTGGATGACAGCCATGCGGTAGGTGTAATAGGCAAACACGGTAGAGGAACTGCGGAGCATTGTGGAGTGGAAGGTCGTGTCGACATAATTACCGGAACGCTCGGTAAGGCTCTCGGCGGAGCCTCCGGTGGATATGTAAGTGGTAAAAAAGAGGTTGTTGATCTGCTGAGACAACGTAGCAGACCTTATCTGTTCTCCAATTCTTTAGCTCCTTCCATCGTTACAGCAACATTGGAGGTTCTTGATATTTTAAATTCGGACAACGAAATAACCGATAGGCTTGCTGAACTTACACGCTACTATCGTGAAGGTTTAAAAGCCGCAGGTTTTGATATTGTAGAGGGAACACATCCCATTGTACCGATAATGTTTTATGACGAGATAACCGCAGCAAAGGTGGCGCAGGCTATGCGTGACAATGGCATCTATGTTGTTGCGTTTTCCTATCCGGTAGTACCGAAGGGGAAAGCACGTATACGCACACAGGTCAGCGCAAAACATACCAAGGAACAGCTTGATACGGTTATAGAAACGTTAAAGAAGGTTGTAGATAACGGTTAGGGAATTATTTAAAGGGAGCAAAAACTATGTGGTCTACTTCAATCGTCGGAGCAATTATGCTTTTAATTGGCGTGTTTTTATATTTAAAAACTCGTCTGTTTTGGGAGTTTACCGAAAAGTGGAAGTCATATTATGCAGACGAACCATCTGAGTTTTATTTAAAAAGCACCAAATTGGGCGGTATCTGCTTTATGGTTGCAGGTGTTGTTATGATTATCGCACCTTTTATACTTAAATAACCGATATGTGTCTATAACAACTATTTTTTATCATTATATAAATCACTGTTTTTAACGGAGTAGGGGTTTTTATTCGGTCTATGCCCTGTATCGGGTTTGGTTGTTGCTGCTATTCCGGTTAAAAACAGTGTAATTATGAGTGGCCAGATGAAAAAAACTGCAAGCATTGCTATCCATAGATATGACGGCAGACCAAGCCACACATCAAGCAGAATAAATACAACAGCCGCAGCTAACCATTCTCCATGAAATATTAAGTTAAAAAAGTAGGAGATGAAAAAACCTCCGTCACCGTTATAATGTCTTCGCATAATATCCCCCTGAGGTGTATTATATTATTTATAACATAATACAAAAAAAATGTAAATATCTTAGAGAAAATATTTACATAGCATTATATTTCTGATATAATATATCTAATAAAACATTTTTCATGGAGGCTTTTATGGGACTGATTAAGGCTATTACCGGAGCGGCAGGTGGAGTACTTGCAGATCAATGGAGAGAATTTTTCTATTGTGAGTCATTAACTGCCGATATTCTTGTAAGCAAAGGCGGTAAAAGGGTAGGAGGTCGTAGCTCCAACACTAAGGGTGAAGACAACATTATTTCTAACGGATCTATCGTTGCTGTTGCCGATGGTCAGTGTATGATTATTGTTGATAACGGTAAGGTCACCGAGATTTGTGCCGAGCCGGGAGAATTTACATATGATAGTTCGACCGAACCCTCCATCTTTTACGGTGGTCTCGGTGAGGGGATTAAGCAGAGCTTTTTTAACATAGGAAAACGCTTTACCTTTGGCGGACAGCCCGGCAAGGATCAACGTGTTTATTACTTTAATACCAAAGAAATTATAGGCAATAAGTACGGAACGCCAAGTCCGGTGCCTTTCCGTGTTGTTGATAATAATATTGGGCTCGATATAGACATTTCAATACGTTGTCATGGTGAATATTCCTACAAAATCACCGACCCGATGTTGTTCTATACAAATGTTTGCGGAAATGTTTCGGCAGATTATTCCCGCACCGAAATTGACGGTCAGCTAAAAAGTGAATTGATGACAGCACTACAGCCTGCATTTGCAAAGATATCTGCAATGGGTATACGCTACAGCGCACTTCCGGGTCATACCATGGAGCTTGCCGATGCACTTAACGAGGTTCTTTCACAAAAGTGGGCAGAGCTTCGCGGTTTAAAAATCCATTCATTTGGCGTTTCGTCAGTTAAAGCATCCGAAGAGGATGAAGATATGATCAAGGAGCTGCAGCGTAATGCGGCTTTCCGTAATCCCACAATGGCTGCGGCACATCTTGTCGGTGCACAAGCCGAGGCTATGCAGTCTGCAGCAGCTAATGAAGGTCAGGGTGCGTTTATGGCTTTCGCCGGAATGAACATGGCTCAAAATGCAGGAGGTAATGCTGCTAACCTGTTCCAGATGGGGCAACAACAGCCACAACAACCTTATGGTCAGCAACCACCGCAACAACAGTATGCGCAGCCTCCTCAGCAGGCACCGGTAGCCACACCTCCACCCGCACCGGCAGCTCCTGTTGCTTCCGGTTGGCTTTGCTCCTGCGGTAAAGATGGTAACACCGGAAACTTCTGTAACGAATGCGGCGGCAAAAAACCTGAACCGGTAAAGGAAGAAGGTTGGAGCTGTGGCTGTGGTTCGGTAAATAAGGGTAAGTTCTGCCCTAACTGTGGCGGTAAAAAGCCTGCCGGTGCACCGTTATATCAGTGTGACAAATGCGGATGGCAGCCCGAAGATCCCAAAAGCCCACCTAAATTCTGCCCGGAGTGCGGTGATGTTTTTGACGATGCTGATATTAAATAATTATTACTTTAAAGGAAATTTATCATGGCAGATACACACATAAAATATCAGTGCCCTGCATGTGGAGCTCCCCTCGAATTTAATCCATCAATGCAGATGCTTCACTGTGGCTCCTGCGAGAGCACCTACCCTCAAGATTATTTTAAACAACAACAACCGGCCGGTGCAGAGCAACTTCCTCCTACACAAATCGACTGGAATTTGGAGGGTTATGTAAAACAACATGAGGCTTCACAGCCACAAATGGGTTTTAACTGTACATCCTGTGGTGCCGAAGTTGTTGTCGGTGATACAGTTGCTACCGAATGTATGTACTGTGGAAATCCTGTTGTTGTAACACAAAATGTAACCGGGGTGTTAACGCCGGATCTAATTCTTCCGTTTAAAATTGACAAGAGTAAGGCGGAAGGTATTCTCAAAAACTTTTACAAGGGCAAACGGTTACTACCGTCGGCATTTAAGGATAACAACCATGTGTCAAAGATAACGGGTATGTATATTCCGTTTTGGCTTTTCAGCTGTACCGGTCAAGGTAGTGCAAAGTTTAATGCAACAAAGGTAAGACGGTGGAAAAGCGGAAACTACGAATACACCGAAACAAAGTACTACTCCGCTTTCCGCGAGGGTTCGGTGGGCTTTGATTACATACCGGTAGATTCCTCTAAAAAGATGGACGACAGCTATATGGAGGGTATTGAACCGTTTAATTTTAACGAAGTTGTTCCTTTTGAACCGATGTATATGGCTGGTTATTTTGCCGATAAGTTTGATGAAAATGTTGAAGAGAGCGGACAACGTGCAACAAAAAGGGTTATTGCGACTCTTGAAGATTCTCTTAAGGATACGGTGCAAAATTATGACACCGTTAACAAAGATCAAAGCTCCATACAGATGCAGGGCGAGGATATAAAATATGCGTTGATACCGGTGTGGATGCTAAACACAAAGTTTGGAGACAAAACCTACCAGTTTGCCATAAACGGACAGACCGGGCAGGTGGCCGGAGATCTACCGATAGACAAAACAAAACTTTGGCTGTATCGTATCGGAATAACAGTTGGCTCATTTATTCCTCTTTACTTTATTGCATCGTTATTTTTTTCATAGGGTAGGAGGAGAAGAATGATAGAATTAATAATTGCGCTAGCTTTTGCAATTTTGATTGCGGTTGTAATTACCGGTAGTATGATTTCATCGATGAATACTGCTGTTAAACAGCGTGCTGCTTCAAACTATGTACGCCCAGGCTCCTTTAACCTCACACAACAAAGCGACATCTTTATCAGAGAGGAAACAACCCGAACAGAAATTAATGATCATGACGATAATAATGATTTTGATAATGATGATGACGATTAACTGAACGTTCATATAGGTAAAAGAATCACGTAAGGATTTTAATCTTTACGTGATTCTTTTTATAATCTCCACCTATGGCGGAGCTATTTGATATAATTTATAATATCGCTCGGCAACATGCTACGTTCCGACATATTTAATAGGCATCGATCGGCGGCGGCACCATGCTCATATACTGCGGCACAAACAGCTGTGAATATGTTGTCTGACTTTGCGCAGTATGCAGAGATCATTCCTGCTAAAACATCTCCGCTACCACCTTTTGCCATCCCGGGGTTTCCGGTACTGTTAACCGCATATCTGCCGTCCGGTGCGGCAATCACCGTAGCGGCTCCTTTTAAAACAACATAACACCCGGTGTTCTTGGCATACTCTATAGCATTGTTTATCCGATTAGATTGAACATCTGCAACGGTTACTCCTAAAAGCCTTGCCATCTCGCCGGGATGTGGAGTAAGTATGGTAGGGCATTTTATTTCTTTTAACAGTTCGGGGTGGTTAGCGATTGTGTTAAGTGCATCGGCATCAAGCACCAGAACAGAACTACACTCCTGAATAATATATTCGGTGTTGTCCGTACAATCCTGTCCACATCCACACCCATGCAATACAACATCAAATTTTGATAGGTCTCCGATATTTTTTATATCATTGTGATAGGGAAGGAAAACAGGTTCTGAAAGTTTCAGCTGAAGTGGCAACAAGAGTTCCTCATCACACGCTACATATAATAACCCTATTCCACTTCGAAGTGCACCCATAGCCGCAAAAAAAGGTGCACCGAGCATTCCTTTACTGCCGCATGCCATCAACACCTTTCCAAAATCGCCCTTGTTGCTGTTAAGGTTACGTTTTGTTTTCAGCGGCAACATAATGTTTTCGTCAAGTATGATTCCGTTTGATTTTATACCCTCGCAAACCGACCTAGGGAACCCTATGTCGACAACCCTGACATCACCACAAAAAGCCTTTGCGGGATATGAAACCAAACATGGTTTTAAAAATTCAAATGTAATCGTTATGTCTGCCATAAATGCGCCCTCGGCAACCTCGGCTGTGTCACACACCACACCGGAAGGAACATCAATGGAAACTTTTAGAGCATCACAGATATTTATCTTTTCGAAAACCTTTACAATTTTTTCTGAAAGATCACCATGAAACCCGGTACCATATACTGCGTCTATCACCAACGACATTGACGACAAATTTAAACATAACTCATCATATGTTAACTCAATGACATCATTATCTAATGCGATGTTGCGATACAACATTGTATCATCGGAGGAAATTTTTTCGGCTACAGAATAGATATATATATTCACTCGGGATTTTAGTAATAAGGAAGCGAGAGCATAACCGTCGCCGCCGTTATTCCCACCACCGCAGATAATTAAAACCTTGCTATCTAAACAGCACATCGGATCAATTACATTAAAAGCAGCATTTACGGCATCTGCCATAAGTTCTGTCGTGGTAATTGACTTATGTTTTACCGTACAATCATCCAACCTCGACATCTCCTTTCTATTTACAAGAGGACGGCAGGGTGGTATTTCACAGTTATTGTTGTGACTATTGGCTTCATACCTCATTTTGAACAATTATTCCTCCACCTACAACAACTAACCGTCCGTCTATTTCGGTGTATAATACAGCCGATTGACCCGGAGAAGGCGCAAAAACAGGTTGCGTAAATTCTATATTGTATATACCGCGTTCAGTTTCAATAATTTTACAGGGAACAGGGGAGGCGGTACTTCGAATTTTACAGTATAACTGAGATTTCAATTCAACAAAATATGGATTAAACACAGTATCACTAATTCGAACACTATCTTGTATCAAACCATCCCTACACTCTAAAACAACATCGCCGTCACCGGTTATTCTTTTTACATATAGTGGATGTGAATATGAAATTGACAGACCTTTACGTTGACCTACGGTGTAGTAGTAGCTTCCCTTGTGTGGGATTTTACTGCCGTCCGGAAGGATAAAATCCCCCTTTTTGGGCATAAAACCACTGTCGTTTAAATAGTCGGTATATTTATCACAAAAACACAGCTCCTGCGAATCCGGCTTGTCAGAGGATGATAGATTATTACTTTTTGCAACATTTCGAATATGTTTTTTATCGTAATTTGCAAGCGGAAACACAACCCTTTTTAGGGTTTGCTGCGGAAGACGATAGAGCATGTAGCTCTGATCTCTTCCTTTTTCCTCCGCCGAGGTCAACAGTGCATGCCCATCAATATTAATTATATCTGCATAATGTCCTGTTGCAATCTTTTCAACCCCTAAGCCATCGGCAAACTCTGTTAAGGTTTTGAACTTTACAGATGGATTGCAGGCAATACAGGGGTTTGGTGTCAACCCGTTTAAATATTTTTCACCGAAATCAGCGAGTACATAACGCTTAAAATCGTCCTGAGCGTCAAGAATATGATGTTCGGTTGAAAGTTCCCTTGCAAGCCGTTCAGCAGCTACAATTTCCGAATCGTGTCTCGGCGAGAATCTTATTGATGCGGTAATAACATCATAGCCTTGTTTGCGCAATATAAGTACAGCCGCCGATGAATCAACTCCACCGGACAGCCCTACTATAATTTTATTATTAATGGTGGTCATCATTCGACCTAAAGTCTCCAAGTATGGGGGTAGGGTCAATACCCTGTGATTCATAATAGTTGCTTAAAGCTTCCTTTACCGCCTCCTCGGCGAGCAAACTGCAATGCACCTTTATCGGTGGTAGTCCGTCCAACGCCTCCATAACCGCTTTGTTAGTTAGGTTACCGGCCTCTTCGAGGGTTTTTCCTTTAAGCAGTACAGTTGCCATAGAACTTGTAGCAACTGCAGCACCACATCCGAAGGTTTTAAAGCCTATATCCTCTATCTTTCCATTCTCTATGCGCATTGATATCTTCATAATATCTCCGCACTTTTCGTTCCCTACCGTTCCGACTGCATTTGCATTTTCTATATCACCTACATTCCTTGGGTTTGTGAAGTGATCCATCACCTTTTCGCTATACATAAAAGTTCCTCTCTTGTTTAAAAAATTATTGTTCATTCCAGATTGGTGACATCGACCTTAACCTATCAACAATGGATGTTAAAGCCGTGACAACCTGTTTTATATCCTCTTCGGTATTATCGGCAGACAATGAAAATCTGATTGTACCGTTTGCAAGACCATGTGATTTGCCAATTGCAAGTATAACATGACTCGGGTCAAGTGATCCGGATGCGCATGCAGAGCCGGAAGATGCCGCTATACCTTGCATGTCGAGCATCAATAAAATTCCCTCACCCTCAATTCCTTGAAAGGAGATGTTGAGGTTTCCGGGCAATCTGCTTTCAGGGTTGCCGTTGACATAAACTTTGGTAATTGTGTCGCATATCTTTGACTGCATATCGTCCCTTAATTTGACGATATATTTATACTTTTCTTCAAGACCCTCCACCGCTATTGATAAGGCTGTGGCAAGTCCGACGATACCCGCAACATTTTCTGTTCCTGCTCTTTTGTTGTTTTCCTGTGCACCGCCGTCGAGCAATGAAATAACAGTTGTTCCTGCTCTTACATAAAGTACACCCGTACCCTTTGGTCCGCCAAATTTATGTGCCGAAAGAGACAGCATGTCAACACCTAAATTTTTAACATCAACCGGGATGGTTCCCACCGCCTGTACTGCATCGGTATGAAAAAGAACTCCCTTTTCATGTGCAATTTCGCAGAGGGACTTAATATCCTGTATCGTTCCGATTTCGTTGTTTGCAAGCATGATACTGCAAAGACCGGTATTATCATTTATTGCGTCCCTTAAAGTCTGTGATTTAACCGTGCCATGCTCATCTACCGGAAGTAATGTAACATCAAACCCATCTTTTTTCAACGTTTCTGCACAGTGTAGTACCGCATGATGCTCTATAGCGCTTATCAGTATGCCTGTTTTCCCTTTACGTTTCATTGCCTTAGCGGCACCTTTTAATGCCCAGTTTATTGCCTCGGTACCGCCGGAGGTAAAGTAAATCTCTTTAGGGGCTGAAGAAATGGCATTGGCAACCTTTTCTCGACAATCATTTAAAACCGCGCGAACCTTTTGTGCAGATGAATAGGTGCTGGATGGATTATAAAACTCACCGGAAAGGTATGGTAGCATGGCATCAAGTGCCTCTTTTTTAAGCGGTGTAGTTGCCGCATTGTCAACATAAATCATTTATATAACTATTCCTTTCTTATTTTTCCGTTTCTACCGCAACAAAGTGGTAGAATTAATGTGTATTCCGCTCGAAAGGCACAAAACATATTCTTTATAAACTAAATTCGTCATGAGAAAAATGTCTCATCTTGGGCTTTTTGTTCGGAATCCGCTTAAGCGGAGCATAGATAAACTTTTTACAACGATAGTATGGTGAGGTTATACCCCGCTTAACGCATAATATCATTTTCCTATCCCGCGCTAAACTACCAAGCTCACAATAACAGCAAGCCGGCTCTACATTTGCACCGAATAATTTTGATTTTATAAACTTAGCCATGACTAACACTATAACATTATCTTATATATATAATATAATACTTTTTTTCTAATGTAAACCTTTTTTTGATATAAAGTCGGTAAAACTGATAATTATTATCAAAAACACTAAAATAGATAACTCAAGATTATATTGATAGGGCAAAATATATATATTTTCTGCTCCGGAATATACCTGTAAATCCATCGGAAATATACTAAAAAGAACTTTTAAGGTAATAAATGCGATTAATGTTGTAAGAATTCTGGTGACAATAAAACCGAAAATTTGAATTGTTTCTTTGTATATTACTATTGTCTGAAAAATTGAGCACATTCCAAGCACGGTTAATGCTATGGTTGTTAAATATATACCCTGACCATGTACGATGTTTACAGCAGTTGAAAATTCAAACACAATTGCCACCACAAAAGCGATTTCCTGCGGAAGGTAATGTGCTATCATTCCGGATAATGTGCCAAAAAATGTTATAAAGCCACAAACATAAAGTGTATTGAGGGTTGCATTGCGAATCGAGTCGGTAATGTGTTCTGCGATATTAATATTATTTTCACACGGTTTTTCATTTTCATCATTTTTTTTAGAGCCAAATGATAATATTATTGCCGACAAAAAGGATGAAATAATAACCGCCGATGCAACCAAAACGCCTACCTGATAGCTACCAAAAAAAGTTTCACCAACAACAAATATTATAAAGGGAACACTCGGAATTAATATTGCCGGAAAAATTCTTTGTGCCTCCTTGTTTGAAATATCGCCATTCTCAACAAATCTGTTAAGAGCCACCGTTGCTGCGGCAAATCCACCGATTAATGCTACAATAATTACTATTCCTGCCTTAGCCGAATTAATCTTCAAGCAGTATCCGGTCAAAGGGTAAAACACTGCTCCTATGACAGCTGATGATCTTCCTATTGATATCATCGACGCCATTATCATATAGGGAAATAAGGTAGGCGCTACCGATGTGATTGCATATACTGACGATTCTCTTAGCAGGTTATTTGCTATACCTGGCTCGGTTAACAAAATAATTATAAACAAAAAACACATCGTTTTAAATATTAATTCCTTTAATCCTCCTGATAAAAGCATAAACCATCCTCGGTGTTTCTATATTTTAATATATGACTATAAAAGACATTTTAGAAAGGTTTATATGTTTAAGAGTAAGATATTTAACGGAATATTGGATAAACTCCCTGCCACCGGACAATACCTTGCAGGACACAGCTTTCTTACGGTTGATACAAAAGGTCGAATTATTATTGAGGACTGCGACAAGATAAATGCTTTTACCGATAGATTATTAATTGTTGTACAGGGAAACATTACCCTTACATTTGTAGGGGAGGGACTAAGACTTAAAAACTTGTCAAGACATGGCTCACAGCTTACAGGGGTTGTAGAAACTATTAAGCTTGAACGAAACGGGGCACAAAAATGAATGTACTGGGTTTTTTGGCACATACCGTAATGGTGTGCGCCGAGGGCGGAAATATTGAGTTGCTGTTAAATAGAATAACCAGCTCCGGCATAACGCCCAAAGAAGTTATGCCTACTAAGACCGGAGTGGTATTTTATATCCCTGCAAGACATTTCAAAATTCTTAGAAGATTAAAAAAAGGAACCGGTACAAGAATATTTTTGCTGAGTAAATCCGGCCCTTTATTTTTATTTAAACGTATTTTGCGTAGGAAAAGTTTACCGATTGCAGTTGCATTATTTTTTATCTGCCTTTACTTGTTATCCGGAATAGTTTGGCGAATCGACACCGGCGCACTTTCCGAGGAAAATTCAGCCGCCATAAAAACTTTGCTTTTTGCCGAGGGAATATACCCCGGATCTATCGCAAATAGTGAAAAATTCAGGCTTGCAGAGCAAAGTATACTGATAAAAAGTGAAACATTTTCGTATTTAAAGCTTAACTTTGCAGGCGGGCGTTTGGAGGTAAGTGCACAGCTTCCTCAAAACTACCTTATGATTGATGAAGATACACGGCAGATAGTAGCCGCATTTGACGGAATTATCAGATTTATCGAGGTGTATGAGGGTTATAGTATGGTTAAGATAAATCAGTCGGTAAGTGAAGGTCAGCTGTTGGTGGATAATATAAAAATTAACATTGATAATGAAATAATCCCCTCGACTGTCTACGCCAACATAATTGGTTATGGGGAGGCCGTATACAGCCACGAGGAACCGATGAATTTTTCCGCCGATATTCTTACGAACGATACGGACATATTATATGCCTTTCACCTTTTAGACGCAAGAATACCTCTATATTTTGATTCGAAATTTGATGAAAACTATCATAGACAGACAATCTTAAAGCCGGTGACTCTATTCGGACTCAAGCTTCCGATTACGATAGAAAAAACAATTCTTACAAAAACCTTATCGCAAACAATATCCATTACGGAAGATGAGGCACTGTATAAAGCAGACCGGTATATTGAGCATCAACTATACGAAGATTACAATTTTCCAAACATACTAGAAAAAAAAGTGGAGGTATCAACCAAAAATAATGTCGTATATGTAAAAATTAAGTATACTTTTTTAGCAAATATAATTAAAAATAATTAAAAGCCCTTTACTTTTTAAGCAAATGTTGATATAATTTAACCATAGAAAGTAATATTTTTTTGGGTGTTAATGGCAGAGGAAATTATTGTATTAGACAGTACCGAGGAAATTTCATCACTTCTCGGAAGCAGAGATGAATTTTTGTTGGTTTTAATAAAGGAATTGGATGTTACTGCTGTCACAAGGGACGGCGAACTAAAAATTTCCGGTGAAAACAGCAATATTGCCAAATCAGCATTGCAGGCTGCAAGACAGCTAATTGCTCAGGGGCGAGTTTTGGATGAACAGACTTTACGCTACTGTATCGGTCTCGCAAAGGCAGGAAAAACAGGAGAGATAGCTTCACTGTCCGGTGATCTTGTTGCTGTTACAATAAAAGGAAAGCCGGTTTACCCAAAAACTCTCGGACAAAAACAGTATATAGAGGCAATTAAAGGATCGACAATTACCTTTGGCATAGGTCCTGCAGGAACCGGAAAAACATATCTTGCCGTTGCACTTGCTGTTAAGGCACTTAAAGCACACGAGGTATCGCGCATTATCCTTACTCGCCCTGCCGTAGAGGCAGGTGAAAAACTTGGATTTCTTCCCGGTGACCTACAAAATAAGGTTGATCCATACCTGCGACCGTTATACGACGGATTGTATGATATGCTCGGGACAGAGGTTTTTGGGCGAATGCTTGAAAAGGGTCAGATCGAGGTTGCTCCGCTTGCGTATATGAGGGGACGAACCTTAGATGAGAGCTATATTATTCTTGACGAAGCACAAAACACAACTCCCGAACAGATGAAGATGTTTTTAACACGACTCGGTAATGGCTCAAGGATGATTATTACCGGAGATGTCACACAGATAGATTTGCCGGACAAGATTAAAAGCGGATTGGTTGAGGCTGCAAAGATCACCGAGAATATCGATGGAGTTAAAAAGGTCATTCTCACGGGCAAAGATGTTGTTAGACACCATATAGTGGAAGCTATAGTGTCTGCATATGAAAAACACGAAAGTCAAGCAAAAAAAAGAAAGGTCGGAAATGAAAGACAGGGTTTATATTATCGATCGACAAAACGAGATTAAAATACCAACAGGCACCAGAATACTTATCAGAAGATGCTGTAAGGCTGTGCTGAACAATGAAAAGTTTTCTACAGATGCTGAGGTTACGGTTTCGCTTGTGAACAACACCGAGATAAAACAGCTCAACAATGATTATCGTAATATCAACGAAAAAACCGATGTTCTCTCCTTTCCAATGGGAGATGCCGGCCAGTTTGATATCAATAAGGACAGCGGTGCCGCTATCCTTGGTGACATTGTAATCTCACTTGAAAAAGCTGTCGAGCAGGCTAATCGTTATGGGCACGATATTCAAAGGGAACTTGCCTTTTTAACGGTTCATGGTATGTATCATCTATTGGGGTATGACCATGAGAGAGGCGGATTAGAGGCTACAAAGATGCGTGAGAAGGAGGAGTTCACCTTAACACAGCTCGGACTTCCCAGAACAACTGCATTTATGATGGAGAGATGAAAACATTTTTCTTATCATTTGTCTATGCCACTAAGGGAATTATATCTGCGGTAAGAAGTGAGCGAAACCTCAGGTTTCATCTTGTTGCCGCATTTTATTCTGTTTGGTTGGCTTTTTTGTTTGAGCTCAGCCATACCGAATTTATGATTCTTTTTATTGCTATTGCGCTTGTAATATCTGCTGAACTGTTTAATACGGCTATCGAAGAAGGTTTGGAGAAACCCGAGGTCGTGTTTGATGAGCGTATCGGCAGGATTAAGGATATTGCCGCCGCCGCCGTATTGACTAATGCGGTTGTAGCGGCTATAATAGGAATAGTGTTGTTTTTTGATGTTGATAAGCTGATTAGTATCGGTATGAGCATACCGAAAAACCCTGTGTTTTTGGTTGCTTTTATTTTAAGTTTACCTGCATCATATATGTTTGTATTTAAATTTAAGGAGAGATGATGAGAAGTGTTTTTGTTGCTGTGGTCGGACGTACCAATGCCGGCAAGTCCTCTCTTGTTAATTTATATGTCGGCGAGAAGGTTGCAATCGTAACCCATAAGCCTCAAACAACCAGAAACAAAATTACCGGAATTGTTACAAAAGACGACCTGCAATATGTTTTTTACGATACTCCGGGACTACATAATGTACGTACTAAGCTTGGGGAACGTATGACCGACTATGCAAAACGTTCCATCAACGATGTAGACGTTGTAATTGCACTTTTTCCGCCCTCCAAAAAACTTTCTGAGGCTGAATTGATGTTTATCGATAAAATTAAACATTCAAAAATTCCTGCCATCGGAGTTTTAAATAAATGTGACCTGTTAAGTAAAGACGAAATTTTAGAACAGAGTGCTCGATTAGAGCGAACCGGTGCATTTGATGAGGTGTTCTGCATCTCGGTAGCCGAGAAAAGGGGAACGGATATATTGCTTGATAAGGTTTCGGGTTTTGCCGAGGAAGACGTACACCATTTTCCCGACGATAGCTTTACCGATCTTCCGCAGACTGCATTTGTTGCTGAGCTGTTGAGGGAAAAATTATTACTTTCTTTAAATCATGAAGTACCTCACGGCATCGCTGTAACCTGTGAAAAATTTTCAAGACGTGATAACGGACTAATTGATATTGACGTGGATATCGTATGTGAAAAACAGACACATAAGGGTATAATAATCGGAAAAGGTGGTGCAAACTTAAAAAAATTAGCAACCGCCGCAAGAATTGATATGGAGGAGCTGTTCGGCTCGAAGGTTAACCTAAAATGTTTTGTAAAGGTTCGAGAGGGTTGGCGTGACAGTAATACACAGCTAAAAAACTTTGGCTTTAGAACAGACAATTAATCCGACGGATATTGTTACAAAGGGAATTGTAATTGCCGAAAAGGAGATGGTACGATCGGAGCGTATGCTGACCATCTATACTGCCGAATGTGGCGTTATCGACTGCTTTGCTAAAAATGCAAAAGGTACCAAAAACAGCCTCTTTTCCGGCCTTTCAATACTTCATTACTGTGAGTTTACCATTGCCGAACGTAGAGGAAGCTATACCGTCAAGGAGGCAGAAACAATACGATCCTTCTTTTCGCTGACAGCCTCTATGGAAGGTGTATCCTTGGCGTTATATCTTGCAGAGCTGATTAGAATTGTGCAGCCAAGCCCCGAAGAGGCAAAAGTTCACCTTCCTTTTTTTTTAAACACCCTACACTTAATTGATAAAAAAAAGCGTGAACTTGATATTTATAAGCTGATTTTTGAACTTAGAACTATGTCCGGGCATGGATTTATGCCTATGTTGGTAGCCTGTTCGGTATGTAGTGAGTATAAAGAACAACCGCACCGATTTGATTATATGTCGGGCAATATAACCTGTTTCGAATGTGCCGAGAAGTCCGAATTACAGTGCAATATCACAGCGGCCGATTTAGCTGCAATGCGGCACATTGTATTCTCGGATATAAAGTCGGTGTTTTCATTTGAACACAAGGCTTTAAAACAGGATGGGCTGGTAAAACAAATAGAAAAATTCACCTTCTGGCATCTCGATAAAAAGCCGCAATCACTCAATTTTTACTACAAGCTATGTAAGGATCAACAACCAATTATAGAAATAAAGGACGATGAATAAAAATTATAAACTTCTTGAATTTGATATAATATTGCAAAAGGCTACCGAATACGCAATATGCGATGCCGCAAAACAGGCGATTGCCGAATGTACAGCTACCGATGACCCTGAGGAGATGAGACTTAGGTTATTAAAGGTTGATGCTGTTGCAGTTATGTGTCAAGCGCAGGGAGCTCCTTCGCTGTATACGGTGACCGACGACCTACCTTCAATAATTAAAAGAGCTCAACTCTCCGGTATTTTATCTATGGGGGAGCTCTTGAGGGTGCTATCTCTGCTGAAAAACGGAGCAAGACTTCTCACCTTTAGGAATAGTGTGGAAAACTTCAACGAGGTTTTGGAGGAGGATTTTTTTCTGCTATATCAAAATCGTGATTTTGCTGAGGTTCTCTCAAACAGCATTATCTCCGAAACCGAGATGGCGGACAGGGCGAGTAACGAGCTATATAGGATAAGGCGTGAGATAGTCAATACCGAGGCATCAATAAAGGAACGATTAGAACGCACCATCAAGTCGCAGGAGATAGGAAAGTATTTACAGGATAACGTCGTAACAATGCGTAACGGCAGATATGTTGTGCCTATCAAGTCGGAACATAAGGGCGATTTTTCCGGTGTTATACATGATGTGTCGGCGTCCGGATCTACAATTTTTGTCGAACCCACCGCTGTTGTTGAGGCAAATGCTAAGATATTACAGCTGAAAAATGAAGAACATCGCGAGATAGAGCGTATACTCACCGACCTATCCGGCATTGTCGCCTCCATGTCGGATCGTCTACTCTCCGGCTATACTGCCATGATTGCCCTTGACGCAATGCTTGCAAAGGCGAGACTTGCAATAGCGCAACGGGCGATAATGCCGAATATCTCAAAGGATCACAGCTTTTCACTTATAGCAGCAAGACACCCTCTAATAGCAAAGGATTCTGTTGTTCCGATAGATATCGGACTTGGCGATGATTATAAAACCCTGATTATCACCGGACCCAACACCGGAGGTAAAACGGTCACCTTAAAGACTGTTGGGTTGCTTCTCACCATGGCAGCACATGGATTTTTAATTCCCGCCTCCGAGCGGAGCACAGTTGCGTGTTTTACAGATATATTTGTAGACATAGGCGACGAGCAGAGTATTGAGCAGAGTTTATCTACCTTTTCCTCCCATATACACAACATAAAAAATATTTTGGATGAGGTAGGAGACAGTTCGCTTGTACTGCTTGACGAGCTTGGTTCTGGAACCGACCCTGCCGAGGGTGCAGCACTTGCCACGGCTATAATAGAGCGTTTAATGGCATCAGGTGCCTGTTTAATCGCCACCACCCACTATGCCGAACTAAAGGTTTTTGCGTTAGAAACGCAGGGGGTGCAGAATGCAAGCTGTGAGTTTGATGTTGCGACACTCCGACCCACCTATAAAATTATTTTAGGCGTACCGGGGCGTTCAAATGCATTTTTAATCGGCAGACGGCTTGGACTCTCGCAGGAGCTCATTGATGCCGCTTCAAAACATCTGAGCGCTGAAAATATGCGTTTTGAAAAGGTTATAACCGAGCTTGACAATCTAAAACTTGAGATGAAAAACCAGCATGATTATATTGAAAACCTAAAGGCGGAGGCCACTGGGATTTTAGAATCGGCAAAAAAAGAACAATTCTTCGCAAGGCAGAAGGCCGAGGAGATTAAGGAGGAGGCTCGTCGAAATGCAAGAAAGGCATTAACAGCTGTAGAAGAGGAGGCTCATCGTCTAACCGACGAAATACGTAAAATACAGCGTGACGAGCGAATGAGTAGTTCAGAAAAGGCTGCGAAGGCAAGAGAGCTTCACAAACAGTCTGAACAGAGTTTATCCGGAATATCCAAGACAGAGGTACAGCCGGACCTAAAACCCATTACCGACTGTAATGTTGGCGACACGGTATACTCAACAGACTTAAGGCGTAATGTAACGGTATTCTCGGTGGATAAAAAGAAAAAAATTGCAGTGGTTGTGTCGGGTAACATCCGATCAAACGTGCAGTTTGCTCGCCTTGCTGAGGCAAATAAATCATCAGAACAGAATAAAAAACAGCTTAGGAGGGTTCGCCAACAGGGGTTGACCTCAAATGCTGACCGGAAAACCGGAAGTGAGCTTATGTTAATCGGTAAAAATGTTGATGAGGCATGTATGCTTGCAGATATGTTTATCGATGGCGCGGTAATGTCCGGACTCAACATGGTATATTTGGTGCATGGTAAAGGCACCGGAGCTCTGCGAAAGGGGTTACATCAACATCTTAAAACGCATCGAAGTGTTAAAAAGTTTCGCCTCGGACTTTATGGCGAGGGCGAAGATGGTGTCACAGTTGTAGATTTAAAATAACTATATAGGAGGAAATATGATACTTTCGGACATAACAATTAGTGAGATGCTAGGTGACGGTAGATTGGTTATCTCGCCGCTCGAGGAAATGCAGATACAGCCGGCGAGCGTTGACATTAAACTTGGCAATACCTTTAGTGTTGTTGAGGATACGCCGGGTGGAATAATTACACTTTCCGACGAGATAAGCTATAAAACCATAGTATCCGACACCTACATATTGTTGCCGGGTCAGTTTGTTTTGGCAACGACGATGGAATATTTTGAGTTGCCGGACAATCTCACGGCATTTGTAGAGGGAAGAAGTTCGCTTGGACGTATGGGACTGTTTATTCAAAACGCAGGTTGGGTTGATCCCGGTTTTAAGGGCGAAATAACACTGGAGCTGTTTAATGCAAACCGCTGTGCAATAGAGTTGAAAAGCGGTAGAAGGGTAGGGCAGTTGGTTTTTGCTGAGATGGACAGGGCAGCAAAAAATCCATACAATGGTAAATATAACGGACAAACCGGTGCTACAGGATCGAAAATTAATCTTGATAAAGATATGTAGAAATATGGAGAATATATTATGAAAGCAGTTGTACTTACCGGTGCCAAAACTTTAAGGTGGGAAGAACGTGAGATGCCGAAACCTAAGTCGGGAGAATTGTTGATTAAGACCGGTTGTGTAGGCGTTTGCGGTTCGGATTTGCATTTCTATGCTGACGGTAGGCTCGGTAACTATGTAGTGGATGATCCTCTGATTTTAGGTCATGAGGTTGCCGGAACAGTAGTTGAAGTGGGCAGTGATGTTACCGGTTTTGATGTAGGCGACCGTGTTGCAGTTGAGCCTGGTGCTCCATGTGGACGCTGTCCGGAATGTTTAAAAGGATTATATAATCTATGTAAAACGCTTACATTTATGGCTGTTCCCGGTCAACGTGACGGAGTTTTTTCAGAATACTTCACCAACGAGGCGAAGATGTGTTTTAAACTGCCGGACAATGTGACTATGGTTGAGGGAGCAATGGTTGAACCGTTGTCTGTCGGTATGCACGCAGCCGAGCTTGCAGATGCAAAGATAGGGCAGACGGCAGTAGTGTTAGGGTGCGGTTGCATAGGGCTTGTTACAATTATGACCTTAAGGGCGCGAGGAGTTAAAACCATATATGCTATGGATGTCATGGAAAAACGACTTGATATGGCTATGAAGGTTGGGGCCACTAAGGTTTTTAATGCTAAAAACGAAGACATTAAGGAGTTTATAATGTCGCTTCCGGATCAGGGTGTTGATCTGGTGTTTGAGTGTGCCGGAAATGCCACAACTACATTGTTATCTGCAAAGTTACTAAAAGCCGGCGGTACGGTAACCCTTGTAGGATTGGCCGCACAGCCGGAGCTTGCCTTTGATTTCGGAACTTTAAATGCAATAGAAGGAAGAGTTCTTGCAGTATTTAGGTATCGCAATATGTATCCGGTTGCGATAGATGCCGTTAAAAATAAATCTGTACCACTTGAAGATATTGTAACCCACCGTTTTAGCTTTTCCGATACCATTGAGGGAATAAAGGAGAGCGAAGCGAATAAAAGCGAAATAGTTAAGGCTGTGATAGTTTTTGATAGTTAAAATTTGATATATTTTTCATACAAATAAAGTGCAAGGATTTTCTTATAACATCGAGAAAATCCTTGCACTTTAACCTTATATTGGCCTGTGAAATTTAACTATGGTTTTTTGCATACAATAATAAACCTATGCTCATGTCCGCTGACAAATCCGCCTTCACTTAATTCTTTTTGGCAGTTACACAAATTATCGAAATGCTTATCAACAGAAAAGTTTGGAAATTCCCATTTTATAATCTTAGCGTAGTAAACCAAAGCGCCGACATCATAAAACTTAATTTGAGGAAAAAACTCCTCTGACAATAATATATTATATCCTTTTTTTCTGAGGTCTTCTGTATAAGTGGTTAAGTTGTGTTCCGGAAACTCCGGTGTGAAATCACCTAAAACCTTACGAGATAGATCATTTCCGTTTTTTCCACCGACCTGTTGTGTGATAAAATATCCTCCACTTTTTAAAACCCTGTTTACCTCTGATACATCAAAATCTTCATGCCTGTTGATTACAATATCAAACTTATCTGTATCAAAGTTAAGGATATTGTCGTCATCAACATATTTAACGGTAACTCCAAGGGGTGATAAGGTGTTTTTGCATAACTCATAATTTGGAAGATATCCTTCTGTAGCATAAGTCATATGATACGGATGGTTGAGTGAGAGAAGAAATTCACCGCCACCTGTTCCCATGTCTAAAAGTGTGTGGGAAGAGTTCAGATGTTCCTTTACTATTTCGGTATAACTCCAAGGTGTTTCCTCATTTTCCCATCTACCATCTAAATGTGAAAAATCCCATCCTTTAAAATTATTGTTTTCTTCCTTTATCCATTCTGTTTTTAATTTGTTATAGTTCATTTTAATTAACTCCTTTTTAATATCAATAATTGAAAATCAATATAAAAAGCGCAGTCAACTGATAACAAAATATTTCTCTTGGTACAATCTGCTATCAGATTATATTAACTGCACCAAGTAGCTAATTCGTTTAATCACCATTATTTATCTCCTCTAAATTATTTTTTATCCTCGTATAAGCAACCACTCTAATCTTGAGTTGAGGCAAAACCTCACTCTTGAGGCAAAAACCTCAATTCTTGAGGCAAAACCTCACTCTTGAGGCAAGAACCTCAATTCTTGAGGCAAAACCTCACTCTTGAGGCAAGAACCTCAATTCTTGAGGTTTGGAAAAGAGGTAGCCTTGAGAATATGTTATTCCACTTTTTGCAATGAATTCTTGAATTTCATCATTTTCGACAAACTCCGCAACGGTGTCTGCACCTATCCTTTTTGAAAGATAACAAATGGAATCCAATATAACCTGATGGTCCTCGTTCTTAAGTAAATCTTTAATTATAGAGCCGTCAATCTTTATGTAGTCCGGTTTTAGTACCACAATGTTGGTGAAGGTGGAATAACCTGAGCCAAAATCGTCGATAGCAATACCGGTTCCGAGATGCTTAAGGTGTGTTATAAAGGTTAACAAAACATCAACATGGGTGATATCCTCTGTTTCCAAAAACTCAACAACAATACGCTCCGGTTCGGGGAAGTTTTTGATTTTCTCGAGTATCCAGTCCCTAAAGGTGTGGGAAACTATATCGAATTTGGAGATGTTAATTGACACCGATTCTTTCCTGTTCTCAAAATCGTTGAGAACCTTTTCAATCATCATCATGCTGATACTGTTATAAAACTTATATTTTTTCGCTAAGGTTAGGAAGGAGTAGGGAGGGTATACCGTTCCGTCAATGTCTACAATTCTAATGAGAGCTTCATATTTTTCAATGCACTTTTTTTCGTTGTCGTAGATGCCTTGATAGTACGGAACTATTAGATTTTTATCAACCGCTCTCTTTAACAGCTCTATTCCTTTTAGGTCATCTATACGATTTATAGAGTGTTCAACAGGGTAATCACTATCACAAACAATAAATGTTTCCTGACTGTCTTTTAGACTTAAAAGATAGTTCATGCCTGTTTCTATCGGATCTTCTCGATCAAGAAGTATTATGACCCTGTTAACAGCTGTTATCGAGGTTTTTTCCGATGTAGCGAACCCAAAATCCTCATACATATTTTTTACGAGTTGAACAAAGCTATCATCGTCTAATTCTGTTTCGGCAGCGATTAAAAGGGTTTTGTAGTTTAAGGCATAAATATTAAATTTTATTTCGGCAGGAATAAGATTAACGGCATTATTAAACATATTAATAAAATCCCGCACCGATTCATAGTATCTATCCTGCCCTGCAAATGCTATGGTAGCATCTGCGGTTTGGCTCTCGACAATACATATTTTTGAATAATGTTTTTCGGAGGTATCCTTTTCAAATTGATATATATTTGGTACATTAAGGTTAACATCAATATGAAGGTTTTCGGTGCCTAATTTTTCCTTTTGTTTTAGAGTGCTTAAAAGTGCATTACCTGATATGTTTTCTCGCTGTTTACTATATGCCTTATTTAAGAAAGTGTCATCACTTTTTAGGTTGTTTGCGCCTTCAAGTGCAATATAATCCGGCAAAATGTATCTTTCATTTTCGGCAATCGAAGTAAAGATATTCGCCCCGTTATAAAATGAATTTTTACCGTCCTTAAATCCTATTTCACCCATAAGAAATATGCCACAGATGTTATGCTTAGAAAAAGGAGCAATCTCCCATTTTGCACAATTTTCAAGAAAAAGCTTTCTAAAATAACATATATAGCTAAACATTGCCTCGGTAGGAGTATCCAATATATCAGAACATATTTTATGGGTATCCTTCACTACCTTGGCAGGGTTGACATATCCCACCCTAAACGGTGTATTGTCAAACAACTCGGTTGTATAGAGGCAAAGTTCTCCGCTGTCTTTATCTATTCTTGTGAATCTTCCACTTCCGTCGTTATCCAACAGCAACGGAAAATGTACGAGATAGTCCTGTGATGCAATCTCCTGCCAGTTGCTATAATCATTTTCTTCATCCTTGGAAATACTTAAAAAATTGTACATCCATTTTAACGCCGGAACACCTTCAATCTCCTCAATTACACCGCCATTAGCCTTTGTAATATTGTAGCTGGGTGTTATTACATCCTGAGAGGTGGAAACATCCATATAATGGTATCCGTTACCACCGACAACAGCAAAGGTTATTACAGAATTTTTATGAAAGCCGGTCTCATCAAATATAAAACCGTTGCCTCCATTCTCGTCGTAGTGGTTACCCACACAACCACCTGCTAATCTTATAATAGGGGAGATGGTGTTAAATTTGTTAACAAAGCGATACACCCCCATATACTCGGTGAACAAAATATTGACTGGCGACTCGTCTCCGGCAAGTTCATCACAGTAGTACCCGTAAATATCCCTTGCAAGCTGTTCCGGTGAAACGTCTTCTGTTGAAAATATTCTGCTTTTAACCTCTAAACATTCATACAATTCAAACAACACGACAACACTCTCTGTAAGCTGTTCTCCATTAAAAAGAACCGCCTCCGAAGAGCTTGCGCCGACTATTATTGAGTTGGTAAAGTAATCCTTAACCTGACGGGCAATAGATAATGCCTTATCTGCGTCACCATCTGAGGATAAAATCTTTATGAGAAGTGAATTAGACTTGTATAACCGGTGACCTTCCATAAAATGATGAAGCTTTGCATCACTTTGAAAAAGGTGAAAAAAACGTTGCATAACAAATACTCCTTAGCAAAAGCTGACAATTTGACCAACTATTGCAACCGGCTAACCCTTCTATTTAGGTAGGTCCCATGGCTTTGCGTCACTGCCTTACGGTAGTTTTGCCTTTTAATATAGTACTATTATTATTCCAATACATTATATCAGAATAAACGACAAATTACAAGATAAATTTGTCATTAAAAATAAAAAGATACCTTGACATGTAATTCTAATAATGATATATTAAAGCACCGACAAGCAAAGAGATTGTGTTAACAAATTTTAAAGTTGGGACGGAGAATATTTTTTGGCGATAGGTGCTGAAAAAATCGAAAGGATAGGTCATAAATGATATTAGAACAGTTTGATGAAAATAAAAAAGCAGTTATAAATCCTGGGGATTCTCACGATCCTATAAAAGACTTTCCAAAGCTTTTTATCGGAGTTTTCTCGGAAGTTATCGTAAATGAATATATACAGAACCACGATTCCGAAGTTATATCATATGTCAAATTTGCATCCGGAGACATGCCGGTTTATCGTGTAAAAACCAATACAATGGAGTTTGCGCTTTGCACAATGTTGGTAGGTGCTCCTGCTGCCGCAGCTTTTATTGAGGATGGAGTTGCATGGGGTGCAGAATGCTTTGTGGTATTTGGTTCCTGTGGAGTTTTGCAAAATGATATTGCAGACGGCCATTTAATTATCCCAACCTGTGGGGTAAGGGACGAAGGGCTTTCATACCATTACATGCCTCCCTCAGACGAGGTGGAGGCTGAACCTGAAAGCATTCGAGCACTTACCGAGGCAATGGAAAATCTTGGACTGCCGTATGTAACCGGCAAAGGTTGGACAACCGATGCGTTTTATCGAGAGACTCCCAAAAAAGTAGCACACCGAAAAGCATCGGGGTGCATCTGCGTAGATATGGAGTTTACAGCATTAACCGCTGTATCTAAATTTCGCGATGTTAAATTCGCAGAATTTTTTTATGCCGCAGATACACTTGTCGAAGGGGAGTGGGATGCTCGAAATCTGGGGCAAAAAGGTGCATCCGTTTCACAAAAATGTATGTCGGCGGCAATAGAAACAGGAAGACTATTAGTAGATATGTAATTTAAATTCACAGTGGATTTAACATACTGCTGTATGGATATATATTTTTAAGTGATAAAAAATGATAAATTATGCTTTACAGTCCTTTTTTGCAAAAAATACTGGACTAAAATTAATTTTCGTGGTAAAATATATATAAATATGTTATGGGGGTATCATAACATAGTTTATTGTTCGTGTAAATTTTGAAAGGGGTTTTCGCATGATTTATTCGCATGAAGTAGAAAATATGTGTACGATTGCTCAGGGCGTCAAACACGGGGCTGCACCGATTCCGCAGGAGGCAAAATGGGTGAAGTCAAAACAGGTTACCGATATTTCGGGACTTACCCACGGTGTGGGCTGGTGTGCTCCGCAGCAGGGCGCATGTAAGTTAACATTAAATGTAAAAGAGGGTATTATTCAGGAGGCGTTAGTGGAGACAATCGGATGTTCCGGTATGACCCACTCTGCCGCAATGGCATCGGAGATTTTACCCGGATTGACCGTTTTAGAAGCACTTAACACCGACCTTGTTTGTGATGCAATTAATACGGCTATGAGAGAGCTTTTCCTTCAAATCGCTTACGGAAGAACCCAGAGTGCATTCTCTGAAGACGGTCTTCCGATAGGTGCAGGACTTGAAGATCTTGGTAAGGGATTAAGATCTCAGGTCGGCACAATGTATGGTACTCTTAAAAAAGGTCCGAGATATTTAGAGATGGCTGAGGGATATGTTACCGGTGTCGCACTGGATGAAGATGATCAAATCATCGGATATCAGTTTGTAAGCCTCGGCAAGATGACCGATTTCATTAAAAAGGGCGATGATGCTAACACTGCATGGGAAAAGGCAAAGGGTCAGTACGGACGTGTTGACGATGCAGTAAAAATCATTGACCCGAGACATGAATAATTGAAGGAGGATTAGAATAATGGCATTATTTGAATCGTACGAGAGACGTATTAAACTGATTAACGAAGTACTGAATAGCTATGGAATTGCATCCATCGAGGAAGCCGAGAAGATAACAAAAGATGCAGGGCTTAACGTTTACAGCATGGTAGAGGGTATTCAGCCTATCTGCTTTGAAAATGCAAAATGGGCATATGTTGTAGGTGCCGCAATAGCAATTAAAAAGGGATGTAAAAGAGCCGCTGATGCTGCCGCCGCTATCGGCGAAGGCTTACAAGCTTTTTGTATTCCCGGCTCGGTTGCCGACCAGCGTAAGGTTGGTATCGGACACGGTAATCTTGGAAAGATGCTGTTAGAGGAGAGCACCGAGTGTTTCTGTTTCCTCGCAGGTCACGAATCCTTTGCTGCTGCCGAAGGTGCTATCGGAATTGCCGAAAAAGCCAATAAGGTTCGTAAAAATCCACTTCGTGTTATTCTAAACGGTCTTGGAAAGGATGCAGCACAGGTTATTTCCAGAATCAATGGTTTTACCTTTGTTGAGACTAAGATGGATTATTCCACCGGAAAGGTTGAGGAGGTTTTCAGAAAATCCTACTCCACAGGATTACGTGCTAAGGTTAACTGCTACGGCGTTGACGATGTTACCGAGGGCGTTGCCGTTATGTGGAAGGAAGGCGTTGACGTTTCCATTACAGGTAACTCCACTAACCCGACACGTTTCCAGCACCCTGTTGCGGGAACTTATAAAAAGGAATGTAACGAAAACGGAAAGGCATACTTCTCCGTTGCCTCGGGCGGCGGTACAGGACGTACACTTCACCCGGATAACATGGCAGCCGGACCTGCTTCCTACGGCATGACCGATACAATGGGACGTATGCACTCTGATGCTCAGTTCGCCGGTTCGTCATCGGTTCCTGCTCATGTTGAGATGATGGGACTTATCGGTGCCGGTAACAACCCGATGGTTGGAATGACCGTTGCTGTTGCTGTAAGCATAGAGGAAGCCGCAACCGCAGGTAAATTCTAATATACTTTTCTTATAAGCTGTGATGTAGAATAGATCATTCTCATCACAGCTTATTTTATTTACTTTTCTACATAAAAATGATATAATCATAAAAGAAAAAGGCACTGTTAAGTAAAAATGAAAAAGGAGGAAAAGTTCTGCTAAAAAATTAGT
>CAYJKY010000036.1:0-35506 GCA_964370825.1 uncultured Oscillospiraceae bacterium
TTAAAGGAGAGAGATGGTAAAATACATTAAAAACTACCCTCGTCCACAGCTTTTAAGGGAAGACTTTGAGCTTTTGGATGGAGTTTGGGGATTTGGATTTGACGATAACAACGAGGGCGAGAAAAACGGTTGGTCGGGCGGCTTTGATAAAAGCTATGACATCACCGTACCCTTTACCTACGAGACTAAAAAAAGCGGTATCGGCGACGAGACGGTGCATGAAAACGTCTGGTATCAACGGGAGCTGAATCTAACCGAAGAATGGGCAAAAAACCACACACTAATTCATTTTGAGGGTAGCGACTACATAACCAAGCTGTGGGTTAACGGCATATTTATCGGGACACACAGGGGTGGATATTCAAGGTTTAGTTTCGATATCTCAAACGCCGTTGCCGTCGGTAAAAACAAGCTTGTAGTAAAGGTGGAGGACAGCCTCGACGATACGATACCGAGAGGTAAACAGCGCTGGGCAGGCGAGAATTTCGGCTGTTGGTATGTTCAAACCACCGGTATATGGAAGAGTGTTTGGGTGGAAAATGTTGCCGCAAGCTACATTGAGAGCATTAAAATCACTCCGGATGTTACCGAGGGTTGTGTGGTTGTTGAGGGTAAGGTCAATGGCAATGGCCAAGCCGAACTTTTCTCAAATATCGAGGTTAATTTTAAGGACGAAAAGATTGCAAGGGTTTGCGTTGAGGTTAACAGAAACGAGTTTTATGCAAAAATACCGGTTTCGGCAAAATCAAACCCTTGGGGAGTGTACCACTGGTCACCGGAGGAACCCAACCTCTACGACCTAAAGATAACCCTAAAATCCGAAAAGGAAAATCTTGACGAGGCTTACTCCTATTTCGGCATGAGGGAGATAAGGATAAGAGGACGAAACATTCTTTTAAACGGTAAACCGCTATACCAAAGGCTAATCCTCGATCAAGGCTACTGGGAGGACTCCCACCTGACACCGCCGAGCGAGGAGGCATTAGTCGAGGATATCGACAAGATAATGGCCCTGGGCTATAACGGGCTTAGAAAACATCAAAAGGTTGAGGACGAACGTTTTCTTTACCACTGCGATGTTAAGGGTATGTTGGTCTGGAGCGAAATGCCCTCTGCCTACAGGTATAACGACGATGCGGTTGAGGCATTCACCACCGAATGGCTGTCGGTTGTAAGGCAAAACTATAACCACCCCTGTATTATAACATGGACACCGATAAACGAGAGCTGGGGTGTAAAGCAGGTCGAGACGGATTACAAGCAACAAAAGTTTACCGAGACGATATACAATCTCACAAAATCCATCGACGATATGCGTCCGGTTATAGTAAACGACGGCTGGGAGCACACCGTTTCGGATATATTCACCCTGCACGACTATGAAGAGACCGGCGAGGCATTTTATAACAGATACATAAAGCAGGACGAGCTGTTAAATGCGGAAATCTACCACAATGGATTTAAATCCTCGCTCGCTCAGGGCTACGGCTACAAGGGGCAACCGGTGATAATAAGCGAGTACGGCGGAATTGCCTTCAGCAACGAGCAGGTTGGCTGGGGTTACGGCAACAAGGTAGGCAGTGAAGAGGAGTTTATAAAGAGGTTCGACAGTATCACCTCCGCAATTAAAAAATTAGATTACATCTGCGGATTTTGCTACACCCAGGTCACCGATGTACAGCAGGAGATTAACGGACTGATGGACATCAAAAGAAACTACAAGGTGGATTGCAAATCCATAAAAGAAATAAATTTAAGATAAGGAAATGATTTAGATGAAGATTAACAAGGCGGCGGCAATTCCGCTGATTACCTGCGACCCGTTTTTTAACGTCTGGTCGGCGCACGATCGGCTTAACGACGGTGGAACCACACACTGGTGCGGTGCTCCACATTCCATAAACGGATTTATTAGGGTGGAAGATAGCTGTTACTGCTTTCTGGGCAGGGCGGGAATTAACCCCACCATACCGCAGACGGAGCTCTATGTCACAGCAACAAAAACCACCGCATGTTTTGAGAATGACAAGCTTAAACTATCGGTAGACTTTGTGACACCGTTACTTTTAGACGAGCCGGAGCTGGCGGCAAGACCTGTAACCTACATTAATTTTAGGCTTGACAATAAAACCGATAACAGCGCACAGATAATGTTTACCGCAGACGCAGACATGGTGCGAAACACTTCGGATAATGTATACGGGGGAAGCGGCAATGCCACCGAGCTTAGCTTCTCTCAGATGGGGAAACTCAACCAAAAACCACTCGGCGAGAGTGGAGACAACATCACAATAGACTGGGGATATCTGTTTCTTGCAACCGCCGACGGCGATACCATCTTTGACGAGGCGGGCGAACAGCTTGTTGCAACGCTAACCCCAAATTCCGACGGTGTGGCAAACCTGTTAATCGGATACGATGACATCGTGTCGATAAACTATTTTGGCGAGTTTATGCGCGGACTGTGGACAAAAAAAGACAGTACAATAATCGAGGCGCTTTGCAGTGCACACAGAGACAGGGACAGCATACTTAAAAGATGCGATGCACTGGATGAAAAAATCGAGAACAGCGCAAAAAAAATAGGCGGTGATGCATATGCGTTTCTGTGCAACATGAGCTACCGCCACACCATAAGCGCACACAAGCTTATAGCGGACGATGATGGCAATTTAATAATGCTATCCAAGGAAAACGACTCCAACGGCTGTATAGGAACCGCCGATGTCAGCTATCCAAGCATACCGATGTTTATGCTGTTTAGCCCGGAATATATCAAGGGAATGGTTCGTCCGATAATGAAATTTGCAGAGTGTGATTCGTGGGAGTTTGACTATGCACCGCACGATGTCGGTCGCTATCCGTATGCATGGGGTCAGGTCTACGGCATAAAATCGAACTCTAAGAGATTTAAGCTTGTAAACGGCAGACGCTTCCCCGAGGGTGCAATCTACCCACCTTTTTACAGCTTCCCCGCCGGTGGAGACATCTATGAAGAAAAGTATCAGATGCCGGTAGAGGAATGTGGCAACATGATAATAATGATTGCAAATGTCTGCAGAATGGAAAAATCCGCAGAGTTTGCAAGGCCCTACATGGACACCCTAAAGGGTTGGGTAGGCTACCTGATAAAATACGGAGCCGACCCGGAAAACCAGCTTTGCACCGATGATTTTGCGGGGCATCTTGCACATAATGTAAATCTATCCTTCAAGGCGGTGATGGGCATAGAGGGGTACGCCCTGATATGCAAACTTCTCGGCGAGGCTGAGGAACATGCAAAATATCACAGCTTAGCAAAGGACATGGCAGAGGATTGCCTTTTAAGGTCGGCAACACAGAGCGGAACCTCCCTAACCTATGCAAACAAGGAAAGCTGGAGCTTAAAGTATAACGCCATATGGGATAAAGTATGGAAAACCGAACTTTTCCCGAAGGAGTTCTATGAAAAAGAGTTTGCCTGCTACACAGACAAATCAAATGAGTACGGCGTACCGCTCGACAGCCGAAGCGACTACACAAAAAGCGACTGGGTTCTCTGGTGCACCGCAATGACAGACAGTAAGCAGGACAGAGAAAAACTCATAGTGCCCATAGCTAACTTTTTAGAAAACTCCGAATCAAGGGTCGCCTTCTCGGACTGGTTCGACACCATCACAGGAAAATATATTCATTTCATCTCCAGAAGCGTACAGGGCGGAATATTTATGCCCATTGTAGCCGAGCATTTTGACGAACTACCCTTATAAATAAAAGCCTACTGACTAACTCGTTACTCAGTAGGCTTTAGTTTAAGTGCAATTTATATCACTGCTTACAGCACTGCTTACAGCACTGCTTACATCACTGCTTACAGCAGGTTAAATCTTCCCTCATTAATCGGTGGGGTTGGCATATCTACACAGCCTGTTCCAAGGGCTACGCCTATCACCGGTTTTTGAGCTTCAGGGAGGTTTAGCTTTGCGATAAATGCATCACTTTCCGGCGTTGTAAGGAACATTGCAACCATTCCTATGATACAGCTGTTTAGCCCCAAAGCCTCTGCCGCTATGCAGATATTCTCAACGGCAATTCCCACATCCATTGTAGCATAGGACTCAAGCTGAAAATTCGAGCTTAATAGCATAACGCAAGGTGCACCGTAAAAGACGGAAATTTCGTCACTGCCGGTGCGCTCTCTCATTCTCGCCTTAGAATCCTCGTCCATCTTAGACACCACGCCGTCGTTAAGTTCCTTTATTAAACCGCTGTCGGTTATAACGGTTATATGGTTGGACTGGCTGTTCATTGCACTGGGTGCACGAAGTCCCGCATCTAGGATTGCTTTAATTTGCTCCTTTGTCGGCATTTCGGAGGTGTATCCCCTCATGCTTCTGCGTTCCATAATAATTTTTATTGTATCTTTCATATTTTCACCCCTTTTATTATTTATACTTCAAAGTATATCACCTTGACATATAAAAAACAAGGGGTATAATGGAGATAACAATTACACCAAAACGAAAGGAACGGTTTAACATGAAGGTATTATATATTGATTGCTCGATGGGTGCTGCCGGCGACATGCTCAGCGCGGCGCTTTCCGAGCTTTTACCGAGCGGTTCGGATTTCATCAACGAGCTTAATGCACTCCATATTCCGACGGTAAAATATAGTGCCGCAAAATCCCAAAAATGCGGCATCACCGGCACACATTTAACCGTGACGGTAGGTGGCATTGAGGAGGAATCCCATGACCACCACGGGCATGATCACGACCACGACCATAATCACAACCACGGGCATGATCACGACCATAACCATGACCACAATCATGGACACAATCACGACCACGCGCATACCCACGACCATGACCATAATCACGATCACAACCACGACCACGGGCATACCCACGACCATGACCATAATCACGGGCACGATCACGATCACGACCACGACCATGACCATGACCACGACCACGATCACGGACATGATCATCACCATCATGAACATGGTTCCATGAAGACCATCAAGGATGTTGTTAACTCGTTAGCGCTGTCCGAGCGGGTTAAATCCGACGTTATGGCGGTGTATGATATAATTGCAAAGGCGGAGTCTGCGGTTCACGGTGTAACGGTGGAGCAGGTTCATCTTCACGAGGTGGGTGCGATGGATGCAGTTGCAGACATTGTTGCTGTATGCCTTGCCATGGAAAAAATCGGGGCGGAGAAGGTTCTTATATCCCCTATTCATGTTGGGAGCGGAACGGTAAGGTGCGCACACGGAATAATTCCTGTTCCGGCACCTGCTACGGCAGGGATATTGCTCGGAATGGAAAGCTACTCCACCGAGCTAAAGGGGGAGCTATGCACCCCGACCGGCGCGGCACTTTTAAAATATTTTATGACGGCACAGCAACCAATGCCCTCCATGAAAACCTTAGCAATCGGATATGGAATGGGCAAAAAGGATTTCCCTCGTGCAAACACCGTTAGAGTGTTTTTGGGTGAAATTTTAGAAAATTCTGCCGAGGACGAGGTTGTCGAGATGTCGGCAAACATAGACGATATGACCGGCGAGGAGCTTGCATACGCCGCCGAAAAGCTGCTCTCAAAGGGTGCTTTGGAGGTGTTTACCACTCCTGCAATAGGTAAAAAGGGCAGACCGATGCAGATTTTAACCCTGCTGTGCACCGAGCAGAATAAAAACGAGATGGCGGAGTTGTTTTTCAAGCATACCACAACTATAGGCGTGAGATACCACAACTGTAGCCGTAAAACCTTGCAACGAAAGTATTACACCGAAAATACCGAGTTCGGCGAAATAGCCTACAAACTTTCCGGCGGTTTCAGAAAAAAACCGGAGTTTGAGGATTTAAAAAGGATTGCAGAGGAAAAAGACATCTCAATTTTAGAGATTAAATCAAGGCTTTAATAACTAACTGCTAAAGGCTACGGTGCAATAATATTCAGCCTTTCATCCTTAGTCAATTAGCCTTTCCTCGCCCCTTTAAAAAGGCTAACATTATATACACCAGTATAAGCGGGTGCAGTGTTGCGAGATACATCACATAGGTATCGATGGTAAAGCTTGCAACCTGTACAAATGCGATTATAAAGCTACGAAAAACCGCCATAAGAATTATACCCGCAGATATCAGCCAAAGCAGAAGCTCTTCATCAAAACCATTTTTTGCACGCAAAATTACGATACCTTTTTTAACCTCGATAGCAACCGCGACCGCAAATGCTATCGGGGTTAATATCATGTAAAAAAGTCTGATAAAGTTCATGATTTTATAGGCGAGCAACCATATCGGATGGTAGTAGGGAAGCGCCGTTCCCTCCATTGCCGCCGTGTTGGCACCGCTGTGCAAAAACTCCTCCATTGCGACTATGTCCTCAGGGCCGCCAAAGGAGCGGTGCTCTGCCATATAGCAGGAGGTATCCTGAAAGCTGAGTGCATACCAAAAGCCGTAAAACGCCTCACCTATTACCGGCAAAACATAGTCTGACCTTATGGGTGGCATGGTGGAGTTTCTCTCGCCAAACCGTGAGGGCAATGTACCCTCGTCACACAGGTAGTTTATCTCATCGGCGACATTTTGCCAGAACTGCTGTGCTGATATTGCATCGTCATACACTCCCAGCTCTGCCGCCGCATGTCGCAGTGCCCAGTAAAAACCGCCGGAGGAATAGTCTATGTATTGTTCCTCCGTGCTTGGGTCTGTCTGCACATATCCGTAACGGTTAAAAAAATCCTCACCCTCGAGCAGTTCCTCAAGCGGTGCTAAATGCTGTACATTATCGTAAAGTTGACGACGCACCGAGTAGGGAATGCTTATCTTTTCGTCGCTCCAAAATGTCGGCTCTTCGGTCGGTTCTACCCTTGTCATTGCACCTATTACGGCGGAAAATTCGCCGGAGGAAAAATCGCTTACTATAAATCTTCCGTAGGTAACATAGTTCATTGTGCAGTAGGCAACAATTAACACCGTCATAATAGCATAGGGAATAAAACCGGATAAAACCTTTGCAATGGTTGCCTTTTTTCGAATTACAAGATACACAACGGTTAATATTCCGGCAACGACGGTGAATGGTAAAATCCAATATCCGTCCTCACGGGTTAAAAATGCAAAGCCGAGTGCAAAGCCCCCTATAATAAGGTATGGCAAACTTTTTTTAACCGGCTGTTCCTCCCGAAGCGCCACCGCAATAAAGCAGGCGAATGCGGCAAGGCATATAAAGGGAAAAATGCTGTCTCGGTAGGGTCGAAGTGTAAACTCCGCTATGGTTGTAGGGCTGAAAAACAGCACAAGAAAAAACAAGAGCCGCTGCCAACGTTTTTGAATTATGGGAGAAAATGCCGCCACGGTAAGCAGGCATACGGCGGCAATAAAAAATTGATTAGCCACCAAAATAGGAACACCGAGCAGGTGTGCAAATGCCTCCCAAAAGGCAAAGCCCATATGCTTGCTTAGGGTAAGGTGGTTATACTCGCCAAGCCATCTGCCCTCGGTGAGTGCCACCGCCGCCTCGTACATAAGCCCATCGTCTATCGGGGCAGGCAGTGCAAGATAGATACGCTGAAAGGAGGCAAAAATCAATTTGCCCCCTATCGCTATAAAAGCTATAAGTCGGTACAGCCATACCGGTATGTCACTATTCCTCAGCCTGTTGCTCAAATTCAAGGTTGTCAAACTCCTCAACATTTTTAACCTCCGAAATACCGTCGCTAAAGACGATGGAAACCCTGTCTCCCGGCATGGTTATGGCAAGTTCTGCCGATATCGATGCCGCAATGTTAAAGAGTATATCCTCGTCCTCCTCCAATATCATACGGTAGAAAAGCTGTGCGTCATTTTCCTGTGCAATCCTAAGCACGGTACCGGTCATCTCCTCCGGCTCGTACATCTCACCCTCCGAAAGGTCGGCACTCGGGTTTTGTGAGAGTGTTTCTCGGTAGTTCTGCTGTGCCTCGGCAATACTCTCGCCCACGCCTACGACGAGGAAATCCTTTACCGATACCATTGCGTACTGCTTAATAAGTCCGTCAGCATCCTTAAGCGTCATAAAGTAGGTCGGCACGCCGTCCATGTTGATAATAACCGGGAATGAGGCGTAGTAACCGAACTGCTGAACCTTACCCTCGGCACTGCCCTGTGCGGCATACTCGGTTGCACCTGCCATCTGATACATTATAGGTTCCTTGGTTACCATGTCTACCATTACAAAACCTATCGCACTCTCGTCCGCACCCACCGAGGTTATTCCGGTAAAGAGGTAGCAACGTCCCTCGTTATACACGATAATGTGTCCGTCCGAGGTTTGGTATTTATCCCTGTTAGAGAAGTTAAACACGCCGTGTACATAGCTTCCCTTGTTGTTTATCTGGTTGATGATAAAGCCCTCCGGCTGAACACGATCGACCCATTCCGGCACGCTGTCAAGAGTATACCTCTCGCTGTCGCCGGTGGTGGCGTTCATAACGATAACTCCGGTAGCCTCCGGCAGAGCAAAGCCCCAGCTGTTTTGATAGGTTGTTATAACCCAGTAGGGCTGTCCTTCATCGTCCAGCTCAAAGCTGTAGTCGGTAGTGCCGGTAAATGGAGCGGCGGTAAACCTTGTGTGGAACATCAGGTTGTCAAAGAAATATGCATTAGGCTGATATTTAACATTAAAATTCTCGACATACTCAACATCCTGCGTGTTGGTTGCCGAAACAGTTATATAACCCGGCGTTCCGTTTAGGTTGTTAAACCACTGAAAGAAACCGGAATGGTAGAGCGGAACTACCCACATCAAACGGTCGTCCACCGTCTGGATAGTCGGATAACCGAGCTCTGCCTGTGAGCCGAGTGAGGGACGTTCGCCGAGCTTTTTCTCGGCAAGAACCATGGCGAGATGCTCGTCCACAATAGGTATCTGGGAGGTGTCTATCGCCTGAATACTCTCGTTAAAATCGCCTATCGCATACTCCGACATCTGGTCACGGTAGGCTGGCACGTTAAACAGCACCGAAGAGCCGATGTTTACAATAAAGTATGCGGCCCAGCAGATACCCACAATAATAAAGGGTACCTTTCCGACCTTTTTTCCAACCTCATAATCCACCTTAACGCTACCGCCGGCATCCTGTATAAACAGGTTTCTGCCCGCCTTGCTTACCACATAGATGGCAACATAAACCGTGATAGCAAAACAGTAGAAAAATGCGGTGCCGGGATAGATGGGGTTGAGCACCATGGAGGAAGCGAGCACATTAAATGCAAAAAACAGTGTTGCGGCAATATATGCCGTAAGTGTTAAGTTTCTCACCTTTATTTTTTCCCTTTCAAAAATAAACTATTTAATTCCGACCGTTTTATAAAGTCGTTCCCTTATCTCTATCGAAATTTCGGTTGCCTTTTCGGCACCTTTTTTAAGGATATCGTCAAGTGTCGCACTGTCGTCGAGCAGACGATGGTATTCCTTTTGTATAGGCAGAAGCTCCTCACAAACCGCCTCACCTACAGCCTTTTTAAAGTCGCCGTATCCCCTGCCGTCAAACTCCTTTTCAATCTCCTCGAAACTCTTTTTCGTGATAACGCTGTATATCGACATAAGGTTTGCAATGCCGGGTCCATCCTCACGCAGGGTGATGAGGCCGCTCGAGTCGGTAACCGCCCTCTTAAAGCGACGCATAATAACCTCGGGCGAATCGGTTAAAAGCACCCGTGAGTTTTCGTTAGGGTCGGATTTACTCATCTTTGCTTCGGGGTCGGTAAGGCTCATTATCCTTGCTCCCACCGTCGGAATATATCCCTCCGGCACTATAAGGGTGTCGCCGTAACGGTGGTTAATTCGCTCGGCTATGTTTCGGGCAAGCTCGAGGTGTTGACGTTGGTCGGCACCTACCGGCACAAGATGTGCGTCATAGCTAAGAATATCCGATGCCATAAGCACAGGATAGGTAAAAAGTCCGCTGTTGATGTTTTCGGAGTGTTTTGCCGACTTTTCCTTAAACTGTGTCATGCGGGAAAGCTCGCCAAACGGTGTGAAACAGCCAAGTAACCATGCAACCTCGGCATGTGTCGTAACGTCGCTCTGTACAAAAAGGGTGCTTTTGCTTATGTCTACACCACATGCAATGGTGAGTGCCGCCGAGGCACGGGTGTTGCGTCGAAGCTCCTCGGGGTCCTGCTCCACCGTTATGGCATGTAGGTTTACTATACAATATATACACTCATATTCATCCTGCAGCTTTGCCCAGTTTTTTAGTGCACCGAGATAGTTGCCGAGGGTAAAACCTCCGGTGGGCTGAATACCACTAAACAGACGCTTTTTCATTTAATATAGTTCCTTTCTCAAAAAGTTATCACAAAAAAATGTTAACATAAAAAAATTAATACAAAAAATTATTAATATTTTCTCATTATATCATAAATTAATTCTATTTTCAATTGACAAAATACAATATACGAATATAATTATATATGAGACATGAAAGGATAGATAAATGAACAAGACAAGAACAAGATTTGCACCCAGCCCAACCGGTTATATGCATGTTGGAAACCTTCGTACCGCCCTATATGCCTACCTTAAGGCAAGGCAGGACGGCGGAACATTTATACTTCGCATCGAGGACACCGACCGAGAGCGTCTTGTTGAGGGCGCTGTAGATATAATATATAATACCCTGCGTGAGACCGGTTTAAACTGGGACGAAGGTCCCGATGTTGGCGGACCCTGTGCACCCTATGTGCAGAGTGAGCGTGCCGACTGCTATATCCCCCTTGCCGAAAAGCTTATAGACTCCGGAAATGCCTACCGCTGTTTTTGCACCAAGGAAAGGTTAGAGGAGCAAAGAGCAATTCAGGCGGCAGGCGGAACCGCACCGATGTATGACGGTCATTGCAGACATCTCACAGCAGAGCAGATAGAAAAAAATCTTGCCGAAAAAATGCCGTATGTCGTGCGTCAGCGTATGCCGGAGAGTGGCGACGTATCATTTGAAGACGAGGTTTACGGACACATCGAGGTGGACGTTTCCACATTAGACGATCAGATTTTAGTTAAGACGGACGGTATGCCGACCTACAACTTTGCAAACGTGGTAGACGACCATGAAATGGGGATAACACATATAATCCGTGGTAGTGAATACCTCTCCTCCACCCCAAAATACAACCTGCTTTACAAGGCTTTTGGTTGGGATATACCAAGCTACATCCACTGCCCTCCGGTCATGAAGGATGCCACCCACAAACTTTCCAAGCGAAACGGTGATGCCTCATACGAGGATTTGGTAGAAAAGGGATATCTCAAGGATGCACTTGTTAACTATATCGCACTTTTAGGCTGGGGACCTAAGGATGAACGTGAAATTTTCAGCCTAACCGAATTAGTTTCTGCCTTTGATGTTGCGGGAATAAGCAAGAGCCCTGCGATATTTGACTATGACAAGCTTCGTCATATCAACGCCGAGCATATTAGGGCGTTACCTTTTGAGGAGTTTTACGGCATGGCAACCGCAATAATATCTAAAACGGTAAAGGACGACTGCGACCTAAGCCTTCTCTGCACCCTTCTTCAAAAGCGTACCGAGCTGTTATCCGACATAACCGAGCAGGTAGATTTTATCGACGAATTACCCCAGTATAACACCGACCTTTATGTGAGCAAGAAGATGAAGACCACCAAGGAGGGTTCGCTTGCGGTATTAGAGGAGTTGCTACCGGTACTCTCCGGACTTGACAGCTTTGACAACGACTCGGTTCACGCCGCAGTTTTTGACCTCATTGCAAAAAAGGAGGTTAAAAACGGTATTGTGCTGTGGCCGTTACGTGTTGCGGTTTCCGGCAAGCAGTTTACACCGGGCGGTGGCACCGAGCTTGCAGCGGTTATCGGAAAAGAAAAAACGATAGACAGGATTAAAGAGGGCATACGACTTTTGGGCGATGCCGTAACCGTTTAATCAGACATATTTTGGAGTTGATTTTATGATGGATTGCACAGGGCAAACCTGCCCTATCTGTAACCGAAGATTATTGGAAAACGATGACATTGCTGTGTGTCCCGACTGCGGAACGCCGCACCACCGTGAGTGCTATAAGGAAAGCGGACGGTGTGCAAACCACGAAATGCATGGCACCGATTTTTCATGGAAGGCAGTCACACCGGAGCCGTTACCCAGAAGTTGCCCAAACTGCAACGCAACCAACCCACCGAGCCACTCCTTCTGCGGCAGCTGTGGTAAACCGATGGATGCACCTATTCCGCTTGAGGTGGAGAGCGGAAAGGATTTTATAGATGCCATATCGGCACTTGAGATGTTTGACCAGGCTACACGCATTTCGGAAAACGACGAGCTGGACGGCATAAAAATTAAGGACTGGAAAACCTACATCGGCACCGCCGCACCGAAATATCTATACACCTTTAAAAGGATGGATCTTACCCGACAAAAAATAAGTTTTTGTATCTCGGCAATGTTTTTTGCGCCGTTTTATTTCATGTATCGCAGAATGTGGCTGATGGGGCTACTCGCCCTGTTAATCGACGGGATTTTATCAATACCGACATCGCTTTTACTATTACAGCAGGTGTATGGAATATCGATAGAAATTGATGGAGAAACACTTTTAAGCATCGCAAATGTTGCGAGCATTGTAATGCTGGTGATAAACACCACCTGGGGTGCGTTTGCAATGTATCTCTATCGAAAATCCGCCGCAAAAAGCATAAAAAAGATGCAAAAGCAATCACCTACCGAGGAGGTGTACAGAGAGATTTTGGTAAGAAAATCAGGTCCCTGTAAACCGGTCATGATGGTGGCGGTAGGACTGCTTGTTTTTTCATTTTTCTCTCAATTTTTGATGATGACATAGCGGTTGATTTATAACATAAACTATGTTATAATCTATTATAGGCTTAAATGGATGAGGCAGATATCCATGAATGAAAACAATTATATGTTGATAGCCGTCGAATACCTTAATGTAGGCGACCGTGTTAACAGTGATGTTTATGTAAAATATCAAAAACCCCTTTTGATGATACGAGAGGGTCAAGTACTCACGCTTAACATGCTTAACAGTCTTCACCGCAGTTTAAAGGGCGGGCGTAATGTTTATGTTTCGGCAGACTACTACTACGAACTGCTAAAAAATGGTGTGCCTAAAAGTTTGCAACAGGTTGCATTTGAGCAGAGCGTGGGGTATGACACTGCAAAAAAAGAGACCGACGGTATGCTCTATTACCTAAAGACTACCGGCGTTGTCTCGGCGGAGATGGCACAAAACCTTTCGGAAAATCTTTCGCAAAAGATTTCCACCTTAGATGCCGCAACGATAATTCAATGTATAAACGGCAAAAACAACATCGATGAGTATCTGTGTACCCACAGCACCAACGTCGCACTACTAAACGGTCTTATGGGCAAATGGTTGGGGCTTCCTCCTGTTGAGGTAGATCTGCTTATCACCGCCGGACTTTTGCACGATGTCGGCAAATCCGAAATACCGCCCGAAATACTGGACGCTCCGAGGAAGCTTACCGAGGAGGAGTTTGAGACAATGAAGATGCACAGCATCTACTCCTACGAACTGCTCGTTAAAAACCCAAAGATTGACCCGCTTGTTGTTACAGCGGCAAGAAGTCATCACGAAAAGATGAACGGCAAAGGCTATCCGGACGGACTATCCGGCGACCTTATACCACTTTTTGCAAGGATAACAGCAATATCAGACGTATACGATGCGATGGTATCCAGCCGTTGTTACAAGTCGGCACAAAGCCCGTTTAATGTTCTGCATGAGCTTTCGATAGGAAGGTTTTCCGATCTCGACTATAATTTAATTGCCCGCTTTTTGGAAATGATGCCCTCCGAACTCGTCGGAAAAACGGTATTTATGTCGGACGGAACGGTTGCAGTGGTTCAGCATGTCGACCCGAAAAAGTGGAAATACCCGATAGTGGTTAGGGACGATGAGGTGGTTAGAACCGATGATGAGCTGTACTGCGAGTCCATTGTGATTTAGGAGGTAAAGTTTTTGGCATTTTACTGTATTTTTTCCGCACAATATCTGCCTACGGTAGGAGGGGTGGAAAATTTCAGCCAAAACATTGCATCAAGGCTAAAAAAACTCGGTCACCGAGTAGCCATCATAACCTCGGCAATAGAAGGACTTCCCGAAACGGAGGTCGACAGCAACGGTGTTGAGCTTGTGAGAGTGCCTACCGTTCAACTTATTCAGGGCAGATTTCCTGTGGTATGGCCCAACAAAAAAACCGCCGAGCTTATCAACGAATTGCTCGTATCTAAGGATTGTCGTGTAATAGTAAACACACGCTTTTATCCACTTTCGCTTTATGCGGTAAGGGCGGCAAAAAAATTTAATTGTCCCTCAATAGTAATAGAGCACGGCTCGGCACACCTATCACTCGGCAGTGCCGTTGTCGATTTTGCGGTTAGAATATATGAACACGCATTTGCAGTGATGGTAAAAAGATACTGTGACAACTTTTATGCCGTGTCAAGCAGAAGTCGGGATTGGCTTCGACATTTTAAGATATCGGCAAAGGGTGTGATTTTTAACGCAATAGATATCGACGAGCTGGACGCTATACCGAATGGTCTGTTCCCTCTTTCCGATTATAATCTTACCGACCGAGACCGATTAATATGTTATGTCGGTAGGATGATACCTGAAAAGGGTGTTAAACAGCTAGTTGAGGCATTTAACGAATTTTACCGAAACCACCCCGAACATAGATTGGTAATGGCGGGCGACGGACCATTGCTTACCGAGCTGAAGCAAACAGCCGAAGAAGGGGTTGTTTTTTGCGGAAGACTTAGCAGAGATTGCTGTGTAGCATTGTTAAAGCGCTCGGAGATATTCTGTCTTCCTACCGTTTCGGAAGGGTTTTCCACCACTCTGTTAGAGGCCGCCGCCGCAGGATGTTTTATAGTTACCACCGAGGGGTGTGGCGGTGCTGTCGAAGTTTTCGGCAACAGTGACGACGCTATAATAACAGCCGGAAATACAAAGGCTGAGATTATTTCGGCATTTGTCACTGCAATACATCTGCCCGACCGTGAGCAGAGAACAAAAAGGGTTCGTGCGCGTATAAAAAAGGAACTTGGTTGGGAGACCAGCTGTAAAACGATAGAGGAATTAGACTGGTGAGGTCAGATGAAAAAGCTGCTTATTATTCCTGCATTTAACGAACAGGAGTCACTGCATAGCACCATAGAAGGCATAAAACGAGACTGTCCCGATTGGGATTTTGTCGTTATTAATGACGGTTCATCCGACCAAACTGCGGACGTTTGCAAGGAAAACGGTTATAACCTTCTCAACCTTTCCGTCAATTTAGGGCTTGCCGGTGCGTTTCAGACCGGCATCATATTTGCATACCGCAACGGCTATGACTACGCAATGCAGTTTGATGCCGATGGGCAGCATCACCCCGAACATGTTAAAACACTGCTTAGCTGTGCAATGAGTGATGATGCCGACGTTGTTATAGGTTCAAGATTTGTCACCGAAAAAAAACCGTTTAACCCGAGAATGCTCGGCAGTAGGTTGATATCCCTTGCGATATTCATCACTACCGGGAAAATGCTTACCGACCCCACCAGTGGCATGAGATTGTTTAATAAACGTATGACCGAGATACTCGCAAAAAACATAAACTGTCATCCCGAGCCGGACACCATTTCGCATCTGCTTCGCAACAAGGCGGTGGTTAAAGAGGTTCAGGTAGAGATGTCGGAAAGGGTTGCCGGCACAAGCTATTTCAATATTTTCAACGGTATTTCGTATACCGTTAACGCTTTCATTTCTATACTTTTTATTCAGTGGTTTAGGAGAGGGGTTAACAGATGAGTGTTTTTTTACGACTGCTTCTTTTTGTTGGCGCTCTATTGACTACCGGCTATGTGCTATTTAAAATAAGACGCTCTAAGGTTCAGATTGAGGATTCGATATTCTGGCTGTTTTTTTCCTTAATTATTCTTGTTCTCAGCATCTTTCCGGACATCGCCACCATGGCATCGGAACTTTTGGGAATAACATCGCCGGTAAACTTTATTTTCTTAGTGATTTTATTTGTGCTTATTGTTCATCAATTTTCATTGACAATAAGATTTTCACAGACAAATAATAAATTAAAAGAGCTCGTTCAAAAAAAGGCGCTGGACGACTACGAAGATCCGAAGCAAAAAAAGTGAAAAAGGAGGTAATTTCAAACTAATGAAACAAAAGAGATTTTTAAGCGTTATTGCACTGTGCGTAGTGTTTTTATTATCAATAGTTGTCCTTGCCATTCTGGCACTTTATTTCATCTTCTCCTCCGTGTTCACCACCGACATCAAGTTAATTTTAATCGCCTCCTCCATCGCACTTATCGTTTTTGCAATCTATCTTTTTTCGCTTAAACTCAGCAGTATTACCAACACAAAGGATATCACCGAGAGGGCGAGGGCGTACAGAATTAAAAGGGATAAAAAACGTTACCATGTTCCACAACAACAGGGTACGCAAAACTCCGAACAGTCTAAAGAACAGACGGATAATTCCAAAGATTTCAACACCACACAGCACACAGAGGAGGAAAAACCCGCACTGCCCTCAAAGCCACCGGTGTTTGAAAAAAAGGAATACACGGTAGAAAAAAAGACCTACAAACCCGTTTTTGGCCCTTCCTCCGACAACAAGGATGATTAATATATAAAAATCGATACAAATTGCATAACGACTGAATAACTACAACGAATCCTCATGAAAATTAACCCTGACAGTTATATGCACAATTCACAATTCCATCACAGTAAACCGACCTTTTTAGCATATATGTACTAAGATTTTACAAAGATATTGTTTTTTTTCTGTAATGATGTATACTTAAGATGTTAGAGTTGTTTTACATCGAAAGGAGAGTTGAAGTAATTGGACAAGTTTTTTAAAATTTCCGAGCGTGGTTCTAATGTAAGAACCGAGGTCATCGCAGGTTTGACAACATTTTTCGCCATGGCGTACATAGTTGTCACCAACCCGAACCAGGTTGTTGGGTTCAGTCATCTTGCAGAGGGTGCCGACCCTGTTTTTCAACAGATATGGAATTCGGTATACGTTGCCTCCACACTGGTTGCCGTTATAGGAACCCTAATAATGGCACTGTACGCAAAAATGCCATTTGCACAGGCATGCGGAATGGGACTTAACTCCTTTTTCTTTGTTTCGTTTATTCTTCCTCAGATTATCTCGGGTGGCAGTCCTTTAGAGGGATATCGTGCCGGTCTAGTTATTATCCTTGTTTCCGGTCTTGTCTTTCTTGTACTTACGGTAACAGGTCTTAGAACCATGATAGCGAAGGCATTGCCGGACTGTCTTAAAAAGGCAATCCCCGCCGGTATCGGTCTGTTTATCGCCTTTATCGGATTTCAAAATGCCGGTATCGTGCAGGATAACCCCTATGTACTGGTTCAGTTTGTAGACATTCACGGTGCTATCATGAGCGAAGGTGGCCTTGTAACTGTAATGCCGGCGCTACTCTCGCTACTTGGTTTAATCCTTATTGCAATATTCGAAAAATTCAAAATTAAAGGCTCGGTGCTTTTAGCGATAGTTATCATTGCTGTTATCTACTACCCCATCACCGGCACTACCCCTTCCTTTGATGTCGGTCAGGTAGGACAATCCTTCACCGATTTTGCCACGGTCGGTCTTGCTGCGGTATTCGACCCCAAATCATGGTCGGATGCATTCGTAAGTCCCCTTATCGGCGGAACCGTAACCGCTATCATGCTTATCATAACATTCTGTATCGTAGACATGTTTGACACCATCGGCACACTTTACGGAACAGCCGCACAGGCAGAAATGCTAGATGAAAACGGCGACCCGATTAACATGACAAAGTGTATGACCAGCGACTCGGTTGCAACTGTAGCCGGTGCTGTAGCAGGAACATCCACCTGCACCACCTTTGTTGAGTCCGCAGCAGGCGTATCGGCAGGCGGCAGAACCGGTCTTTCGGCTCTTGTCACCGCAATCTGTTTTGCTGTGTGCCTCTTCCTCGCACCGTTCGCTTCGTTAGTACCATCAGCAGCAACCGCTCCGGCACTTATCTATGTCGGTGTTTTAATGATGAAGAACTTTGCAAAGGTCGACATGGACGATCTCCGCTCGGCAGTACCTGCATTCCTCGCACTGTTCTGTATGCCGATGACCTACTCCATCTCCAACGGTATCGGAATAGGTTCCATAGCTTACATCGTCATCACGGTATGCACAGGCAAATTCACCAAAAAGGATATCGTAACCGCAATCATTGCACTACTGTTTGTAATTAAATTTGTAGCCGCAACGGTATAACCTCATCGGTATAAACAAAAAGGGTACGCATTGTATTGCGTGCCCTTTTTTGATATGTCATTCAATTAGAATCAATCAACGCTTGATTTTGAAATACATATTATATTTCAAATTGAACTACTATATCTTCTGTCTGCGGAATGCATACAATGCATTCCCTACAAATTGAATTATCATATGAACATGGTTTGGCATAATGATATATTAATCTATTTTTACACCATCATTCCATTTTAATGGGTTTGTGTCGATGTATTTTTCTAACCCTTCAAATATTTAACAAGCGTTGCCCTTACCGCGCCCTTGTCGGCGATGAGTTCGGTGAACATTGTTTCGATTTTATCCGATAATCCGCAGGCGACAAGATCGGTTCCGAATATCTTTTCATTTGAAAGCAGGGGTTTCAGCTCGCCGTTGTAGCCACCACCTAATTTTATTGTGGCGAGTTTTTCGGTGAGCTCCTCCTTAAGCGGATCGGGGCTTAGCTCAAACGGATTGCCCTCATCGTCCACCGCAAGCAGATATCTAAACCAGCCTGCAATCGCAAGCGGTATTGCAGTGAGGTCGGTAACCTCAAGATTTTCGTCGGCAATATAGGCTTTTATCGTCTCGCCAAACCTTATGCCCACCTTTTGTGAGGTGTCGGTGGCAATTCGCTGTGGTTCGTCCGGTATAAATGGGTTTTTGAGCCTGTCGTTTACCACCTCGTCTATAAAACTTTTCGGGCTGATTATTTTAGGGTCTACTACCACCGGCATTCCCTCATTGTAGCCTATTGTCTCCACCAGTTTAATCAGCTCTGCATCGCGCATCTCCTCGTATATTCGGTTGTAGCCGAGTACACAGCCGTAGACTGCAAGTGCAGTATGTAGCGGATTTAGGCAGGTGGTTACCTTCATGGTCTCGGTCATGTTCACCGTTTCACGATCGGTGACATAAACTCCGCCCTTTTCGAGGTTGGGCCTGCCGTTGGGGAATCTGTCCTCTATGACAAGATACTCCGGTATTTCGGCATTTACAAAGGGTGCAATAAAGGTATTTTTATCGGTTACTATCGGCGTCATCCCTTCGATACCGAGCCTACAAAGCTCCTCCTCCACGCTTTTAGCGGGGCGAGGGGTTATCTTATCTATCATCGACCAGGGAAATCCCACCCTGTTTTCATCTGTTAAATAGTTTAAAAATTCGGGGGTTGCGTAGCCTTTCTCCACCCATTTTTTTGCAATGTCGAGGATTGCCTCACGAAGTCTTGCACCGTTGTGAGAGCAGTTGTCCATACTGCACATCGCAATCGGGTAACCACCCTTATTAAAACGCCTTAACAGTAGCGAGGTACAGATGCTCATTATATGCACCGCATTTTCCGGGCCGTTTTCTATGTCTGCCATGACTATGCCGAGATAAGCACCGTCGGTCGTTTTTAGGTTGTACCCCTTCTCGGTCACCGTCATACTAACCATCTGTAGCGAGGGGTTTTCAAAGGCGGAGATTATATGTATATAATCCTCATTCTGCATATTTGCCTTATAGGCTCTGGCAACCCCAGCGATAACCTCCTTGTCTATACCGCCATCGGCACGCAGCCGCATAAGCATGGTAAGATTGTCGTAAGGGGTGTAAATTTTATCAATAATATCGGAATCAAAGCTGTCTGCCGCTATTATACCGGTGTCGCCTGCGTCACAGTTTAAAATCTCCTGATTAATTCTTGCGATAAATCCACGAAAGATGTTACCCGCGCCGAAATGTAACCACTGCACACGCTCATCGGTATTCCTACCCACCGCCTCTATGTCAAAGCTTGGGAGTTTTACACCTATTTTCTCCCATGCCGAGCTGTTCTTAATTTCGGATAAATTCAACTTCATTGTAACACCTCAATAATGTAATCGCCCTTATCAAGAGCAATCTCGTTGTTTTTGACAAGCTCGGCACAGCTTTTGCCGTTAAGCGTGATGTTGTCACCGCCCTGCTCTAAAATAAACTTTGCCGTTGTGTCAAACGGAACGCTAATGCTGTAAACGGTTTTGTCGGCATCTATACTCCATCCGCTTTTTATCATGCCGAACACCGATTTATACTCCATCTTTACCCACTCAAACCGTTTGTCGATTTTAGGTGCAATCACAAACTCCTTAAATCCCGGCGACTCCTCAACCGATTGAAGTCCGCACATATATCGGTACATCCATTCGGCAATGGCACCGTAGGTGTAGTGGTTTAGGCTGTTCATTCCGGTGTCGCTTATCATGCCGTCCGGCAAAACCGAGTTCCACCGCTCCCATATTGTGGTTGCGCCCATGTTAACCTCGTAGAGCCAGCTTGGATAATCCTCGTTAAGTAGTAGGGTGTAGGCATAATCCCCAAGACCGTTCTTTGAGAGTGTGGGGCAGAGGTAGGATGTACCGACAAAACCGGTGGTGAGATGTATGTTTTCCTCATCCAACTTCGCCTTTAAGTCCTTTATCAGCCTGTCCTTATACTCCTCCTTAACAATCTCAAAATGCAGTGCAAGCACCATTGCAGTCTGGGTAGGAACGGCAATGCGACCCGTTATGGTGAAATATTCCTCCTGCATTGCGGCCTTAATCTGCTCCGAAAGCTCAAGGTAAAAATCTGCGTCCTCGGTTTTTCCAAGCACCTTCGCCGCCTTTGCGGTCAGTGTGGCAGAATAGTAGTAAAATGCGCTCGCAACATAGTAGCAGTCGGTGCCGCCAAAGCTGGAGCCTGCATGATAGTTATCCAGTGCCAGCCAGTCGGCAAAGTGAAAACCGTGTGTCCAAAGCCTTTTACCGCCGCATTTTGTGTCGTCGATATTTTTGATGTAGTCTATCCACATCTTCATATTTTCGTACTGACGCTCCAACATGCTTTTACTGCCGAAACGTGTGTAGTTTGTCCAGGGTATAATGGTTGCCGCATCCGCCCATGCACAGGAGGCATTGGGAGAGTTAAGCACCACATCGCCACCCTGCTTATTTCCAAGTAACGAGTTAACCTGCCCCAGTATATCCGGCACAACATGGGGGACGGCTCCGCTCAAGGTTTTTTGCTCCAACCTCATGTCGTATAAAAATTTATCAAAGAAGCTCGGCGTATACATGTTGTAACCTGCCGTAGAGCAAAACGCCTGTGCATCACCGGTCCAGCCCATACGCTCGTCTCGTTGCGGGCAGTCGGTCGGCACATCTAAAAAGTTACCTTTCTGCCCCCACATCGCATTTAAAAACAATCGATTAACCGAGCTGTTGGATGTCTCGATGTGTCCTGTGGTCTCCATGTCGGAGTACAACACCACACCCTTAAAGTTGTCCTTATTGACCTCGACTATCCCCTCCACCTTTACAAAACGAAAGCCGTAAAAGGTGAACAGCGGTGTAACCCATCCGCTTTGCCCGTTAGAAATATATCGGTACGCCTGCTTTGCCGTACGTAGGTTTTCATTATAAAAATTGTCGTTTTGCAGTATTTCGCCATACTGTAGCTTAACCTCGGTATCCCGCTTTTCCTCACAGAAAAACTCTACCCGGCCTGTCATTATCTGACCGAAATCCAACACCGTTTCGCCTGCCGGTGTGTGGATAATCTCAACCGGAGATATCGTCTGCTTTTTCACCACCGGCAAACTGCGTCGTGGCTCTAACCTTTTTATAAGGTGACTTCGCTCCTCCTCGCCTACAACGACAACATCCTCAAGGGTGTCGACGGTTTCTAAACGGCTGTCGTAAAACTCGCCGTCGTAGATACTGCTCTCGATGACCGGAGATTTTTTACATCTCCAACCTGCGTCGGAATAGATGCCGACACAAGCCCCCGAAACGGTTACAATGTCTAAATCACCGATAAAGAGCATCTCGCTACCGTAGAGGCAGTCCAGCTCGTCAACAAAGCCGAACCTACCCTTATACCAACCGTTGCCGAGCCAAACCTCAAGCCTGTTTATGCCGACGGTAAGATACTCTGCAACATCAAAGGTCTGATACTGCACCCACAAATTATAGTCGTTATAGTAGGGCGTGAGATACTCCTTCCCCACCCTTTTGCCGTTTATGCGTAGCTCATACACGCCGAGTCCGGTCAGGTAATACCGTGCGTTTTCTACCTCTTCGGTCAACTCAAATTCACGGGTAAAAATCGGATGTTCATCAAAAGGCGCCTTAATAAGCTCACCCTCTAAGCCCTCCTTTGCCGTCTCGAAAAAGGCAACCTCACTTGTTGCGCTGTCGTCGGCATCGTCCCAAACGGTTACCGTCCAGTAATATCTCGTGGCAAACTGTGTTTTAAGGTTCGGCAAAAAGTCGAGCGAATTTGCATCTCTCACACTGCCGGAATCATACACAGTATCCTGCATTTCGCTATCCGAGCACACCAAAACCCTCGTTTGCCTTGTGGTTTTACCCTTTGCGTTTGCAACCTGCCATGAAAAGCTGAGGTTTTGAAGCGAATAGCCTATGGGGTTTTCAAATCCATTAGTTTTCAGTCCGATAACCTGCATACAGTTCCCTACCCTTCTATTAAGTTTTTAAGTTGAATGACTATGTGTTAAAGCTTTACCTTAGTCCATTTCAAAGACACTGCTGTTTCTTGTTGCGGCTGCATCCAAAAAGTTGATAACACCGTCCTTGTTTACATCCGCAGCCGAGTTTACTGCCGCGGAGGTCGGTTTGTTATAGTTGAGGGGATTTACAATAGTTTTAATATCCTCTACATTAATCTTAAAATCGTTATTTATATCGTAGTTAGGTGGTGACGGGATTACGGGATATCCGGCATTTATCGACATGGTTTCTGTCCAGCCGATAAGCCCCTGTATGTTGCTTAACGTTTCATCACCGATAAAGCCGTTAAGTGCATCAATAAGCGAAAGGGCAATAGGCTCGCCTGTATAGGAGATATCCAGCGTACTCGAATTACCGTTATTATCAATAACTCCGGTAGCGGCGGTAAGTCTTCCGAGGTTGTTGGCGAAGGTTGCGTTGGATTTAACTGTAGGCATATCCTCAGTGTCATATGCTAATGTATAGCCTACTATCGGCTGTCCCGCAATTTCCTTGGAGTAGTTATAGGAAACATCGATATTATATCCGGCAATGTCAATTATCCCCGACCCATAACCATCCGGAACAAAAACTGTTGCAAGATTGTAGTTGTTCATAACCTTAAAGACCTCGTCATTGTTGGTAAAGGTGCATGTACCGATAATTCCACCGGCACTGCTGTCGTTTCCGTCGACCCCTGCAGATATGGATATAGTGCCTATGTTGTAATTGTTGGCGACAATGGATGCTTTGTCACCCACACGAACCTCACCGACTATTCCGCCCACCGTAAGATTGCCGTTGTTAGTTGTTGAACCGAAAATCTCTCCCAAATTTGAACAGTTTGTAATATTACCGAAAGCGTATCCGCCCCCGACAATGCCTCCTGCCGCTGTCGCATTGTTGTTGATTATTATTGTTCCGTTGTTGTTACAACGATCTACTATGGATTCGCTGTTATCATAGCCGATTATTCCGCCTATTGTGGCACTCATCATTCCCTCATGTGATGGCGTGCTAACTTCACCGTTATTGGTCGAATTTTTTATCGTGGTGGCAATAGTACCACCGGCATACCCTACTATGCCTCCGGCACTACTTGAAGATGCGATATTACCGCTGTTTATGGCAGACTCTATCGTGTTGTTTCCTTCGTCTACAGGAGAGGAAGCGCCGAGAATACCGCCGGCAGACCCATTGGAAGTTATAGTGGCATTGTTTAAAACATTGGTCATGCTAAAGGAGCCGTCCACCACAGAGTCATAATAGGTGGTGTTATCTGACACCGTACCTACAATTCCGCCAATATCATGACCCGTATAGTTCACTATACTTCCGGAACTGACAATACAGTTGACTACATCTCCTCCATATAATATTCCGACAATACCGCCGACAGAAGGATAGATAGTATCATTTCTTCCTCTTGTACCGGTGAGTATTGTAGCATCATTCACAGTAACATTTTGGATTGATGCTGTATCGGCCGAACTGCTATTCTCATTCCAAGCAACCCCTACGAGTGCACCTGCATAACTGCTAAAGCCCATGATATTCGGCGAATTTATCGTCAGGGATTTTATATCTGCGGCACGGGTAAAGCCGAATAGGCCCGCAGTGTCATTCAATGCGCTAACCGAAATGCCGGTAATTGATTTATCGTTACCGTCAAATACACCCATGAATGGAGACATTTCACTGCTATCACCTGAATAATCATGTTTGATGTAGCCGATAGGTGTCCAGTTATAGCCGCTAAGGTCAAGGTCTCGATTTAAAACGAGCGTTTTACCCTCGTAGCTCTCGATTTTGTCATTCACCTGCTGTGATATGTATGCAAGATTTTCAATACTATCTATAATTATGTCACCGTTTGGTGCTGTAGCCGGTGCTGTGACTCCGATAAGCCTTATCGTTAAATCCGACCCATCAACATTGTTCCACATATAGCGCTGTTTTAACATACCTTCTGCGCTAACCTCTACAACGTATCTCCCCATTTCTAATGACTGATAGGTTGCGGCTGAGCCACTATGAGAATAAAGTAGGCTACCGCCAAAGGTTTTAAGCTCTATTACGGCATTACTTACAGGATTTTCGGCACCATCAACAACATCTATCGTCACATCATCAGTAGCAGACACAAAGGAAAACCCACTCGCCTCGGTGTAGTTCCAATGTATCGGAGTTGCAATATGAAGCGCCTCTGAAGATTCTGCCCAATCGTTAAGCGCCGTGAGGATATCGGAGTATGGAACATCACCAACACTGTTTGATGCGGTGGTTAGTGTTCCGTCCGCTGCAAAGGTTCCGCTGTAGTAGATTGCTTGGTTGGAGGACGAAGTATTGCCATGAGAAAGTGAGTCGCTCCAGTAGCTGTTGTACACCGATGTGTGTCCGATGGTGTCATATTTAACATAGGTGCCGCTACTTGCCGTATATGTTCCGGTGTTTACACAGTTGTACTTTTCATATGTAGCATTTGATGATGCCGAAATTCCGGCTATATAACTTGTATACCTGCTGGGAATTTCGCTGAGTTCGACAAGCTGTATATTTCCCTCATTAATAGTGTTGTAGGCATCGGTGGAGGCGCCTATTCCTCCGATAAGAAGTGTTGACTCAACAGTTGCGGCGGACTCGTCTACAGTAATATTACCCTTGTTTACCGTGTTGTAAACAACTCCGTTAGTACCTACTATTCCGCCTACATATATGTTTCCACCCTTCACATCTGCCATGGAGTTAACGGTTATGTCGCCTGTATTGACACAGCCGACGACAGTGCCTTGATAACCGATAATTCCGCCAACCTGCAGATATCCCACACTACCCGCCGAGACATTGTTGCTAACAGTTGCGGCGTTTGTGCTGTGATATATCGTTATGTTGCCTGCGCCTATTAAGCCGCCTACGCCGGAGTTAAACCTGACACCGTTACTTTTCCCGGTAATACTACCACCTAGAACATCCACATTATATACAGCGGTCTCGGAACCCTCGTAACCCATTTCCGCCTTGCCGGCTACCGCACCCACCTTGGATGAGGCTGTGTTAATCATTACATCGGCAAGTTTTAAATCCCTAACCATTGCACCTTCGTTAATAAATGAAAATAAACCAACCGGCTTGTTGTCCGTAACGTCGCCTATGGTCAGTCCGGTTATGGTTTTATCATTACCATCGAAGTGGCCGATAAAGCCTCTTTCGTACTCATCCACACCTATCGGCACCCAGTTCTTACCGCTTATGTTTATGTTATCGGTCAGGATATAGTGTGCCGACCTGTACTGTTCCCTCACGCTACTGTCATCACTGTTTACAACGGTAGCCATATAGGCAAGCTGTTGAGCCGTAGATATTTGGTATGGGTTTTGCATACTACCATCACCACCTGCAAAACCCGTGGCAACGTCCCCTCCCCAACTTTCAAGGTTAAGCTCAATATTTTCGTTAGTCGCAAAAACATTAAGAGATAATAATAATGTTACAGTTAAAAGCACTAATACAATCTTTTTTAATTTAACATTCATATACAGCCCACTCCTATTTATAAAACAATCCCGAATTTAATATTAACAGGTAATCAACAAAATGCAAAGCACCAAATCAACCTTTTATTATGTTTAACTTTTAATTGTTATACCCCGTTTAAATGACTCTCACTTAAGCCCACTTATTCAGTAAAAACACTGCTGTTTCTTGTTGCGGCTATATCCATAAAGTTGATAACACCGTCCTTGTTTACATCCGCAGCCGCATTTGCTGCCGCGGAGGTCGGTTTGTTATAGTTTGATGGATCTATGATAATTCTCAAGTCCGCAATATTAACTCTCCCGTCATTGTTTACGTCGTAGTCGGGTAGCAACTTTATTATTGGGTATCCTTCATTCAATCCTATGATTTTTATCCACCCGATAAGTCCCTGTGTACTGTTTAACGTTTCATCACCGATAAAGCCGTTAAGTGCGTCTACAAGCGTAAGGGCAATCGGCTCGCCAAGGTAAGACACTGCAGGAGACTGTGAATATATGTTAAATTTAGGTATCTCTCCGGTGACGGCGGTAAGGGTGCCAAGGTTGCTTTCAAAGGTGGCGTTAGAGTTTGCCGAAGGGCTTATGTCACCTACAACGGTAGATCCAATAATCGGCTGTCCAATCAACGCAAGCGAGTAGTTGTAAGAGACATCTGTATCACCACCCACAACATCGATTATGCTCGCTCCCTTTCTGTCCGGCAGAGTAACTGTTGCCTTGTTGTAGTTATTGTGTATGATTAAGGATTTTGATGTGACGGTAGGCGTTGCTCTACCTACAATTCCGCCTGCTTCAGCATCCCTTCCTTCAAACCCCTCGTTTACATTTATGTATCCGGCGTTATGGTTGTTGGCAATAACAGCATCAAAGTCGTCTAAATCCGCACTCCCTACTATGCCACCTACCCAGACATCGTTTGCATCGTTTGTGCTACCGGTTATGGCAGCATAACTAGTGCAGTTTATGACGGCACCGAGTTTATCACCGTTACCCACTATACCTCCAACCAAGGCACCTCTGTTGTGCATGACTATATCTGCGGCGCTGACACAACGGTCTATTATAGAATAGTTGAGCACCTCACCAATTATTCCACCCATGTCGACAGCATACCTGCCCTCTCTCGAGGCGGCATATAAAGTACCGAAGTTATCGGAATTACTTATCTTAACTGTCCCCTCTTCGGCTGCACCTACGATGCCGCCGCCGTTAGCACCTGCTGTAATAACACCGTAATTTCTGACAAAGCTTATTGAGCTTGTTGAACTGCTGTATGGGGCGGTATGTCCGACAATTCCGCCTGCCGTCCCCTCACAATACACCGAACTAAAATTGTTGATATCACTCATGCTGAACGAACCGTTCATATTCGGAGCGTATGAATGGCTGTAAGGCACCGCACCTACAACTCCTCCGGCATAATATTCCGAATGGTTTTTTATGCTACTTGTGGCTAATACTTCACAGTCTGTAATAGACCCACCGGCAAAGCTACCGACGAGGCCTCCTACGGCAGGCTTAATTGAGTTGCTTGAAGGTATACCGGTAGTTATCGAAACATTTCTAACATTAACATCGCTGATCGAGGTGGAAATCTGGGAAGTGTAGTTCTCCCGTGACCAGGAGGTGCCCACCAGTGCGCCTGCATCTCTTGCAAAACCGGTAATCTTTACATCGTACATCGTGAGAGATTTTATAGTTGCGGAACGCACATGACCAAACAAGCCCGCAGAGCCATCTGCCGCATTAATTGAAAGTCCGGAGATGGAATTGCCGTTTCCGTCAAAGGTTCCCATAAATGGAATGGAAGTATCCGAACTGCTTAAGTATATATGATCTATGTATCCAATAGGTGTCCAGTTGTAGCCGGTAAGATCAATATCTTTGTTTAGCACAAGGGTGTCGCCTTCATAGTCATCCTTCATATCATAAACCTGCTGTGATATGTAGGCAAGGTTTCCTATGCTATCGATAATAATCTCACCGTCCACCACCTCGGGGGTGATAAGCTCTATTAGCTTAATTTCTAAACCTGATCCGTCAATATTCTCCCATAGGTAATATTGATCTAACATACCCGGTGCGTTAACCTCTACAATATACCGCCCCTTCTCTAATGCCTGATAGCTTGCCGACGCACCGTTATGGGTGTACAAAAGGGCACCGTCAGCTGTTCGCAACTCTATCACAGCATCGCTAACCGCAGTGCCGTTATCTTTAACTACATTCACCGTAACGTCACCTGCCGCTGTAAAGGAAAAATCGCCCCCGGAGTAGTTCCACTGTACCGGCATATATAAATGTTTTTCAACACCCTCATCTGCCCAGCTGTTAAGCGCCGTGAGAATATCAGAGTACGGTATATCTCCTACACTGTTTGAGGCTGTGGAAAGTGTTCCGTCCGGTAAAAAGGTTCCGCTGTAATAGAGGGTCTGCAAACCGGAACTGCTGTTACCGTGAGAAAGCGATGAACTCCAGTAGCTGTTGTATGTCAACGATTTACTGATGGTGTCGTACACAACCTCTGTAGCCTTGGTGGGAGTATATACACCGGTATTCACGCAGTTATGTACAGAATCATCATAGGTTGTGGAGGCGGATATACCGGCAATGACACTTGAATGTCTTGAAGATGAGGTGCTAAGGTCGGTGTAGGTTATGTCTCCCTCATTAATCGAGTTTACAACCGGTCCATAGGTTGTAATACCGCCTACACGCAGAGCAATAGTTCTCGTCGCCGCCGACTCGTCTACAACAATGTCACCCCTGTTTATCGAGTTGTAAACCTTTCCTTCAGAGCCGATAATTCCGCCTATATATGCTTTGCCCGAGGTGTTATCCGACACGGAATTAAAGGTAATACTTCCGGTGTTGACACAGCCGACTGCCGTGCCATACTCTCCGATAATGCCACCGATTATAACGTAGCCGGTACTGCCTGCGTAGATGTTCTGGCTAAGAGAGGCTGCGTTGGAAGAGTAATATACCGTCGTGTTACCCTCTCCTATTAAACCGCCTAACCCGGATGCGTGGGACAGACCGTTATTTTTTATATTGATACTTCCGCTTAAAACATCAACGTTATACAGGGTGGTAGCGGAATCTGCCTTACCGGCAACCGAACCTGCCAAGGTAGAGCTTGTGTCTATCATTACATCAGAAATATTTAAATTTTTAATTACAGAATTACCGCCGATGTAGCTAAACAGCCCCACCGAGTTGTTGTCCGGAATATCGCCTATGGTGAGTCCTGTTATGGTTTTATCGTTACCGTCAAGGTGTCCGCGAAATTCCCTGTTGTAGCTATTCAAACCTATCGGCACCCAGTTTTTACCGCTTATGTCTATGTTATCGGTTAGGATATAGTGTGCCGTGATAAATCGCTCCCTCACGCTAACATCGTCACTGTTAACAACGGTAGCCATATAGGCAAGCTGTTGAGGCGTAGATATTTGGTATGGGTTTTGCATACTACCCTCACCACCGTCAAAACCCGTGGCAACATCCTCTCCCCAACTTTCAAGGTTAAGCTCAATATTTTCACTAGTCGCAAAAACATTAAGAGATATAAATAACGTTGCCGCAAAAAGCACCAGTACAATCTTTTTTAGTCTACCGCACATACAACTCCCCCCCATTATAAACAACCTTGTATATAATGTTAACAAATAATCGACAAAATGTAAAGTGGCATTATATACTAATTACTCCAAAATATTAAGGGCTATTTTGACAATAAAAAGGGCAGTTCCGTGTGGACTGCCCTTAGATGTTATTATTTAGTAATGATTAATACTTAAATGATTAATACTTATCGGAATATACCTCTTCGATAGCCGGAGGATTAAAACCCTCCTCGATGGTAGAAGCGTAGCTGTTGGTGGTTGGCATTTCCTCTCTCGCAACCGCCAATGTTTTAAACTCGGATACAATCTGTTTTAGAACCATTGCCTGGCTGGAAAGTTCCTCGCTGGTTGCGGCGCTCTCCTCACTGGTGGCGGAGTTGTTATGAACCACCGCTGCAATCTGGTCAAGCCCGATGGATATCTGGGAAACTGCCGTGGCCTGCTCGTTGCTCGCCTCGGTTATGCCTTTGATTACATCTGTGGTGCTGTTAACGCCGTCCATAACTTTTCTAAGCTCCTCGGCGGTGAGGTTTGTAAGCTCAACACCCTCGCTTATAGCCTTAATGGAATCGCTGATAAGTGATGTGGTATCCTTGGCTGCATCGGCAGATTTGCTTGCAAGGTTGCGAACCTCGTCTGCAACAACCGCAAAACCTTTACCAGCGGCGCCGGCATGTGCAGCCTCAACGGTGGCGTTGAGGGCAAGGATGTTGGTCTGGAATGCAATATCCTCAATGGTTTTAATAATCTTGCTTATTTCCTTGGATTTATTGTCAATCTCCTCCATGGAGGCAATGAGTTTTTGCATCTGCTCGTTGCTTGCATTCATGGCATCGACAACCTCTAACGCCATAGAACTGGACTTATTTGCATTTTCGGCATTGAGATTAATCTTTTCCGAAATGTCGGTAATTGTGGCGGCGAGTTCCTCTATAGAGCCTGCCTGCTCGGTTGCACCCTGTGCGAGTGCCTGTGCACTGGAGGAAACCTGCTCGGAGCTGTTTGTGACCTGGTCGGTGGAGCTGCTAACCCTCACAATTGCGCCGTTCATCTTATTTTTGAGGTTATACATCGAGGAGGCAAGCGGTGCAAACCCTCCTACATACATGTCGTCATTTTTGCTGGAGACAGTAAAGTCGCCGTTAGACATAAACTCCATGCCCATGCACAGGTCATTAATCATTGCCTGAATACTGCCTATGGTGCTCTTTGTGTTTGATGCAAGTGCACCAAGCTCGTCGTTAGCCTCGTAGTCAATATCTGCGGCCTCAAAGTCGCCCACAGACAGTGCGGCTATTGCCGACTCTAACTGAATTACCGGCTTTGTTATTGAATTGGCAAGCATAACACCGATAATAACGATAATCACTACCACAACAATACCAAGTGCTATAAGAAAGATAAGGCTGATATTGCCATAACCCTGCATTACCGAGAGCTGAGTGTCCGATAAAGTAACGATTGTGCTGTTAATAGCCTTCAGCTCTGCAAGTGCGGCATCGGCTAGGGTGTTATACTCCTGAGTAAAAAGAATATATGCACCTTCGGAATCGCCATCCCGTGCCAATGCTATTAACTGTGGATTTAACTCCGCAACCTGGAGCAACAACGAGTAAAGAGTATCATATTCTGACCTGTACTCATCCGCAAATGCACTGGCATCCATGACCGCTAAATCTTCCTGAATGGTTACCGCCAAAGCATTTATGGTTGACTCGATTTCGTTAATCTTAGCCTCATCCTGGGCTAACAGTAAAAATGCGGAATTTTTCACCAGCTCTTCAAACCCTCTCTCGGCATCCTTTGCCGCAACCGAGGTTTCAAAGGCGGCACCTGAATAATCGTCAAATAAATTTTGTATTACATTCTGTGCATTTATCGATAGCGCTGTCATCACCACTACAAGCAAAAGTATTATGCCAAGCCCTACCACGAATTTCATTCGAATTTTGAGATTTTTCATAAATTTCACCTAATTTTTTTAGTCTACCAAAGCAGATGATTTTCCGCTTTCCTACTTAATTTTACACCCTTTTACACAATTTTGCAAGCCTTTTTATCATAAAAAAAGTATTAGCGCGAATAGTTATCAAAGTCAGGCTGTCGTAAAAATTTGGCATCCTCCGTGAACGAATGCATCCCCTCACGGTAACCACCCTTGTAAACGGCTTTGCAAAGCCATTTATCGAGCGTCAAAGTCGCACTGCGAGCATAATTTATGTTGAAGTATCTTTGAATTTAACATTTTAAAGTTTATCATATTTTTTTTGACATTTCGGTATTGACAAGTATAGTTGTCAATGGTATAATCAATATGACAAGTATAGTTGTCATAAATTAGGAGGTGGTTGCACTGTTAGAAAACAGATTAAAGGATTTTCGGGCAAGTCGGGACATCAATCAGCAACAGATGGGTCAGATTGTCGGTGTATCGAGGCAAACCATAAGTCTTATAGAGCGTGGTGATTATAACCCGTCGGTGTCGCTCGCCCTTAAAATCGCTGAATATTTTAAGGTAAGTGTTGAGGAAATTTTTTGGTTGGAGGAAAAATAGTTTGAAAAAGAATATAATTACGGTTGTCAGATTTGTAGTTTTTTTACTTCTGATGCTTGTGGTCGGATACCTCATAGGTTACGCTATAGGATCGAACGACGAAACTCTAAACTACCCACAGCTGTATGGTGATCTCACCCATCTGCTCGGTGACGGTGCGATTTATTTTATGGCTCTCTCCTTTATTTTGGCGGCGAGTGCAACGGTGGTTACCCTGATAAACTTCAATGCGATAAAGAAAAGTGACGAGGAGGAGTACGAGAGGATAGAAAAGCGGTTGACGATTGCCTCGGCACTTAACGAGGTGGGCATGATAATAAACCTTGCAGGGTTCGGCTTTATGGTAAGCGGTGGCGAGAACAACGGAGATTACATAGAATTTGTTTTAACATTCTTTTTTGTGCTGATGGGATACTACATCCTGAATGCGGTGTTCACCTCCCGAGCGATACGAAAAATCAACCCGGAAAAGACGGCAAGTGTTTTGGAGATCAACTACCGCACCCAGTACCTAAAAACCACCGACGAGGCGGAGAAGGAGCAGATAGGAAGGGCGGCTTTTCGGAGTTTTAGGGCAACCTCCATGACCATTTTGGTGTTTTGGATCGTCACGGTGCTACTCAGCATGATGGTGGACATCGGGGTGTTTCCGGTACTAATGTTAACCGCACTGTGGCTTACACAGTACCTGTCCTTTGTGACGACACACAGTGTAGATAAATGAAAGGAATAGCATATAGATGAAAATAGAACTTATAGATATTAATAAAAGTTTTGGCGAAAAAGAGGTTTTAAAGGGGGTTAACCTTTCGGCAAGCTCCGGAAAACCACTCGGACTACTCGGAAGAAACGGTGCAGGCAAAACCACATCCATCAGGATATTGATGGGGGTTTTCGGTGCAGACAGCGGTGAGATACTGGTAGACGGCACACCGATAGACCGCAAAAAAATTCGTATCGGCTATCTCCCCGAGGAGCGTGGAATGTACCCAAAGCGCACCGTGATGGATCAGCTTGTATATTTCGGAGTTTTAAAAGGCGCTCGACGTGCCGAGGTTATAAAGGCAAGCGACTACTATTTAAAGCGGCTCGACATGGAGGAGTATAAAAACAAGAAGTTGGAGACACTCTCCAAGGGTAACCAACAAAAAATTCAGCTCGCCTCCACCCTTGTGGCAAACCCCGACATGGTGATTTTAGACGAACCCTTTTCCGGCCTTGACCCTGTTAATGCCGTCATACTCAAGGAGATAGTCACCGAGCTTACCGAGAGCGGTAAGGCTGTTATCTTCTCCTCACATCAGATGAACTATATCGAGGAGTTTTGCAACGACATTGTGATACTCAGCGGAGGCAATGTAGTGCTAAGCGGCGAGATTGACAAGATTAAACGCGGTTACAGTCGCAGAAAAATATTGGTAAAAAGCACCGAGTCTGCAAGCCTTGCCGCCGCACTGTCACAAAACCCAAACTATTCGGTGGAGGTACAGCGAGAGGAGCTCACGATAAACTTAAACAGCGAGCAGGATAAACAGGCGCTTATCTCGGATATCGCCGCACTAAAAATAGATATAGATTCCATTCGGGTTGCCGAGCCGTCGCTAAACGAGATATTTGTGCAGTACACCGAACAGGGTATATAGGAGAGTATTCATATGAGACAATTTTTTGAAATATTTAAGTTTGAGTTTTCCACCTTTTACAAACAAAAATCCTTTATCATCACCACCCTGATATTTATACTGGGCATAGGTGCGGTACTGTTTTTTCCGAGGGTATCGGCGATGTTTGACACCGTCGATGATGAACAGGGGGAGGTTGTCACCGAGCAGTCCTCATTTTTACTGAACGACAGCGGCACCGCAACGCCTCAGCAGACGCTTGAGCTGTTAGCCGCCTCGCTTCCCGGCATAACCTTTGAGTCGAGCGAAGATGATATATCCGCACTTACCGAAAGGGTCACCGCAACCGAATACGACGGTGCATTGTATATCGACAGCCCTTTAAGCTACACCTTAATTCTGCCTACCCTTGAGATATTCGACCAAACCTCCTTCACCATAAACGAGGTTTTGCAGAATAAATACCGCATCGATATTCTTGCGCAAAGTGGAGTCGAGCAGTCCGCAGCCCTCGAAATCATGGCGGCTACGGTCAACGGTGAGGTGGTTACCACCGGCAACGACCAGACCCAAAACTTTTTTTATAGCTATATATTAATGTTTATATTATACATTTTAATAATAACCTACGGCAGTGTAATTGCCGTTTCGGTGGCAAGCGAAAAAAGTTCCCGAGCAATGGAGATGCTAATAACCAGTGCCGATACAAAAAGCCTTATGTTCGGCAAGGTTCTCGGCAGTTCACTCGCCTGTATAGGTCAGTTTACCATAGTGCTGTTCTGTTCCTACATCTTCTACAGCATGAACGCCGAATATCTCGACAACCCATTTTTAACCGACATATTTGCAATACCGGTAGACATTCTTATCTATGCGGTGGTGTTCTGTATGCTTGGATTTTTTATCTATGCAATGCTGTTCGGTGCGCTGGGCTCGCTCGTATCCAAAACCGAGGAGGTTAACTCGGCACTCACCCCGGTTATGCTCCCCTTTGTCGGAACATTCCTGCTGGTGGTTTTCTCCATGACGGGCATGATAGGCGGCGGCGTGGACGGAACGCTGATGAAGGTACTGTCCTTTATACCGTTATCCTCCCCCTTCGCAATGTTTGTGAGAATTTCCATGGGCGAGGTTACCGGTATAGAGATAGCAATAAGCATCGCACTGCTGATAGCCACCGTATTTTTAACCGGTCTGCTCACCGCAAAAATTTATCGTGTAGGCGTATTGTTATACGGAACACCTATTAAACTGCCGAGTTTAATTAAAGCCGTTAGGAACTAA
>CAYJKY010000037.1:0-32477 GCA_964370825.1 uncultured Oscillospiraceae bacterium
AAATGTTATTAAAGCCCTCATCACTTAGCACCGTAAGCTCGTTTATGCCACCGGTTGTATCGAAGCTGTAACCGGTGCCCTGCACAACACTCTCACCTACTGCCTCGGCAGATATGGGAAGGAAAATAGCTGTGAATAAGGCAACGCCTAATAATAAAAATGATAGTTTGCTTCTCATGTAAATGCTCCTGGATTTGTGATGTGTTTGATATTATTATATATTTAATTTGTATCAAAAGCAATATGTGTTTGATAGGTGCATGATTTATAGGCCAAGTATTGATTAACACCCGCCAATATAGTATAATAAAATATAGAACATCATTCTACTGGAGATGCAATGAAACGACAAACAATTTTTTCAATTTTGATAACCCTTTGCTTTATGGCAATCTTTCCGATTAGCACACATGCGTATGAATTGTGGGATGGTGTTGTGGACACCGAATGGTACGACCCATATGAGGTAAGCTATACCATATCCACGGCGGGGGAGCTTGTTGGTTTGGCACAGCTTGTTAACGGGGGCAACAGCTTTTTTGGTAAAACCATCACCTTGCGAAACGACCTGTTGCTTGTGAAAGCTTCAGACGGTAACTCTATCGCATGGGAGGCGATTGGTGCCGAGGCGACACCCTTTGAGGGCACCTTCGACGGTGCAGGGAAAATGATCAGCCATTTGAGTATCAGCTTACCGGGTACCGACTACCAAGGCCTGTTTGGCTATGTTGGCAGTAGCGGTACGGTTAAAAACCTCAGTGTACAGGGAAACATTACCGGTAACAACTATGTGGGCGGAATTGTGGGGTACACCGATGGTGACATCATCAACTGTAACTTTAGTAGCTATCTTGCTTACAACTACAGAAGCTCTGTAACCGGTAAAGAAAATGAACCCGTATATGGTCTTAGTGGTGTTGGTGGTGTGGCAGGGTATGTGTCCTCCACCGGCAGTGTTATCAACTGCCATAACGACAGCGTAAGGGTCTCGAGTGATGACCTCCTGTATTCTTATGAAAAAAACAATGCCGCTATCGGTGGTGTGGTAGGAACTAACGCCGGCATCGTCGCAAACTGTTACAACAGCGGTAATGTTGCGGGCAACGGACTCTCGCCCTTTTTAGGTGGCATTGTGGGCGATAATAACGGCGGCACCGTTGCCAACAGCTACAACGTCGGCACAATCTCGCATGACGGTAGCTCTGTGAGAATCGGTGGTGTGGCAGGGGCAAACTATTCCGCCGCCGGCACTATCACCAACTGCTACTATCTTACAGGCAAAGGTGCGAGTACCGGTGTGGGTGTGCATAACGATAATAACTACACCAACATCGGCACATTCAGCTCGGCAGATTCGGAAATAACGTTGGACACTACAATAACTAATAACACCGCCACCGACAGCATCTCCAAAACCGGTCTTTTAACCGCCCTGAGCGATGGCACGGTGGCCTATAACGGCACAAACCCCACCAACAAAGCCTATGGATGGAAGATAGCGTCGGGCAATAGCTACCCGGTACATCTAACCAACTGGGCCGACTACCAAACCGAACCGGTTGATGGCAAAATCTCCTCTGCCACCGACCTTGCATGGTTTGTTAATAAAGAAAGCCCATCCGGTAACTACACGCTAACACAGGACATTGACCTATCGGCACATGAATGGACGCCGATTGGTAATTATTACTATAGATTTACCGGCACCTTTGATGGAGCAGGGCATGAGATTACAGGCATGTATATCAACACTGTTCATGCGTACAATGGGTTGTTTGGATCAATTTCATCAACCGCTACCGTTAAAAATGTTAGCGTTTCGGGTGAGATTACCGACGGTTTCTCTGTCGGTGGAGTGGTAGGGTATAGCTATGGAGATGTTATCAACTGCAGTAGCAATGTTACGCTGTCCGGCACAAGTTATGCCGGTGGTGTTGTGGGTTATGCCGATGAAGGAAGCGTTGTCAACTGTTACAACACCGGTGCAGTCTCGTCTACCAATAACAGTAGTAATGTCGGCGGTGTTGTGGGGCGTAGCGGCGTAAACATTGTCAACTGCTACAACACCGGTACAGTCTCGTCTACCGGCAGTGGCGCTATCGGTGGTGTGGTAGGGAATAGCGCTAGTGGAAGTGTTGTCAACAGCTACAACACCGGTGCTATCTCCGCAACAGGATACAATTCCAGTGTCGGCGGTGTGGTGGGGGCTGCATACACCCGCGTCACCAACTGCTACTACCAAGCAAACAAGGGTGTAGATGTGAGCATAGGGTATACTGCGTCAGGATTCGTCGGTTCCAATATAGGCTCGTTTAGCGGCATGGACACGATGATTACGATAGAACGCTCGGCAAACAGTGCCATCCCCACCACCAACATCGTAAGTGCGCTAAACGCAGGTGCGGCGGCATACAATACAGCAAACCCCGACACAGAGCAAGCAAAACCTTGGATGCATGCCCCCGAGGAGGAGGGAGGACACCCGATATATGCCACCTACTGGGTTGATTATGCAGAGGCACCGACAGGCAATACAATTCGCACCGCCGCAGAGCTTGCATGGCTGATAAATAATCACAGTGACGGTACATACACCCTCGCAGACGATATCAACCTCTCGGGACGGGTATGGCAACCGATAGGTGATGAAGGCAATAAATTTACCGGCACGTTTAACGGCGCAGACCATGAGATAACAGGTCTGTATGTTAACGCAGCTGCCGACCATCAAGGTTTGTTTGGATATATCGAGAACGCTTCGATAACAAATGTTGGTGTGCAGGGCAGTGTAACCGGCAATAACTATGTTGGCGGTTTTGTAGGCAGATCAAATCAATCCTCCGTATCCAACAGCTACAGTGGCTGTACCGTAACGGGTGTTAACTATGTTGGAGGTTTGGCAGGACAAGGCTCTGTTACCCACTTTACGGATTGCTATAATACCGGAGCTGTCACAGGTAATAACTATACCGGCGGAGTGACGGGAAGCAGCAGCAACGCCACCATCTCGGGTTGTTATAATACCGGAGCGGTTATTGGTAACAATAGTGTTGGTGGAGTGATTGGAACCGTCGGCACCGGCACCCTCTCGGGCAACCATAACAGCGGCACCGTTAAAGGCGAACAAAAAGTAGGTGGTTTGGCGGGTGTCGGTTCTGCTATTAATATAGCCGATGTCAACAATACCGCAGCGGTAGAAGGTGATTTATATGTTGGCGGCTTGGTTGGCGAACTTAATGATAAAAGCACCCTCTCGGGCAGCTATAACGGCGGTGCAGTCTCGGCAAACAGTTATGTTGGCGGTTTGGTGGGAAATAATCACAGTGGTAACACAATTAATAACTGCTACAACACAAACAAGGTAAACAGCATAACTTATGCAACCGGAAGCACTGTTGGAGGAATAGCAGGAGGAAACAGCGGAACAGTTATAAACTGCCACAACACCGGCAATGTTACATCTGTTGGCAGAGAATCCTACACTGGCGGCCTTGTGGGTAGTAACTACGCTACCGTTGCAAACAGCTATAATACCGCAACGGTAAATAACACAAACATCAACAGCGACGTTGGTGGACTGGTTGGCTATACCTACGGGGGCGCCATTACAAACTGCTATAACACCGGTTCTGTTTTGGATGAGTATGATTCTAATAACACTGGTGGCTTGGCGGGCAGAGTTTTTATATCCACCATTAAAAACAGCTATTTTCTATCAGATGGTAATGCAACTTTAGGAAATTTATTTAATTCTACATTTGAGAACATCGGCTCGTTTACCGATGCATCTTCAAGCATTGTGCTTATCCCGTTAGGCACAGACGATAATGGTATCCCGGAATACGACCTTGTTAGCGCACTAAATGCGGGTGCGGAACAGTATAACACCGTAAATTCGGGCACAAAAGCCCTGTTGTGGATGCCGGACATAACCGAAAACGGCAGTTATCCGGTTTGGGCAACAAATTGGGTAGACTTTGCATCGGCAGAGGAACCGGAGGGCGGATTGATAACAACCCCGGAACAGCTTGCCTGGCTGATAAACAATCACAGCACAGGCATATATACCCTCGGCAAAGATATCGACCTGTCCGGCCATGTATGGGCCCCGATAGGTAATACAGCTAACAAATTTTCAGGAACATTCGACGGTGCAAACTATAAGATAACAGGGTTGTTTTTAGGTGCATCCACACAAAACAATCAGGGCTTGTTCGGCTATGTTGGCACAGATGGCATTGTTAAGGATGTTAGCGTATATGGTAAAGTGACAGGCAATAATAATGTTGGCGGTTTGGTGGGAGAAAACTGGGGCACCGTTTCGGGCAGCAGTTCAGGTGCTGTGGTTAGAGGTAACTTCATTGTCGGCGGAGTTGCAGGGGAGAATTCCGGTAGCATTATGGATTGTGACAGCGATGCCACCGTCACAGGTAACACCAATGTCGGCGGAGTTGCAGGGGAAACCACTGACTATAGCATATTAAAAGGCTGTAGCAATACCGGAGATGTTATGCTAATAGAGAAGGGTCGCGCAGGAGGTGTAGTGGGTTTGGCCAATGAAGGTGTATCAGACTGCTACAACAGCGGCACCGTTTCGGGTAGTGCCGATGGGGTTATTCTTGGTGGAGTTGTAGGGGTTATTGATGGAGGAAGCCGCTTAACAAACTGTTACAATACAGGTGAACTTTTTGCCAACGGCGCCCAGGCAATCGTTGGTGGCGTGGCAGGAAATACCAAGGGGACAACATTTAACAGCTACAACACCGGAACTATCTCGATACAAGGTGACGAATCTCATACCGGCGGTGTTGTAGGAGAAAACGAAGGATTTTTAAACAACAGCTACAACACCGGAACTATCTCGGTACAAGGTGACGAATCTCGTGTCGGCGGTTTAGTAGGAGTAAACACGGGAAACATATTAAACAGCTACAACACCGGTAATATAACCATTACCGATACGTTTGTATTAGGTTATCTCGGTGGTGTGGCAGGAATTAACGTTGGAAGTAGCGGTGAGTATATTACAAACTGCTACAATATCGGTGAGCTTTCGTCTACGGGTAGCGATTCGGAATATGTTGGTGGCGTGACGGCGCGTAACGAGGCTGAAATCACAAACAGCTACTACCTAACAGGCAAAGGCGCAGATGCCGCAGTTTTCGACAATCAACAAGGTATAATTAGCAATGTTGGCTCGTTTAGCACGGCAGGCTCGCAAATTACGCTTGATGCCAATATAGAGAACCCTGCCGGCATTCCGCACACCAACCTTTTAACCGCCCTAAATGCTGCAGCCGATGCGTACAATGTGGATGTTACGGACGATATACTTAAGTTTTACAGGTGGCAACGCACCTCGCAGGAAAGCTACCCCAGCCATACGAACAAACCACCTTTTGGTGACGTTAACGAGGACCTCATTGTAGACGAAGCAGATTTAAATGCGATTGCCGCCGCCGCTGTTTACAACAAGGCAGTAACCTCGGCAACCGAAAAACTCGATGTTAACGGCGACGGAACAATAAACTTCCTCGATCTTGCGATGGTGAGAAACAGCAAAAACTTTGGGGAATAGGGGTTATAATAAAGGCAAACATTGTTTGTAATTTTTTATACCGCTTAAAAAGCAGGATGAGAAAAGAAAGAAACGTCAAAGAATGTATTTGAATGGTAATTCAAAACCCGTATTAGATGGACTTTTGGAAGTGCAACGTCAATATTACGATATTTTTATTACAAGTTTCACTAAACTCGCAGGTGACTACACGGAATAAAACGGCATAATAAAAGTGCATGTTTTGTGTGTTTGCAATGTTGCCTTACAAAGAAAATCTTTACAATCAAAAAACAAAGCATTGATTTTATCCTCTGCTTTATGGAGAGTTATCCGCTTAGCGCACATGTGCCGGAGATGTTGAATGGCTCTTTAGTTTATGAATGGTACAGTAACGCCAGTAAGAGCAACTATGCCATAAACATTAATGCGAGGCTTGTCGGTTTGGCACAGCTCGCTGAACTGTGTGCTCGATAGCTTAGCCGAAAAGCATCACACCAATTTTTGCCAACACCACTGACTCTAAGTCGTTGACATGCCTTTGCAAACATAGTATAATTAGTGTATAATAGGTGCTTTATGGAGCGAAAAAACATTAAGGGGCAAATGATGAAAAAAATAGTTCTTATTCCGGACTCCTTTAAAGGAACAATGTCGTCGGTAGAGGTGTGCGATATACTTACTGCCACCATATCTAAATTCTCGGATGCACAGGTAATCAGCGTTCCGGTTGCAGACGGAGGAGAGGGCAGTGTAGATGCATTTTTAGCAGCCCTTGAGGGGGAGAAAAGATATGTTACGGTTAACAACCCATATTTTGAGGAGATGCAGGGTTTTTATGGGGTTATTCATAACGGTAAAACAGCGGTGATAGAGATGGCAGCCTGTGCCGGATTGCCTCTTGTTGAGGATAGAAAAAACCCATGCAAAACAACCACCTTCGGTGTAGGGCAACTAATGCTACATGCGGTAGAAAATGGATGCAATAATATTATTATTGGGCTCGGCGGTAGCTGTACAAATGATGCGGGTGCCGGCTGTGCTGCTGCTGTAGGGGTGCGTTTCACCGATAAAAGCGGAAAGGAATTTGTTCCGGTTGGGGAAACATTAAAGGATATTGCAGAAATAGATGTTAGTGGCATCGCCAAAGGTATAAAGGATGCTCAGATAACAATCATGTGTGATATTGATAATCCGCTTTATGGTGAAAACGGTGCTGCGCATATATTCGGACCCCAGAAGGGTGCCGACGAAGAAATGGTTATTTTTTTAGATTCTAACCTAAAAAGCTTTGCCGAAACGGTTAAACGTGAGCTTAATATAGATGTCTCGGCATTGCCTGGTGGTGGTGCAGCAGGCGGAATGGGAGCCGGGCTTAACGCATTGCTTGGTGGCAAGCTGTATATGGGAATAGAGACGGTTCTTGACACTGTGGGTTTTGATGAGCTTATAGTCGATGCCGACCTGGTCATAAGCGGCGAGGGTAGAATTGATGGACAAAGTGCAAGGGGCAAGGTTGTTGCCGGCATTGCAAAAAGAACGTCTGCACAGAATGTGCCAACAATAGCAATAGTAGGAGACGTAGGCGTTGGCTCCGAGCAACTATATAGTATGGGCCTTACCGCAATATTCAGCATCAACAGGGTTGCCGTGCTTTTTCCCGAGGCAAAGCTTCGTGCAAAGCAGGATTTAGCCTCGACTTGTGAGGATATTTTCAGGCTGCTCAAAGCATTTAATAATTAAAAGCAGCCATTCAGGGTTACACAGTGTGTAATTTAAGGAATTGTTAGATACTACATAAAAAGTTATTTGGGTGAAAAAGATGAAATATCAATACGACTGGGAAAAAACTAAACAAAGATACCGCGCACTATGGGAAAAGGAGATTGTGGATAGGGTTTGTATATCCATCCCTGTTATACCTTCTGTAGAGGGGCGGTATCCTGCGGTAGACAAGATGCCAAAAGATATGAGCGAGCCGGATTTACGTGCAAACTATACCGATGCAGAGGTTATTACAAAACGTTGCATCAACAAGTTTGAAAACACAACGTTTTTCGGTGACGCATTAGCATGTATTTTTCCATACTTTGGAACGGCAGGACATGTGCAGTTTCTGGGTGCTGATCCTGTTTATCTGCCTGAAACCATCTGGTATAAGCCCTCGATGGAGGAATATGATCTCGATAGGCTAAAATTCAGTAAGGATAACGAGGCGTTTAAGCGCCAGCTTAATCTAATTGAGGCATTGGTTGAAAAATCAAAGGGTGAATATTTTGTAAGTATGCCGGATAATGTCGGGGTTTTAGATGCACTTGCTGAACTTCGCGGATCCGATAATCTTCTTTTCGACCTTTTAGATGAGCCGGAACTTGTTAAAGAATCCTGCAAGCGGCTTATAGAGGTTCAGAAGGAGAGCAACACCGCTTTTTTCGAAGCAATAAAGGCAAACAACGATAACGGTTCGACTCATGGTTGGATGCACACCTGGAATGACGGTATGCACGGGCAGCTACAGTGCGATTTTTCGGTTATGATTTCACAGGAACATTTTGAAGAATTTGCACTACCAAACCTCATTGCAAGCTCGGAGTGGATGGATCGTTCGATTTACCATTTAGACGGTGCAGAACAGCTTCGTCATCTCGATATGATATTATCGGTTGACAGCATAGATATGATACAGTGGGTTCCGGTAGCCGGACAGCCACCTGTTACAAGCTATATAGATTCGCTACAAAAGATACAAAAAAGCGGCAAGGGGCTTGTGCTTATATTAGAGCCTAACGAACTGGAGCCGATAATGTCATCCCTCTCCAGCAAGGGATTACAGCTAATAATAAATACAGTGAAATCAAAAGAACATGCAGAAGAATTGATGAAATACGCAGAAAAGCACACAAAGGAGTAGTCGCAAATACAGTAGCGTAACCCGGAAAAGAACACGTTTAAAAGCACACAAATCACTATGAAAAGTGATTAGGCTAAAAAATCCACCGGCTTAAATGACTGTTTATAAAGTAGCATTGTATAATCTCCCCCTTATCGGAGCTATTGAAAATACTTTTTGCCTCACTCCATTCGTCATTTTGCACCTTGTGCAAAAAACGAAGTATTTCTCGTTTCGGGAGGCTAGTATAATTTATATTTTGCACATAACTCAAAACAGCTAAAACTAATAGTGAAAAGTGAAGAGGCGAAACAAAATGCAAGAAGTCACAATGGAATATTTGCAAAAATATATTAAAGCAAAGGATTATAACCCAGAATTGATAAAAGAATATTTTCTAAAACTGTCGGAAGAAACCGGTGAGCTTTCAAGAGCTATCAGAAAAAACCTGCTGAAAGCAGAAACTGACGATATAAAAGGTACAATAGATGAAGAAATATGGGATGTCATTTATTATGCAATAGCTATTGCAAACTGTTACGACATTGATATAACAGAAACCATTAAATGCAAAGAAGAAGTCAACAACCGCAAATATAATTCGGCTGTCATTTACGGTGATGATTTGTAGATTCTGAAGCATAATCTGTACAAAGTAGAACTGCCATTATCAAACTTTGATAGTGGCAGTTCTACTTTGTGGGTAGCCGTATTTATTTTTTACTCGTGCTTCCTTAATATTATCTTAGCACATGCTTTAATGCTATACCGTCGGTTACATCGATAACATGGTTTGCAGTCCCTATTTTTAGATGCAATTTGTATTCTTTGTCCGAGCTTACTGTAAGTTCACAGTCAGTCCCGTTTTTTTCTATTAGAAGATCGGTGGTGATATTTGCAAAACGATAACTTTTACAGCCTATTTCGCCCATACTTAACAGCTCGGTATCCACCTCCCAGTATAATGTGTTTGCCGCGGCATCGGCTACAAGACCTACAGCATACTCCAAAACATAGCGTATCGGCCCTATTCCTGTCCAACCGACAAAATCTTTATGATCATTGTCGCCCTTGTCAATGAAATCAGGGGGGTAGTATTCCCATATGTGGCCGGTGTTCATGTATATCTTTGCGATGCAATCAAGATGATTTAAGGCAATCTCCCTTGCGAGAAGATGTTCACCAACCTTTTCAAGACCCATGACTACCATGGCGTTTGTCGGTGCCCATACGCCGCCTCTCCAGTATCCACCTTTTGTCTCATAACCCTCGGCATCGGCAGAACAGGTCGGCACACGGTGGATTCGGTTAAAGGTGTTTTTGTCATTTAAACAGTCAACAAGTCTTTTAACCTTATCTTTTGAGGCTACGCCGGAAATCAGCGTCCAGAATGCGGCTATAGTTTTTGTTGGTGCATGTGTTCCGTCGACGCAAAGGTCAAAATAAAATCCCTGCTCCTCATCCCACAACAGTTCGTTTATCGCCGCCTTAGTGTCTTCGTAATCTTTTTTTAGCGTAGCACAAAGCTCCTCGTCCTTTTTAACCAAACCACCCTTATCCAGAATTTCAGACAGCTCTATAATGTTTTCGCATAACAATGCCATCTCGGAGGATATGTCTACACCACAACCAAGATATTTGTTTCTCGGTGAGTTATCCATGCTCGCCCAGTCGGTTACATAGAGGTTGTTTTTGTGTCTTAAAAGTTCCTTAAACGCAAAATAGTGTTTCACCAGCGGCTTATAAACGGCCGCAAGTCTCTCTATGTTTCCGGTGTGGCGGTAGCTTATCAGCTCTGCCCACGCCATTAAAGGGTGATTTAAGTTGTCCAGAGTGTAGTGTGACACCCTTGTTTGTTCTCGTTCAAGGTCGGGATACATCATATCCTTTGGGTCTATCTCACCTAACGAGGCAAGTCTTCGGTAGCCATAGTGATTGTGGTAAAACGAGTGCAACGGCAAGCCACGATGGTTTACCCATAATTGGAAATCTTCGCCGGTATCACGAACAAATTCCCTCGGTATAGAACCATCATCGAGTTGAAAATTGTAGAAATTATCCAGCGATTGTATGCCGGGAACGAAAGGGGCCAAAAGATCGCCAAACATGGTGATAAACACCGTGTCCCACAAAAACACATCCTTGTTAAATGCAGCATCAAGGTAGTTGGATACAAATTTGTTTTTCTCTGTTGGTTCATAGCAGTTGCTAAAGGCAACTTCTACAGCGTTGTGGTAAGCCTCTACCCAATCAGTCTTCGGCAGTATAGGGGATGGAAGATTGGCTTTCACCTCGTTGTAGCTGTAAATTTTGGTGTTGCTTTGTTGTGGAACCTTAAAATAACTGCCCCTGTTTATATTATTACCCATAGCCTTATTTTTTTACCCACATATATTCGTATGCATCAAGGGTGACATTTTTGTCTACCGATTTTCCTGTGAGAATGTCTTTACCGCCAAAAGGTAGCGTAACGGCAACTTTCTCGCCTGTAACGTTAACTATGGCAACAAGTTTATCGTTACCTTCTCCACGCTCCATAGCGTATACTCTGCTGTCAATATTAAGTACATCTTGCGGGCTGTTTGCGGCGAACAGCTTCTCTGCTCTCCTTGCGGCTATGAGTGCTTTATAACCTTTAACCACAAGATTGCGCAGGCTGCCCTCGGTTTTTATTTCCTCAATAACCTTATCTACATTCAGCTTTTCACGGTTAATGCGTCTTTTTATTCCGCTCTCCAAAAATCCCTCTCGGTGCCCCCTGCTACCTATTAAGCTGTGGTAGTAAATGGCAGGCATACCCACCATGGAAAGCATTATAAACTGCGATGCCAAAAATTTTGCTGCCATATCGTCGTTGGTTGTCATATCTCCAGCTATGGCATCAAGATAGTTTATGTTCAGCTCGTAGGGAACCTCGCTGCCATCAGGCAATGTGCGATATCCTATCTCTCCACCACGTTTAAGCATCTCATCTGCGATGATTTTTTGATCCTCGGCAGATAAAATTCCTTCAAGTGGGCGCATACCTACACCATCGTGTGAGGCAAGAAAGTTAAAGAATGTTGTGTCGTCGGTAGTCGGTTCTAATGAGCTTGCCCATCCTGTCAACGCGGTGGTATCTCCACGCAGAAAGGAATTGAGCACAAGTGGTGGCAGTGGGAACTGGTATACAAGACCGGCTTCGTCGTGACCATTGCCAAAGTAGCTAATGTTTTCCTTGTGGGGAACATTTGTCTCGGTGATAAGGGTGACTCCCGGTACAACCTGCTCCAGTACGGCACGCATCAACTTTACAAGCGTATGTGCGTTTGGTAGGCTCATACAGCTGCTGTTATCCTCTTTCCATGCAAATCCAACTGCATCAAATCGAATAAAGCGCGAGCCATAAAAGGCATATAAAAACAGGAAGTCTAAGACCTCTATTAATACGTCGGGATTTTTGTAGTTAAGGTCTATCTGATCGGCGCTAAATGTTGTCCAGACCTCTTTTTTGCCGTTTGCAGTATCATACTCGGTAAAAAGTGGCAGTGCTCTTGGGCGTACTACACAGCTGTAATCTACCCCCTCTTTTTTTTCAATAAAAAAGTCGGCATATTTTTCATCACCCTTAAGATAACCTTGGAAATAGTCGCTTGCCTGTGACACATGGTTTATAACCGCATCCAGCATTAACTCATAGTTATCGTTAAGATTCTTAATGTCGCCCCAACTTCCGAAATCGGGGTTTACCTCACGGAAATCCACAACCGAAAATCCATCATCGGATGTGAACGGGAACATGGGCAGAATATGTATTGCTGTGATGGTGTCAGAAAACTCACTATCCATAAATTCTTTAAGGGCGGCAAGAGATGCCATTCCATCCTTGTTAAAGCTGTCGCCATATCCGATCATTACAACATCGTTCTCGGTTACCCATCCAAATGATGGGAACTTTTTTTCGCTCCACTTAGCTATAAGGTTTTCGACCTTAGCGAGAGTTTCCTCTGTTGATGTTGGGTACAATTCCTTAATATATTGTTTAATCATGAAAAAACATCTCCTTAAATGTCTAGTTTTAGTGTGATTATTTCTTTTGGCTTTGCTGATAGGTTGCATTCTCCATCTGTAAACCCTAAGGTTTGCAACGGCTCCTCTAACATGTTGCAACGGCTAAGCCCTTTTATTTTTAGCGTTATACCAAGCTTAAACTCAAACGCCTCGGAGCTGTTGTTGTATAGACGCAGAATTAATCCGGACTCGTCGCGATTTGTTTTTAATGCACTAAAGGAAATTCTTTTGTCCTCTACTGAAATGGATGTTGCATCGGGTATCCTGTCTTCGGCATCGGTGTTAGGCGAAATCTGCATGCCTCCAAATACCTTAGGTGGGTATCGGTACTGTTGAGCGGCATCCATGTAGTCTTGGTGATCCAGCATGAGTGCATATTCAAGGCGCTTAGTTCCAAGCTCTTTGCTACCAATGGTTTCTACTATAGGTGTGGTACTGTGCTGTCCGTCCTGATATGTTAAAGGTAATCCGTGGAAAATATACGATGAGCTACGTAACAGGGTAAGATATAAATCGGTGCCCTCGTTTGAAGCCTTGGTGTGGTACTCATACAGCCCCTTTGTAGTAACAATAAGGTTGCTATCACCACTGCGAAGACCGGCATAGTCCTCTATCGGTGATAAAAGCGACTGGGTAGACTTTAAACCCTCTCTAAATGGGAAGATATCGTTACTGCGTGTGACTTCATCAAATGCCATGTTTGAAAAATCATCGGCATCAATGAATTCGGTCGGAAACTTCGCAAACAGGATATGATCCGATGCATTATTTTCAAACTCGGTTATCACCTCGATGGTAGCGCTGTCCTTTTTGAGGGTAACCACGCTGCTGTAGTTGCAGCTGACAAAAAGTTCATCACGTGACAAAAAGTCGTTTTTCGCCATCTTTGGCACATCTATTCTGCCATGTATTATTAGCGAGGATGAAAGCGGCGAATTTTTAACCATAGACACACCGCTCAATATACTAAAACAATGTACATCTGCCATTGGCGACACATGGTTGTATTCATCGCCCGCCTCGCCACGGCTAACAAGGCTACCCTGTGCGCTGTAGACTTTATTGTTATGCTTAACCTTTACGGTAAAGCCTGCGTTTTGGTCGGCTGTAATGCTGTAAAATTCATTTTCTATCATCGGGGTGCTGTTAATCTGTCGATTATAGAATTCTTTTTCACGCATTTCACGTATGGCTGATGGTTCAATCGTATAGCTTGTAATAACCATAGGTTTAAGGTTATCTGCAAAAAATCTGACCTTAAAGCAGCTACGGTATATCTTTTCCTTGCTGTTGTACGGGAACTCTCTTGTGATAACATCGGTGTAATTATCTATATATTCCCACGGAACATCGTTGCCTTTGTCATCAAACAATCTAAAATCTCTAACCTTGTCATCATCAAAAATAATGGTGGTTTCTATCACACCACTGTAGGGGCGCAATGCAGGGTTAAATATAAGAAGTGAGTTTTCATTACCCCTTGCGGCAAAGATCTTTTCCATTGTGATATCGTAAAGTCTTTCGACCGACTGCAATGCATGGGTAAGATAGCCTTCAACATCTGTCATTACCTCGTCTGAGGAGCAACCACTACAGGCATCATGTGCGAGTGATTTAAGTATGTCTTTCCACGCATTATCCAATATGCAGGAATAGCCGTCTCCGCCTCCTGCCGTTACAAGTGCCATAAGCGGTTCGGTGTATCGAACTGTTTGCCGCAAGGCAAGGAATAGTTTGCTTTTTATGATGTTGCGTGTCGAGGTGACTGCAGTCGGGTCAGGACCATATCTGAAATCTCTTAGTTCGCCGGTGATGGTTTTTATTTTATCGGGACTAGATGCTGAGTTTTCGGAGAGGATTTTCGCATAGTCGGCAAAACTGCCAACCGATATCTCTATGTTAGGGTGCAGCGACTTAACCTCTTCAACCTTTTGCATAAGCAAAGGATCCTGCAACAGCTGGTCTGAACCGTTAACCATAAGCGAACAATCAAGCGCCGATGCCCCCGACAAGGTTTTTACCACCCTGTCAAAGTGCTCGAGGGTGTTCTCCTCCATTCTGCCCCAACTTTTTAGGCTCCAGTAGCCAAGTATCATATATTCGCAGGTTACCTTGCTACCATCGGCAGTCTCCCAAAAAAACTCTTTGTTGCCTACAGTGGATAAATCAAGCCCCCTAAAAAACATAGCAGTATCAAGGTTAACACCGTTCAGAATTTGCGGAAGTTGTGAAACATGGCCGAAGTTGTCGGGGATATATCCGGCATCACAGCGTCCACCAATCTCGTCACAAAGCTCTTTGCCTACTAAAAAGTTTCTTATAATGGCTTCACCGCCCGATAAAAATTCGTCGGCAAGTATATATAGGGGGCCAAAACTCAATTTGTTCTCTCGAACTAATTTTTTTATTCGCTCTGAATTTTTGGGGCTCACACTTAGATAATCGTCTAGCACAACTGCCTGACCATCAAAGCTGTAGTGGGAAAGATCGCCGTTTTCCAGCATTGGCAAAAGTCGATTGAAAAGCTCTACAAGTCGAACCCTAAACTCCGGAAATGTACGATACCACTCTCTGTCCCAGTGGGTGGATGCTACAATTACAACCTTCATTACACACCTCAATATAACCTTGTGGTCCTACGAAATTAATACCGCAGAACCACAAGGTGTAAATTATTTTACTATCTTATACGCTTGCCGGTTTCAATGTTAAAGAACATGCATCTTTCATCCTGAACCGATAATGATACCTTTTTACCTGCCGGAATATCTGTGAAATCTGAGGTTACAACCTTGGATGCGTTGCCATCCTGGTCACGTAGGCTAACAATAAGGATAGAGTAGTTGCCCTGCGGCTCTACAAAGTCAACGGTTGCCTCGCAAAGATAGCTGTCACCCTTTTCAACTTCGGCCTCGGCAGAGATAAATTCCGGCCTTACGCCAAAATCAACCTGTTTGCCGACATAGGGTTTGAGTGCAGCCCTCTCGGACACCGGCACCTTATAGCTCATATCGCTATTGGTTGCATACATTTCGCCGTTCTTTTCCTCAATGGTAGTGGTATAGAAATTTGTTGGAGGTGTTCCGATAAAGGAGGCGACAAACTTTGTTTCACTGTCACGATAAACCTCAAGTGGAGTACCCAGTTGTTCGATATCACCTTTGTTTAAAACAACAATTCTGTCTGCAAGACTCATTGCCTCTGCCTGGTCATGCGTAACAAATATACTGGTGGAGTTTTCCTTAAGATGTATGTTTTTAAGCTCGGTTCTCATGGTAACGCGTAGCTTGGCATCAAGGTTAGAAAGAGGCTCGTCCATTAAAAACAGCTTTGGCTTTACAACCATTGCACGAGCAACCGCAACCCTTTGACGCTGACCGCCGGACATCTGTGCAGGGTACCTCTTTAACATGGTTTCTATGCCGGTGGTTTCAGCGGCGGTCTGAACCCTTTGCTTTATCTCGTTTTTGGGTAACTTTTGCAGCTTTAACGGATATGCAATGTTGTCGTAAACCGTCATGTGAGGCCAGATTGCATAGCTCTGGAAAACCATGGAAACACCACGGTCTTTAGGCTTTTTGTTAACTACACTTTCGCCTTCGATTAATATTTCGCCGCCGGTAACCTCTTCAAGTCCGCAGATCATACGGATAATGGTTGTCTTTCCACAACCGGAGGGCCCGAGGAAAACTATAAATTCGCCCTGTTCGATGGAAAGATCAACATCGTTAACGATCATCGGACCATCTTTGGTGTATTTCTTTTGCAGCCCTTTAAGCTCAAGATAACTCATATTATTTTACCTTTCCTTACAGTTAAACCTTCGCGCCGCCCCACATATCATTTATGTAGCGACGAATAATAAATGTGAATACCAGTGCCGGAATAATTAACACGATACTTCCTGCAGCCGCATATTGAATACCGCTGGAGGTTGTTCCAATAGCCTTATAAACAACAAGTGCAAGTGTTTGATTGTTATCGGTAAGGATAAGGGCGGAAAGTGTGTCGTTCCATGCGGTGGTGAATGCGTACATCGAGCTTGCGGCAAGCGCGGGGAATGCCTGCGGCAAGGTGATTTTCATGAATGTTGTAAATGCATTTGCACCAAAAACCATGCTTGCCTCCTCAAGCTCTTTGCTGATGCCCATAAAGATGCTTGATGTTGTCCATGCGGTTAGTGCAATGTTCGGTATAGAGTAAAGAAGTGCTAACCCGATTAGCGTATCGAACAACCCTAACTGAATAAGCAACGTTGCCATAGGGATGGTGATACCGATGGTAGGGAACATACGTACAATTAGTATACCTACATTTATCTGTTCCTTAAACATGAAGTTGTATCGTGCCATTGCATAGCCGGCAAGGCTTCCAAGCGAAAGAGATATGAGGATGGTATAAAGTGCTACCAAAATACTGTTTATTAAGGATTGCACTCCATCATTTACAATAGCAAAAAACTGTTTAAAGTTGTATGCTAAATCCTTTGAATAGGTGAACTCCATCTCGCCGTTAGTAAGCGTTTGGCTAAAGTCTGCGATAACCTCCTCGCCGGGGGTGGTTATTGCAAGCTGCCTTCTAAAGTAAGTTTCGATTTCTTCAGGGTCGTTGGTAGTGATTATGGACGTATAGCCTTCACCCTTGTCAACAAACATCTCGAATTCTTCTTCAGGCGTGGGCACAACTTTTACCGTAACAGATGTAGACGGAAATAATGCTTTAGGAAACTGACTCATCTCGATGGTGTTGGAAAAAGCAACAGTTGTAAAAAAGAGTAGCGGAATGATTACCGCAAGCAGTACACAGGCGACAAAAAGTGCAGTGACTGCCTTTTGAACAGTGTTTAATTTCATTCTTTTACCTCCAGGTAGTTGCCTTTTTTAGTTACCTTGTAGTAGATCATTGTTGTGATAAATACAACCACCGTCGTCATGAAGGAATAGGTGTATGCAAGCTTGTCGCTCGTTTCCACTCCGGGGATAACCTCCTTAAAGAAGGCGATACGCTCTACAAGGAAGGGAACGGTGTCGTAACCTAAAACCATAACTGCGATTGCCCATACCTGAATTGCAGCTATAAGACGTAGGATGATAGATGTTATGATAGATGGGCGAAGTATCGGTAAGGTAATATCGGTGAATCTTTGCCACTTGTTAGCGCCGAAAATATATCCCGCTTCTCCAAGCTCTTTTTGAATTCCCTGAAGCCCTGCCGATAAAATAATCATTACAGAAGGTGTAACCGTCCAGGTGTCTATAAGGATAATCATAAATAATGCAGAGATATTTTCAGCACTCATATAAACTATTGGATCCTCAATGATTCCAAGTGACATGAGAATTGAGTTTATCCAACCGTCTTTAACAAGGCCGGTTTTCCACAAAATAGCAACAGCCGTAGGTGTTACCGCCATTGGTATCATGGAAATAAACATAACTGCATTTGAAAATTTAAACTTTAGATTGATAACAATCGCTATCGCTAAGGCGAAAACATACTGGATAACAACCGATACAGCCGCAAAGGTGGCGGTGTTAAATACCGAGCGCCCAAAGAGGTCGGAGTTAAACATCAATAAAAAATTTTCGGTAAGGGTGAAGGAACCATCTATTGAGGTAAACACCTCAACAAGACTGGTTGCCACCGGAATTAACCAAAAAATTGCGTAGTAGATAAACGCAGGAGCCATAAGTAAATATGGTATTGTACGTTTATTAAGGAAGGGCTTTTTTGTTGTGGCACTGCCGTTTGAATTTACCTGTAGCACTATGCACCTCCTGAAATCATTTGTAAAAAATGAGAGGAAAGAGACAGCCCCTTTCCTCTCGCCGGTTAAAAATTACTCGGTTATCTTAAGAGCTTCTAATGCTGCTTGCTTTTCAGCTAAGAAATCATCAGACGGAACTTCGTTAGTGCTCATGATCTCGGAGTAGATGTCACCGTAAAGAAGCTTTACAGCATTCCAGTCGGTGTACTCTGTTGCCGGAACACCGGAAACGATTGTTGTGGCAAGCATACCAGAACTTGCCTTCATGATTGCGTCATCTTCTGTAAGAAGCGAAGAAACCTCTTCAACTGTGCTTAGAACTCTTAGGTTTGAACAGAAATCGTAGTTGTTCTCAGGAATTGTAACAAAGTCGATTAATGCTCTTGCAAGATCTTCATGAGGTGCACCCTTGGGTATACCAAATGTCCATGAACCAGCTGTGGAGCCTGCGCCCTCTGTACCGGTTGGTGCAGCACCGATTACCCATTCGTTAGGAGCGGTTGCATGTGCCTGACCGATCGGTCCCATGTGGGCAAATGTAAGCCATACGTCACCACTGTTCATTGGATCAGTGGGGTTTGTATACTGGTCCTGCTCCGGGTAGAATGCATTTCCTGCAGACATTGTAGCAATATGACCAAGTGCTGTTTTAAATGCATCGGAGGTGAACTCAGGGAATCCGCCACCGTATGCCATACTCATACCTGCGATGGGGTATAGAAGCTGTGAGCCGGTCATGTTTGCAGGCATCATTGCCTTACCAACACCCTCGCCCGCCGCGATATTGTTTGCCCATTCAACATATGTTTCCCATGTAATACCGGCAACAACATCGTCCTGAGTTATGCCCTCTGGTAGATATTCAATTGCCTTAACATTTGCTGCAAGTACATATACATCAAAGTTTACAGGGATAAAGTACTGTGTATCGCCATCACGTGTTGCTGAGTCAAATATCGTTGTAACGGTAGCGCCATCATTCTCGGCTCCTGTAACATCGACCATGAAATCGTTCTGGATATAACGAGCTGTGTTAGCTGTATCCATGTAAATAATGTCTGTAACATAGTTTCCGCTTGCTTGCTCGGTCTCAATTTTCTTGTAAGCATCTGCCTGAACGATGAAATCAAGATTAACGGTTACACCATACTCCTCTTCAAATTTCTTGAAAAAGGTATTTACAACATAATCTTTGTCCTCAACAGTCGGGTCACTGCCGGAGTATATTAGGTTGAGCTCGGTGCTGGTGATCTCACCTGTTGCTGCATCGTCGCCACCCTCCTCGGTGGTTGATGCTTCGGATTCTGGGGTTGTCGAAGGAGCTGCAGGCTCTGCCTCTGCTCCACATGCTGCAAACGATAACGCCATCATTACCGAAAGCACCATTGCAAGGATCTTCTTTAAAGTCATTAATTTTCTCCTCTTTTTTCGTTTCTTTTATCACAAAACGCCCTGTTCTGAGATTTTTCGTGATAAATATAGTATACCTGTGAAAACGTTTTTTTGCAACCCTCTTTGCGACAATAAAATAAAAATTGTAATATTGCACAAATAAATGAACCTGAAATTGTGCAATAAACACAGCGGAAATATGAATGTTAAGTGCTATGATTAACGTTTATTTCGACATAATGCAAATATTAACTCTGTTTGAGCTCGATAAATTGCTGTTATGCACAAAATCACAACGTTTTGCATAACATGCAAAATAATTTACATAACAAATGTAACACTTGACTGAAAGAAAAAAATATTGTAAAATCATTAATTAAGAGATGTGCGTGAAAACGTTTTATGAAAAAATAACTAAGAGGAAAGAACAAATGTTAACGTCTACCATAAAGGACGTAGCGGCACTTGCTGGAACGTCAATCTCCACCGTATCAAGGGTAACCCATAACGCGCCTAATGTTAATGCGGAGGTTCGTGAACGTGTTCTTGACGCAATTAAAAAGTTGAACTACAAGCCGAACATGATAGCGCAGGGCCTTGGAGGTCAAGGCTTTAACTGCATTGGTGTGGTATCTACCCGGGCAACACAGGTTGCGTTTACCAATCCGTATTACACTACCGTTCTTCAGGCTATCGGAGAAATATGTGCTGATGAAAACTGTGAAATAATGTTAAACGGAGCTGCTTCTGAACAGCAGGAATACGATAAGTGTATGATGATGGTAAACAGCCGAGTTGTTCGTGGATTTATATTTTTAAGCGCCAGAACAAACAGCCATATTTTTCAAAAGCTTAGCGAGATAAATTTTCCCTTCGTAGTTATTGGCAATGTGCCGGATGACATATTGAGCGATAAGGTTTATTCGGTAGACACCGATAATTATCGGGATGCACAAATTTCTACCGAATATCTAATAAGGAATGGACACCAGCATATTGGACTGTTACACTCACCGCTGGACTATATTGTTAACCGCGAGCGTCTTGAAGGATATATAAACGCACATAAAATCAACGGAATTCCTGTTGACCACTCCCTTATTATGGAGGCGGGTTACACCCACGAACAAGCACTGCCTTTTGCACAGCAACTGCTAAAAAACCCTTTGGTCAGCGCAATAGTAGCAACGGACGACACAAAGGCCTATGGTATATATAAAGCTGCTGAGAGTCTAAACAAGAGCATACCGAACGATTGTTCGGTTATAGGCCACAACAACTACCATATTTCCACCATAATGTCCCCGCCGTTAACCACCGTTAATGTACCTATTTATGACCTCGGAATAGTTGCAACCAAGAAGCTTTTCGGCGTTATGAAAAATATTAATACAGAGCGTAGAACCTTGCTTGATTCCGAGATGATTGTAAGAGAATCCTGCCGGAAAATAGGTTGATAGTCTCCATACCATGCGGTAACATAAACCATTAGCGGGGCAGCGTGAGGCCAAACAATATACTTTTATACACAATAAAGGTTTTGTGAGAAGAAGTAATCATGCCTGATGAAGAGAACAAACCGTCACGGATTTGTTCTCTTTTTCTATGTCGATTTCCGGTCAAGTTAATGCCCTGCCAAGAAAAAACAACAGTTTACCTATCAGACTTTAATTAATTCGAAACCTTTGACGGTGCAGCAGTCATGAAAATATGCCACCTCGATATTTGTAATAAACAATCCATTTTATATAAATATCAAAGAAATATACAATTTTTAATGTAAAATTAAGGTCTATACTATATAATATATTATATAAACACTATGATGCATGTAGGTGTAGAAAAAAATATGTTGCAATTGCAAATGCATGGGAGAGAAAATGCGGATTCTATTATGCGAAGACGATAAAAAAATCTCAAAAGCCTTGGTCAAAATACTGGAGTATCACAACTATTCTGTAGACACGGTTTATGACGGCGAGGAGGCTCTTTATTATATTGAATCGTTAAATTACGATGCCGTGATCCTAGACATTATGATGCCTAAGATGGACGGAATGGCGGTGCTGAAACATGTAAGAGGAAAGGGGAACACGGTTCCCGTTATAATGCTTACCGCAAAGTCCACAGTCGATGACAAGGTGGCCGGACTCGACCTTGGTGCAAACGATTATTTGACAAAACCTTTTGATGCAAAGGAGTTGCTGGCTCGAATACGTAATATAACAAGAACCTCTACCGACAGCACATCGTCTAACCTCAGATACGGCAATGTAAGTTTGAATCGTAAAACATTTGAACTTTCGACCGATAAAGCGTTTTTTAAGCTTGCCGGAAAGGAGTTTCAGATGATGGAAATGCTCATGATAAACGATGGGGCGATTATATCTACAGAGCGTTTTTTAGAAAAAATATGGGGATACGACAGCGATGTTGAGATAAACATTGTGTGGGTGTATATAGCGTATCTAAGAAAAAAATTGACATTGTTAGATGCCGATGTTAAAATATCAGCCATACGCAACACGGGATATTCGTTGGAGAAGAAAGTTGATTAAAAAACTTCAAAAAAAGTTTGTGCTGCTTACAACAATAATATCGTTTGTTGTGCTGCTTATAATAGTGGCTTTAATTAATGTTGTGAACTATACTTCTATAATAAATAAATCGGATTCATTGTTGGAAATGCTAATTGAGAATGATTTAAAGTTGGTAGAAACCTCTCGCCCTCCCGACAGATTTCCAAGAGAGGTAGCGTTCACTACAAGGTTTTTTGTTCTTCGCTCTGATGAGGATGGCAACATCAACTATATCGACACAAAGAATATTGGAAGTGTTTCACCTGAAGATGCCATGGTTTATGCACAGGATATAGATGGCAACAATTTGACTGTAGGAACTATTGATGACTTTAGATTTTTAAAAACAGAGACATTGTATGGTTATACCTATATTTTCTTAGACATTGAGGAAGAGGTGTTCGGCTTCAATCAATACCTTTTATTTTCGGTGTTGATTATGATTGGTGCAATTATCTTTATTTTTGTTTTATCCTGCTTGTTTTCTAAATGGGCGGTAAAACCGATTGCGGTAGTGTATGAAAAACAAAAAAGGTTCATCACCGATGTAAACCATGAGTTCAAAACTCCGCTGTCAATAATTAAGTCGAACTGTGATGTAGTAGAAATGTATAACGGTGAAGATGAGTGGATTGACGGTATAAAAATGCAAACCGATAGGCTTAACCTGCTTGTAGAGAATTTGATTTCTCTTACAAAACTTGACGAGGTTAAAATGCAGGGGGTCAAAACCGATTTTTCATTGAACGAGGCATTGGTAGAAACAATCGATGAGTTCTCGGCTACATTTCAACAAAATAATATAGAGGTACAAAAAAATATTTCTAATAATATCTCGCTATGCGCAACCGAAGGTGATATAAGAAAGTTGTTTTCTATCCTTATAGAAAATGCAATAAAATATTCGCCGCAAAATGGTGTTGTTTCTATTGATCTGTTGCAAAAAAACGGTAAAAGAATTTTAATAGTTAAAAATGAATGTGAAAACATGCCTATAGGAAAACATGACAACTGGTTTGATAGATTTTATCGTGAGGATGAGTCAAGGAACGACGAAACATCCGGGTTTGGGATTGGCTTGTCCATTGCAAAATCCATCTGTGAGTCTAACGGAGCAAAGATATCTGCCGAGAGCAAAAGCTACAACGAAATAGAAATAACGGTAATTTTTTAAATTTATAGTATTTTAAAGTAAGGTTAAGGTCGCCATTGTATAATGATAACACGAAATAAATTCTTGTTACGAGGTTTCAATGGCTTTTCAAACAGTTTTTAAAAGATATGAATTAAAATACAGGCTAACCAAACAGCAGTATAATCAACTTTGCAGGTGCATGGAAAAACATATGGTGCTTGATAGCTACGGAAGACATAAAATATCAAATGTGTATTTTGATACCGATAATTTTAGCATAATAAGGCACAGTATCGAAAAACCGAAGTATAAAGAAAAATTAAGGCTGAGGGTGTATGGACAGCCGGGTGAAGACACTGTAAGCTTTATTGAGTTGAAAAAGAAATATGACGGAGTGGTATACAAAAGAAGAATACAATCTACCCTGTCAAATGCAATGTCGTATCTTTGCAACAATACAGAACTTGAGGATACCTCCCAAATTAAAAAGGAGGTAGACTACTTTAAAGGTATTCACAATAACCTTTCGCCGAGTATATATCTCTCCTATGAAAGAGAGGCATACTACTCGCCGGAGGATGAAAACTTTAGAATTACCTTTGATTTTAATATTAAGATGCGTGATAATGACATCTCGCCATACGAAAGCAATAAGGATGTTAAAATATTATCTGACGACATTGTTGTACTTGAGGTGAAAACCGTAAAGGGGCTGCCGTTTTGGTTTATTGAATTTTTAGGTGAAAACGGGCTATACAAAACCTCTTTTTCAAAGTACGGCACAGCATATAACAACTTTATTTTACCAAAATATTTGAAACGTCAACGAGGTATGGCAGATGCTCAATAATATTTTTACGGGGATTTTTAATAACACAACAGCATTGTCGTTAACACTGCCGCAATTACTTGTATGTATGGTGTCTGCAATCGTTTTAGGCATGTTTATGGCAAAGGTTTATGCCTATAAAACAAGATGTACAAAGAGTTTTGTTGCAACACTTGCGCTTTTACCGCTTGCAGTGGCGATGGTTATTATTATGGTTAACGGAAACATCGGTGCCGGTGTTGCCGTAGCCGGTGCATTTAGCCTTGTGCGCTTTCGTTCTGTTCCGGGCACCGCAAAGGAGATAGGTGCAATTTTTACCGCAATGTGTACAGGGCTCACCCTCGGAATGGGATATATTGGGTTCGCTGTATTGTTTTCTGTTATAGCCAGCCTGTTTGCGCTTTTGCTCAACACAACAAATTTTGGAGAACAAAAAAGCAACAGCCGTTCACTGCATATAACCATTCCGGAAAATTTAAATTACCATGATGTTTTTGACGATCTTTTTGAAAAATACACCGATAAAGTCAACTTGGTAACCGCCAAAACCACAAACATGGGAAGCATGTTCAAGCTAAGCTATGAAATAGATATTAAAAGCACTGCAGACGAAAAGGAGTTTATCGACGAACTACGAACAAGAAATGGGAACTTAGAGATAATTATTACCAAGCAGGAAATATTTGCAAATGTGCTTTAAAACCGAAAAGGGGGCTTGTATGAAGCGAAAGCAGGTAGTTATTATTCCCGCATACAAACCATCGCCGGAACTTACAAGCTTTATTACTGAGTTACAGCAAAACAACTTTAATAAAATAATAGTAATTAACGATGGTAGCGGAAGCCGCTACAAACATATTTTTGACAACATAAAAACCACAGGGTGTTACACCGTAGAACATGAGATGAACAAGGGCAAAGGGGAAGCGCTTAAAGCCGGGCTAATTGCAGCAGCTAGGCTGTATGGCAAAAAGGTAGAGTGTATAACCGCAGATGCAGATGGTCAGCATTTAGTTGTTGACATTGCTAAGGTTGCCAACGCTATGGACACCCACCCTGAAACGCTAATCCTCGGAACTCGAGACTTTAAAACAAAAAATGTTCCGATAAAAAGCTATCTCGGCAACAAAATCTCTGCCCTTCTGTTTAGTCTAAGCACCGGCATCAGATGCGATGATACGCAGACGGGTTTACGAGGGATACCTTCAAACATTATTCAGTTCGCGACAGGGGTGGATGGTTCGCGCTATGAATATGAATATAATTTTCTACTGGAAGCGGTGGCTAAATTTACTATTACAAGCGTTCCAATAACAACGGTATATATAAACGATAACTCATCATCTCACTTTCGGTGCGTTCGTGACTCCTTGCGAATATATAATCGATTGTTAAAATTTATCGCAAGCTCTGCTACCGGTGCACTAGTCGATATTACTCTTTTTTACCTGTTTACACTAATTTTACCTTTTGAATCGTTTGGGAATATTACGGTTGCTGCTGTTCTTGCAAGAGCGATATCGGGAATCGCAAATTTTCTGTTAAATAAAATTCTTGTGTTTGGTTCGCCGGATAGAACATTACCGCAATCACTAAGATATACTGCACTGTTTTTTGTAATAATGGCTGCAAGTGCTATAGGCACGGCAACCATTTCAACACTACTACAAAGTCCGGTAATATCAAAAATAATTATAGATGGAGGACTTTTTTTGTTCAGCTACAAAATGCAAAAAAATTGGGTTTTCACAAACAATATTTCACCGCAATCCGCGTCACGAGTATGGAAAATATGCGCAACAGTCTTTTTCGTTTTATACATGGGATTTGCACTGCTGAATCGGTTTATCATTCCTCAAAATGTTGTAGTACTTGAAAGCAACTCAGCAATACAGGCGCAATCATCGGTAGAGCCGGATGTGAGCTCAAATACACCATCAAGCGAAGCAACACAGCAGGTAGATGAGCCTTCCGCCCCCGTCATAACACAAAACAGCTATATGAGCGATGATATTGAAGTAACAATATCTACAATACGTGAATACAATACCGATATTTATATTGCAGAGGTGAAGATAACGGATAGTTCCTTGTTGCAGTCAGGGCTTGCATATAACTCCTTTGGCAATAATCTAAAACAGACAACCTCTGAAATTGCACAGGCAAACGATGCTATTATAGCAATAAATGGTGATTTTTACGGATTTCGTGATACAGGATATGTTATGCGAAACGGTCAGTTATATAGAGATGTTGGAATGAGTGGTGGCAACGAGGATTTAGTCATTTATGAAGATGGAAGTATGGAGGTTATCGAGGAGGCAAATGTTACTGCAGTTGAGTTACAGGAACAAGGTGCAGAGCAGATATACTCTTTTGGACCGGGGCTGATTAGTGATGGGAATATTATCGTAGATGAAAACAGTCAGGTGGATAGAGAGGATCCAAGCAACCCCAGAACAGCAATAGGAATGATTGCGCCAAACCACTATATTTTTCTGGTTGCCGATGGAAGAACAACACAGAGTGCGGGTCTTTCTCTTGTAGAGATAGCAACGGTGCTCAGCTCGTATGGTTGCGTAGAGGGCTATAATCTGGATGGTGGTGGCTCTGCAACAATGGTGTTTATGGGGGAGGTTGTCAACAACCCAACCACAAACGGGCGAAGCTTTAAGGAAAGGAGCGTGAGTGACATTGTCTACATTGCAGAATAGGCAGGAGGTTAGAACATTTTATCTGCTTAAACGTGTTATACCCTATGTTATAGTTACATTAACTTGTGCGATAGTTGCCTTTGTTTATGCCCAGTTTTCACACGGTGTAAGTTCGCCACATATGACCTATTTATTTGCATACCCGCTACTGATGGGTGTAAACGTAGGATTACTGGCGATGATATTTGCACGCTGTGAACCACAAAGTTTTTTAGCAACTCATCTTTATCACACGGGTGTCGTTGCATTTATTTTAAGCTCGACATTACGAGGGGTTTTTGAGATAGCCGGAACATCCTCGATATACGAAGACGTCCTGTTTATTATAGGTGTTGGTTTAATAACCGGTAGCATTATATGCTACACTGTCAATCGTATTAATAAGAAATGTTAAGACAGGAGAATTTTTAAATGAAAGCTATATATGTGTTTTTATTAACAGCAGCTGTGCTTGCACTATCTGCATGTAATGAGACTGCAAATAACCAAGCGGTAGACGGTGCCACATCAAATCAACAGGGTGTTGAACAGGGCGATGATGATGAACTTCAAGCTACCGATGAAGCGATAACACTGCTAAACTACCCATCGAATGACTTTGCTGAGGATTTTAGCGATGCGATATTTATGGAGGATCAAGAGGTTCTCATTACACAAAGCGGTATTTATGAGTTTACCGGTAGCTACAGCGAAATAGTCGTTAATGTTAACAAGGACATTGATGAAGGTGTGGTTTACCTTGTGCTAAACAATGTTGCGGTCGAGACCGAAACGGGCACACCAATAAATATTGTTGAAGCTAAGGATGTAGTATTAGTTCTTATGGGTGAAAACACCGTAACTCAGGGAGCTATAGTTACTCAGGATAGCGAATTTCCTTCTTCTGCCGTTTATTCTGCTGCAGATACTACAATAACCGGTGATGGCACCCTTACAGTTAACACACTGTATCGTGATGGCATTAACAGCCGTGACGACCTTGTGATAGAGGGTGGTAACATTGTGGTGAATTCAGTTGAGGATGGAATTCTCGGCAAAGACCTTCTCGCTATCAGCGATGCATCTATAACAATTGAGTGTGGCAAGGATGGACTTAAATCATCTAATGATACTGATTTGGATAGAGGGAATATAATCATTACAGGTGGTACCTATGATGTCTTAGCACAAAATGATGCAATTAGTGCAGAGCAGATATTACAGATAGATGGCGGAGTTTTTAATCTTGCATCAGGCGGTGGATATGTGGAGGTTTTGAACGAAATTACCAGAGGCGAGGGCCCGGGGAATACAGTTCAACCAACCGACCTACTCGAGGAAAGCATGAAAGGTGTTAAGGCTAATGATATAATTATTAACGGCGGTGAATTTATCGTCTCATCGTACGAGGACGCAATCCATGCGAATAACAACCTTTTGATAAACGGAGGGGAATTCTCAGTTAATTCCGGCGATGATGCCCTACATGCAGACTATGACCTGATAATTAACAATATCAACCTAACTGTAGAAAATGCATACGAAGGCATTGAGGGCTCGACTATAACAATTAACGATGGAGATATTAATATAAATGTGCTTGACGATGCGATTAATGCATCTGCAGAGGATGGGAATATAAGCATCACCGGTGGGGCTATATATTTAAAATGTCAGGGAGATGGAATAGATTCAAACGGAGATTTGACGATACAAGGTGGAGAGATTATTATTGAAGCTAACTCAATTTACGGGGGTGGTGATGGTGCACTGGATGTAAACGGAGTATACAGTATTTCAGGTGGCACAATAGTCGATGAAAATGGTAATCCGGTGGAGGCTTTATCTGTCGGGCAGGGTGGTACCCGACCCGGCAGAATTCAACCGGGTCGATAAGGAATACAGGTGATCTGCTTTATTACAGACAGTTCACCACTAACGGCGCACTCTTTTATAAGAGCGTTATTGATGTTTCGAGAATAAAATATTAACCAATATTGTAGTTAGTTACCATTAAGGAGTATCACAAATATTGCTTTTATAGTGCACGAATTCTTGCTTTTCACCCTTTGCTTTATGGGTTTTTTTCGATTAGGGTAGATGCGATGGAGTTATGAGACGGCACTGTAGGCACCGATTGGTATGGTGACGAAGTAACAAATTTCCTCGACCTTGCGGTTGTTATAAACAGCAGAAACTTTGGGTAATAGAGTTCTATGTAATACGAATTGAATTATTAGTAAGTTACTGTTTTACGGAGAATAGAGATCATAGGTAATTCTTATGCCTATGGCTTATTCTTTTCTATTTAAAATAATAAATAAAAGGTGCTGCCACAAATGATTTTTACCATTTGCGGCAGCACCTTTCGTTTTCATTTATCTTTTCGAGCAACTTGATGAAGGTTATCTTTTCATCCTCGTTAAGTGGTGATAAAATTTCGTTTTGAACATCAATCATGCTGTCCCTAACATCGTTATACACCTGCCTGCCCTTTTCTGTCAAACACACATATTTCACCCTCTTGTCCTCGCTAGATGTATATGTGCTTACAAAACCGTTGCTTTCCATCTTTGACACCATTAGCACAATGGTTGACTGTGCAAGATCAAGCTCTTTTTCAAGTGCTTTTAAGGTGGATTTATACTCGTCTTGTTCCCATAAGATGAGTATTATATGCCCCTGCGCTATTGTAATTCCCGCTTTCTTTAAACGACTATTGGCTATTTTTTCGACGGTATCCTTTGTGTGTCTAAGTAGCCTAAAAAGTTGTATATCGTTTTTAATATTTCTCACCTCCAGTTGCTAAAAGTTTAACAGGATTTTCATCAAAAGTCAATCTGTGAAAATTATGTTAACTATATTGACTAACTCGGTTAGCAATGTTATAATGCTAACTGGGTTAGTCAATTTGCAAGAGTTAAATTTTTCATATTGTTCAGAAAGGATTGGTAATAAAATGGCAAAAAAAGAAGATGTTTTTTATGCACTTGAACTATTTCACAATAATAGGCCACAAAAGATGCTTAATGAGGTTAATAGAGGTGAAATGGGTGCATTTGCAGTTATAAAGCTGCTATATGATGCAGATAAAGAAATTACCTCGGCAGATTTATGCAGTCAGCTAAAAATAAGCTCTGCAAGAATGGCGGTATTGATAAAAAAATTAGAAACAAAAGGATTGGTTGTTAAAACAGCCTCACAGGCAGACTCTAGGGCTAAAATTTTAAAGCTTAGCGAAAAAGGGGTAGCGCTGGCAGATAAGTTGAAAGCAGATATGTTCGAAACTATGGGCAAGGTAGTAGACGAGTTTGGAATAGAAGAGCTTGAAAGCTTTTTTAAAAAGCTTGGTAAGTTAAAATCAATTTTAGGTGAAAGTTTACCTATAAATCTGGAGGGATACAATGATTAAGCTAATAAAAAATTTATCACCAAAAGAGTATTTTTTAGCCGGGTTTGTGCTTATCCTCACATGTGCACAGGTTTATTTAGACCTTGCCCTGCCCGACTATATGTCCGAGATAACGATGCTTGTGCAAACCGAAGGCAGTGAAATGAGCGACATATATGTTGCCGGATTTAACATGGTGTTGTGTGCTGTGGGTAGCTTGGTTTTATCCATAGCAGTAGCTGTTATTGCAGCCGATATTGCCGCTAATTTTTCGTTTATTACACGATCCAAATTATTTGAAAAAGTTATGGGTTTTTCTATGAAAGACGTTAATTCTTTTTCTACATCGAGTTTAATTACAAGAACCACAAACGACATAACGCAGGTTCAACTACTTATTGTAATGGGAATGCAAATGCTTGTAAAAGCACCCATAACCGCTGTTTGGGCAATAGCTAAAATTGCCGGCAAAAACGAGTCTTGGACAATTGTAACAGGGGTAGCAGTTTTGGTTTTGTTGCTTATTGTGGGAATTTGTCTTACACTTGCAGTTCCACGATTCAAAAAATTGCAAACGCTAACAGATAATATCAATAAGGTATCGAAAGAAAGCTTAGATGGATTAAATGTTGTTAGAGCGTATAATGCGGAGGAATACCAAGCAGTTAAATTTGAAAAAGCCAACGAAGAGATTACAGCTACAAACCTTTTTACATCAAGAACAATGTCTTTTTTAATGCCCAGTATACAAATGATAAGCAGTGGTTTGGTTTTGGGGGTTTATCTTGTTGGTGCCGTGTTGATTAACGAGGCTTTAGGGGCTGATAAGATAACTCTTTTTTCAGACATGATTGTTTTTTCATCATACGCAATGCAGGTTATCATGTCGTTTATGATGCTTGTTATGGTGTTTATGCTTTTACCCAGGGCAAGTGTGTCTGCAAGGCGCATCAATGAAGTCATTGATACAAAAGACAGTATTGTAGAGGGTGACTCCACTAATGGTGTTGACGGAAAAAGCGGTGAAATTGAGTTTAAAAACGTCAGCTTTAAATATCCGGCGGCAGAGGACTACCTGCTTAAAAATATAAGCTTTACTGCAAACAAGGGCGAAATGGTAGCCTTTATAGGCTCAACAGGTTGTGGCAAAAGCACGGTTGTCAATCTGCTACCAAGATTTTATGATGTGAGCGAGGGCGAAATTTTAGTAAATGGATTAAATGTAAAAAACTACACAAAAAAAGCGCTTAACTCGTTAATAGGTTATGTCTCCCAACGCTCTGTTTTATTTACCGGTACGATTGAATCTAACGTGGCATTTGGCGATAACGACTCGTCCAAAAAAGGAGAGGAGCACTTAGCGAACTCGATAGATATAGCACAGGCTACCGATTTTGTAACAAATTTAGAGAACAAGTATAGTGCACATGTTGCGCAGGGCGGCAGAAACTTTTCGGGAGGACAAAAGCAGAGGATTTCTATAGCGAGGGCGGTTTATCGAGAGCCCGAGATATTTATTTTCGACGACTCTTTCTCTGCACTTGACTATAAAACCGATCGCAAGCTTCGCGAAACGTTAAAGGATGAGTGTGGTGATGCCACCATGCTTTTAGTAGGGCAAAGAATAGGCACTATAAAAGATGCCGACAAAATAATTGTGCTTGAGGACGGCGAAATAGCAGGAATGGGCAAGCACAGAGATTTGCTCGAAAACTGCGAGGTGTATAAGCAAATTGCTCTATCACAACTATCAGAGGAGGAACTGAAAAATGGCTAAAGATAATTACGAGCTTGGCTCTGTCGAAAAAAACAAAAGACCCGAACGAGGACCCGGAATGCAGGGCGGTGGCGAAAAGGCTAAGGACATGAAGCTAACGGTCAAAAAACTTTTAGCATATATTAAAAAGCGCAGAGGTCTAATGGTTGTGGCAATTGTTTTTGCAATGTTAGGCTCTATATTAACACTGATAGGCCCTAGTCAGCTTACAAGGTTAACAGATACGGTTACCGAGGGCATCGGCGCAAGCATGGCGGGTGGCGAGATTGATATGGACGCCATATTTTCTATAGGTTTATTTTTAGGTGTTGTGTATGCGTTAAGCTATGTTTTGTCTATAACGCAGGGCTTAATTATCTCCACTGTAATGCAAAAAACCGCAAAAAATTTGCGCACCGATATATCTAATAAAATAAA
>CAYJKY010000038.1:0-30811 GCA_964370825.1 uncultured Oscillospiraceae bacterium
CAGCTTTTTAACGGAATAATGGTCGGCTGTCTATCTGTTGTTTTTGGTGTTTGTTACTTTATGTGCTTTGTGCATTATATACAGAATTATTCCCGATCTGATAGATGCGGGCATTGATATACTACACCCGATTCAAGCTAAGGCGGAGGGAATGTCGGCGGTAGAATTGGCGCAGTATAAAGACAGATTAACCTTTGTCGGCGGCATAGATGCACAAACCTTTTTTGTTAATGCCACCGCACAGGAGATCGAGGATGAGGTGTCAAGGGTGAAAAGAATTTTATCGCCGGGGATAGTAATATCGCCAAGTCATGAGGAGATATTACCCAATGTACCTGTGAAAAATATTATCGCCATGGCTGATAAAGCTCATTCGTTAGTTGAATTTTGAGGAGCGAAAAACATTACAGGAGAGGTGTATAATGGCCAAGTTTTTTGATGTTAAGAATGCATCGTATTTTGAGTTTAATTACAGATGGGTTCAACCTCCACAAGCTGCATATTTTATAAGCACTATAGATGAAATGGGAAATACTAATTTAACACCGGTTACACTGGGAACCTTAAACTGTGCATATTATCCAACCGACGGTAAAAAGGGTTCATATTACTTTTCCTTTGCACTTTCAACAAAAAAGTATGTCGAAGAGGGAAATAAGCATGACGTAAGACATGGCTTCTATAACCTGCAAAAAAACGGTGAGTGTGTTATCAGCTATATAGGAGAGTCTTTACTTAATGAAAGCATAATCTGCAATATGCCTATCCCATATGGAATAAGCGAGTTTGACGTTGCGGGGCTTACCCCGTTTGATTCAACAATGGTAAAGCCAAAATCCATAAAAGAGTGTCCTGTGAATATGGAATGCAGGGTTGTACATTCCCACAGTTTAGACGGGGTGTATCAACTATATGTGTGCGAAATAGTCGGGGTTTCGGTAGACGAAAAACATTTACAAATCGATGCTAATGATGAGCGACATTTAGGAATACTGAATATCGACCCGTTATTCGAGGTGCAAATCATCAGGGATAATAGTGGTTCGACAAGACTTAATTATGCCAAAATTGATAAAGGTAGCATAAAAAGCACCGGTGAAAATTTTGGCTGCCTTGTGGATTGGGTAGGCACATTTGAACAATGGATAGATGATGAATGTTTGCGAAATAAAATAACACAAACCCAAAAAAACAGAATTATCGAGCTGAAACATTTATGGGAAGCCTGCAAAGACCCTGTGAAAAACAAGGCTGTCAAGGATGAATTATCTGAATTTTTATACAAAATATGTAAATCGGTCGACCAAATATAAATTGAGCAGAAAACAGGCGGTTAATTTTGCCTTAAAGGATTGCACATTTCACTATTAAGGAGTACAATGGTATAAATTATATCTTTGTAAACCGGAGGTAAATGCAAGTGGGCAAAAAAAACAATGTTATATTCTTTTTTACCGATCAACAGCGTGCCGATACCTGCGGATGCTTCGGGCAACCGCTCGACATTACGCCCAACCTTGACCGCATTGCGGCAGATGGAGTAAGGTTTAGTAACGCCTTTACTCCTCAACCGGTATGCGGGCCTGCGCGTGCCATATTTCAGTCCGGACTTTATGCAACCACAACCGGCTGTTTTCGTAACGGAATAATGCTTGCGCACAGTACCAAGACAATTGCAAACTATTTTGAGGAGGCAGGCTACGAGAACGCCTATATCGGCAAATGGCACCTCGCAAGTGAGGAGGGTGTACCAAATAAACCGACGATAGATTATCAAACATCGGCAATTCCCGTGGCTCATCGTGGCGGTTACAACGGTTTTTGGAGGGCGGTTGACCTTTTGGAGTTCACCTCTCACGGCTATGGTGGGTATGTTTTTGATGAAAATAATAAGAGGATAGACTTTGAGCATTACCGTGCCGATGCCATGACCGATTTTGCCCTCGAGTTTTTAGATGCCCGCCCGAAGGACAAACCTTTTTTCATGACGATATCCTACATAGAACCCCACCACCAGAACGATAGAAATCACTATGAGGGTCCAAACGGGTCGAAGGAACGGTTCAAGGAGTGTGTGATACCGGAGGATCTAAAGGCGTTTTCGCACGGCGATTATCTCGAGGAATATCCGGATTATCTTGGTCAGTGTAAAAGCCTGGATGATAATCTCGGTCGACTTGTTGAAAAGCTTAAAGAGATGGGGGAATACGAGAATACAGTTATTTTCTTCGCCTCGGATCACGGTAGCCATTTCAGAACCCGAAATCGGGATAAAAACCTAAATGGATATGATGACTATAAACGCTCCTGCCATGATGCCTGCCTACGCGTTCCGCTTGTGGTAGCAGGAGGAGCATATAAAGGCGGATTAGAGGTGAAGGAGCTCGTTTCGACCGAATCACTGGCGAAATCCATGCTTGCGGCGGCAGAAATTGAGGTCGGCGATGCAATGATAGGCGAGCGACTTATTGATGTTGCGAGCGGAAAAACCAAAGACAGGGAAAACGTGGTTTTTGCACAGATATCCGAAAGCCGTGTCGGTAGGGTTATCAGAACCGAACGGTACACCTATGCAGTTGTAGCACTCAGCCTTGACGGTGGTTCCGCCGCATACTCGGACAGATATAGTGACGATTTTCTCTATGATAATTTCGTCGATCCCAATCAGCTGAACAACCTGATTAACAGCAAACAGCATATCGACATTAAAGCGAAACTCAGAACAAGGCTTCTGAAACATATCGAGACAAGCGAGGGAAGAACGGCAATCATCAGTATTAATGAGGAGGAACTTGGATGAACATAAATAACAAAAGAATATGGTTTATAGTAGGCAGTCAATTTTTATACGGCGACGAGGTATTAAACACCGTTGATAAGCGTGCCACCGAGATGGTGGGGGCACTTAACGACAGCGGAAAACTTCCCTGTAAGCTTGTGTACAAGGTTACAGCAAAGACAAACACCGAGATAACCGAGGTAATAAAACAGGCGAATTATGACGATGATTGTATCGGAATTATCACCTGGTGTCACACCTTCAGCCCATCCAAAATGTGGATAAACGGGCTTGCGAGCTTACAAAAGCCGTGGTGTCACCTCGCAACGCAGTATAACCGTGAAATTCCGAGCGATGAAATAGACATGGACTTCATGAACCTCAACCAGGCGGCACACGGAGACAGAGAGCACGGATTTATCGGTGCTCGACTTCGTGCAAAGCGCAAGGTTATAGCAGGATATTGGCAGGATGAAGAGCTACAAAACCGTCTCGGTGACTGGATGCGCGTCGCCTACGGTGTCGCCTTTTCCAAGGAACTTAAGGTTATGCGTTTCGGCGATAACATGCGTGAAGTTGCCGTAACCGAAGGGGACAAGGTGGAGGCTCAGATTAAGCTCGGCTGGCAGGTTAATACCTGGCCGGTGGGTAAACTTGTAGAGGTGATGGACTCTGTTACCGACGCACAGATTGTCGAAAAGATGGAGGAGTACAAAAAGCTGTACAACCTGCCAACTGAAGGGATTGAGACTGTTGAATATCAGGCACGGGAAGAAATCGCAATGAAAAGGATGTTTGATGACGAGGGGTGCATGGCATTCTCCAACACCTTTCAGGATTTATACGGCATGAAACAGCTACCCGGTCTCGCCAGCCAGAACCTTATGGCACATGGCTACGGCTATGCCGGCGAGGGAGACTGGAAAACCGCCGCAATGACGAGCATAATTAAGGCGATGGGTGACGGTAAAGGAGGAGGAACCTCCTTTATGGAGGATTACACCTACCACCTCGAAAAGGGCAACGAACTGTCGCTCGGAGCACATATGTTGGAGGTGTGCCCCAGCGTTGCCGAAAATCGCCCGAGCATACTGATAAATCCGCTTGGAATAGGCGACCGTGAACCACCGGCGCGCTTAGTTTTCGAGGGTCACGCAGGTGATGCGGTGGTGGTTACATTGGTCGACATGGGCGGTAGAATGAGGCTTATCTGTCATGACATTGAGTGCATAAAGCCCACCATGGAGATGCCAAACCTCCCGGTTGCAAGGGTAATGTGGAGGGCAATGCCCGACCATTACACCGGCATTGAGTGCTGGATTTTAGCCGGCGGAGCACATCACACCGTGCTCAGCTATGATGTAACTGCAGAGCAGATGAGGGACTTTTGCAACATAATGGATTTAGAGTTTGTGCATATCGGTAAAGACACCACCATAGAAAGGTTTGAGCAGGATTTACTTGTTGCCGACCTTGCGTGGAGGTTAAAATAGGTGTTAGAGTATTTAAAAGAACAGGTTTTACAGGCGAATTTGTTGCTACCGAAACATAATCTCGTAACATTTACCTGGGGTAACGTTTCGGCAATCGACAGGGAAAAAGGCTTGGTGGTTATAAAGCCCTCCGGTGTAGAATATGACGAGATGGCTGTAGAGGACATGGTGGTGGTGGAGCTTGCCACCGGCAAAAAGCTTGAGGGGGACTTAAAACCATCCTCCGACACGCCGACCCATCTGGAGCTTTACCGCAATTTTTCGGATATCGGTGGAATAGTTCATACCCACAGCCGATGGGCAACTATATTTTCACAGCTGGGCAGAGACATTTCGGCATTCGGGACCACACATGCCGACTATTTTTACGGCGATATACCCTGCACCCGTAAAATGACGGCGGAGGAAATAGCCGGAGAATATGAGCTGGAAACCGGTCGTGTAATTGTAGAGACGTTTGGCGAACGAAACATTCAGCCTACCTCAATTCCGGCGGTGACGGTGCATAGCCATGGCCCCTTTTGTTGGGGGGGTGACGCGGCAGAGGCGGTACACAATGCTGTTGTTATGGAGGAGGTTGCCTTTATGGCATGGCACTGCCTAAATCAAAACCCACAGCTTCCACCAATGCAAAAGGAGCTGCTCGACAAACATTATCTCAGAAAACACGGCGACGGCGCCTACTACGGACAGTAAATAATTAATAGAGGACATTTATGAAAACGAACGAGCTTTATAGACCTGATTTTCACTACACCGCAAAAAGTGGCTGGATAAATGATCCCAACGGGTTTTCGGTATATAACGGCAAATATCACCTCTTTGCACAGCATAATCCCAATGATACAAAATGGGGGCCGATGCACTGGTCACATGCCGTGAGTGAGGATTTAATAAGCTGGGAACATCTCCCCATTGCACTCACACCTACCGAGGATTACGAGCACGATATGGGCTGTTTTTCCGGAACGGCAATGGAGCATAACGGCAAGCATGTGCTGATGTACACCGGCTGTAACGGAAAAATCGGCGGTGCGAGTTGTCAGACACAGTGTATTGCAGTTGGCGATGGCGAGCTGTACAAAAAGTCGGCAAACAATCCTGTCATATCAGAGAAACAGCTGCCCGAAATGGTAAGCGCCAACGATTTTCGAGACCCGAAATTATTTAAGGTGGGCGATTGGTTTTATGCCTTGATGGGCTCTCGGCTAAAGGATAGAGAAATCGGCAGTATGCTACTCTATCGCTCGCCCGACCTCGAGAAATGGGAGTATGTCGGTGAGGCTCTGCGTGGGGCGGAGGATGGCAGTATGGGTACTGTTTTTGAGTGCCCCGACATATTTAAACTCGGCGACAAATATGTTATCCTCACGTCGCCTATCAACATGCCACCACAGGGGGATAAATACCGCAACGTCTCCTCGGCGGTATATTTTGTGGGCGACATTGACCTCGAAACGGGTAAATTCACCGCCGAATATTACGATGAGATAGATGGCGGATTCGATTTTTATGCACCGCAAACCACCGAAAGTCTCGATGCCGAGAGGGTTATGATAGCATGGGCGCAGATGTGGGACAGGGTGTTTATCACCGACGAGCTCGGTCACGGCTGGACCGGATGCATGACGCTACCCAGGGTTCTTTCCCTAAAAAACAAACGGCTTTATCAGCAACCGGTCAAGGGGCTTGAAAAATATCATGGTGAGCGTTATTGCGACATAACAAAAGGGAACACCGACAGCTATAGAATAAAGGTTTCTGCCGACCTCACCTCCGGTGACAGTATCTGCCTTAACCTTCTTAAAACCGATTCCGGCTGTGTGAAGATCATCTACGATAAGGCGTCAAACACGCTATCGCTGGATCGCTCGGCTACACTGTACAGGTTGGATAAGAACCCTCGTGAAGAAAATGTTAAGAATGTTCGCAGGGTAAAACTCTCTTCGGATGTAAAGCTTACGCTGGACATAATTGTCGACAATAGCATAGTTGAGGTGTTTATTAACGAGGGTGAGCAGGTGATGACCTCTAACTATTACAAAGGCGAGGGCGATGTAACAAACGAGATTATCACAAACCTCAAACACGAGATTGAGAAGTTTGATATCACAATTTAAATCGGTTAAATATGCATACACTCTTCAATAAGTTCACAAACGGTTTTTCGATGCTGCTCCTCGCTTAGCTGTTCAAACAAAAGCTTTTCGATAAACTCCCAGATATCCTCTGATTTTCTGCGGCTGTGATAAAAGTCGAGTATAATATTGTTTTCACGGTAGGGTTTTATGCCGTTTTTTAGGCATACCCTGTTGTACTCTGCGATAAAATTTCCCTTAAACGGCAGATTCTCAAAAGCGAAAAAATCCGCCTCTCTCGGTGCAAATCGAAGCCCCTCCCAGTCTATTAAAATAAGTGACGTTTCGGTCTGCATTAAATTCCAACCATGTACATCGGTGTGACAGAGAACAAACTCGGTATCCTGTGCCGATGCTGCCTCGGCAAGCTCGGCTGTTTTTTTACAGAGCCGTATAATTGCGTCCTTATATTCGACTAAAAATTTGAAATCTTCTGTAAGGCTTGCATTTATAAAGGCGTGGAGTTTGTCGTTAAAGGGGATTTCAAACCTTTCGGTTATGCTATCGAGGGGGTGTGATGTTTTGTGGCAGTGAAGCTTTGCCATTATTCCGCCGAGGGCTGTTATCTGCTGTTCACCATATGGATTTGCAGCTATGGTATCCCCGTCGATAAAATCATACATCAAATACACAAACTCATCGTCTTCACAGCGGTTTTTTCCGCTTGAGGTGTAAATCGTTGTGGGCACATTGCCACCGAGCGAGCCGTTTGAGAGCTGTTCTAATATCGGTGTGTAGATGTCGATACCCGCAATATTTCGTTCGGTGCATGGGCGTTTTTTATCGTAGCACTTCAAAAAATATTTCCTGTTCGGTGCCACAAGCACAAAGGCTCTTGCCGCAAACCCGCCCTGAACCTCTCGGATGGAAAAATTATCAAGGGAATAAAACACTCTAATGCTGTCAACCATCATATTGTTATCCTTAGCTTAAAATATATTAATTTGTTTCAACTATATCACAACAAATTTCATAACGCAACAAATTTTATTGCAGAAAATTATCAACCGGTGTTGACTAATTCGCCGTAATTTCATATAATTAGTGTATTAAACACAGAACGAAAAAAACAACAGGAGATTTTTTTATGATTTCAGCCGGCGATTTTAGAAACGGCGTCACCTTTGAGATGGACGGCAATGTTTATCAGGTTATCGATTTTCAGCATGTAAAGCCGGGTAAGGGTGCGGCATTTGTTCGTGCAAAAACCAGAAACGTTATTACCGGTTCCGTGACCGAGACAACCTACAACCCGTCCGACAAGTTCCCGCCTGCCTATATCGAGCGCCGTGACATGCAGTATCTATACAGCGATGGCGAGCTTTACCACTTTATGGATGTAGACACCTATGAGCAATCACCGATAAACGAATCCTCCCTGCCGGACAGTTTCCGCTTTGTAAAGGAAAATGAAGTTGTTAAAATCCTTTCCTACAAAGGCAGTGTTTTCGGTGTGGAGCCTCCAAACTTTGTTGAGCTTGTAATTACCCAGACCGATCCCGGTTTCAAGGGTAACACCGCCACCAATACATTAAAACCGGCAATAGTGGAGACAGGTGCAGAAATTAGGGTTCCGCTGTTTTTAGAGGAGGGTGAAAAGGTTCAGATAGACACCCGTACAGGCGAATACATGGGTCGTGCATAATTTTATAAAGATGAAGAAAGGAATATTGATATGGATTTAAAGGAAAGAGCCTCCTACGTTAAGGGTCTGGTAGACGGACTTGATCCGGATTTCAGCACCAAGGAGGGTAGGATATTAAAAGAGGTACTCTCACTTCTCGGTGACGTATGTGAAAGCGTAATGGAGATTAACGACGATATCGACCAGATCTACGATGAGATTGACGCGATAGACAACGACCTTACCGACATAGAGGAAGAACTTGCCTCGGGATGTGGTTGCGGATGCGGCGACGACGAGTTTGACGACAGTGGTATCTACGAGATAACCTGCCCGCAGTGCAAGGAGGTTGTCTGTATGGATGAAGACATGCTTGCAAGCGAGGATCTATGTTGCCCCAATTGCGGAACAAAATTTGAAGTTGACTTTTCTGAAGACGACGGCGAATAATTTAAACCTCCTTGGTGATAATATCATCAAGGAGGTATTTTTTATGAACAACAACATGCCCGGATACGGAGAAAATGATCTACTGCAGTATCTTGCCTTTCTAAACCTCGGCAACGCACTGTCTGACGATGAGGAAGAAAACCCCGAACTGCGATATATTGAATCCCGTGAGGAGGTAGAAAACAAGATAGAGCTAAGGCAGGAACACGAACAGTAATTTTCGGTGTTACCGATAGGTGCGGCTATATGCATGAGGGTGTTAATGCCCAACATTGCATATAGCCCATTTTACTTTGTGTAAAAATAAATACCTACATATATAATCAAGCAACGCTTAATTTTGAACTACTATACTTTATTCCGGTGTGAACCGCTAAAAAAGCACTTGACATCCCGGCATTTTTATGTTATATTATACCTACCTCTCTTTATGAGTGGTCTTTTTTAGGTGTAAAATCGACATCATAAAATGGGAGGGAGGAGTTGTACCGTGTGTTTGACTCGGTAACTAACCGCCAACAAAAGGAGACAAACTATGAGAGTAAAAATCACCCTCGCATGCACAGACTGCAAGCAACGCAACTACAACAGTATGAAAAACAAGAAAAACAGCCCTGACAGGTTGGAGCTAAAAAAATACTGTCGTTTCTGCAAAAAACACACCGCACATCGTGAAACCAAGTAGGGAGTAACGAAATGAGCGAAAAAACAGTAAAAAAAGACGGCTTTTTTTCTAAGGTCGCAGCTTTTTTTAAACGCATCGGCAAATTTTTTACCGATGTAAAAAGTGAGCTTAAAAAGGTTGTGTGGCCATCCCGCAAACAGGTGTTGAAAAATACCTGCATAGTTTTGGTTGTGGTAGTCATAGCCGGACTGTTGCTGTTCGGGTTTGATGCGGTTATGAAGCTGTTGTTAGACCTTGCATACGGAGGAGCCTAAGATATGGAAGAGGCACAATGGTATGTCGTTCATACCTATTCCGGCTACGAAAATAAGGTTGCACAAAGCCTTGAAACTATTATAGAAAACAAGCGCCTTGCCAATATGATAGAGGAAGTTCGTGTCCCTACAGCCATGATGACCGAAATCAAGGACGGCAAGGAGAGACAGGTAGAGCGCAAGCTTTTTCCGAGCTATGTTTTGGTTAAGATGCACATGACCGACGATTCTTGGTATATCGTTAGAAATACACGTGGAGTTACCGGATTTGTGGGTCCCGGATCAAAGCCGGTACCGCTTACCAAGGCGGAGGTTGACCAGCTATGCTTCGACAATGTAGAAACCGCACTTGATTACAAGGTGGGCGATAGCGTTGAGGTTGTTGCGGTTGGACCGATGGAAGGTTTTGTCGGCGTTGTGGACTCCATCGACATGGAGCATCGTCGTGTAAAGGTTACCGTTTCGATGTTCGGACGTTCGACCCCTGCAGAACTCAGCCTTTCGGAAATTAAACCGATATAACAAATTTGATTAAATAACAAGGAGAAATATAAAGATGGCACAAAAGGTGATTGGCTATATAAAGCTACAAATTCCCGCCGGTAAGGCAACTCCGGCTCCGCCTGTAGGACCTGCACTCGGTCAGCACGGCGTTAACATTATGTCCTTTACAAAGGAGTTTAACGAGAGAACCCAGAAGGATATCGGTCTTATTATACCGGTTGTTATCACGGTATACGCTGACCATAGCTTCAGCTTCGTAACAAAAACACCTCCGGCAGCAGTGCTTATTAAAAAAGCACTCGGAATCGAGAGCGGTAGTGGCGTACCGAACCGCACTAAGGTAGGTAGCATTACACGTGCACAGCTTGAGGAAATAGCTAACACAAAGATGCCGGATCTTAACGCGGCAAATCTGGATACCGCTGTTTCCATGATAGCCGGCACAGCACGCAGCATGGGCATTACCGTAGAAGGTTAGTAAGAGTAAATATTGGTGGGAGGAAAATTCCGCTATTACCACAGGAGGATAATAAAAATGAAACACGGAAAAAAATATAACGAGAGCGCAAAGCTTATCGACCGCACAAAGCAGTATGAAAATGAAGAGGCGATGGACATCGTCTGTAAAACCGCAAAGGCAAAGTTTGACGAGACTGTTGAGCTTCACATAAAGCTCGGCGTTGACAGCCGCCATGCTGACCAGCAGGTTAGAGGTGCTGTGGTTCTTCCTCACGGAACAGGTAAGGATGTACGAGTTATCGCAATCTGTAAGGGTGATGCCGCAAAGGCCGCAACCGATGCAGGCGCTATGATGGTTGGTGACGACGATATAGTTGCAAAAATCCAAAACGAAGGTTTTGTAGATTTTGATGTACTTGTTACAACCCCTGACATGATGGCTCTTGTAGGACGTTTAGGTAAGGTTTTAGGCCCCCGTGGTCTTATGCCAAACCCGAAGGCAGGAACCGTTACTCCGGATGTAGGAAGAGCGGTAACCGAGGCGAAGGCCGGTAAAATTGAGTATCGTTTAGACAAGGCTAACATTATTCATGTGCCGATAGGTAAGGCAAGCTTCGGAACAGAAAAACTCTGCGACAACCTAACAGTTGTTATGGAGGCTGTTGCAAAGGCAAAGCCGTCCGCCGCTAAGGGTCAGTATTTCCGCAGTGCGTCGGTAGCCTCTACAATGGGCCCCGGTGTACGCCTTGCAACAAGCAAGTACGGGGTATAAAATTGACCCTGTCAATTTTATACTAATAGCAAGCCTTTTACTAATAGCAAGCCTTTTACTAATAGCAAGCTTTTTGTAAATTGACTTTGTCAAAAACTAAATAAAACTCCCAATCCAAAGACCGTGGCGGTTAGCCGTAAGCAGATTTTCTGCGCCACGCGAGGAGAGGATGTAGTATACGTTTCGACCTTACTGCCTCTCTCCGATTTTGGGGAGAGGTTTTTATATATCATTATAAAAGGAGGTGAAAAAAACATGCCGAGCGAAAAAACACTAAATGCAAAAAAGAAATTGGTTGCCGAAATTAAGGAGCAGATTATGTCTGCCGGTTCCGGTGTAATTGTGGACTACAAGGGTATTAATGTTGCCGACGATACTAAGCTTCGTACCGAACTTCGTGCAGCAGGTATTAAGTATGGTGTAGTTAAAAATTCCATGCTGACACTCGCACTTAAGGATACTCCTTATGAGAGCTTAACAGAACAGCTTAAGGAGTCTACAGCACTTGCAACCATTGATGGCGACGCTATCGAAATTTCGAAAATACTGCAGGATTTTAGCGACAAATCCAAGGGCGTCTTTACAATTAAAGGCGGATTTATGGAGGGTAAAGCTGTACCTGCCGAGACGGTATCTGCAATGGCAAAAATGCCAAGCAGGGAGCAATTGCTTTCTATGCTGTGCAGCGCACTTTCCGGCAATGTACGCGGTCTTGCCGTTGCACTGTCACGTATTTCGGAGCAGAAGGAAGAGCAGGGCGCATAATATCTCTGCTTAAACATTAAAACTTTTAGAAAGGATATTTATAATGGCTGATATAGCAAAATTTATTGAGGAGATTAAGGGCATGACCGTCCTTGAGCTCAACGAGCTTGTAAAGGCAATCGAGGAGGAGTTTGGTGTTTCTGCAGCTGCTCCGGTTATGATGGCAGGCGTTGCCGCAGATGCAGGCGCCGCCGCAGAGGAGAAATCCGAGTTTGACGTTGTTCTTGCAGAGGTTGGCGCAAACAAGATGGCTGTTATCAAGGCAGTTAAAGAGGTTACAGGACTTGGTCTTAAGGAGTCTAAGGAAATCGTTGATAACGCACCTAAGGCTGTCAAAGAGGCTGTATCCAAGGCCGATGCTGAGGAGATGCAGAAGAAGTTAGAAGAAGCCGGCGCAAAGGTCGAGCTGAAATAATTTATCTTATAAACAAAACAGGCTATACCAAGCAGTTTGCATGGTGTAGCCTGTTTTTTAGTTAGGTGAAAAATTCCAAAATGCGAAGTATATCGAGAAAAATTATATTTTTACTGCATATAGACAAAATTCGATTGTGTGCTATAATTATAATCAATCAACTTGAAAAAGTTACAACTGTTTTCAACCCTATAGCAGAGCGATATGTCGTTATCGCTCTGCTATAGGGTGCACACCAAAGTGTGTAATTGAAATTGAACTGCTATAATATAACGTTTTTTGAAAAGGTGAGGGTGAAGTTATGGCGAAAATCGATATCGGCAAGGATGAGGCTCGGCGGCTGAGGTATAAACGTATGGGAGAGGCTCCGGTAAAACCGCTTATTGTCTCGCTTGCAATGCCGTCCATCGTTAGCATGATGATATCTGCATTTTATAGTATGGCGGATACCTATTTTGTCAGTATGCTCGGTACCTCAGCCTCTGCCGCCGTCGGGGTTATCTTTCCTCTTATGGCTATTATGCAGGCAATTGGAATGTTTGCCGCCACCGGTGCGGGTATATATATTTCAAGACTACTTGGTGAGAAAGATGTCCAAAGAGCCAATGAAACACTCTCAACCGCATGGTACATAACCGTGCTATTAGGGGTGGTTTTGGGAGTTGTCGGTCTCGTTTTTGTGAACGAACTTGTGCTACTGCTCGGAGCAACCGAAACTATCTTGCCCTACGCCATCGACTACTGCGCGGTTATTCTTTTCGGAGCACCCGCAATAATGGCCTCCTTTGTGATGAATAACATTTTACGAAGCGAGGGCAACTCCTTTTTTGCCATGGTTGGCATTGCAGCAGGAGCTGTGATAAACATTGCCCTCGACCCGCTGTTTATCTTTACCTTCGAGATGGGCATCTCCGGTGCGGCATATGCTACTGTAATCAGCCAAACGATAAGCTTTGTAATTCTACTGAGCTACTTCCTGCTTAAAAAGAGCGCACTAACCTTGAGTATAAAATTTATAAGGTTTGACCTCACGCTTTTTAGCGAGATAACAAAGATGGGGTTACCATCCCTTTTTCGTCAGGGGCTTACATCACTCAGCATGGTTGTTTTAAACAATGTTGCCGCACCGTATGGTGACTATGTAATAGCTTCGGTTTCCATCGTGCTTAGAATTTCTAACTTTGCAAACTCTGTCCTTCTCGGATTTGGTCAGGGTTACCTTCCGGTTGCCGGCTTTAATTTTGGCGCAAAAAAATATAGGCGTCTTTGGGACTCCTATATCTTTACCGGTGCCGCAATGCTTTTATTATCGCTTATATGCACTGCCGCTTTTTGCATGTTTTCGGAACAAATCATCACTCTTTTCCGAAAGGATGACCCGCTTGTCATATCACTTGGTGCGCTCGGGTTGTTCTGGACAGGGGTTTTTATGCCTGCTAAGGCACTGTCAATACTTGCTACCATGACATTTCAGGCTATCGGGCGAGGACTCCCCGCCGCCGTTTTATCCTTTACACGGCAGGGGGTTGCACTTATACCGGCAATTCTTATACTCCCAATATTTTTTGAGGAAAAGGCAATGCCGCTTGCACAACCCGTAGCCGATATTTTCGCATTCATTGTTTTGGTACTCCCTTATATGGTGTTCCTGACAAGGGAGTTGAGGTTGCGAATGACTAACGGTATTGAAACACCTTAGTTTTTATAATCAACCAAGTTGAAAAACGATACAACATTTTTCAAGTTGATAGCAAAGCGATATGTCATTATTGCTTTGCTATTGGGTACACACAAAGTGTGTAATTTCACACTTTGGTGTGAAATAGAAGATTTTGAAGTAGTTTATGTGCCCTTTCTTCCGTCCGACATGTTCTGCTCATCCCGAATAAGTTTTTCGGCAACGATATCCAGCTGTTCCGGTAGCTCGAAGTTGTCGACAAGATTGCTCTCCTGCAGACCCTCGTATGCAGTCTCTCCACGGAATGCCATCTTAAGCAGTGCAGGTGTGACAACGGCGCAGAATACAACCATTATAACTATGGGACCGAAAAATTCTTCCGGCAATAGCCCTAAATCAAGACCTTTATTTGCGACAATCAAGGCAACCTCTCCACGACATACCATGCCGAGACCTATTTGCATTGACTGTCTTTTGGTAAATCCGCAGACCTTCGAAATACCTCCACAGCCGATAAGCTTGGTGAGAAAGCCGACAATTATTAGGAGAATGGTAAATATTATTATCGAGCCGCTCATCTGCGGGAGGGTTACCGAAAGACCGATGTTTGCAAAGAAAATCGGGGTAAGTAGTAGGTAGGATAGTGGATTTATCTTGGACTCCACATAGACACGCTTTGGCGTGGAGGCGATGATAAGTCCTGCGGAAAATGCACCGATTATGTCGGCAACACCAAATATTGCCTCTGCAGCCCATGCCATGAAAAGACATAGCGCAAGCGCTAATATTGGGTAGCGATGCAGGTCGAGGGATGGCGAACGTCCGACATACCAGTTGAAAAACTTGTTGAACACAACCCCGACAACGGCGGCAAAAACGAAGAAAAGTAAAATCATAAGCAGTGTTATGGCTATGTTTTCCTCACCACCCGACAGGCTGGAAACTATGGTAAGACATACAAGTCCGAGCACATCATCGATAAGCGCTGCCGCAAGGATGGTGTTGCCGACCTTGGTGGAGAGTTTTCCCATCTCCTTTAGTGTGGCAACCGTAATGGAAACCGAGGTTGCGGTTAAAATAACGCCGAGGAATACACTCTCTAAGATGTTGCCGCTGTCGTTAAATGCATTCATAAGCAGTATTCCGGCACCGAGCGGCACCGCAACACCGAGCAGTGCGATTAATAAACTGTTTTTTCCCGATGCTTTAAGGTCGCTAATGCTGGTTTCAAGTCCTGCACTAAACATAATTACAACGACTCCGAGCTCGGCGAGTACATGTAGAACCTCGGTGGGCTGAATGATACCGAGTAGTGCCGGTCCGAACAAAAGACCTGCCACCAATGCCCCAACCACCTGTGGCATCTGAAGCTTTCCCGATAGGATGCCAAACACCTTGGTGGAGATTAAAATAATGCTGATTGTCAACAAAAACTGGAATTCCATATTCCTTTTCCTTCTTTCTTCTCTCTTCTTACTTAATATATTACATATCTAAGTATACTCCTTTAAACCCCATCTTACAACACATTTTTCACACAATTAATAAAATAGTGACATTCTTTAAATATTACCAACCAACGGTATTATTTTCGTTTCATTGCACAAAAAATATTTCAACATTTGTGCAATGTGACACAGGACTTAGAGCGATGAGACTATATGTTAGGGGCAGATTATTTTCATTGAATAGTTTATTGGGCTATAATCTATTGCGTTATCGGCATTAATATGATATAATATCGGTGAAATATTCTTGCGGAGAAACAGTATGAAAAAGGTTGCAATTTTGATGGGTAGCGACAGCGATTTTCCTGTAGTAAAATCGGCGGCGGTCTGCCTTAAAAAGCTTGGTATCGAGTTTGATATGCGGGTGCTTTCAGCACACAGAACGCCAAGAGAGGCGGAGGAGTTTTCAAGCTCGGCACGTGAAAACGGATTTGCCGCAGTTATCTGCGCCGCAGGTAAGGCGGCTCACCTCGCAGGGGCTGTTGCTGCAAACACCACACTTCCTGTTATCGGAATACCGGTTACCTCCGGTGGCCTCGGTGGGCTTGATGCACTGCTTGCGACTGTTCAGATGCCACCCGGAATTCCGGTTGCAACTGTGGCGGTTGACGGCGCTCAAAATGCCGCACTTCTTGCCGCCCAGATAATAGCGGTTGAGGATGCCGAGGTAGCGGCTAAACTTGCAGAGCTTCGCCGTGAGGCAAAGGAAAAGATTGCCGCAGCAAACGAGGGATTAGCCGAAAAGTTAAAGGAGCTAAACTGAATGAACAAAAGCTATAAATCCTCCGGAGTGGATGTAGAGGCTGGCTACAAGGCAGTCGAGCTGATGAAAAAACATGTCGAGAGTACACGAATTGACGGAGTTGTTTCGGAGCTTGGCGGCTTTGGCGGTATGTTTGCCCCGAACCTTAAAGGGATGAAAAAGCCAATACTTGTCAGCGGAACCGACGGCGTCGGAACCAAGCTTAAGCTTGCATTTTTGCTGGATAAACACGATACCATCGGTGAGGACTGTGTTGCAATGTGTGTTAACGACATACTTTGTTGCGGTGCAAGACCGATGTTTTTTCTTGACTACATCGCAACTGCTAACCTTGTTCCGACCCAGGCAGAGCAGATTGTAAAGGGCATTGCAAAGGGCTGTAAAAAAGCAGGCTGTGCACTTATCGGTGGTGAGACCGCCGAGATGCCCGGATTTTACAAAAAAGGCGAGTATGATGTCGCCGGATTTTCGGTGGGAATTGTAGACAAGAAAAAAATGATATCCTCTAAAAAGGTTAAGGCTGGCGATGTGCTTATCGCCCTTCCTTCGTCCGGACCTCACTCCAATGGTTTTTCACTGCTAAGAAAGGTGTTTGATGTAGAAAAAACCGACCTTTCGAGAAAAATTTCCGGCAGTAAAAAAACTCTCGGTGAGTTGCTTTTAAAACCGACAAAAATCTATGTAAAGCCGGTGACGGCACTTTTTGATGCCGACATAGCGGTGCATGGAATTTCCCATATAACCGGTGGCGGATTTTATGAAAATATTCCACGGATGCTCAACAGCGAGGTCGATGCAGTTATCGACCGCTCTGCAATAAAGATACCTCCCATCTTCAAGGCGGTTGCTAAGGAAGGGAATATCGATCTTGAGGAGCTGTTTGGTGTGTTTAACATGGGGGTAGGTATGCTTTTATGCATCTCGGCTAAACACGCTGATAAGGCAATGGCAATCCTTGAAGAAAACGGTGAAAAACCTTATGTCGTTGGCAAGGTTGAAAAGGGTAGCGGAGGAATAAAGTTAAAATGATCAAAACCGCTGTTTTTTGCTCCGGATCCGGCACAAATTTAGCGGCTCTTTTTAGGGCAAGAGATGCCGGTGAACTTTCCGCCTGCAAAATATCGTTGGTGGTTTGCGACCGTGCTGATATTAAGGCGTTCGAAATTGCCGAGGAAAATGGTGTGCCGGCAGTTTTAATCGACAGAAAATCCAAAGATTTTGAACAAGCCCTGCTAAAGGAACTTTTGGAAAGGCAGATAGAGTTTATTGTGCTTGCGGGATTTTTAACAATTCTCGGCTCTGGCTTTATCAAACACTATAAAAATAAAATAATCAATGTTCATCCCTCGCTTATACCCTCCTTCTGCGGAAAGGGTTACTACGGTCTGAGGGTTCATGAGTGTGCACTTAAAAAAGGTGTTAAGGTTAGCGGTGCAACCGTTCATTTTGTGAATGCCACCACCGACGGAGGTAGGATTATACTGCAAAAGGCGGTTAACGTTCGGGATAACGACACCCCCAAAACCTTACAGAAAAGAATAATGAAACAGGCTGAGTGGAAAATTCTGCCACAGGCGGCACAGCTTGTTTGTGAGAAATTATTAAAGGAGAAATGAAATGCAAACTCTCAACGGATATTTAAGTGATAAAGATTATCCCGGGCGTGGAATTTTTATAGGGCATGTCGGTGATACCACCATATCTGCCTACTTTATAATGGGCAGAAGTGTGAACAGTAGAAACCGTGTATTTCTTTTAGAGGGGGATACTCTGCGCACCGAGGCTTTTGACCCCTCATTACTTGCCGACCCATCGCTTATTATCTATAACTGTACCAAAACTCTTGGTAATCTCGATATTATCACCAATGGAGACCATACCGACACGGTGTATGACTTCCTAAGCCGTGGTGAGAGCTTTGAGGGTGGAATGTACTCCCGTCGATACGAGCCGGATCCGCCGAATTTTACCCCGAGAATTGCCGGAATTGCGACAGCGGAGGACAGCTTTTTTGGAATCTGCAGAGGCGACGAGAGCGGAGACAACCCCGGTGATGTGCGCTGTTTCTTCAGCTATGCAAAAAACAACTGTAAAGGCAATATCATTCACACCTATCGTGGCGAGGAAAACGGTGTTTTACAGCCGTTTGTCGGCGAACCGGTTGCCCTATCGATTGAGGAGACGGATATCGACAGCTTTACCGAGATGCTGTGGTCGTCGCTTAATGTCGATAACAGGGTTTCGCTTTTTGTAAGATACCGAAACAGCGAAGGTTGCGACACGAGAATTGTAAATACACACACAAGGTAACAGCGTTTCAAACACAACCTTAGTTATTTAAAGTTATTGTGCCTTTTGGGCAGAAAATGCTCGACAAAACATCGGAAAGGAATTGAAAATTAATGAAGGAATTATTGTTAAAGTACGGATGCAATCCCAACCAAAAGCCATCAAAGGTTTTTATGAAGGAGGGAGAGCTACCGTTTGAGGTGCTGTGCGGTGCACCGGGATACATCAATCTGCTCGATGCATTTAACGCATGGCAGCTGGTGGTTGAGCTTCGTGAGGCTACCGGAATTGCCGCCGCCGCAAGCTTTAAGCATGTCAGTCCGGCCGGTGCAGCAATCGGAGTTCCACTTTCCGAGATCGAGAAGCAGATGTTTTTTGTGGGTGAGGACTATGTTGAAACACCGATAGCCGCCGCCTATGCAAGGGCAAGAGGTTGCGACCGTCTGTGTTCCTTCGGCGATTTTGTCGCCCTTTCCGACACCTGTGATAAATCTACGGCACTACTGCTTAAACAGGAGGTTTCGGATGGAGTTATCGCACCGAATTATACCGACGAGGCACTCGAAATACTTCGAACAAAACGCAACGGAAAGTATAATGTGATAAAAATCGACAAATTGTATAAGCCTGAACCTATTGAGCGACGTGATGTTTTCGGAATAACCTTTGAGCAGGGAAGAAACGAGATAGTTATAGATGACTCGATACTTGATAACCTTGTAACCGAGAATAAAAACATACCGGACGAGGCTCGTCGTGACCTTTTAATAGCCATGATAACGCTAAAATACACCCAGTCGAACTCGGTATGCTATGCCTACGGCGGGCAGACCACGGGTGTGGGAGCTGGTCAACAGTCCCGAATACACTGTACCAGACTTGCCGGCGATAAATCAGACCTGTTTTTCCTACGTCGTCACCCCAAAACGCTTGCACTACCGTTTGTAAAGGATGTAAAGCGTGCCGTGCGAGACAATGCCGTGGATTTATATGTAGCGGGAAGATATGACGAACTGTTTGCAACCGAGGCATGGAGGGACACTTTCACCGAAAAACCGGAACCTATTTCCGAGAAGGAGCGTAGCGACTATCTTGCTTCGCTAAAAGGGGTGTCACTTGCGAGCGATGCTTTTTTCCCGTTTGGTGACAATGTAGACCGTGCGGCGGCAAGCGGTGTTTCCTACATAGTAGAGGCAGGCGGTTCGGTAAGGGATGACGAGGTTATAGCCACCGCCGACCGACACAACATTGTATTGGCATTCTGCGGAATAAGGCTGTTTCATCACTAAGAACGAGTAGATTAATAAAAGGAAATGTTATAGATATGAAGTTAATGATTGTGGGTAGCGGAGGTCGTGAGGCGGCACTGCTACACTATCTCTCCAAAAACAAAAAGGTTAGCGAGATTTACGCATTGCCCGGAAATGCAGGTTCGGCTGAGTTTGCAACCAACATCGATATCAAAGCGACCGACATAGAGGGTATTGTTAACTTTGCCGTCGAGAATGCTATAGACTACGCCGTGATTGCACCGGACGACCCGTTGGTTCTCGGTGCGGTAGACAGGCTTGGAGAAAAGGGTATTGCCTGTTTCGGCCCCACCGCTGTGGCGGCAGAGATTGAGGGAAGCAAGGTATTCTCTAAGGGGTTGATGAAGAAATACGACATTCCAACCGCAGCATATGAGGTGTTCGACAATGCAAAGGATGCCCTTGAATATATCGATAAACAGGGGAGTTACCCCGCCGTAATAAAGGCGGATGGTCTTGCACTGGGTAAAGGCGTTATACTTGCCACCAACCGTGACGAGGCGGAAGCCGCATTACGGGATATATTTGAGAAAAAGATTTTCGGCGGTTCCGGCGAACGTGTCGTTATAGAGGAATTTATGACAGGTCCGGAGGTTTCGGCGCTGTGCCTTGTAGACGGTGAAACGGTAAAACCGCTCACCTCCTCGATGGATTTTAAGCGAATAGGCGAGGGGAATACCGGCGCTAACACGGGTGGAATGGGTGCGATTGCACCAAACCCCTACTACGACAGCGAGACCGAAAAAATATGTATGGAGAAAATTTTTCTTCCTACCGTGCGTGCAATGAAGGCGGAGGGCAGAGAGTTTAAGGGTTGTCTGTACTTTGGGCTGATGCTCACGGCAGGCGGACCTAAGGTTATAGAGTACAACTGCCGTTTCGGCGACCCGGAGACGCAGGCGGTGCTTCCGCTTATAGATTTTGATTTGCTGGAGGCATTTATAGCCGTTACCGAGGGCAGACTCGGCGATTTTGAGATGAAGTTTAAGAATAAGCATTCCGCCTGTATCGTGATGGCGTCCGGCGGTTACCCCGGAGCTTACGAGACGGGAAAGGAGATTAAGGTAGCCGATCGACCGCAAGATACCGAGCTGTTTTTTGCAGGCGTCAAGTGTGAAGGTGATAAGCTTGTCACCTCCGGCGGCAGGGTTCTTGGTGCGGTTGCGGTGAAGGATAATCTTTCTGAGGCGCTCGATACCGCATATCGGTTTGCCGAGGAGATAAACTTTGAAGGAAGCTACATGAGACGAGACATAGGAAGGGTATAGGCATGGTTTATCCGATTTATATAGAAAAACGAGAAGGTTTTGACAACGAAGCGCAATCCTTGTTAGAGGAGATAAGAGGTTTTTTGCATATCGAAACTGTCGAATCGACACGGTTGGTACTACGCTACCTCGTGGAGGGGCTTACAAAGGAGCAGTTTGACGAGATGGCAACCGGCGTTATTGCCGACCGCGTGACCGACCTTGTTTCGGAACATCTGCCCGAGGGTGGTGATGTGATGATTGCGACCGAGTATCTTCCGGGACAGTTTGACCAACGTGCCGACTCTGCCTCGCAGTGCATCCAGTTAATATCGGGCGGAGAGCGTCCGGCTGTGAGAACGGCGAAAATATATATCCTTACAGGAAATCCCACTAACGAGGAGCTTGCAAGGATTGAAAAACTGCTGATAAATCCGGTGGAAAGCCGAAAGGCAAGCCTTGAAATTCCGAACTCACTTGCAATAACTGCAGATAGTAATCCAATGCCCCCTGTATTAGATGGCTTTTGCGAGCTTAGCGGTGAGGCACTCGGCAGTTTTATTGCCGAACAAGGGCTTTCTATGGATGTTGCCGACCTTGCCTTTTGCGTTAAATATTTTACCGAAGAAGGTCGAAACCCTACCCTGACCGAGCTAAAGGTTATTGATACCTACTGGTCGGACCACTGTCGACACACCACCTTTATGACGGAACTCTCTGATATTAAGGTGGAGGATGAAAATATAGCGAAAGGGCTGGAGCGCTACCGCAGTGAGCGTCGCCGTCTTGGCAGAGCCGACCGACCGGAAACGCTTATGGACATGGCGACCCTCGGCACAAAAAGCTTGAAGGCAGACGGACTTCTTCCCCTGCTTGATGAATCCCCCGAAATAAATGCATGTACCGTAAAAACTAAGGTTGGTGATGAGGATTATCTTGTGCTGTTTAAAAACGAAACGCACAACCACCCTACCGAGATAGAGCCTTTCGGCGGTGCCGCTACCTGTATCGGCGGTGCAATTCGAGACCCACTCTCGGGCAGGGCGTGGGTATATCAGGCGATGAGGGTGACAGGCGCTGCCGACCCAAGAGTCCCGACCGAGCAGACTATGCCGGGCAAGCTACCACAGCGCAGGATATGCGAACTTGCGGCTCACGGCTACAGCTCCTACGGCAACCAGATAGGACTTGCAACCGGCCTTGTAGACGAGATATATCACCCCGGCTATGCGGCAAAGCGGCTTGAGGTTGGTGCCGTGATAGGCAGTGTGCCGATGAAGCAGGTGAGACGTGAGGTTCCCTGTGACGGCGATGTTGTAATACTTATAGGCGGAAAAACAGGGCGAGACGGTTGCGGAGGTGCAACAGGCTCATCCAAATCGCACAGCATGGAATCTTTAGAAAGCTGTGGCGCAGAGGTACAGAAAGGTAACGCACCGGAGGAGCGTAAGCTTCAACGACTGTTTGCAAATCCGGACGCATCGTTGTTGATAAAGAGGTGTAACGATTTCGGTGCCGGTGGAGTTGCGGTTGCGGTGGGTGAACTTGCTGACGGGCTCACCATAGAGCTTTCCGCAGTACCGAAAAAATATGACGGACTTACGGCAACGGAACTTGCAATAAGCGAATCGCAGGAGCGCATGGCGGTGGTGGTTGCAAAGGAGGATGCCGATAAATTTAAGGGCTACGCTACTCGGGAGAATTTAGAGGCTACGGTCATCGCACACATAACCGAGGAGCCGACACTTCGTATGCTTTATAACGGCGAGACGGTGCTGGAACTTAAGCGCAGCTTTTTAGACACCAACGGTGCAGTGCGCAGCGTTGCTGTAGAGATTGAACAACCTACTAAACTGCCGAGCGAACAAGGCGGCTTTTTCGAGAAGCTGAGAGCCTCGGTATCAAGTCTTAACGGCTGTGACAAAACCGGTCTTTGTGAGCGGTTTGACAGCACAATAGGTGCCGCATCTGCGTTCATGCCGTACGGTGGAGCATACCAAAAAACTCCTTCAAACGTAATGGCGGCATTTCTTCCGGATGGCAAAAAGGCAACTGTAATGAGCTACGGATTTGACCCCTATGTGTCCGAGGCAAGCCCCTATGACGGCGCATACCTTGCTGTTGCGGACTCGCTGTGTAAAATTGCGGCGGCGGGCGGATACGGAAAGGAATGTTACCTTTCTTTTCAGGAGTATTTCGAGCGCCCCTCCGGTGCACCGACACGTTTCGGAAAACCTACGGCGGCACTTTTAGGTGCGTTTAATGCCCAGCTTGACTTTAAGGTTGCGGCAATCGGCGGTAAGGACTCCATGAGCGGAAGCTTTGAGAAATTAGATGTACCGCCCACCTTAATATCATTTGCTATGTCGATATGTGACGGAGACGGCCTTGTCTCACCGGAATTCAAACAAGCCGACAGCGACATTGTGCTTCTCAAGCCTAAGTATAACGGAAATCTGCCCGATGCAGACTCTCTCAACGAGATATTTGCCATCGTTACCGAGCTTGCAAAACAGGGGGTAATTCGTGCGGCATCTACCACCGGATTTAAGGGACTTGCCTCGACACTTTTTGCAATGTCGATAGGTAACAGTATAGGTTTTAGTATTACAGAGGATATCGAGACCGGGGTCGGCTGTTTTATACTGGAAACTCAACCCGGATATCTGCCAAACGGTGCACGCCTCATAGGAAAAACCGTGCCGGATTTCACTGCGAGATGTGACGGTAAATGTGAAAAACTCTCAAAGTATCTTGAGCTTTATGACGAGGTTTTGGAGGATGTTTATCCTAAAAACTCAAAACACAAAGCGGATATGCCGATGGTTCTACCGGTAGAAAAGGGCTGGGAGGTTCCGAGCTGTGTGTCGATAAAAGAAAGACCGAAATTTTTAATTCCTGCCTTTGTGGGCACCAACTGCGAGCTGGACACGGCAAGGGCGGTAGAGCGTGCCGGTGGCGAGGCAGAGATTTTCCTTGTGCGCAACCTTACTGCAGAGGCTGTCAAGGAGTCGGTCGAAGGGCTTGCGTCGGCGATTGCGAAAAGTAATGTAGTCGTTCTGCCAGGTGGTTTTTCCGGTGGAGACGAGCCGGATGGAAGTGCAAAGTTTTTGACCTCCTTCCTCCGTAATCCTGCCGTTGCCGAACAGATAAATGAACTTCTTAAAAACCGTGACGGGCTTATGCTCGGTATCTGTAACGGTTTTCAGGCACTCATTAAGTTGGGTCTCGTTCCGTATGGAGAGATTACCGAGCGTAGGGAGAAATGCCCCACCCTTGCACACAACTTTATAGGTAGGCATCAGTCCCGCATGACCGAGATTATGGTTAGCCAAATTAATACACCATGGCTTTCGGGATGTGAGTTAGGGGAGATATATTCGGTGCCGATATCGCATGGCGAGGGAAGATTTGTGTGTGAGCAGGAGCTGTTCCTACAGCTTGCAAAATCAGGGCAGATTGCGACAAGATATGTTGACTTAGAGGGATACCCAACACAGGATATCACCTTTAACCCCAACGGAAGCCTTGCGGCGGTAGAGGGAATAACCTCACCCTGTGGAAGGGTTTACGGCAAGATGGGGCACAGCGAGCGTATGTTACCAAACCTCTACAAAAACATACCCTCAAAAAGGGCAATGCCACTGTTTGAGGGCGCTGTAAACTATTATAAGCTTTAGGTTAAAGTTTATGACTAATGACTAAGAGTGAAGGACTAATGGCTAAGGTATCGCCTACGGCGATAGATTTTAAGTTCTTCACTCTTGGTTTTTAGTTTTTAGTTATCTTGGTATTCCTGTCTGTGGGTTTGGGTGACCGGTCACAACGGTGGGCAGTGGGGTTGCCGGGGGTGCTACCACCGTAAAGATTGTTCTTGCACTGCCTCTCGCACTGTTTATGGAAATGCTGTGTGTACCCACCGGCAGGGTGGCGGTGTATGTACCGCTTAGGGTTACCGTTATACTGCCGTTTACTGCACTAGCGTTTGCATTGTCGTTTCCGGCGGTGTGTACTATCTGCTCTGTTCCGCCACTTGGTGTTATCCTTGTATCCTCATATCCGCCAAAATCGTCATTTGATGTAAAGCTTATGCTCTGTCCTTGTGTTATTGTTTGGTTAGCACCATTTGTTATTGCAAGTGCCGCGGTTACACTGACATTTAATGTGCCTGTGTATGTGCTATACTCGGCATCTGCACTGCCACCTGCGTCATATTCGGAAATGGTTACGTCAAAGGTTGCGGTTTCGGCTGTGTTTGGTGCGGTGTAGGTTGTGCCGTTTAATCTACCGCCCCCGCTTGACAGTGCAAAACTGACAACCCCTTGTTCGCCTGTTACAAGTGTGCTTAAATCTATGTCATTACCGGATATCACGCTACCCGTTGTGGAAATTGTGGGGGTTTGGGCTATCGCTGTTATGCTGAAATCGTCTGTTTTTTCGCCTGCAAGCGTCGTCGCTGTTGCCGCCGAGGTTGCCCTTACCGTGTAATTGCCTACATACTGCGGTGCTGTATTTGTGTAGGCGGTGTCGGGTTCAGTTTGCAATTTATATGCAAGTACAACCGCTCCGCCGTTTGATGAGGTAGCACTGCCACTGTATGCAACCTGTGGGTTTACTGCCGTGCCGTAAGCTACATTGCCCTGCGTTACGCTTTGCAGATTATTTACCACCAAGGCGGTTGCATCTGCCGTTATTGATATAGCACCTGTAATGCTTTCCGTCGGTATGGTTAACGCTCCTGTTAAAGCTGAATAGGTATACCCGCTTGTTAGAGGTGTGCCACCCACCGAAACGGTGATAGCTTGCGGCAATACATAACCTGTGTCTGCTGAGAGGGTGGTGGTGTAGTCGGTTGTTGCGGTAAATGTTGTAGCGGTATTGTTGCTTGAAAGGTTTGTTAGGTGATATGAAACAGCTGCCGGTATCGTAACCGTCATATCTCTCAAAGGGCTTGAATAGTCGGTTTCGTTGTTACCGTTTACCAGCTCGTTAAAGACTTTTAGGTTTATGTTTCCCGCCATCTCACTTGGAATTTCAAAACTTGTCAAGATGTTTAATCCTGATAGGGCCGATGACACCTTCGCATAGTGGGTGATGGCACCTGACCTGTCTACTATCATCACCGAGATGTATTCGTTTGAACCTTCGGTCGCACCGCTGTAGTAAAAACTTACATTGTTTCCGTTTATGATAGCATCACCGGAGTCTAACACAAAAGAATTTCTACCCGCTTCTAAAAGTGTCAGCTTCCATACGGTGGGGGCAGTGTCCGAAATTTTGACCAAAGTGTCGTCTGCGTTGTTGTAGGGAGTTTTACCATTTTCGGCGGCAGAGGTGAAGAGAACCTTGCTTGTATCGAGGTTAAAGGCGGGGCGAACGCCGTGGGTGCGGCTAAGCAGTGTATCAAAATAATTTGGAGAGCCGTTTTCAAAAACATGAAAAACCTGAGAATCATTTTGATGATTAGTGCGACTCCACCAACTCGAAGTGATATCACCTAATGCCAATTCTGTCCCGTGACCTATGTAAGCATCAACCTCATTGATGTTTGTACCATGTTGCTCCAGAGGGAAAAATTGTTGACCTATAAGGTCGGCAACACCTGTGAACATACTGCTTCCTGCAAGGGTCGTTTGGGCTATAGCTGTTTTCTCGGTGGTGGTTAATCCTAAACTGCCTGTACCGCTGAAATCATTAATTCCATAAAAAGTGTTCATTGCACTTTGTAGATTGCTGCCCGGGTAGGTGCCGCTTCCGCTCGACTGAAACGCACTTTCACCAAAAACTCTTGTCGAGAACATAAATTTACCGGCACCGCTTGAAATATAGTTGGAGCCGGAGCCCACATTTGAATCGTCAAGCACCACCCAGTACGCAAGGTCGGTACTGTTATGTTTACCCATTACTACCTTGTCGGTGTTTGCAAGGTCGTTTGCGTCCTTATCCCAACTCTGTATACCACTCATGCCCATCATCATGGCTTTGTCGGTGTCTGCCGCCCTAACCGTGGTATCCCACATTGGCGACATTCCCGCCACCATGCAGAGCACAAGCACACCCGATAAAAATATGTTTTTAATCTTCCTCTTTTTCATAACAGCTCCCATACGTCAGCGACTTTAATATCTTTTGAACCTATACTATATTATATTATATATGCAATAAAAAATCAACTTGTATTAATTCATCTCCCTAAACCTTGTTGGGGTTACACCTTCCATGGATTTGAACTTTCGGCAGAAGGTGTTTGAGTCGGAATAACCTGTTGCTTTAGCTATCTCACCGATGGAGTAATGCCTGTCGGTGAGCATTTTTTTTGCATTTGTTATTCTTACCTTGTCGATATACTCCTTTACTGTGTAGCCGGTTCTCTCCTTGTATAGCTTGGTTAGATAGGACTGTGACATATTAACCTTTTCGGCAACAAGGTTGAGTGAAAGGTTGTAGTCACCTGCCGAGACTTCGATAATTTCGGTAATGGTGTTTGTTATGTCGTTGGAGGAGGTGGCAATCGCATTATTTGAGAGGATTACAAAGCCGTTAACTATGTCTGAAAACTCTTTGAAAAGCATCTCGTTATCATTAAACTCGGTAAACATAAAAACTTTTATAAGCTGGTAGACAGGGTCGGTGTTGTAGTTTTGTGCATCGATTGCCGATTTAAGATTGTTTAATACACTTATCAATATACCCTTGCCAACATTTATCTGAAGCTGTTCCTTTAAAACAAAATCGAGAATTTTGTCGACATATATGGTAACCTTTTCGGAATTCGCCGAGATAACATATCCGATAAGTTTCGTCTCCTCGTGCTTGGGGTAGTTATAGTTTTTCTGCAGATGAATTTTTATGTCGCTGTTAAGTGCAACGTTTGCACGTAGACCGATAAAATTGTAACCCAAAATAAAAACCGCATCCTTATAGGAAATCGAGAGTGAAAACAGGTCGTCTACCGTCTCACCGACACCAATTCGCCAATCGTTTTCCGGATGACTATTCTCAAACTTAACAAGATGACTTTTAAGCTCGGTAATATTTTCTGAGTTGTGGTTTAAAACGTACACCGTCTTGTCCGGCAGTATTATGCTGTAGATAAGCTCGAACTCGGAGGAATCTTGCAGATACTCTCGAAGTTGAGCCGAGACAATGCCCGTTCGGTCACTTTCCACCATGCACAGCACATTAAAGAAATGTTTGTCGAACTGTAGCTTGGTGAAGGCAACAATACGTGAAAGATATTCCTCCTGATGCGCCGAGCTGAAAATCAGGTTATTAAAAAGTTGATCCTCTATATCCTGCTGAATATCATTTGTGCTTGCCTTAAGCAGAGAATACTCATACAGTGAATTTTTTATTCTTGTAAATTCGTCTAAACCGGCAACATCGGCAGACATGTTTCCCGAAATCTCCTTTATCGGTCTATACACATAAAGTGACATGATGTAGGAAAAACCGATTGCAAGTACACCTATAATCCCTATTATCAGTGTGAATAACAATGTATAGGAGTCAATCGGTTGCAACACCTCGCTGCGCAGAACCGATACTGTGTAGATATAATCATCGTACAGCTGTCTTGAGGTAGACATAAACTTATCGCCGTCGGTTATATACATATCACTCGGGTAGTCGGGGCTTATGTTATTATACAGATGGCTTATTGTGTCGTTATTTTTTATCTCAACCACATAGCTGTAGTTCGTAAAGATTTCATCTATTGACCCTATTAGCATGTCTCTGCTAAGGTGGTAAACCACCCAACCGTAATGCTGAGCCTGCCCCGGTGGCATCGGAACAATATAATTGAACCTGTTTTCGGTGAGTATCAAGGCAGGTTGTGAGATTTGTGCGAGTTCCTCGATAAACATTTCGGAGGTGAAATCGGAATGATAATTGTTGTCAATATAGATATCTATATCCTTAGAGCCGGAAACCGAGATAATAAAATCATCATACTCCTTGTAGTATACGGCAATGTTATCGATGGAGGGGGTGGAACTTGTTATCGAGACGAGGGTTTGCATAAAGTTTGCAGTATATGATGGCTCTGTTCTGTTGAGGTAGGGAATGTTAGATGGGCCGTTTGAAATTTGATGGGTAGTGTTGGTCAGCGTCTCTAACTCGACGGTGATGCTGTCGACCTGTCTTTCTATCTCAGTCGTCTGTTGTTCCTGAAATATCTCGGAAAATCGATTTAGTATTGCAAATCTAAAGGTTATGCCCAAAATTAGAACGATTAGCATAACCAACGCCGAAAAAAGTGCAAAATATTTAATAAAAAGTGCAGATGGTTTTCGTGCTCTCAAATCGACCGATGACCTCCTTTTTGCTTTAGTGGTTAGTGGGTATGAGTATTTGCAATGCCCACTTATCAACACATTAACACTTATTATACAATCTTTTATGCAATAATGCAACAGAAAATGGTGAAAGCAACTGGCTAATTTGTTGCATTTTTGCACATACAGCCAATTTTAACAGCAACACAAAAGGTACATAATTTGTATTATTGTAGGCGATTTGCATTTTTGTATATTGCCATTTTTCATGTTCGCCTATATAATCATAATATCATTTCGCTCAAATTTTTTATAAAACAGCAAGAGTTCCTGTAACAAATAACCAATTCAAGGAGGAAACAGTGAAAGAAAAAGCAATCAAGCAAAAAAAGGGGTACTCTTTTAAAGAGTCACGTCGCCTTGCCAAAAGGTCGTTCAGTAAATACTGGCAATTATATTTATGTCTTATACCGGTTCTTTTATACTTCTTAATCTTCCATTATGGTCCGATGTATGGTGTTCAGATTGCATTTAGGGAGTTTAACGCTGTAGATGGTATCACCGGTAGCCCCTGGGTTGGACTTCAACATTTTGAGCGTTTTTTCAATTCCTTTTACTTTGAGAGGCTGATGGTAAATACCTTAACACTAAGCCTTTACATGTTAGTTGTAACCTTTCCGCTTCCTATTATACTTGCGATAATGCTTAACGAGCTCACTTCGCATAGGTTCCGCAAAGCAATGCAGATGGTTACCTACGCTCCGCACTTTATTTCTGTTGTTGTTATTGTCGGTATGCTACAGACCATGCTCTCTCCGAACTACGGCCTTGTAAATCATTTTCTTAATGCAATAGGGCTTGAGGATGTTTTCTTTATGGCGGAACCTGCATGGTTTAAATCCCTCTACGTCTGGTCGGGTGTATGGCAGACGACCGGTTGGAGTTCCATTATATACATAGCGGCTATTGCCGGCATCGACCCCAGCCTTTACGAGGCGGCAATCGTGGACGGTGCATCCAGAATAAAACGTATTATACACATCACCATCCCGGGAATTCTTCCTACAGCTATTATCCTACTTATCATGCAGTGTGGTAGAATTATGAGCATCGGATTTGAGAAGGTGTATCTGATGCAGAACGACATGAACATTTCCTCCTCTCAGATTATCTCCACCTATGTTTACGAGGCGGGTATGATTAACGCCCAGATATCTTTTGCCTCGGCGGTGGGACTGTTCAACTCGGTAATTAACTGCATACTTCTTGTGATAGTTAATCAGGTAGCAAAGAAAACCAGCGAAACAAGCCTGTTCTAATCCAAAAGAAGATATAGTAGTTCAGCTTGAAAAACAATATGTTTTTCAAAATCAAGCGTTGCTTGATTTTCGTGCATGAA
>CAYJKY010000039.1:0-28838 GCA_964370825.1 uncultured Oscillospiraceae bacterium
CGGATTTTATAATGAATAAACACCCGGAACCTTTTCCGGGATATAAGTTTACCGCTATTGTAAACCTTGTTCCGATGGGGTTTTCTAAGATAAGTAACATAGAGATAAGCTTCGAAACCGAAACCTTTAAAGAGGGCGGTGTGAACGACAGAGTTCATATTATTAGCAATCAGAATTCAGTCGAAAAAACCCTTGTGCTAGAGCGTGGACTTGCCTTTCGCGGACTTGCTTTTCAATCGGTCGCAGATATCAAGCCGGGTCAAAAAATAACCGGAGACATTATCCTACTTGTCTATAATCGTAACGGGGATATCGCTAAAATTTACTTTGTAGGCGGAGCGGTTGTTAAAAAATGGATATGTAATGATTACGATGCCTCCAGTAGTGAACTTTTAATTGAGAGGTTTGAAATAGCATATGAGACCTTTGAAGCGAAGCTTGCTACCGCAACTGCACTGATCGGTATACTTTAGTTTGTTTTAATTGGGCACGTAAATAATTAAGGACTTTATTTTGCTATTACCTATAAACAACAGTATATATAATGACATTCTAACAAGGCATACGACCTTTGTTTCCTCTGTATCACAGGAGGCAGAGATGGTATGGCTTGAGAATTCGCCTACCGAAACTTATGCCCCTACAGTTAATAGGTTTATTACCCATGTTGAAGACATCTATAATATTACAAATAGTATAAAAAATACCAATGTACAAAATATAGCGTTAAACCTTAACTTTTTAAACAGTATAATGTTAAAAACTGTAGAGTCTCAAGCCGATTCGGTCATACGCCATAATACCATGCACACACAGCAAAATGTTATGATAGAGAACAAATTGTTGCAGGATACACGAGTTGAAAAATCAGTTAACAATTTTACAAAGGTTAATAACCTTAGCAATTCGAAAGACAGCGTGTTTAATGTTACAAACATTAAAAATATATCCGAAATTACAAGTCTCACGGCAAGGCAGGTAATAGCATTATCACAGGATACGGTGAAGCAGATAAGCAAGCTTTACAGTGCCAACTTACATCAGCAGAGAGTGGCATTATCACCTCTTTTAGTTGAAGGTGTGGAGATGGTTTTTCAACAGCATCAAACCGAGGAGGGCACTGTAAATAACGTTATTAATAACGCTGTAGATAAAGTAAGCGAAATTAATAACATTGTAGATAAAGCAAGCGAAGCAAGTAGAACAAAGATTATCGCTCAAGAGCCAGTTCACAAAACAGTGATCAATAATACGGATATTGCATCGAAAATAGTTGAGACAGTTCGTGAAATTGGATATGCGCCAGCTACACGAAATGGCAATACAACCGGTGAGGCTCAACCGACAAGAGTAACAGCACAGTATGGTGAAACTACAACCGTGGTGAATGAACGCCCGAGAAGGCACTATAAAAATTCTACTGTTATAACAGAGCAATCAACAGAAAAAGCAAAAATCATTTACAGTGACGCCGGTCGACAGGTGATCGACTCAGCCACAAGACATGATACAAAATCAGGCGAACCTACAACCAATATAGTTACAGTACAACATCAACATACAAACAGCTTAAATCCTCATAAAACTATAAACACGCAAAGCACCGACACAAAGATTATTATTGCGGATAGGAAAGATGAAGTTTGGCATGAAAACACCCTGTTTACAGTCGGCACCTTAAAAGAACTGTCCAAAGCAGTGAAACAAGATATAGGGAATAATACAGACGATAGAAATGTTTATGAATCTAGTTCATTAGAACTAACCAATAACATAGCGATAGTAAACAGCCAAATAATAAATACAACGGATGAGATTATCAAGCTACATAATAACTACAATAATGCGGCATATAATGTCGATACAGACATAAGTACATTAAAACAGGAAAACACAAAGATTATTAATGACCTCGGCACTGATAAATTTTCGGAATCGAATGGCGCGAATATAAGTTACAGCATTGATAGTAAACTCGATTTTAATACCACAAACAATCAAAGCAATATATTCAAACTGCAAAACCTAAAAAACAATAACATTGAACAAGGTTTTAAAAGTATTACCCAAACAACCGTCATTTCAAACAGCGCAAACCAAATTATCTACAGTCATGATGTAAATAATCGCCTTATAGTCAACAATGTGATGTCGGGAGTTAACAGTACAACACAAATAGCCAACAATTTCCAAGGCATAAGGCTAAACAGCTCAAGTCAACAGATCAACTTCCTTAATAGCAGAACCGGAAGTGCCGGAGCAAGTGTAGCTATGGATGTTGCCAATATGGTGCATAAACAGAGCACGGCCGAACAGGTTTCTCAGCCGGAGTCACTAAACGAACCGGACGACATTGTGACGATAAAAAAAACGAAAAAAATAAACACAGTTACCGAAAATAAGACGGTGGAAAATATAAGACAAAACAATGCAGAACAGACCGCTTTTAACACAACAAATGCAAGAACGGCTTCCGATGCAATAAATGAAAATATACCCATAAATCGTATAGTCGATAAGGTATATAAGCAACTTGAAACAAGGCTACGCAACGAAAGGCAAAGAAGGGGGATGAACTAATGGTATTATCCGACAAGACGGAATCAAGAACTACGGCCAGGATATCTAACAGTAAGGCTTTCCAAAAAATAGTTTACGGTGATACCACCTTTAAAAAGGCAAGGATTATTATTTTAGACAATGACGATAAGCCCACCGCAAAAATTGATGTGCAGTTTAACCCATCCGAGTACAGCATATCGAGATCTGTGATGTTAGACAAGCAGACGGAGCTTGGACGGGACACCGGCGGCACAACGCAGGCAATAAAAGGTGCCCCTACTACCCTTAACCTATCATTGTATTTTGACACGGTGAGCAGGATCAATCACTCCGGTTCGCTTATGAGGGTCGGAAGCTCGGTAGCAGCTGCATTCACAGGTGTTAAATACATAGACGGTACAAAAAAACCGGTAAAGGCATCAGCAAATATTTTAGACCTCACCTCCTACGACCCTGATCTTCATGCACCGCCTAAAATTCAGTTTGTTTGGGGTGCAATGAGCTTTACCGGCAAGGTTTCTTCCATATCGGCGCAGTATACAATGTTTTCCCCAAGCGGAACTCCGGTGAAATCAAAGATAAATCTTTCCATAACGGGTGAAGAAACAGCAAAACTTTTGACCAATAAGGGAAGCCCCTTTCAGTCGCCGGACCGTACCAAAAGCAGAACTCTTGTTCAGGGAGAACAGCTATGGATGATGGCGCATGATGAGTACGATGATCCCGAAAAATGGAAGACGATAGCAAAGGCAAACAATATTTTAAATCCACGTAAGATAGAGGTGGCCACAAATATAAAGGTGCCCTCCATAAAATAAAACAAACCACGGGTGTTAAATGGACTTAATGACAAATGTTACGGATATATCCTCCCTAAAAAGAAAATACCGTAACTTTACCACCCCCTCCTACCGAATAATGGTAGAGGGTAAGGATATGAAGGAAAAGCTCGGTGCAGGAATAGGTGCATTAGAGATTGAGCTTACCGTAGGCTACGAGGCCTCCGGTGCATCCTTTACCGTGGTTGAACAATATGATGCTGAAAATTCAAATTTCGACAAAAAAGGTGCGTACAAACAGCTGCAACTCGGCGCAAAGGTGGAAATAGAACTTGGCTACATAACAACAATACCCGTCTTTACAGGGCTTATAACCGAGATTAGCTATAACTTTGACGGCGAATCTCCCCCGGTAATAACTATTTCATGTATGGATGCAAAATGCCTGCTTATGAAAATACAACGCTTAGAGATAAGAAAGGAAAAAAAGATTTCGCAGGTTGTAACGGCACTTCTCTCTGAACAGCCGATAAGTGAGTATTTAACAGGGAAAGAGATTAGCCTAACAACTCCGGAAACTGCTGCCATTCAGCTGAATATGGAGAGCGACTACAACTTTATTGTAAAGCAGGCACAGTACTTTGGATGTGAGTTTTTTGTCGTGGCAGGCAAAGCATATTTTAGGACAAAGGCAACTATGACATCCCCAATTTTCACCCTTAAAGCAGGAGAGGGATCAATATTATCGGTCAATATTTCGTTACGAGGAGCGGGGCTTGTAGAAAATCTTGAGGTTGTGGGGATAAATCCGGAAAATGATCAGCCTATAACAAGCGTTTCAAAGCTACCGGGGAAATTTAGTGAGGGCAGTTCGGCAAAAAAAATGCTTTCCAAAACACAGCGAACATATTTTGATTCCAACATTACCTCTGTCGAGGATGCAAAAAAGAGAGCAGAAATCCTGTCCGATAGTATAGCAAGAGACTTTGGTGTATTACAGCTCAGCTGTGCGGGCAATCCCGAAATTGTTCCGGGTAGATTTATAAAGCTAGATGGCCTTATGGATATTGCGAAAACGACCTTTTACATTAACAAGGTTAACCACAACTACACCGAAGAGGATGGGTTTATCACAACATTTGAAGGGGGATTAAAGTCGCTATGAGCTCAATAACAGATCTGATTACTGGCGGACGGTTTACCTCTAACCCAGAGTTTAAGGATGTGGGGGATTTTATTCAGGGTGTTGTTACCGACAATAATAACAAGGAATTTGCCGGCATGGTTAAGGTGGAGCTAACCTCCTTTAAAAAGGACAGCAACATAGGAGGATGGATACCGGTGATGCAACCCTATGCCGGGGCGGCTTACGGCAGATATATTCTACCGGAAATAGACGATATCGTTGTAATTGGTTTTATGGGCGCCGACAAAAAAAGACCTTTTGTACTTGGAAGCCTATATCCCGCAAATGCGGCCATGATTAAGGATAGCTACATAGATAAAAACACCAACAAATTTTTCAAGACAAAAGGAAATGTCGAGCTTTTGATATCAGACGAAGAAGACAAACAATCAGTAACGGTGGCAACACCAAAAGGACTTTCGGTTAGTATTGCAGACGAAAATGAACTGATTACAATAACCGATAAGGATTCTAAAAATGTAATAAAGATTGACGCTAAAGGCGGGGAACTAAGCATAACGGCAGATAAAAAAATAACCTTAACTGCCGGAAAATGTGAGATAATAATGGATGGAGCCGCCGGCAAGCTTGATATAAGCTGCGATCAGCTTAATATAAAAGCATCTCAACAGGCAACTATTTCGGGTGGGCAAAAAACAGCAATAGACGGTGCAATGCTGTCACTTAACGGAAAACAGACCGCAGAACTTAAAGGCGGCACAATGACAACGGTTAGCGGTGGAATGGTAAAAGTTAATTAAGAGGTGAATAATGACAGACAGTGCAGACTTTTTAGGAAGAGGCTGGAGCTTCCCCCCAAGGGTAGACAGTGCAACCGGTAGGTTTGTAATGAGCGAGGGCGAGGAGGACATTAAGGAGTCCATCTATATAATAATTATGACAAAACTTGGCGAGCGTGCGATGTTGCCTGAGTTTGGAAGTGATATTCATAACCATATCTTTGATATGCCGGATAGTGAATCAGTCTATATGATGGAACTCGAGATATTAAAGGCACTGTCCTACTGGGAGCCGAGAATTATCGAGGTAACGGTTTCGATAGATATCGATAATATAGCAAATGGTAGGGTGGATATAGATATAGGATATGTCGTAAGAGCCACAAACAACCCTAACAACCTTGTGTTCCCGTACTATTTGTATGAGGGTGTGGGATTAGAATAACCTCTTGATTTTATAAAGGAGATAAGCAGTGAGTGCGGATTTTAAATCGTCCGGTAGGCACGATAAAATAACTGATTTAGCAAGATCATATGTTCCGCAGTGGAGATTTGACGAACACAACCCGGATGCGGGAAGTGTTGTGGCGTTGCTTGTTGACGACATGTTAAACCACACCGAGGATAATTTTTCTCGGGTTATCGATAAGCACAAAATACAATATCTAAACCTTTTTGATCTGCTTGTGGAGGAACCTATATCAAGTGCAAAAAGTTACGTAAAGTTTAATGCGGTAACCGGTACAGGCGAGGGTGCATTTATTCCAAAAGGAACAACACTTTTAGCAGATGACCCCGGTAGTGATACTCCCATAACATTTGAAACCGACTATGCAATAACCACAACCGAAGCAAATGTTGAGACGATTTTTGTAACCGACAAGCAGTCGGACAGCATAAGCTGCCTTTTTAATGGCCAGAGCTCCGAGAATATCGAGGGTGGCGTTGGATTGTTTGATCTGTCGGGAGATAGCGAAACAAAGCATCTGCTGTTGCTCGGGTTTAAAAATATATTTGATGACCTCACCGACCTTCACCTTGGTCTTAGTGTCGAAATTGCGGACTTAGACGACGATAAAGCAAAGGATTTAAGTAAAACATTAAAGTTTTTAACAGGCGATACGGTGAGCTATAGCTTCTTGGAGAGGGATTCGCAGTGGGAACTCCCGGCACCTACACTTGAAAATAACATGATATGGCTAGACATAACGGGGTATCAGCCAAAGCTTACCATGCTTGGTGGGGAAGAATATTATGTGCTTGCCATAGAATCGTCTCAAATATCGGATATAAGCATTAGCAATATAGGTGCGGTTTTTTCACAGCAGAATATTGCACCGCAGCTCATTACCGTTGGCGGTATAGAGCAAAACAAGCAACGCTTTCACCCTTTTGGCAATCCGCTTGAAATATATGCGGAATGTGGTATTGAGAGCGGATCTGTACTTTCAAGACGCTCTGCTATAATTGATATGAACTTTAATCTCGGCTTTGATGTAATAGATCAGGAATTACCCCAGTACGATGTGGATGAGGAGCTTAAAGTTGTCATGAAAAAGCAGGGGAGCCTGCAAACCCTTCAAAAGCCTGACGTAAAGCCTGATAATGTCATCATTGAATACCTAAGCAAGACCGGTTGGAAAAGGTTGTTGCAGGAGGAACATTTAACCTCGCTGTTTAACGGAAGTGAGGACGGTAACATTACAATCACCTTTAGCTGTCCGGCGGATATGGCGGCTCCGGAAGATGCTACCGACGGATATAGGTTGAGAATGCGCTTGTTACGTGCAGACAACCTTTATAGCATACCTAACAGGGTTTTCTGCCCCGTGATATCAGAGCTCAACTTCTCTTACAGCTATGAAACTCAAGGGGTAATGCCGGATGTTGCCTTAACACAGAACAACTATGAAATAAATGACATAACAGGAATATTAAATAAAAAAAGAAATATTGAGCTCTTTTACAATAACGAAGCACAGCGATTAAGTATGTATTTCGGTTTTAATAAAAGTCCAACCGGTAGCCCTGTAAGCTTGTACTTTGAGCTTCAAAACAGTGAGGATATCCCCATAAATTATATGGCCGAATATCTAACCGGTAATGGATTTAACCCAATACAGATTGTGGACTATACCGGAGGGTTTTTATATTCCGGTAATATACTAATGCTTATACCAACCGATGTAAAGCAAAGCATGCTTTTCGGTAAAAATCTTTATTGGATAAGGCTTATTTCGACCGATAAGTATTTACACAAAAATCTACCGAGAATACATTCCATCATCCCAAATATGGTTAGAGTGCAGAACCACAGGTCACGTACACAGGAGTTTTATGTCGAAGAGGAGCAGGGTAACATTCTGCTTCAGCTTACAGATAAAAACCTTATTAAAGCGGATGTTTATATTAACGAGTACAATGAAACTGAGCCGGAGAACGACAACTGGGTGCTATGGACAAAGCGGTCACACTTTGCTCAAAGAGGAAGGCATTATACACTTGATCTTACCCATGGAACGATAGAGTTTGATAAAAATATTTTTGCGGCATATCCTGTTTCTAAAGCTGGTGCAACCATAAGGGTTGTGTACCAAGCATACGAGGGTAGCCGCGCCAATGTGGAAATAGGTGCTATAAATCAAACGGAACAATCAATAAAGTATGTCAGCAGTGTAAAAAACCCCGTGCCGGCATATGGCGGTTATGACGGTTATAATTCCGAGAGTTCCGCAAAGATAATTAAAAACATGTTAAAGACAAGAGGCCGTGCTGTTACGTCACAGGATTACTTTGACATAATTTCTCAGATATCCTATTGCGTTAAGCAGATAAAGAGTGTTAGCGGTATAGACAAGCATGGCGTTCCGGATGAGGATCTTGTTACCGTTGCACTGCTTATAGATGAATATGAAAAGGGAAACCATATCTTTTCATCGGTTAAGGATAATATTTATAATGTGCTGCTTAAAACAGGAAATATTCTACCGATGGGTAAAAAGCTTATGTTAACCCAACCACAGTTTATTCCATATTCTGTAAAGATATGGATAGGTTGTAGCGAATATGATGATGTTTATGAGATGCAAAGCGGTACAAGGCAGATGATTTGCGATTTCATAGACCCTCTTGTGGGAGGGTTTGATGGCACAGGTTGGAGCATAGGAACGCTTCCTACGGTAAAACAGCTTATCGCGTATATTAAGATGAAAAGCAGTAACATTACAATAATCAGAATTTCTGCATCGGCGGTTGTTAAGGGCAAAGAGATTTCTATATCCGATGACATTGATAAGGTGATAACAAATCCTTTTGCAATTTCGATTAATGGTGAACATACGGTTTATGTAGAGATAAACTAAACCGACAAAACTTAGAAAGGGATGGTATAAAATGCTAAACGTTCCACAGCTGGATGACATGACATTTAACAGCATGTTCGAGCGCGCTCGCAGAATGATACCAAGGCTGAATGTCGAGTGGACAGATCTTAACCACCATGATCCCGGCATTACAACCTTACAGATGTTTTATTGGCTTATTGATACGCTAAATTATTATCTTGACGCAACGGGAGAACAGCACAGACTAAAATATTTAAAGTTGTTGGGTATTAGTTCGGTTGCTACCCCTGCCTATTGTTATGTTGCGGTGCAGGGCGAAAACATTCGCCTACCAAAAGGCACGAAGATGTATGCCGATGATGTGGTTTTTGAAACTGTTGAGAGCTTTAGTGCAACAAATAACGCTGTAGTAGCAATATATAATGAGATTAATGAAGAAAAAAGGGATGTAACACGATTTGCAGGCGTTGATGGAAGCTTTGCCGAGTTGTTCAGCCTTAACTCGAATGACAGCTGTAACCTTTATATAGGTTTTGAAAATAGCTTTAGCGGCAATTTTGACGTTTATATAGAGGTTGCTTCAACCCTTAGAAATTATTTTAGTTCAAACTTTTCACTTGCAAACTATAGATGGGAATACTATGACGGAACAGATTATGTTCCCTGTAACCTGATAAAGGACGAGACCTGTGGTTTTCTTAAAACCGGCTTCATAAAGCTTTCGATAGATAAACCAATCGTGAAATATATGAGTTCCGATATGCAGGATGGGTATTATCTGCGATGCAAAATTTTGAGTAACGAGTTTGATGTGTTACCCTCGATAGGTAGGATTCTTACCGCCTGCATTAAGGTTAAACAAACCAACACATATGCCGACAGCTATATCGTGAAATATGATGCGGACAAGGAAATGACACTCGATTTTAGCATACGTGAAAATGATAATGTAATTGTTGCAAGGAAAGAGGGGGATATATATAGGGAATGGTTTAACTCCGAAGCAGATGATAATATTTGTAAGGTTGTTCGTGGTGAAACGGTAAATGAGAGTAAAATTATCTTCAACAAAGACACACCTAATCAGGGAGATGAGTTTGTTGTATTTATCTGTGATACCGATATTAAGGATTCGGTCATGTTAGGCACAACCGACGGATGTGCAGGGCAACGCTTTAGGTTCGACGCACAGAGCAACAGCATCAGCGAGTTATCGCTTGCACTTGTAAAGGAGGATGGAATTACCAACGAATATGAGCTGTGGGATTACTGTGAAGATATTTCATCTCGAGGATATGATAGCAGATGTTTCGGATACGACCGCGAGGACGGATGCATATATTTTGGTGACAGCATAAACGGAATACAGCCACAGCAGGGGTTAAATGTTATGATAACCACTGTTAAGACATCAAAATACGAGGGTGGAAATGTTCTTAAAGGGACCATAAACAGTATAGAAGATGGCTACGCTTACGAAATTACCAACCTTGAAAATGCCACGGGTGGAAATAGTCGAAAAAATTCTACCGAGTTAGAAAAAGAAATAGAGGGGAAAATAAATGCCGTTACCCGTGCTGTGACCGCTGAGGACTATAAAAACATAGTAATGAATACACCGGGACTTATGATAGACAGCATGAATGTCATATCAATTAAGGATTATTGCGATTCATATAACGAACCCTATTACTCCAATACGGTTATAATTGCCGTTAAGCCAAAATTCGGTGGTGAGAGGCCTATCCTATCAGAATCGTATAAAAAAAATATTGCGTCCAACCTTAATAAATACCGACTGCTCACAACCGAAATTAAGGTTATACCTGCACGATATGTAGGTGTGAGTGTTTATGGAAGAATAACGTTAACAAATCAATCTGATTACGCATTACAGGAAATATATAACTTTTTGCACAGACAGATAGATCAGGTGAAAAACGGAGACTTTGGGAAAACGGTGGACTATGGGCGATTGTTTTCCGCCTTAGAGCTACATGCTAATGTAAGGACAATTAATGATCTTTCGCTTGAGTATAGCGGAAACGGTGGATACAAAAACGAGCAGGGTGATATTGTTATTCGTCCGGATAGTCTAAGCTACCTAAACGAGATCGGTATAGAATTTGTTTAGTGGGTATTCTTGATTTCTCAATTAATAATAAAATGGGTGAAGAATGAAGGCACAACTGAAATATGTAAATTTTTACAAGCTTTCGCTACAAAAAGGTTGTTATAACGGTTTTAAGGCGGACGAAAAACAAAATTTAAGTCTATCTGTAGGTGATAATACAGCTTACTATATTACGCCTATGTTTGATACCGGCGATGAGGATATGACCTATAACCGCCTAACTATTGACGGAGAGTTTGAAAACCTGCGTTTAGAGGTTATTGTTGCGGCTACAAACGAGACGGAAATTTATTTCAATGACAAGCCACATAGTATAGAAAAAATTCTTACCGACGAGGCGTTTACTGCCGAGGAGAAGGCCGAAATACTATCTGCATTTAACCATGTGAGATGTATAAATGCACAGGATGTTCTGCTTCATTCATTACAAGGGAGATATGTTTTTGTCTATATATGTGCTATACTAAAAGAGGGTGCGAAAGCAAAGATTAACGGTTTAAGGTTGGAGTTTCCTAAGTACAGCTTTACCGAATATCTGCCCGAAATTTATCAGGGTAACGATTTCTTTGACAGGTATATAGCCGTTATGCAGTCAAGATATCTCGACATAGAGAGAAAAATCGATAGCTTGTCTAACATGTTAGACTACGAAAAAGCCGAGGGTGAAGAACTGACTAACCTTGCATCATGGTTAGGGCTTGAGCAATACGTCAAGCTGCTTAATGATGAACAGCTGCGATATATGATTACAAATTTAGATGTATTTCAGGGTGGGAAAGGTACACGCAGAGCACTTGAAGAGATTGTAAAGTTACTAACCGGAATTACACCTCATATAGTGGAGGGTTTTCAATTTGGTCGTTCGGGAAAGAGTGGGAACACACAAAAACTTTCCATGGAGCTTTACGGAAATACCAGAAATCATTTTGCCGTTATTTTAAATCTATCAGAGGTGGGTGAAATTGCAGGGATTACGGAAAGAGAGCTTGAGTCGGTTATTGAAACCTACAGCGCAATAGGTACAAAATTTAAGTTAGTATGCCTTCGTAAGGCTCACCATACAGATACATACTGTTATTTAGATGTGAACAGCTATCTTTCAACACCGCAAACGGCGACGGTTGATGGTGCTAACCTTGGCGGTTATATAGTTGTAGGATAAAAGAAATGTGGAGGGACACTTGCCAGATACCGATAGTTACATAGAGATAATTAGTGAAGTAGCCGCTAAGTACCAAATAGACATAGAACCGCAGATGGAGCTGTTTCGTTACATCGATTCCTGTTCGGCTACCCTGCCGGTGATAGGTGCGTTTAACACAGGTAAAAGCTCGGTTCTTAATGCGATGCTAAAAAAGCCTCTATTGCCCACTGGAATTGTACCGCAGCCCTGCCCTCCGGTAGAAATTACATATGGTAGCAATAGTCTTGTGCTGACGCGCAACGAGGTGGATCAAAGTGTAGATCTTAACTATCTACGAGAAAAGAATGCCGATATTAATGATGTTAGACTTGCAAAACTATATTGTGACAACGATGTTTTTGCATCAATCGAAAATCTGACCTTGGTAGATCTTCCGGGGTATGATTCGGGGGAGCCTTTGCATGAAAGATGGGTTAAGGATTACCTCATTAACAGCTACAACTATCTTTTGGTAGTTGCTGCTGATGAGCCGGTATTAAAATTTTCTTTTATTCAGCTCCTTCGTTCCTACACAACAAAGAATAAACCGGTTTTCTTGCTGATAACAAAATGTGATAAAATACCGCCGGGGGAATTGCAGGGCTGTAAGGAATATTTACAAAAAACCATAAAAGAGTTTTTGTCGGTTGAGGAAGTTCATATAGCCATGTTTAACGAGGACTTTGTCGAGGTTACAAAGTTGTTGCAAGCTATATATAAATATCTTGCAGCTGAAAAAAAACAGATGGTAAACTCTCAAATGCTTTATGTGTGCTACTACATAAATACAGTGTTGAAAAATGAGGCGCTTGTCGAAGACCTTCCGCTACCGGAACGTCATCGTCTTTTGCATAAACATGAAATGCAACTTTTAAAACTTTCTGATGCAGGCAAAAAAACAATGACCGAGCTTAAATCAAACGTTAATGAGGAGATACAGCGTGTTCGTAAAAGGGTGAGTGGTTATGTTGATGAGTTGATAGAACCCATATGGATGTTAGCAATCTCAAGCCAAAACGTTATGGCTTTTATTTCCCCAATTATGTCGGCTTATATCAACAAGGAGGTCTATTCAAGTTTTTTTGATTATTTTGCTACCCGACAAAAGAATATAAACAGCTTGCTAAGCCTTTACGGGATTGGTGAAAATTACAACGAAATTAAGGCGGATGACATCGCAACTGCAGTATTAGCAGAGGTAGTTAAGGGCGAGGAGAAGCTTCGTGATGATTTAGAGCCTTATATAGGCAAGCTAACCCGAAAGATAAAAAGGCAGGACGGGGAAATAATAATAAATGAATTTATTCTTTTGCCTGTAGCTGATGCAATTATAGCGCACCTACAGGAAGGGCTCCAAAACTACATTGTCAGTTTTAATGAAAACATATTGCAGCAAATAGAACTTGCAAAAAATATAACTGATAGGATAACCAAAAACATTAAGAAACAATCCAGTTTAGCCGAAACCGATATTAATTATCTATCTGAGTTGAAAATTGATATTATAAATATCAAACATATAATCGACTGCTGTAACGATACAAAGGACATGGAATGGTGAGCGAAAAAGCGAAAATACAAAGAGAACAACAGAATAGATTTTTGTCACATATCGATGATGTTTACAGTTCGTTGAGTCCGTATCGAAATTTTTTGGATCTAGACGATATAAAAACATTATGTGAAAATTTCAAGAAAAAAACCGAAGATTTTTACAGCAGTAATCGGAAGTTTAATATAGCTGTGATTGGACAGGTGAAGGCGGGCAAGTCATCCTTTTTAAACACGTTGTTGTTTAAGGGTGCATCCTTGTTGCCGTATGCTTTAACACCAAAAACCTCTACGCTTACCATGATAGAGTACTCTGAAGAGAGCTGTATCTGTGTTGAATTTTATGACGTGTATGAATGGGCAGAACTTAAAAAAAATGCCAGAATAAGCATTGACACCCCACAGGTTCATGCTGCCCGCGAAATATTGCAGATGTCACAGCAAAGCAAAATATCTGTTGATAAATGCTTTGAGATGCAAAGACAGGAGATAAAGGTAACCAATCTCTCCGAGATTAATTTGCTACTTGAGGATTATGTAGGAGAGTCTGGCGACTATACACCGTTTGTAAAATCACTTACCCTGAAGGTAGCGTTAGATGAAATTAAGGATATAACCATTGTTGACACCCCAGGGCTTAATGACCCCGTGTCATCACGTAGGATTAAAACACAGGAGTTTATTGAACGATGTGATGCTGCATTTTATCTTAGCCGTGCAAGCTACTTTATGGATAGTAACGACATAGCGTTAATCAGCTCTCAGCTTCCGCAGAAGGGTGTAAAAAAGCTAATATTGATTGCAAGCCAGTATGATAATGCACTGCTTGATGTAATGTCCGGCGGAGAATCACTTGCAGATGCCGAACTGCATCTTAATGAAATACTGACAAATAGGGCAAAAGAATGTATAAAACAGATAGCTGAAAACCTTATAAAAAATGGCTGTTCACAGGAGGTTGTTGATGTAGTTAAGAATTGTAGCACACCATATTTTATCTCATCGGTTGTACAAAATATGGCGCTTACACCAAAATCCCAATACAGCGAACTTTGCAAACACGTATATTTTCAGCTGTTTAAAAAGACAAGGGTTTCAAAGGCTAAGCTTAACGATATTTCCGGCTTTAATGTTGTTAGAGAAGTGTTTTTGCATATGGTGGAACAAAAAGAAAACCTTCTTAAGGAAAAAGAACTATCCTTCGCATTGGTGGCAAACAGTGAGCTTAAGCACATCCTTAATGAGAAGAGAGCCGATATGCAGGAAAATGTAGAGCTCTTTAAAGGAGGAGAGCTAAAAAGTTGCAAAGATGATATCATAAAACTAAACGAAAAAATCAAAGGGATTAAGCAGGTAATTAACGAAATATTTAATGATTGTTACGCAGATTTAGAGCAAAATTCCTTCGATAACGCCTCAAGGCTTTTTGAGAGCAGAGCATTAATAAAGCCTGATGTAAAAAAGGGGATAGAGGTGGTTAATGTTGGTATATCGGTAAGCGATAGGGTCTGGTGGAATCCATTTAGCTGGAATAAAACTCACAAGGAATATGTAACCCGACAAAGAATATACGAATACGCACAGATAAAGGACTTCGTAGAAGAAATTCAGTTTATTGAGCAGGGAGCAGACGAACTTTACAGAGCATTATGTGACGAACTTATGGCGGCAGTTGATTTGAAAGAGCGTCTATTGAAGGAGTTGCTGCCCTTTGCAAATTCTAATGCTATAAATATTAATACAATTCTTGAAAAAACTATTCGCAAGCTTACAATACCTCCTTTGCAGGTGGATTTTGAGGCATACGAAAATCAGTTGTTACAAAAATATGATGAAACTATTTTAGATAAGGAAAAAGCTCATGAGATGATAAAGGAATCCGAAAGGACGGTTGAAAAACTCATTGATGAAATAACCTGCCGAATATTAGCAAACCTAAGAACCTTTGCCTCAAGCACAAAAAATGCAAATAGTCATCTATGTGAGCTTATTCTCACAAAGCAATATGAGCAACAAAAAGAATTAGCCGAGTTTTACGATAAAAATCTTAAAAGGTTAAGTAAACAGCAGGAGGCTATAGAAATAATATCTCACTATGTTTAAAAATATCATTACGGAAGGGGGCAAATATTAAAGCTAATGACCTGTTAGTAAAAGCAGTGCTTTTTGATATCGGATTGCATGTATATAATTCTGCAAGCCAATATATTACTGTTGATGAATCCAAGCTGCAGACACTTGAAAACGATAAAATGCTTAACCTTTTCAAACAGAATGTAGAGTTGATTGATCAACTGTTTGGTGAGTTTGACTTTGAAGGTGAAACAAATAACCACTACCGTGAACTTTTAGAAAAAAACCTAAAATGCAACAAGGAGTTTGTTCCCCTTTTGAAAATTTATTCTCTGTGCGGGGAATGCAGTATAACTGCAAAAGTTGTTGAACTGTCTCTTGTTTGCTTGTGGGTTCCAAAACTTGAAAAATTCATTAAAGGCTTTTATTCCCAGTCAGTTACAATGGAATTTTGTATGTCTATATGGTCGGGCGAGGAGAAAACGCTTAACCTGTTAAAGCAATATGATACCGCTAAAAACTTTTTAATTGTAACGAGCCGAAACTTACCTTACTACAGGCAGTCATTTATTGCTGATGATGTCTTGTCAGATTTTGTTGTAGGCGAGCCGGCACTAGATTATACAATTAAAACTCTTGCCTTTGTAGAAGATGGCGCCCGACCGTTACAGCAACTTTATATTAACCGGCACATTCTTGATGAAATATGCCAATCGCTAAAAAACAACAAGGTTGTTCATATCTCGGGAGAGATTGGATGCGGAAGGAGATTGCTTGTTCGTCATGCCTGCAGAGAAACTGAAATTCCGTTGTTAATGGTAAACATACAACAGCTTTTTAAGCAGGACAATAACATAAGTGACAGGATGAACAGAATAAAAAGAATGGCTATGCTCTTTGATTATGCCCTTTGTTTTTGGAGTGTTGATTCATCCGAAGAAGGTTTTGTGTTACAGCTTGTTGAGGAGGTGCTGAGTAAAACCGAACAGCTAAAAACGCAGGTTATCATTATAACAGATACAGATGTAGCTATTATTCCTCATTATCATCACCCTGTTGACCATATTGCGGTGCCTCAACCATGCAGAGAGGAGCGCACAGCACTATGGCAGGGATACGGAAAGCAGTATGGGTATACCGAGATCGACTGGGTATTAACAAGCAACAAGTACAGCATGTCTGCCAATGAAATTCACAAGGTAATGCAACAGCTAAGCATTCTAAAGCACACCGATGTGATAGACGAGAAATCTATAATGAGGGCATGCCATAGGGTGCTTCCGCCGGCACAGGGAGATTTTCATAAAGCAAATGTTAAGTTTAATATTGACGATTTAAAAATACCGGAGGATAGCAAAAGCACGCTTCACAATATCTGTGCTCATGTTTTGTATCGTCATAAGGTATATAACGAGTGGGGAATGGAAGGTAAATTTCCCTACGGAACAAGCGTTTCGGCAATGTTTGTCGGCGCCTCGGGAACCGGTAAAACAATGGCAGTACATGTGCTATCAAATATGCTAAACATTCCCATCTATCAGGTCGATCTCTCTCAGGTAGTGGATAAATATATAGGTGAGACCGAAAAAAAGCTTGAGGAAATTTTTGACAGGGCACAAAAAAGTAACACAATACTGTTTTTTGATGAGGCGGACAGCGTTTTTGGAAAACGCTCTGATGTTACGGAGGCCAAGGATAAATACGCAAACACCCAGGTGTCCTACATTTTGCAACGTATAGAACAGTATGATGGCATTGTGATTTTGGCAACGAACTATAGACGAAACATAGATGATGCAGTACTCAGGAGAATGCGATACATATTGGAGTTCCAACTTCCGAATATGGAAACACGATTAAGCCTGTGGCAATCCACCTTTGCAGAAGAAACACCGATAGAAAATATAGACTTTGAATATCTTGCTTCACAATTTGAGCTATCAGGCGGTGCTATTAAAAATATTGCGCTTAACGCAACATTTTTGGCGGCGGCTGAAAATGTACCGGTCATGCTGAAACATCTGCTGTTATGCATTCTTGATGAAAACAGAAAGTTAGGAAAATCAATGCTTAAGCAGGATTTCGGAAGATATGGATATTTGATTTTTTAACATCAAGAAAACACAACATAAGGGATAGGAGATAATCATGGGCTTAGGACATTTATTAAGAAGAAGACGGACAACACCGTCCACCGCACCGAATAATACACGTGTTGTTGCACCCGGTAGCCTACTTGAGCAAAGAGATGAACTTATGTTAGGCTCAAGACCGGCTGTGCCATACCAGATGTCGGATCATGAAGCAGAAAGCCTGTTTAATGGAACAGCTTCGGTGCCGTCTCCCAGTAGGGGCATACAGCAGGCATTATCAGACGCCCTAGATGCTCAAAATCCTGCATATGACATATCGAGTCAATCGGGTGCCGGCTTTGAAGATATGCCGGAGGTTACGCCTGCCGCAGCTCCAACCGACACCCCCTCTCCGGATATATCAGCTTTTACCGGTGGTGGTTTTTACGACCCCCAGACGGATATTGCAGGTCCAACAGGAGGTGGATACCGCACAGCTGCAGATGAAGCCGAAGGTAGAGATTACCACGATTATCCGGAGGCGCTTGGTGGACCGGCAATGGCACAGCATATCAGATCAAGAGGGTTGCTTCCTCAGTGGGTTCGGGGGAGAACTATGGAGGAGAGTGCAGCAGAAATAGCGGCCGAGCGAGCAGCCAGTGAGCAGAGAAGAGCCCAAAGAGCAGCCGCGAACCCTCCAAAAAAACGCTGGTATGAACGCTTTAGAAAATAAATTTCCGAAACAAGAAAAGAATATTGGCGAAAAGTCACTGTTAGCTATATTGGTTAACAGTGACTTTTTTTAAATACTTGTTTACATTTCTTTTCGCCAAATATTCACAGAATGTTCATTGACCAATCGTTCAACATGTGTTATACTTCATTTATTGAACGATTGGTCAACAAACAGAAAAAGAGGATATAAAGTAATGGAAACAGTACTAATTTGTATTTTAGCAGGAATAGGAGCGGGACTCGGCACAGGTTTTGCAGGAATGAGCGCGGCAGTAGTTATATCCCCCATGCTTATCACATTTTTGGGAATGAACCCTTACGAGGCAATAGGTATAGCTCTTGCTTCGGATGTACTTGCAAGTGCAGTATCAGCCTATACTTACGGAAAAAATAAAAACATTGACATTAAAAATAGCAAAGCTCTTTTAGTTAGCGTATTAGCTTTTACATTTATTGGTGCGTTTATAGCAAGTTTAGTTCCATCAGAATCAATGGGGAACATTGCGGTTTATATGTCGCTCATATTGGGAATAAAATTCCTGCGAAAGAAAGAAACAGATACACCAAAGCAAAAAAAGGCGGTAGAGGGCGTATTAAAAATTATTCTTCCTGTGATGTGTGGAGCGGTAATAGGCTTTATTTGTGGCTTTATTGGTGCCGGAGGCGGAATAATGATGCTTGCATTAATGATGAGTGTGCTTGGATACGAGCATAAAAAGGCAGTAGGTACAAGTGTATTTATCATGACGTTTACTGCGCTGTTTGGTGCAGCATCACACTTTTCAATTCAGCAAATCATACCGGATTTAACAGTGCTTTCTATCTGCGTAGTTTCAACTTTAACTTTTGCACTAATTGGAGCAAAGTTTGCAAACAAAGCTAAGCCCATGGTGCTTAATAAAGCAACAGGAACGGTTCTAACTACCCTTGGTGTATTCTTGATCGTCGCAGAAAGATTTTTGTTTGCATCGTAGATTGCACAAGTGCTAAAAGAAACGGCTTAAATCAAAACTCTACTGCTACACTTTTAAACAACACTATAAAGACGTATAATAACATAATCCGGACAAAAAACCTGAGCTGTGGTGGATGCCTCCCTCGTCGTCAAGGTTACTGGGGAGGTCTTTTTCTATCTCTACAGGATGAATTGAAAATTGACTGTTTGCATCATATCCATTAATAACAGTTCCGCGCAGATTGTTCCAGTCGGTATGATAACTACTGCCAACTCCTACAATTAAACTTTTTGAGGTGTAGCTACTACTACTTTGCTCCTTTAATCCGCTGTTAAGGCCGGTTATCCACTGTATATTATCGGTTGCTAAATCCAAAAGTCTTTTGTCGGAAAGATATTCTCCCAAAATTATAGCCAACTTTGTGATAAAGCCGTAAATTTTACTGTGACCGTGATACCATCCGCTAAAAAAACACAGGCCTTGCCCTTTATAGTATCCAGCCGGAATAATTCCGAAAGGAGTTTTGGCGGTGGTAGGAAGTAAAAATCCGTAGCAAAAATTCCTTACCGCCCTGTCACACTCAATGGATATTCCAGCACTTTTATCCTTGGCTATCTTAATAAGCGGAAGTATCCAGTAGGGCATGTGTGCACCTTGGTTATAGTTTTTGTACGGAACACTCCAGGCGCCGCAGTGTAGGTTTGCCTTTTCTGTAAAATCCACACCGTCATAGCTGTAAAAGTGTCCGTAAAAATCACCCTCGGAATTATCTCTTGCAACCTGTCTGCCTAATGCGATTTTTGCAAAGTGATAGGCGGTTTGTCTATATTCAACCCTGCCTATCTCGGTGAAACAAAGTGCAGCCTCACACAGCGAAAGGACATCCCTTGTCATAAACTGGTTTGGAGGCGTTTTATATTCTCCGGTAGCCCCGTGTGTTATCCTAAGATTGTCGGTGTCATCGGTGTATACAATCGGTCCGTTTTTTACAATCCAGTCAAAGGTCGCTATGGCTGCATCGAGATATATTTCAGCCTTTTTAGGGTTTGTATTATTTATTAGGGTGTAGATGCGGGAAAACACAACGGCCAACCGTGCACAGTTGCCGGAGGAGACATTCAGATTTTCCCTTATTTCATGAACCACAGCGCCTTTACCGAGTCCAAGCTCCTCTGCCTTGTCTCGACACTTACATACATAGTCGGCACCACAGATTATGTGTGATATTATTTTGTCTTGGTAACGTTGTGATGTCATGTCGCAACACAACAAATCGCAAAGGCTATCAAGCATTACCAGATGACTGCTAACCTCCTGTAACGGGCTGCCACAGTCTCTAAAACCACCCTCCGGTGAGTATGCTGTTGACCTTCTGACATCCAGCTGTTCTAACGATACCGAATACCAACTTCTGTGCCACAAAAGATTGTCACCGATATCTAACGGCATGTTGGGGTCGTTTTGTATGTTTTCGCCGTCGTCAAACTCTACTACAATACCATATGTTCCTGCACGATCTACCTTGCTAAAATCAAAGCTGTACCATACCCTGTCCCACACTTCGCCATATAGTGTAGGTGGCGAACTGTATACAACCGAGGGCACATGGTTGTGAGTATAATTTGTGGTAAGTGACATCCAAATCGGGTTTTTGTGCGCTCCTGTGCTGAGGAGAACGGTAATCTTTTTCCCGATATCATACCCAACCTTACTGTAGTGCAGTGAAACATCATTCATTATGTGTTACCCTTTTGTTTTTAATAATTTACCGTGCAGATATCAACATTTTGGTTGTAGTTTCCACCTTGTGTAATCAGCCGGATGTCCGCTACGTCTATAATGCCGTTGTTGTCAATATCGGCATGTGGATTGACAGCAGTATCGATGTTTTTTTGAAAATTGCTGCCGTTTCTTATTACGGCTAAATCGGTAAAATTAATTATATTATCATTGTTCACATCACCAGGAATTAGATTTATTGAGTTGATTTTGTCATTTTCACTATCGGCAAAATTTATCGAGGCATCATAAATAGTAATACCGTTTATGATGTAGTCAAGGTGTGACGGCTTGCTAATCACCATATTGTATTCACCATTGGCAATGTTGTGAATTGAAAATGACCCGACTGCGCCGTCCTGTGACTGCGCCGAGGAAAATGCGGTGGTATGGACTGCATCACTAAAGTCGGTATCTGTAGTATTGTAAAGACTTACGGTTGCTACCGAGGTGTTAATACTCGACACCCTCCCGAAAATGTCGGGAAGATATTCATCAGGGTTTATCTTGCTCTGCACAAAATAAGGGAAGGTGGTTGTCTTGCCTTCGTAGGTAACAGTAGCATAGCGTTCACCCTCTATCGTGGTATCAAAACCGGTGACGGTATATCCGTTTTCAACAACCCTTATCTCCTTTTCGTAGTTTGCATTAATTTTTAATCCTGCATAACTTACCGTTTCACCTGCAATATAGCTTGTTACCGTTGGCGGTGTGTTTACAGAAATTGCAATAAGCTGGTTACTTGTTATCTTTTCTTTTATAATTGTGCTATTGTCTGAGGTTTTAACATATGAAACATAAAGTGCGCCACCTATTGACTCGATAGTGGGTTTGGAGGAACGTTTGTCCACAGGTTCGCCTTCCATCTCCAATCTTTCCTCTGACGATAGTGTGTTGTCGTTAATAAATCGAAACACCTCGGTGGTGCCGTCTCCTGTATTTGATCCCGCAAGTAGGTATAGGTTGCCCTGTGAGGATTGAATTTTTGGGGCAAAATAATTTCCGTCCTTCCGTGCAACAGTTTCCCATTCTCCTGAGCTGAGCCGCTTAAGATTCATTGTTCCACCCTCTTCAATCACCATATAAAGGTTGTTCTCATGTCCCACCATATCGTAGGACACCACGAGTGTATCGGAGGCCGTATAGTCGATAGAAATCATTCCGGAATCAGCAAACACCTCCCTTGTTAAAACCGTTTTACCAACCACAGCCGAGACAAAAACCCTGTCACCACTCGCCGAAACCTTAGGTTGTCCCGCAAGCCCTGCTTCCCCGATCACTGTGGTGATGTCATCTGCCGTAACGCGTGCAAGCTTTAGCGAATAGTTTGGGTAGTCGCCGCTTACATAGGATATGTATATCTCATTTCCCTGCGTAGTGACATCAAAACCCCCTGAATGATTATCGTCGTTTAGGGTTTTAACATCTATCCATCTGCCGGTTTCGTTGTTATATCTTTTAATATGGGTTAAGTGAACCTCTCCCGACAGGGTAGAGTAGGCAATATGAATACTGCCGTTGAAAACAAACAACTGCATGTCAGCGGTGAAATTAATATTATTATCATCAAACCCCGAAACACGCTCCCAGATTGAGTCGCTGTTGTATCGATAAAGATTAAAATTGTTTGCAAGTTCACCCTTGCTTTCTACCGAAGTGACGGAGTAAAGGCTGTCATTGTAGTTAACTATTGCTACTGCTTTATTGTCGGAGGCGGTGTTAATATAATCAGTGTCACTCCAAAAGTCAAACTCCTCAGCCTGTGGAATCGTTACATCAAAGGTCATTGAACTGCCTGTAGACACCGATATGTTATCGATTATTATGCCGGAATTTCTCCCGTCATCAAAGGTGATTGCACCGTCACTCTCGCCGTGAGACATGTCGGCTGAACCAAGCTGTCTTTGATCAAGGTCGGTGTCTGCATCGCCCGAAAAAAACATATCCATCATTAGATTGTAGTGGTCTGGGGTTGGATCCCTGAAAACATACACACCGGTCTGACCAAAAAAATTGCTGAGGTTGGTAACATTGGTGTTTATCCGGTAGATTAACAGACCGGAGTCGTATAGTCTGCTGTCAAGTTGTGTCGGTGTTTCGTTATGATCGGTATCTTGCCGGAATTCCACAACAAAAAATTCATAGTCGTTGAGCGGAGATTTTATTATTACCCCCTGCGTACCATCCCTGTTTTTCTGCAAATCGACCTTAACGCCTGTCTCGCTAGTGGTAATTATCGGCAGTTCAACCCAGCCGGAAAAGCGCTGTCGCATATATGCGAGAGGCCATTGCAAATACTCGCTCACAACAGCCATAATATCAACAGCGCCTACAGGAGTGTACCCTCCTATTGCGTCATAGCCGTCGTAAAGATCAGGGTAGCCGAGAACATGCAAAAACTCATGTGCGATAACACCGGCACCATCAACAAGCGAAAATTCATCGGGAAGACTGTATAGCACGTCGGTGTTTTCTACATGGGTTTTTATTACCTTAAGACCGTTAAATGTAATCGTCTCATTTTGGTTTGTGTGCTGGTGTGGCCACACCGTAGGGAAATCGGTGATCGATGATGCATCATCGATATATACAATATTTAAGGAGTCTAAAACGCCGTCGTCGTTTAAATCCATGTCGGAATGGATTGCAGGTAATGCGGAGTTTATATACTTTATAATATCACCTTCAATAAAGGCGCCCCGTGTTGACTCCTTGCTAAAAGGCAATGCCAGTGCGGTAAAGGTTCCATCCGCTTGTTGCTGAGGAAAAATATTCACAACCTCTAACCGTCCGTAGGATATCTCGGTCATATATCCCTTGAAATCCATAACTTCAGTACCGTTGTACATTTTAATAAGTGCATCTGCCGTGCTTTTTTCGTAAAAATGTTCCAGCCTATCCGGATCTACATCGTTAAAATATGCAAACACAACCACATTCGCAACTCGATGTATCGATGTATTTGCATATGTCGAAATCTCGGTTATCGGCATAACGATAAGGGCTGCCGTCAATAGCATAGCGATAAAAAGTTTTGATGATTTAATTAACATCTGTAGTGCATTTAATCCTTTCGGGTTTTAGTGAATTATATACAACCAAGAGAAAAAATATATAATCAATCAAGTTGAACTACTATATCAACAACATTGTAACACGAAAGACAGGATATTTCAAGCGAGAATAGGTATTTGAAATGTCGATAAAGCCTGCCGAATAACGCGTTAATCAGCAGGCTTTAACTAATATTTTTATTCGCAAACTACATAAATATTACTAAGAGTGTAATAATTGCCAAGACTATTGCGGCTAATGCTAAAGATGTTCTTTTTCTGCGTACAGCAGAGTCTTTATCGTTATTGGTTTTCATAATAGTTAATAAACCTCCAACATTTTTTTAGCCGCCATTAAGTCCGTTTTCATTTTTTTTATTCTATCCTTTTTGCCGGAAATAGCAACAAACTTATTTTTGGGTTTTATATCAGGATTGTTTTTATACGATAGGATTTCTTCCTTGAGTTTGTCGTAATCATCCAAAACTTTGGTGGTTTTTATAAACTCCTCTGAAGATATGGTTTTGCTTTTTTCCATCAACACCTCAATCTCGCTCTTTAAGGTCGCACATTCATCAATCGTTGTCTTAAGGGCATCTACCTCTTCTTTGCGCTTTTGTTTTCCAAAATCAAACACTTCTCCCTCCTTTTCTTTGTGTTTTTAATCTTCACTAATATTGATTTCAGCTTGCTTATTCGAGTACCGGTAACGAAAGCATATAATCCTTAGTTACCTCTAAATTCTCGGTGTTGGAAACCACATGGATAACTAGCTGTTCGCCCGACATAAAATCGGTATACTCCTCCATCGATGTTACATCAATACCGGTGGGAGGTAAAATATTACCTGTGGGATTGTTTTCATCGTCAAGCTCCTCATAGCTGACAAGCAGGTCGGTATCTATCTCGGCAAGTTCCTCGGTTGTAAATAGCTCGTCGAGTGGCAGGAACGACTCTGACAGACGCTGTCCGTTTTCATAATCTGATATAATTATATCGACTTCATTGCCGGCTATCTGAGCAGTGACCTTCATCATACCTGCCGCACCCATCATCTCGGCGGCGTTTTGGTTAACGCTATCCATGCTTTCTTCGTAGGAATCGGCAACCTCGGTTTCCTCGGTCTCCTCTGATGGTGCCGTCATCATCTCGGTGGTAAGCAATACAGGCAGATTGTCTTCGCCTACGGTAAGTGTTTGTGAATACTCCTCTGCCTTTTCATAGCTGACATACGGAGCAATTGCGGTTATAGCGAGCCCATGTTCCGATTCTGAGCTACAGCCGGTTAATGTAACGGCGGTTAAAATTGTTGCCGATAATAATGCTAATGTTTTCTTACGTTTCATAATAATATCCTTTCAAATATGTTTAGCTAGCTTCGTCTGTTTCTTGTTAATAGTAAAAGTCTGAATAGCTGTAGCAGTGATGCCGCTACCGCCGCCACATAAGTCAGTGCCGCAGCGTTTAAAACCGATTTGGTACCGGGCATCTCGTCTCGGGTTAAAATTTCGGTATCGCCTAAAATTTTAACGGCTCTTTTTGATGCATTAAACTCAACCGGAAGTGTGACTATCTGGAATATGACCGATGCTAAAAATGCTATTATACCTATCTCTATGATTATCTCCGAGGTGCTTCCGGTGAAAAACATTCCGAGAATTATCAGTGGAACTGCCGCCATACTGCCAAATCTTGCGAGCGGCACAATAGCTGTTCTGAGTTTGAGCGGTATATAATTTTTATCGTGTTGCAGTGCATGGCCACATTCATGTGCCGCAACACCTACAGCGGCAACCGAGCTTTGATTATATGTTGCATCGGAAAGGTTTACCGTTTTTGTTCTTGGGTCGTAGTGGTCGGATAAACTACCGCTAACATGCCTTACGCTAACATCGTGTAGTCCCTCGGATCTCAAAATTTCCTCTGCCGCCTCTCTTCCCGTAAACCCTTTTGAGTTTTTTACCGATGAGTATTTTGAAAAGGTGGATTTCATCTTTGCCTGCGCAAATATCGTAATAACAATACCGACTATAATCAATATATAGGTTGGATCAAAATACAACCTGAACATGCCAAACATTTTTATCTCCTTCCGTTATCATTTGTTTAAAATTGTCATGAACTCATCTCCCGTAATGGTTTCCTTTTCAAGGAGATAGGATGAAATATCGTGTAGTTTTTCCTCGTTTTCCTTTAATATTCGCATAGCCGCTCCATACTGCTCACCGATGATTTTGATAACCTCTTCATCGATTATCCTTGCAGTTTCGGAAGAGCATGCAAGTGAAGTATCACCGCCTAAATATTGGTTGTTCACAGTTTCGAGCGCTACCATTCCAAATTTATCGCTCATTCCGTAGCGTGTTATCATAGCCCTTGCAATTCTGGTTGCCTGTTCAATATCGTTGGATGCGCCGGTGGTAATGGATTTAAAGATTAATTCCTCGGCGGCTCGCCCGGCTGTAAAGGTTGCAATCTTGCTAAGTGCCTGCTCTTTGCTCATAAGGAATTTCTCATCTTCATCTACCTGCATGGTGTAACCAAGTGCGCCGGAGGTTCGAGGAATTATAGTTATCTTATGTACCGGTGCACTATCGCTCTGCAGTGCGGCTACTAATGCATGTCCAACCTCGTGGTAGGAAACGATTTTACGCTCCTTTTCCGAAACGGATGCATTTTTTCGTTGATATCCGGCAATGACAACCTCTACACTCTCCTCTAAATCGGATTGCATTACCGCCTGTCGACCGTCCCTAACTGCCCTTAGTGCAGCTTCATTAATTATATTGGCAAGTTCAGCACCGTTAGCACCGGAGGTTGCTCTCGCAATCTTTTCATAATCTATATCATCAGCAAGCTTGACGTTTTTGCCATGAACCTCTAAGATGGACTGCCTGCCTGTTTTATCGGGTAGCTCTACCGGTATTCTTCTATCAAAACGACCGGGTCGGGTCAGTGCCTTGTCGAGGATTTCCGGCCTGTTGCTTGCTGCAAGCAATACAACGCCCTTCTGACCATCAAATCCGTCCATCTCGGTTAAAAGTTGGTTAAGTGTCTGTTCACGTTCATCGTTGCCACCCATTGCACTGTCACGCTTTTTGCCTATGGTGTCGATCTCGTCGATAAATATAATACAGGGTGCCTTTTCGTTTGCCTGTTTAAATAGATCACGAACCTTTGCAGCTCCCATGCCGACAAACATCTCGACAAATTCCGAACCCGATATCGAGAAAAACGGTACCTTTGCTTCGCCAGCAACTGCCTTTGCCAAAAGAGTTTTACCGGTACCGGGAGGGCCCACTAACAGCACACCTTTGGGTAGGTTAGCGCCTATATCGGCATATTTTTTTGGGTTGTTTAAAAAGTCAACAACCTCGTTTAGTGCCTCCTTTGCTTCTTCCTGCCCCGCAACATCTAAAAAGGATTTACCTGTCTGAGTTTCGGCATAAATTTTTGCGTTTGATTTACCGAACGACATAGAGTTTCCACCCCCCATGTTCTTCATCATCTTGGACATTACAAATCGCCAAACCAGTGCGAAAATTAATACCATAATTATGGTGTTAATGATATTCATAATAAAGGAGTTTTCGTTCGGATAGATTTCTATAAACTCCGCACCGGATTCATAAAGTTTATCTACAAGGTCATCATCCTGCATTCTTGTGGTGGAATAAATATCTGTGTGAGTTTCTTCCTCGCCCTCAACTATCGTATCAATCCCATACATAATACTCTCATTCATTACCTGAACGGTTGCGATTTTCCCTGCATCGAGGTCATCAAGGAAAACATCGTATGTTACCGAGGTAACCGAACTTCGTCCGAACAACAGTGTCGTTATGATGTTGACGGCGAAAATAATTACCATTGCAACCAACCAGTAGTATACAAACGGTTTTCCTCGTTTAAGTTTCATCATGCTTTTTTTCATTTTTATATCTCCATAAATTCATTCAGTTTGTTTCTGTGACTAAAGTATATTACAGAAACCTCAACTAACCTTCAACTAACCTTCAACTAAATCTCAACTTTTAGTTTTTTTATTATTTTTATTGATAAAATATTTGTATAGAGGTATAATTGTTTTAGCCGAAACTATATAAGAAGGTGTATTATGATAAATATTATGATTGTCGAGGACGATGAGGAGTTAAGAAAGCTGTTTTACACCGTCGTGAGCGAAAACGGGTACAATGCAGTTTGCGCTTGTAACGGTATCGAAGCCTTTGATGTTCTTGATGATACACGGGTGGATTTGGTTATCTCCGATGTAATGATGCCGATGATGGATGGTTTTGAGTTGATAAAAAGTCTGCGAGATGCCGGATATGATATGCCTACCTTGCTTATCACGGCAAAGGATTCGGTAGAGGACAAAAGGCAGGGTTTTCGTGCCGGAGTCGATGACTATATGGTGAAACCCGTTGATGTAAACGAGATGATATGGCGGATTGAGGCACTTCTTAGACGAAGTAAAATCACCACCGAAAGCATTGTGAGGATAAAAAACACCATCTTTAATGAGGATACACTTGTCGTTACAAGCGAAACCGAGACGGTGGAGCTACCCCAAAAGGAGTTTAATCTTTTGTTTAAGCTGGTAGCATCGAAAGGCAAGGTTTTTTCAAGGCGACAGCTGATGGACCATGTCTGGGGAATAGACACCGAGTCAGATACACACACCTTAG
>CAYJKY010000040.1:0-26984 GCA_964370825.1 uncultured Oscillospiraceae bacterium
GGAGGTTTATAGAGTGTTATCCTGATTAAATGTTATAATTCCTCGAAACATAGGGTATTTCGTCCACACCCTCAACCATATTAAGATATAGCGACAGATAGAAGAAATAGTTTGAAAGGATGCCTAAAATGTCGTGCAACAGCTCCGGCACATTTCCCTTAAGCCTCTCCTCGGCGTAGGCAATGCGGGATAGCCCCTTAAAGTTGTTTCTAATAATATGCGAATAGGTTGCCGCTCTGCACCCATAGGGTAACACAAACATCTCGCAACGCCCCTTTGTTTGTTCCTTTAACCTTTGTGCCGCCTCCTTAACCGTTTCAAATTCTTGCTCGGTCACACTCATAAAGGTCCTAAGCGTTGGGTTTAGATGGTAGACCGTTTCGGTAATAAATTTAAGTTCCGCGTTGAGCTCTTTATCCTCAACATAGCTTGCAAGATGTCCTATCTTGCTGACGATTTCATCACTCATGATTTCAAAATCACAGGCGACACTTTTATTTGGATCCTCGGTTAAAAACGGATAAGATTCATAACTACTTCTGTACATTTAATTTCTCCAACGGTTTATTCAGTCCGGCTAAATATTCTACCACATCAAAGCTATAGGTGTCAGATAAATCCTCTCTTGTGACATCGCAATGGTCTGCATAAAATACTATTTCACCTTTTTTCATGAACAGCCCCTGTTCAAAAAAATTGAGTGCAAGGTTTACATCGTGCAATACTCCGATGACCGAATGCTTTTTATCACTTGACCAGACCTCTAAAAATTCAAAGAGCTCTTTCTGGCTTTTAAGGTCAAGGTGATTTGAAGGCTCATCCAGTAGGATGATCTTCGGCTCCTGTGCAAGGGCTCTTGCGAGCATTACCTTTTGCATCTGTCCGCCCGAAAGGGTTTGTATGTTGCGCTCCCTTAGGTCGGCAATTCCAACCGACTCAAGACAGTACATAACATATTCCTCATGGTGTTTTTCCGGCTTTGCAAAAATCTTTTTCGGAAGCTTAACATATCTTCCTAGCATTACCGTGTCAAATACCGAGTATGAGAAATAGGTTGTCGCCTGCTGTGACAGCATTGCAACCATCTGTCCTATCTCAAACGGTCTTGTTTTGTTTATCTCGTTACCATAAAGGTTTATGCTCCCCTCATATGGCAGTAATCCGCTTATCGCCTTTAACAAGGTGGTTTTTCCACAGCCGTTAGCACCTATGATACAAAGATTTTTACCATCAGCAAGGGTGAAGCTCATGTCCTTTATCACTATGTTGTCGCCGTACCCACAGCTAAGATTATTAACTGTAAGCATCCTATCTCACCCCCTTTTGCTTTTTGAAAAAGATATACATAAAGAACGGGGCGCCAATAAGTGCGGTGACCGCACCGACCGGTAGGTCAATTGGGTTTAGAATTACCCTTGCAATTATGTCTGCACACACCATGAAAATTCCACCGAAAAGTGCTGACATGGGTAGTACCAGCGAATGCCTTGCTCCAAACATTTTGCGAACCACGTGCGGTGCTATTAAATCAATAAATCCGATAACCCCGACAAAGGACATCGCACATCCGGTAAGTGCCGCCGCAACTAATAGCAATAGCCATTTGTTTTTCTTTACATCAAGACCCATTGAAAATGCCTGAGTTTCACCAAAGGTCATCATATCCAACTCTCTTGCCCTTAATATAAGTACTATAATTCCGATAATCGACAATATCGTAACTATCAGAAGCTCAATCGGCTGTTTTCCTGAAAAGCTTCCCATCTGCCAGTAGATTAATCTCTGCATGTTGTCTCGATATGTTGCATTTAATACCGTTATCATTGCGTTTAGAAAAAGCGATATTACCATTCCTACCAAAACTATGGTGAAGTTTTGCATGTTTGAGTCCAACTTTGCAGCAAGCATAACCGCAATTACAACGGTTAAAATGCCACTGACCATACCAACAAAGGGTATGGTCAGTATTCCAAAAAAGGCAAGGCCCATCAACATGGTCATACCGGCACCAAGCGAAGCACCTGATGATACGCCGAGCGTGTAGGAGGACGCAAGCGGATTTTGTAAAACCGACTGCATCGTACTTCCTGAAACAGCAAGCGCCGCCCCCACAACAAACGCCATTAACGTTCGTATGGTTCGCAGGTTCCACACTATACTTACATCGGTGTCGGTTATGCCCTCAAGCAGTTCTATGCCGAATAGCTTGTGAGCCATCACCCCGGCAACCTCTAAGGGCGAGATAAAGGTTGACCCTATCCCTATCCCCAAAACAATTACCACTATTGAGAGCAAAATTGATGTTATTACCTTAATTTTTAACGACATTATTCAGCATATACCTCAGGGTAAAGACGCTTTGCCATCTCGTCCATTGCCTTTACAATGTTGTGATTCGGCAGGGAAGATGCGCTGTTATCGATGTAATAAACATCACCGTTTGCAACGGCGGTTACCACATCCCAACCATTCCTTGCAAGTATTTCATCCACTGCATTCTCGATATAGGTAACGTTAGTAAAAATGACATCCGGGTTTGCCGTCAGTATCTGTTCCTCGCCTACACCTATCCAGGAGTTCTGGTCTCCTAAAGCATTCACTCCGCCTACTATCTCGATAATCTCGTTAAGGAAGGTACCGCTTCCGGTACTGTACATGTCAGGAGCAGCTGCAATCTCAAAATACACAGTCTTCTTCTCGGATATCTCAGCGGACTTTTCTTGATACATCGCTATCGCCGAGGTCATGTCAAGAAGCATTGCTTCAGCGGCCGACTCTGCAGATAAAAGAGTTCCTAACACCTCTATGTCCTGTGCGATTTCACTGATAGAGTTTGCTGTCGGGAAGGTAGCAATGGTTGTTCCGGAATCTCTTAACACGGTGAAGGGGTCTTCACCGCCTGCGGCGGTAATGTTAGTGGTTAGAATTAAATCCGGCTCAAGGGCAGTTATCTGCTCAAGGTCAGGGTTCATCATGTCAAAAACCAATACGTCCTCCGGTAGCCCTTGTGCCATATCATAGGCAGTTACGGCAACGATATTGCCGGCGTAACCGAGGTCGACCAGCTTTTCGGTAATTGATGGGGCATAGGAAACTATCTTGGTGTAGCTGTCCTTAACCTCTATGATGTTGCCGGCACGATCGGTAACAGTAGTTGCAGTATCCTCCACCGGTGACTCTGGGGCTTCCGATTCCGGCTCTGTGGGTACTGAAGAACTTGTCTCGTCCGGAGTGGACGAGACCGTCTCCTCCGCCGGTGCTGAACAGCCCACGACAGAAATCGCCAGAGCCAACATTAATACTAACGCCAATAACTTTTTCATTTAAACATTCTCCTCGTTTCTTTGTAATACAACAAAACCCAACCTATCAAGGTTGGGTTTAAGGCATAAAAGACCTAAACACAACCTCATTATCCTGTGAGAATTGCTGTCCTGTGCAAAGGCAGGTTTTCCGACTTAACGTCAACAGCTCAGCCTTCCCAAATATAATCAATCAATTTGAAAAACGATACAACATTTTTCAACCCAATAGCATAGCTATTGGGTGCACACTAAAGTGTGCAATTGAAGATTTTGAAGTAGTTTATGTGCATTTCATGCACGAAAATCAAGCAAAGCTTGATTTTGAAAAACATACTGTTTTTCAGGTTAAACTACTTTAACTCAGTGGCAAATTTGAACTGTTATAGACCTTATTACGGCAACAGGTATTGTTTCGGAATTACACCGAATTCCCTTTTAAAATATCCGTCGAAAGACAGACATTCACCTTTTGCAGGCTTTATTATATTACATGCTATTGCTAATGTCAAGAAATTTCTCCGGTATCACTTCATAAAAAACAGTATCTAAGGTAAGTCCCTTGGATTTCGCTGTTGTACCTCTGTGTCCTCTGTCTTTTGTCTCAATCAGCGTAGGTATGCAGTTTTTCGGAAGTCTGCCGGCTCCTATCTCTATAAGAGTGCCGACCATAATTCTAACCATTTTATACAAAAATCCGTCAGCAACGACAGAAAAGTTTATCACCTCTCCCTCTGTCCACACCCTACTATCGTATACGGTTCTTACCGTGTCTGCAGGTATTCCTTCGGGGCTTTTTCCGCAAAAACTTCTAAAATCATGTTTTCCGATATACGCCGGCGCGGCAAACATCATATCTTCGGCGTTAAGCGGTTCGGGGTAGTGGGCAACATATTTCGAGCTGAAAGGGTTTTGCACTCTACCATTGCAGATGCGATATACATACCGTTTTGCAACGGCATGATACCTTGCATGAAAATCCTCCGATACCTCCTCTGAGGTCATTACTCGGATATCACCCGGTAAAAATTGATTAAGTGCTCCCGCTATTTGCCACGGTTTTATGTATTTTTCGGCGTGATAGTTTGCCACGTAACCGTTAGCGTGAACTCCGGCATCGGTACGTGAACAACCTATAATCGCCAATCGTTCGCCGTATATCTTTTCAATTGCATCCTGTAGCACTGTACAGACGGCAATGGCATTTTTCTGCACCTGAAAACCATGATACCTTGTGCCGATATATGCGATGGTGAGCTTTATGTTCATCCTCTTTCGCCTCTGATTTCAAGTCCACGGTCTATACAGGCATCACAGCCCTGCTTAATAATTTCAGGCAAATCAACCTTGTTAAAATGCTCAATAGTCTGTGCAGTAAGACCTCCCGGTGTGCATATCCCGTCGATAAGTTGTTGTGCCGATTTATCGCTGTTCAACAGCAGTTCGGCAGAACCTTTAAAGCTCTGCGCTGTAAGCTGTAAAGCCGTTTCATACTCGACACCCCTTGCGGCTACCGCACGAGCAATGCTCTCTATAAAATAATAAACATATGCGGGGGTAGAACCGTTTGCCGGTACCACCGCAAACAGTTGTTCTCCATCAACCCTTTTCACTATTCCCATGGAGGAAAAAAGCTTTTCAACAACTGAAACTTTATCCTCCGACACACCGTCGCTTGCCGCCATGGCAGTAGCGCCTATGCCTATTAAAAGAGGTGTATTTGGCATGATACATACAACCTCGGTTTCAGATCCGAGATGGTTTTTTATATACTTAAAGTCAATTCCTGCGGCTATTGATATGATGAGCTGATTGTGTGACGGATTATACTCTGCAAGTTGCGGCATTAGGGTGTCAAACGCCTGCGGAGGTATTGCAAGCATCAAAAAATCACAATCATTTCTCAGCTTTTCATACCCGTCTGCTATAATATAGCCCTCATCGCTAAACTCATTTATCAGTTTTTCGCTGAGATCAAAAAGCAGCAGTTCCTCCTTTTTTACCACGCCGCATGAAACGGCACCTCTAATAACGGCCCCGCCCATATGGCCGATACCTATAACTCCGAGCTTATACATGTTTTCTCCGTTTCTGTAAATATTTTATATAAAAGACATTATGCTAATCAGTGTTCCGGCTATGAGGCTCACCACCATTAGTGCCGCAAGTAATAACGCAATAACTTTTTTCATCTTCATTCTTTATATTTCCTATGATTACACTTTCTTAATCCGAGTTCCAGCGGTAGCCGTAGCCCCATACCGTTAATATATGTTTCGGGTTGGACGGGTTTTCCTCTATCTTCATCCTTAAACGACGAATGTTTACATCCACTATTTTTACGTCGCCATAGTAGTTGTCACCCCAAACACCCTTTAAAATTTGCTCCCTCACCATTGCGACGTTGGGGTTTTTAAAGAACAACATCATTATACCGTACTCAACCTGGGTCAGATCAACCGCCTCACCGTTTTTGTAGAGTAGGTGGCTTGAAGGGCAGAGTTCAAATACGCCCGCCGTTATCCTTCCGTCATCACCTGTCGCAACGTCTCCTGCACGATCCACACGCCTACACAGTGCGTCAACCCTTGCAAGAAGCAGTGCGACCGAAAATGGCTTGGTAATATAGTCGTCGGCCCCTATGGAAAGACCGGAGATTTTGTCCGACTCCTGCGTCTTAGCGCTTAGGATAATTATTCCAACGTTTTGATCGTCCTTTCGGATAATTTCACACAGTGAAAATCCGTTCATACGAGGAAGCATAACATCTAAAATTGCAACATCAAATTTTTCTACATCGGTGCTGAAAAACTCAAGTGCCTGCTCTGCCGTTGCAGCCTCAACAACCTCATATCCCGCGACCGAAAGGTTAAGTGCCAACATCTCACGAATGGAGGTTTCGTCCTCTACTACAAGAATTCTTTTCATGTCACTCCTTTTACATCTAAATTAATACCATTTAATACATCTGTTGTATTCCGTCCATCAAAAACGACTGTTCATACTCGGTAAGTTGGTCGTAGGTGGTAGCATATATCCTAAAACTTCCCAAATGCAATACCTGCTCAGTTTCACCCTCAGGGTACTCTATACCTTGTGTGCTCTCGGTTACATCCATGGTAAATAATATACTTGTTCCATTTAAATCGGTAACGGAAAAGCCGTCTTCCTTATGAACAAAGGAAATGTCGTTATACCAATGTGGAGGTATTAACACCAAAAACGCAAGTCTTGTATTTACTATCCCGATGTATTTTGGGCTCTGTTGATCCTTTGAAATATCATAAAACCCTACCATAAGATATCCGCTACCGTCCATACCTTCCGGCGATGTCATCAATGCCGGCTGTTCCACAACACCATCACCGTCTATATCGAAGGATTGCAACAACGGTACGTTATGCGTCAAAAGCTGTTGCTGTTCTAAAATCCCCACAGCTTCACCGGATGAAAATTTGATAAGGTCGGCGGTCGAATAATTCTGTGCATCAAGTCCGTCGACAGCTATATATTTATCCTCATCACCTTGAGAAAATAAAAGCTGTTTTGCCTCCATAATATTTATGTTTGGCGTTCCGAGGTAGAGCTGAACAGGTATTCCGTCGGCAAGCGAGATTATTCGCATGTTCATCGAACCTTCTCTGGTGGAGGGCAATGCAAAAACAATCTCCTTTTCGCTCTCTCCCTGAATGTCGGCAAAAATCATTGCTCGGTAATCCTGTGCAAAGACCGACTCTATCACATCTGCCTGCTCATTATAGCGATAAATTGCAAGATACCTCTCGTTACCGGTAACACCGGAATAGCTAACCGTCAGGTATGGTGCGGCATCGGTTTCGAGATATACAAACTCCGCGCCCTCAACATCATTTCCGAGACCGGTTGTAGCATAGTGTACCGTAAACCCCTCATCGGTTTTTCTCAGTAGCGCAAGATTAATATCGGTGCCGGAATTAGAATTACTGTAAAAGGTAATCAATGATTGTTCGCCGGAAAAGCTTCCGTCATCAACAAACAACGCACCTGTGTCGGCGCCATCGGTCGGGGTTATTATAACGGCGTGATCACCGGCATGATTTTTAATAGCGTCAAAGGCGGCACCATGTAGCTCGTCGGGCTGAGGCGCAACCAACAACTCCTCGACATTAGTGCCTATAAGCCCGCCGGAACAACCGCAAAAAAGCAGTAAGGTAAAAAGTAAAAAAATTAATCTTTTCATGTGAGCTATTATAACACCGTCATAAAACATTTGCAAGCATAATGTTAATATAGATGATTAGGTAACAATAAAATTGGTGAATTTGCGGAAAAACAATCAATGCAAAAATGGTCATTGCATTTGTAATAATATAGTGATATAATACATATATATTGTATAATCAAAAATAGAAAGAGTCTTAGGTATGGATAACGATCTTAAAAAATATCGCCTCGGTGACCTACTTGTTTTAAAGGGAGTCATCTCTGAGGACGAACTTGACAAAGCACTTTCACTGCAAAAAAAGATGCATCGCTGGCTAGGCGACTGCCTTATAGAGCTCGGCTATGTAACCGATGATGACATCGCAAACATGCTGGAAATTCAGCTCGGAATACCAAAGGTTGACCTTCGCAGTAGACAGATTGATCCTAATGTAATTAACATGATAAGTGGTTCTGTTTTAAGAAAGCACACAGCACTACCTCTCGGTTTCAGCCAAAATCATCCCAATGTTTTGGTTGTTGCCATGTCAAACCCGCTTGACATGGCGGCACAGCAGGATATCGAGATTGTGACCAACTGTGTTATCGAGCCACGTATTGCCACCATTGGTGAGATTAACGCTGTGCTGGACAAATATTTCGGAAGCGACGAGGCAATGTCGGCGGCAGAGCAGTATGCAAAGGAGCGTGAGAGCCAACTTCAACAGCTTGAGGCGGCTGAGGCGGCACAGCAGGCGGAGCTTGAAAATGCGCCGATGGTTCAACTGGTGCGCTCCATTATAGAGCAGGCGGTGCGACAGCGTGCGAGTGACATTCATTTTGACGCCCTTGAAAAGACGGTTAGAATTCGCTACCGCGTTGACGGCGTTTTAATGGAAAAGATGCTTTACGACATCGCTCTTTTACCCGGCATGGTCACCCGAATAAAAATTATGGGCGGCATGGATATTTCTGAAAAACGTAAACCGCAGGATGGACGAATCAGCATAATAGTCGACCGCAGTGAGTACGATATCCGTGTTTCGGTTCTCCCGTCCTCCTTCGGCGAAAAGATTGTTATGCGTATTGCTTCGGCAATGGCACTTACCATGACAAAGGCACAGCTCGGAATGAACGATGACGAACTTAAAAAATTTGAGCATATTCTTAAAAACCCCAACGGAATTATACTGGTTACAGGTCCTACAGGTAGCGGTAAATCTACCACCCTTTATACCGCACTTTCCGAACTCAACAGCGTGGATGTTAACATCATCACGGTTGAGGATCCGGTTGAGGCAAATATCGAGGGCATTAACCAGGTTCAGGTTAACACGAGGGCAGATTTAACCTTCGCTACCGCACTTCGATCAATATTACGTCAAGATCCGGACATAATAATGATAGGTGAAATTCGAGACATCGAAACGGCGACTATTGCGGTCCAAGCCTCTATCACCGGACATTTAGTTGTAAGCACCCTTCATACCAACAGCTCGGCGGCTACCGTTTCCCGACTGCTTGATATGGGCGTGGAATCCTTCCTGCTTGCCGACTCTATCGTGGGCGTTATAGCACAGCGTCTTGTGAGACGGCTCTGTCCACGTTGTAAAAAGGCTCGCCTTGCAACCGGCAGTGAAAAGGCAACCATCGGCTACACCGGCGATTCTCAGATAACAATACACGAGCCGGTTGGCTGTCCGTATTGTTCTAATGTTGGATATTACGGACGAATAGGCGTTTACGAGATTATGGAGATAACCCCTGAACTCAAGGAGATAATCTCCTCGCACGGCTCGACCGAAAGCATCAAAAGTGCTGCTGTTAAAGGCGGAATGAGGTCGCTGAGATCCAGTGCCGTGAGAATGGTTTTAGAGGGAATAACCACAATCGAAGAGATGCTAAAGGTTTCATTTGAAGAATAATAATATTGACTAAAGACTAAGGATGAAAGGTGAAAGACTATCCGTTAGCCCTTCGCACTCAGTCAACACAAGTTACCACCGAAAGGATTGTCAATGCTTACAATAACCGAACTTGTTACATCGGCGGTTGGACGCTCATCCTCCGATATTCATCTCACGCCGGGACTTCCTCCCATTGCACGTATACACGGTAAACTTGTTCCCATTTCGGAGGATAGGTTACTGCCCAAGGATATAAACGCTATCATCGACAATATCATATCCGAGCCACTCAAGAGGGTACTAAAGGAGAAAGGCGAGGTTGACTTTGCCTACTCGGTGAGTTCGGTGGGACGATTTCGTATTAACGTGTTTTTACAGCGTGGCTCCTATGCCATGGCGGCACGTATTCTTAACACCGAGGTTCCGGAGCCGGAAACGCTCAACCTTCCGCCTGCGGTGGTCGAGATGTGCGACAAAAAGCGTGGGCTTGTATTGGTTACCGGCGCAACCGGTAGCGGTAAATCCACCACCCTTGCGGCATTGATAAACAGAATCAATCAACGTCACAACTACCATATTTTAACGTTGGAAGACCCGATAGAATACCTTCACCACCACAATAAATCCATCGTAAACCAACGTGAAATCGGAACCGACTCTAACAGCTTCCCCAATGCACTGCGTGCGGCACTCCGTCAAGACCCGGATGTAATCCTTGTCGGTGAGATGCGTGACCTTGAAACCATCTCCATCGCCGTAACCGCAGCCGAGACGGGGCATCTCGTTTTCTCCACCCTGCATACCGTAGGTGCGGCAAACACCATCGACAGAATTATCGACGTATTTCCGCCATATCAACAACAGCAGATACGAACCCAGCTTGCCGATGTTTTGGAGTGTGTGGTTTCGCAACAGCTTATACCGCTTGCCGACGGCAAGGGTAGAACCGCCGCCTTTGAGGTTATGCTCTCGAACGGTGCTATAAGAAACAACATCCGTGAGGGGAAAACCTTCCAAATTCCATCTACTATACTAACCAGTGCAAAGGTAGGCATGAAGACGATGGACGACGCACTACTTGAGCTATATCAATCCGGAAAGATAAGCTATGAAAATGCGCTTATCTTTGCACAGGACAGGCTTGCCCTCAGCAAGCGTATCTATTGATCTTTGTAATTAATTTACAAAAAATCGAGGAAATAGAACATTGTTTTTTAATTGCATTTTCGGTGTTTTTGCAAAAACACCTTGATTTTTGTTGTCAAATATTGTATAATTAACAGTATAATAAACACGTTTTGTAGGAGTACACAATTTTGGCTGCTTTCAGTTACACCGCTTTTGACAAAACCGGAAAACAGATTAAAGGAACCATTGAGGCTTCGAGCGTTGAGGAGGCTTCCGCACTTATTAAGGAGGGTGGTAACCTTCCGCTTAGCGTAGGTGCCGGTAGTGCGCTTAACAAGGATATAAATATTACATTCTTACAAAAAAAGCCGACCCCTCGGGATTTGGCTGTTTTTTGTAGGCAGTTTGTAAGTATAACTTCCGCCGGTGTTCCGGTGACCAATGCCCTTGAAATGCTTGCCGAACAGACCGAAAACCCCTCGCTTAAAAATGCGGTTGCCGAATGTTTAGCCTCCATTCAGGCAGGTTCGGACTTATCCGAGGCTATGGGACGCTTTCCCAAGGTTTTTCCTCCCCTGCTCGTCACCATGGTGCGTGCCGGTGAGGCATCCGGTACCCTGGACGTTTCCTTTAATCGTATGGCAGCACAGTTTGAGAAGGATGCAAAGCTCCGTTCCTTGATTCAAAAATCCTCCATCTACCCGATAATCGTTTTGCTTGTTGCATTTGCGGTGGTGGTTTTAATGTTAGCCTTTGTTGTTCCACAGTTCGAGGGTTTACTTACAGACATAGGCAGTGAGCTTCCTGCCCTCACCGTTGCAGTAATTGCGGCGAGTGACTTCATGGCGGAGTTCTGGTACATAGTAATTGCAGTTTTCTTTGCACTCGTTTTATTTATAAGATACTTTGCCGGCACCGATATTGGCAAGATGTTTTTCAGCACACTACAGCTTAGGTTGCCCCTTTTCGGCGACCTTACGGTGAAAACCGCATCTGCGGCGACCTGTCGAACCCTTTCGACGCTTATCGCCGGCGGTATCCCAATTATTGACGCGATAGAAATCGTATCCGGTACGATAGCCAACGTACAGTTTAAAAACTCGCTTATTGAAGCGAGGGACAGTGTTGCAATGGGTGCTCCGCTCTCGGAGCAGTTCGTAACCTCCGGTTTATACCCTCCGCTCGTCTGCCACATGACGAAAATCGGTGAGGAGACCGGCGACCTTGAGGGCATGATGAACAAGATTGCCGACTATTATGACGAGGAGGTGGAGAACGCCACCGCAATGGTGATGGCGGTAATAGAGCCGATGACCATCATCCTGCTCGCCCTTGTTATCGGCGTTATCGTGGGTGCTGTTATGCTACCGATGGTGGAGATGTACAACGCACTCGGAAACTTATAGTGTTTAACAACCGGTGATTAGGGGTCACGGCGGTTAAAAATAAATTTTATTCAGTTTTTTAGAGAAAGGAAATGAATATGACAGAAACTTTAACAAAAAAGGTTGAGAACTTTAACACGGCTCGTAAGAACAACAAAGGTTTCTCCCTTGTTGAGCTTATCATCGTAATCGCTATCATTGCTATCTTAGCAGCAGTATTAGCACCACAGTTCATCCGTTTCCTGGATGATGCAGAGATTTCCACCGATATCGCTAAGGCAACAAACATCGAGACAGTTATCAATACTCTATTTGCTTCAAATGATATCGAATTCGATCCAACCGATACAGATCCAGATACATTTGTATGGGATGTTGACGCTGGAACAATAACTGTTGGGGCTGGTATAACAGGTGGATCTACAGACAATAACCTTGGTGCAGCAATTGCAATGTTTAACCAGTTGAACATTGATGGTACTACTCCTACCAGTGGTGTAGTGCCAGGAGGTACTCCAACAGATGAACTGCAAACTCAAAGCAGTGTTGCTGTCGATGTAACATGGACAATCTCACGTGATGCAAATGGTATTGTTTCAGTAAGAAGTGATGTTGACTACGGAGCCTGGGACAATTAACCCCCCCCTTCCGAATCTCTTCTATGTCATTTGAGTGACTTGCCACTTGATAACCCCTAAATTGGGCGGCAATCCTATTTTTGATTTATCGTGTCGGCTCTATGACATAATTAAAGAGGAGTTCGGATATTGGCGAAATGTACGGGGTGGAAAATAATTAACGGTGGTTTTTGCAGGTCAAAGACTGTTACATATTTAACCTTTTGGTTAAATAACCTTATTTTTCACCCCAAAATTTTTGCTAACAAACAAAAACATTTATTAAGGACACAGCTTTTATGGATTTCGGCATACTGCCAACGCATTTATATATAACAATGCTCTGCCTTATTGGCTTACTCGGCATTATCGTGGGTAGTTTTTTGAATGTATGTATACTGCGTATTCCGCAAAAGGAGAGTGTCGTAACCGTTCCCTCCCACTGCACCCATTGCAACAAACGCCTTAAATGGTGGGAGTTGATACCGCTTTTCAGTTATCTTTTTTTAGGCGGAAGATGCTCAAAATGCAAAAGCAAAATCTCGGCTCAATATCCAATCGTCGAGGCGACAAACGGTCTGCTTTGGCTTTTGGTTTTTGTGGTTTTAGGCTTTACCGCCGAGGCGTTAATCTCGGCACTTCTTACCTCAGCACTTTTGGTGCTAACCGTAATCGATGCAAGAACTCTCGAAATCCCAATACAAACCACCGTTTTTATAGCGGTGCTCGGCATGATAAACACCGCATTAAACCTCGATGATATCGCAAGTCATCTACTCGGGTTCGGTGTTATAACCGCAATACTTCTACTGCTTTTATTCCTGTCGAACGGCAGGGCTATAGGTGGAGGCGATGTAAAACTAATGGCAGGTTGCGGATTGTTTTTAGGGCTGTTGCCCTGCGTGTTTGCCTTTATCACGGCATGTGTAATCGGCTCGATTATCCATGTAGTGAGAATAAAATTCTTTAATGCCTCACGGACGCTTGCAATGGGTCCATATCTATCGGTAGGAGTTTTTATCTCGCTGTTATGGGGGCGAAACATTATAGATTGGTATATAGCTTTACTAGTAATATAATTTACTTGGATTGTAAGCTGTTTATATATTTTAAGATTGTAAAAAAATTATTTTTGGAGGGGCCTGTTATATGGCAAAGAAGACATTACTAATCGAGATTGGTGATAAAATCACCAAGGTGAGTGTCGGCACAAGAAGGGGTAAAACCTTTCATGCGGCAAGAAACTTCCATTTTCAAACACCCGAAAACTGTATCCTTGACGGTGCGGTAACAACGGCGGATACCTTGGCTCTTGCCATAAGGGAACAGCTAATAGCCCACCGTATCACCGACGCTAAGGATGTGATATATGTTTTGGTTTCCTCCAAAATAGTCAGTCGTGAGGTCATGTTACCTCCGGTACGTCCTAACCGTATCGCTGATATTGTGCGCGCAAATGCCGGCGACTACTTTCCTATCGATGTTTCAAGCTATCAAATCTCCCACTCTTTACTCGAGACGATAGGCGGTGAAAACCCCGGCTGCCGTGTGCTTGTTACCGCGGCACCAAAAAATATCATGGCTAGCTTTAAAAAGCTAAACGATGTATTAGGTCTCAACCTTATCGCCTTTGACCATGTTGCAAACGCACAGTTCCAGGCCTTTAAAAATTTATCGTCCGGTGGCGTTACCATGTACTTAGATGTAGGCACAAACTACACCATCGCAACCTTTATTGTGAATGGTGTTTTAATGCTACAGCGCGTTACACCCTTAGGCGGCGACAGTATTTTAAATGCAGCAATGAATAATGCGAGTATGGCACTGGAGCGTTTCAGTGAGGTAATAGAACTTTCCGCCGAGATGCAGTGGATGCGAGAACATCTTCCGACCGAACAGTACACCGAGGTATCTTCCGGTCTGCTAACCCTTGTCGCAAGAAGTGTTGACTTTTTTAAATCGGCATACAAGGGCGAGAATATCGACCGGATTGTAATGCATGGTAGCTGTTCAAAGATTGTAGGACTAAAACCAGCAATTTCAAACCAGCTTGGTGTCGAGGTGGTGACCCTCGATGAGGTTGCAGGATTAAACAAAATTTTAGATGGCGAAAATGTGGCGATATTTGCCTCGGTAATGTCGGGTGAATTTGATCCGCTAGATCTAATACCGTCCGAGATGCTACAAACAAAACATAGTGCATCCAAGAGCTCATCTTCAAGCCTTGCACTTCCGATACTACTGCTTGTGGTCTCACTCGGCGCCGGTGGTATAATGACCGGATTGACCCTTATGGATTACATGGCGGTAAACAACGAGCTTACCACCACAAAAAACAGAATCGAGGAGCTACAGCCGGTTGTAGTCGTTTACAATGAGTATTCCGAGATAATAGCCCTTGAGAACAACCTAAAACTAATCGAGAGCGATGCAAAAAACAACAATGCAAATCTGCGTGCGTTTTTAGAGGAGTTAGAGCTAAAAATGCCCAGCAACCTACTTTTACTCTCGGCAAACTGCGATAATGGTGGTGTTGCTATGAATATCGAGGTTGCTAACATGGACGATGCGGCGGTGGTACTGTCTCAGCTGAGAACCTTTACCAGCATTGCAAACCTGATGGTAAGCCCGATAGTTGAGGAAGAAAACGAGGTAGGCGTGCAGGTGGTAACCTTCACGGTAAGCTGTATCTACAATCCGGTAGACCCGATGCTGACCGAAGTTCCCACTCCACTGACCGCATCCACAACAACACCGACAGCATAGTACAGTCATTCAACTTGAAAAGCGATACATAGTATTTCAAGTTAAGCTACTATACATTCGTAACACCATTTGTATTTAATTTAGGAGAATTGTAATGAATAAATCAAAGCAAAACGCTCAGCTTATAATTGTGTTATTTGCGGTATTAATTTTTGTGGTGCTGTACTTTGTTGTTCGCAACCCGATGATAGCCGAAATTGAGATTATGGAGAGCGAGCTTACAACCCTTCGCCCGGAACTCGAGATACTGGAAACCCACAACGCACAGTTACCTACATATCAGCAAAAAATCGATGATGTTAGCCTCTATTCCGCCGAGTATCTGGGAACTTTCCCCGGTGGAGTCAAGGAGGAGGACATGCTCGTATGGTTTATGAACATGGAGGATACCCTCGATTATAACTTCTACGATATAGGTTTTTCCCCTGCCTCAATGTTTTCCCAGTTTAGAGGGATTGTTGCCACCGAGGGAACCTCCGGCTTTAAAGACATTACAGCCTACAAGACCTCGGCTACCATCAGTGCATTTATGAGCTATCAGCAGGTTAAAAATGCACTTACTCACACCTATTCCGATGAAAGAAAATCGGCGGTAGACACACTTTCGGTAACCTATGATTCCACCCTCGGTGAACTTTCCGTAGGAATGACGGTATCCAAATACTACCTAGAGTTTGAGGGTTCACAGTATGTTCAAACACCAATGCCACAGGTAAGCACCGGCGTGAACAACCTGTTCGGAACCACAGCCCCCGCCCCGGTAGTGGATGACACCGAGGATGATGAGTAACCCCCAACCACAACCCCAAAAACACAAAAACGAAAGGAGGCAATCAATGAACCAACATAACAATAAAGGTTTTACACTGGTAGAGCTGATTATCTCCTTTACCCTACTATCGATAATTGCAATACCTCTTTTCTCTATGTTTATAGTCTCGGCAAGAACGACTGAGAGGGCAAGAGAGATAGGCGACGGAACCATAGCCGCCGAGAACCTGATGGAAGAGTTCGAGGCGATGGATTTTGAGTCGTGGAATCAAAATCAGACCCTAACACCACCCACACTGACCTCTTTGGGTAGCGGCGGTAATGCCGGTATTAATGTTAATTTTTTTGAATCTACACCTAATGATATATATGTTGTAACATCGTATCCTCGTACCAACTTTAATTATGAAAACTTTGAGAATATAATGTTCGTCTATAATGATATTGCGGTGGGTGAAAACACCTTTGATGCGTTGGTAACCCTTCGACCCGGTGACAGCGACGCATCTGCACCTCCTACCGATTTTCAATATTACCGCATAAACAGTTTACCTATCGCAAACTTTACCCCCACAAACAATGCCTACAACCAGACAAAGGGATTTAACAATCCGGACGAGGCGGCATGGGAGTTTTTCAGAACTGAGCTGTCATCAAGAGGTCTTACCCTCGGTGATAAGTTTAACCCACAGTATAACCCACAGCGAACCATAACTATGGAAATGAGCGAAACCGGTAGCGGTGCCGATCTTCGTGTTCATGCGACGGTGAAATACGAATACGAGTTTACCATACCCGGTACCACCGATAAGGTGGAGTACGAGACGGCGGCGTTTCGAATTACCCCTTCCGACGGCACCGACCCCTCTATAGAAGATGCCGCAACCTTTCATCTGATGTTTTACCCTTGGTACTACGGCAACTCCTCCACCGAAGATTTTATAGTGGTGGATGCTGCAATAGACAGCCTCACCAACGTTGTTTTAGTTAAAAAACCGGACACCGACCCGGAGATAGTGGCAAATTTAACAGCACTTGAGAATAGCTATGATGCCTCGGTTTATTTAATTCAAAAATTTAGTGAAGACCTGTATATAAAACCGGGCGGCCCATTTTCCACACCTACCGGCATCGAAATCGGTGGCAACTTAGTCACCAACATAGGGGAGCCCATTGAAGGTTCCGGCGTTATTTCATATCCTACAAACAACATCAACTACTACATCTCCAACGGTTCCGGAATATTCACAGATGATGCTCTCGACAGTGAGGACAATCTGGTTATCTCGGAAAGAAAGCATCAAATTTACACATTTTCGGTCGACCTTTATGAAGATAATGTTGTGAATCGAACCGGTACAGATTCCAATGGCTATGTCACCTACAGCAACAGCTTTTCAACCGCAACTCCGATATACACCTTAGAAAGCTCCAGCTCACAGTAAAACCTATATAGGAGAAAAAATCTTGTTCTCAAAATTTAAGAAAAGAATAGCCTGTATAAAAAACAACAGAGGTTCCGGCATCGTTTCGGTGTTGGTAGCCATGTTCTTTTTGACTATTTTGGGAATTACCGTCTCCTTCATGGCATACACCGGAATGCAGATTAAGGTGAACGAACGTCGTGGTGTAACCAATTTCTACACCGCGGCACAACTTATGGACGAGATTACCGTCGGCTTCCATGAGGTGGTGACCGAGTCTTTACAGGCAGGATATAAAGATGTTTTGGTAAGTGACGATGCCACCTTTAGGTTTGATACGATATTTTTGGATTATGTTGCCGATTGGTCAGAGTCGAATATCCCGGGCTCTCTTTGGGACAGCAATATATCCGACCCGCTACTATATGAATCCCCCGGTTCGGTGCTAACGCCTTACTATAACTATAACCCTAACATGATAGGCGACTTTTTGGTCAAGGCAGGTGCAGAACCCACCGAGATATTGCTTAATAATTATAACAGTGCAGGTGATGAAGTTCTTGATACTGCCACAGCCTACGAGAATTACGACATAAAGATAACCACCCCCGCCGCAGGCAGTAGCTCGGCAGATGCAAACGTCACCATTAAAAGGTTTGCCGGTGATGCTGACGGAATTATCGAGCAGATATCCTTAAACGGAATTAGCCTGACCTACACCAACCCCACAACTAATGTTACCACTACAATTTCCACCGATATTGTTATAACAGTTCCCACCTACAATAAAAATATAAGCACCTACAACATCTCCTCCATTCCGGATTACGCCATGATTACGAAAGAGGAATTTGTCAAAACAGGTAATAACGACCTTAACATAGACGGAAGTGTATATGCAGGCGCTGTTGAACTTGGAACCACAACCTCCACAACTGCGCTTTCTCCCGTGACTACGCTTCAAAATGGTGAGCTTATCACACCCGGTAGCATAACACTTTTTAACGGCAACCATTTCACCGTTTCCGAACGAGTTGAGGTCACACCCGGAGTTATCGGCTCCGGCCATGATGAGGGAATACTTTGGGTAGATGACATACTTCTAAACGATGGTGCACGGCTCAACCTTAACGGGATAGCCTTTGTAGCCGACGACCTTGAGCTTGCGGGCGAACGTGCCGAGGCTCATATAGACGGATACTACTACGGATTTGGTGTACATAACACCGACCCATCACAAAGTAGCTCGGTTATCGCCAACGGTTTTGACACGGTGTTGGATATCTCAGCAGGTAGCAACCTAACAATAGCAGGACAGTCTTTTGTAACACAGCGAGACGAGACACAGCCCGGAATTATGATGGGCGAATCCCTCTCGGTAAGACCTAATCAGCTTGCATATCTTATTCCTCCGGCGAATCTTGGCATTACCTCAAATCCGATTTTGGCGACATCTGAGCCGGCTGTTCCTGATACGGTTTCTGCATATGGTATCAACGACATTGACGTTCAACCATTTGTTATTCCGTTGAGCTCAGGACAGTGGCTTTATTACTACTTTTACAGCTTTGATACGGTTGCCGATGCAAACACCTATTTCACCGAGTATTTTAACAACAACACCCAAGAGATTGCTGAGTATTTAGACCTCTATACCGAACTCTCGGAAATTCCGACAATTGCCTCGGCAAATGGTAACCTGTTAGGACAGGACGATGATACAGGAGACTATTATCTGCAATCCTCGCTCACCGACCCGGTAAATAATCTGGTGCGTCAGAGCTATGAGCAACAGTACGCAAATCTCTGTAGAGCCTTGGTAACTACGGCAACCTTATTTGATAATCCATATGATTATTTGGTAGATAAAACCCAGATAACACCGTTGGTTCCATCAGGAACACGGATGGAATTTAGAGATGCCGCTACAAATGACATAGTTGCTGTTATTGCTAACGGTGGAACTGTCGATACCAACACATATCCGGATGCAGTGGTAATACTAACGATAGGCGCTGAAGTAGATGTTAACTCCGATTTCGCGGGGCTCATAATTTCGGAGTACAATATTAATGTTAACGCAGCTCTTGAAATCGACATACAGTCTGACAGCCAGGCGGTCAACAATGCCTTTAGCTCAACAGTTAATGTAGGTGGAGTTGATTACATATTCGGAGACTTTTTATCCATTGGAAGCACAACTAATCAGATTATTACAAACTCGTTTGACTCAGCCGAGCTGGTGGGGTATAACAACTGGAAAAAGGGATAATCAAATAATAACTACATGAAGGGAGGTATAATCGTGATAAAAAACAACAAGGGATATACACTGATAGAGTTAATTATTGCTGTCGCAATAATGTCTTTACTTGCAACAGCGATTGCACTTTCCTTTAACATAGTGTTCGCCACCGGCACAACCGAGGCAGCAAACGATTTTAATACCTTAGTCTCCTACTGCAAGGTTGCCGCACTCAGCGGCGAAGAGGAGCCTTATGTAGCGTTACTCTACGATACAACCGAGGAGGCATTTTTTGGTGAGGTGTACTTCGGAACATATCAGGCAAAAAGGGAACGGCTTTCGGATCAGCGTATTTTAGTAAGTTACACTCCGCAGGGTGGTTCTGCAACTGATATAGATGCCTCAAACAGTATTATTACCTTTGGGTTTAATTCCGACGGTGCATTTGACTTTACGGCAGGGACGAATCCGATTATTACAGGTGAGATAGACAGCATATCATTTACGGCGGGCGGCACCACAAAAACTTTGGATTTTACCGCCACGACCGGATACATCGAGTTAAATTGACAATCAAGGGGGAGAGATGAAGGATAATAAAGGCTTCACCTTGGTTGAAGCGGTAGTAACGGTAGCAATTTTTTCGGTTGTTGCCCTCGGAATTTTAATTATTGTAAACTCAGGTGCAAACAGCTATGCATCGGTTCAGAATAACGTAAGCCTACAGATTGAATCACAGCTGGTAATGTCACAGGTTCAACAAAATATTTTAAGCTGCAACGGTGGTCTTTACTGGGACGATGCAAATAAGGTTTTACACGCAATAAGCCTGGTGGAGGACACAGATAACAACGGTATTTATGAGACGAAAAGTTTAAAATCTTTTTATCTTAACACCGCCGATCGTGAACTTTTTTATGATACTCTTGACGATAATAACTCCAACCTTGAAAACCATCTTACAAGCATTTCGGGCAACCTTGCAACTGTAGACGATTTAATGAGTGAGGGTGTCGAGGATTTGGATATCACCTTCGACATCGACGCAAACGGTAATGTGCGCTCGGTAACGATGGATTTCACCTTTAGAAAAAGAACGCAAGAGTTTACTGTAAGGCAGATAATCGCAACAAGAAATACACCGGCACTTATTCCGGATGCCGTTAGCCTTCAAACTTTCTTTGATACACTTGACAACTGACACCGTTTTTAATACGGATTATAGATATTTAGATGAGGAATATTGATGAGATCGATTAAAAAACCGCTTTCTGTGCTTATTGCATCGCTGATGTTTATCGGCTTGTTTAGCGACATATCAAGCGCTTTTGCCGCTATTCATACCCAAACACCTGGAACATATGAGTCGCTGACCGGTATCGAGCGTATCAAAACAGCCTCCATCGAAACTAATCCATTTAGCATCTTAGAGATTGTGCCGACTGCCGACAGTGGTAATGGCTATGGCACCGGAAGCTTTGGCTACTACCTTCCGGGACAGGAACCCATATTTGCAAACTTTGAAACAGATCTTAGGACATTAACCGGTACGACGGCACGTGAAGCATATTTTGAGACAAGAACCGATCTACTTCGTGACCGAGATATTATCTCGGACCCTGCCGGTGCCGACAATGACACGGTTCTTAGCGACCGAGACTATGACGAGATTGTTGAAACCTTCTGGAACACAAAACTCATCACCGATGATTACACCGAAATAACCTTAACCACATCCGAAGAAAGGGATTACATTGGTAATTTTTATCAGGTAGGCACAGGTCCCGACACGACTGAGAATGGTTATTTTAACGCAAGGGGTACGTATGCCCTTGCAGCTACACCAAATGGTGGTACTCATGCTCTTGCCGACGCTGATTTTATATCCGATGCCTCATATAACGGCACACATCAATTCTATGCGGTTACATTTGCTACACTTGATAGTCAGGCAGGTTCGCCTCCATATGACACAATCGACCCTGTAGACGGATCCGGCGACCCCATTACCCTTTCGGAGTACCTCAGCCGTTTAGACGTTAATGATAGAATTGACACCTTCCCCGAAACTCAGCTTTATATAGAGGATGCCGCCTTAACCGGTGGATACAGATACATCGGAAACACCAAAGACGATATTCTTCTTGCAGGGTTTAACACTGCGTTTTATGTTGTGGATACCATAACCCACACACCTTCAACAACCCAATCCGCCGCAACACCTTTTGCCGCCGTTGAGCCTACCTATGAGCCTGCGACCCTCGGCTCAGCCGAGGCAGACTATGTTGAGGACACCGAGTACATACTCACCCCCTATGGTTCCGGTGACTACTATTTTGTAGAGAGTGCCTCAGGAGCCGAAACCGTAACCTACAGCTACAACACGGTGCATGTAAGGGTGCCGTATGTGAATAACAACTGGTTTAACTATGACGTACTAAACGATTTTGATGCCGCCGAAGGACCCTTTGTACAGGTGACAACCAGAACACCGTCAGCAATAACCGCCGACGATTGGGCAAGTGCCGAACTAATTGTGCTCTCGGCAGGATTTGACGTTACAGACGGCTCCGGTTTTGAGGCAGACTATACCGCCGTAAACGACCTCACCGCTGAACAGATAGCCACGCTAAACGGCCTTATAGACGACCCTGCAACCGCAGAGGATATACAGCTACCTATCATTGTCGATGATAGGTTAAGAACGGTTGACGCTACTAATATCGCCAACCTTGTTGATGGTATCTATAATGCAACACCAAATGTAAACGGTTTTGTCGAGGAGAATGTCTACTACTTTATCCCAGGTGCACCGAATGCATCAAGCACAAATCTTATAACAAAAAGCTTTAACGTCAACTATACTCCCACTACCCTTTACACCGACGCGGCGGGGCCTTATTATGATATTTATGAAGAGATAGATTCCGAAAACTTTTTACGTAATAACGCCGGCACCCCACTGTTGCCGGAAGTTATCAACATGGCAACCTCTATTCGCTATATCATCAACTTTAGTGACCAGCGCGAGATTTTAAACAAGGCCGAAGTTAACGTTTTACAGCTACAACCGCTGAGCTTAAGCTTGTATAACGGCAATGTAAACGATCCGGATGTTATAACACCTACATCGGTAAAAAATGACTATCTGCCTACCGATACCATCCTAACAGCTGCCGACATCACGGTAAACACCATGGGTACACCGGAGTTTATCGGCAAAATCGAGGATATCAACGAAACCTATGATATGCTGTATATAGGCTCTGATATAGGATCCGAGACGAATAATGTACACGATATCTATTCAAACGGTTTTAAGAGAATTGGTAACGGTACCGCTAGCACAACCAATTTTAAAGATGATACTATGGATGGTTTGATATATACTAACATAGGTGATGGAGTAAACTTTGGTTTTTGGTATACCGGTTATTTAGATAGTGATTATAACAGCACAAATAATAATCATAGGGGTGATACAACTTATGCCGCCAGATATTCCGGTAATGATATAACCCAAAAAAAAGCAGACGAGATTATCGACTTTGCAAACTCCGGTTTTCCTATTGTTATCAGCGATGAATTAGTCGACAATACAAATGTAAATGCTCACACTCCTGTGGCACTGCCGATTGCAATTGAGGCAGCAAACTTAGGAAACGACCAGTATGAATTTAAGCTGACCGATGCTGTTTTAAACAATATTTTCACCAATGAATTAGCGGATTTCAGCTATCAATGGTACCGTAGTGACACCCAAAATGGCACCGCTACCTCTGTAGATTATGCCACCGGGTTTAACCTAATTACAAACCTTGACGGTTATTATTACTGTGAGGTTACGGTAAAGTATAAGGATTATGAGGACACTGCGAGAAGTAATACAATACGACTTGAAGCGTTTAATACAATAAACAACACTACATCCGGTGCAAGCTTTTCAGATGGGCACGGAAATAGTAGTGCCTATCACCCGGTGACTGTGACTACAAATAATAGTAATAAAACTGCAACAGTATTCCTGAACTTTGATACAACCGGTGCAACTATTAGATATGAGTGGTTCGAATATACCGGTTCAAATAATTGGAGTGGCGGAAAAGGTTCAACAATATATAGTCCAGGTTTAGATAGAAATGATGAATATTACTGTAGAGTCAGTGTAACTGCCAACGGAAGCACCCGGCATTACTACTCTGTCATTGTACGACGAGAAAGCTTTTGGGATGGCGGAGATATGTATACCGCATATTCATATGGCGGTATTAATACCAGTTCCACTACCTTCACGGTAAACTCAATAAATTACATCAGTAGCATCAGTGGCAACACTGCTACCATGCAGGCTGTTCCAAATATATCACTTTCGGACAATAATTATAATGTTACACCCCAACTCGTATATACTTGGTATTCAAAGGCTCCGGGTACTGCTAACTTCCCGACAAATGGTACTGTAATACACAACGATAATCGCTACACTTATCCAGCCGCTAACAATCTTGACTTTGGGGTGCGCATTAGTATTAATGGAGAGTTCCCGGCATTACCAAGATACTATGCCCCCGGTTATTTCCAGTTAAGAAGCGGCAGGGCGACCACAAACATCACCTCCTACGGGGAGTCCCTCGTCTATCCGGAGTTTGAGTTCCAGAGTTTTACCATCCGTGAGGACAGGGTGGATAACAGCTCCATAATGTTTGACGCCCTTACCGATATTATGGATTTACCTAACGTCATGAGCGAGACGGATGCCTCTGCTGACAGGGATTCAGTGTTGCGCTTTTTAAACCTCTCCAAACCGATGCTGAATGTAACAAGCAGTCCCACTGAGTATACTGATGAATCACAGCTTGCCACAGACCTTGTGCCCGGTGCAGGAAATATTCTTGAGTATAATTTTTCCATAGAAAATCAAACGGATCCCACTCCCTCCTCGACAAGATATCAACTTAACCTATATGTTGACCTAAATGGTGACGGTAGATATGTTGCCACCGAGAAGATCAGCGAATTAAGCATCACCGATTCCTCCGGTCAGACAATAGCAGAAAACGAGCTTGTCGCCGACACAGAATACTCCATGTCCCGTGCACTGCCGGAAAACTATTTCGGTGCTGTGCCATGGAAGTTGGAAGTTGTCAAGGTCGGTAACGAGGCAGCTACGGCGTCGGTAACTGGGCTGACCTTTAACAAAAACGATCGGGATGATGACGGTGATGGCATCGTTGACATGACCACGATCAAGCTTTTACAGATAATTGGAAGCAATACAGGCAAAGCAACCGATCTGTTAGACATTAGAACTACCATTAGTGTACCAGTAACACCATCAACACCAACAGGTCAATTAACTGTAAATATATTTGAGCACAGTTTTGAAAACTTACGAAATAACGGTATATATGATATTGATGTAGATACCTATACAATTTCTGAGATAAATGCATTAGCCTCAAACGCAGGTTATACTACAGCCGGTGCATATTACGATTTTTTTAATAATTATAATATGCTCATGTTAGGATTTACCGAAACATTTGGTACCGATGACGCTGGTGGACTTATTTCCAATGCGGCAATAGCAATAACCCAATATATTGATTCCGGTAGAGCCACATTATTTACACATGACACCGCTTCGCCGTATGCTGTTGACAGAGGCCAAAGTGGATGGCCTTCAAGTAAATCCGTTTTTGGATACACAACAAATGTTATTATGCGAGATGAGTTGGGTCTTGACAGATATGGTGTTACCAGTGCAGAATATGGACTTACAAAATATTCATCGCTATACTCTCAACTTAAGTCATCGGCTCAAACACCCTATGGAACCACCGGAAATTACGTTGCTAATGGGTATGACCTTGCAGATAGCCGGACAATTAATGCTTTGTTGGAAAGTGGTTTCTCGATAGCATATGTGCCGGGAAGTAATCGTACCGAGTTATTGCCTCAAACAGCCGGGAACTCCGACTTAACCATTACCCGTGGCATTAAGGATGCATCAAGCTTGATCGACTATCCTACCCAACAGTATAATGAGAGAAACCCAGATAGGGATTATTTTTGGGAAAGTTGGGATGAAGATTATTATGCAGACTATCCTGTAGATGATGACCTCGCTGTAACCAACCAGGTTACACAGGTAAATGAGGGACAGATAACTTCCTTCCCATACAATGTAAACACGAGTGAGTTTGGTGGAAGTGGTAATACATTGACGATTGCCCAAACGCATCAGCAGTGGTACCAACTGAACATGAACTCGGAGGATATTGTGGTCTGGTATGCATTGTCAGACAGTAATAATGAAAATTTCCTTGATAATCACTACAATGACGTGACTAACACTTACTATATTTATAATTCAGGAAATGTTACATATTCAGGTGCAGGGCATACAAGCAACTCAGGCACTCAGGTTACCGAAGCCGAGGCTAACCTTTTTGTTAATACTATAGTTGCCGCCTACCGTGCCGCTACCATTGGTGCCGAGATTGATTTTACCGACGGTGTTACCGCAGTATCCTCGGTATATCTACCGACATTGATTGAGGGTGATCGTTCAGGAACTGTACTTGACTTAGAAGAAGGGCTTGCTAACAACTCCGGCCATTCGGTTCCCTTTGTTATTACCGACAGCAACCTCACCAAAAATGAACTGTTGCTTGCACTCTATTACGAGGATGCTACCGGAATCTACTATTACAACACGACAACCGGTCAGATGCAGACCACCGGCACCGGCACACGTTACAGCCGTATTTCAGGAATTGTCGGTAACAACCTTTATGTTGAGGATTCTGCCGGCAACCGAATACAGAGCGACCTTGTGAGCGGTGCACGCTACAACCTGTTTTTACCGGACGTTATACTTGATGAGTTGGGAGCCATGAACAATGATAATTCGCTCGAGATACGTCTTGAGGTGACATTGGTGGTTCCGGACGATGACGACCTAGTAAGCCTGACAACACCGTTGACCGTCTCAAAGCTCGGACTCATGGAGTTGAAATAAATTAACATATATTATTGAAAAAAGATATTACGCAACTGTGTGGCATCTTTTTTCTTTATGATTTAATTACCATTCATAACAACCCCTTACGACATCCTGCCGCCGTTAACATCGAATCATCTGAATATATAATTAGCTAGCTTGAAAAACGATATATTGTTTTTCAAGTTAAACTACTATTGTAGGTTTGTCAAACATATTGGACAGAGAGAGGAGAAAGATTAAGAAGCCAA
>CAYJKY010000041.1:0-26037 GCA_964370825.1 uncultured Oscillospiraceae bacterium
CTGTAATGCAAAAAACCGCAAAAAATTTGCGCACCGATATATCTAATAAAATAAACCGATTACCTATGGGATACTTTTCTAAAAACTCCAAGGGCGATGTTTTATCAAGGGTTACAAACGATGTTGATACGGTGGGACAAACTCTTTCGCAGTCTATGGGCACATTTATCTCTGCAGTTACCTTGTTGGTGGGCTCGGTTATAATGATGTTTGCAACAAATTTCAGTTTAACCGTAACAGCTATACTATCGGTTGCTATCGGTTTTGTGTTTATGATGATAGTTATGAAAAGCTCTCAAACACACTTTAAAAACCAACAAAAGCATTTAGGTCAAATCAACGGGCATATAGAGGAGATGTATGCGGGGCACACAGTAGTGAAGGCGTATAACGGTGAAGAAAAGGCGATTGAGATTTTTAACGCTATAAACAAAAAGCTGAAAACAAGCTCTTTTAAGGCTCAGGCTCTATCCGGTCTTATGATGCCTATGATGACTTTTATAGGAAACTTCGGTTATGTTTGTGTTTGTATTGTAGGCGCACTGCTTGCCTTAAACGGCAGCATAAGTTTTGGTATAATTGTTGCTTTTATGGTATACATTAGGCTTTTTACACAGCCGCTAGGACAGATTGCGCAGTCCATGCAAAACATACAGTCGGGTACGGCTGCCGCCGAGAGAGTTTTTGACTTTTTAGAAGAAACTGAAATGAGCAACGAGACCGATAAGGTTAAGGAACTTATAAATATTAAAGGTGATGTTGAGTTTAAAAATGTTAGGTTTGGCTACGACGAGGACAAAATAATTATCAACGATTTTAGCGCAAAGGCAACGAGCGGGCAAAAAATTGCAATTGTTGGTCCAACAGGTGCCGGTAAAACCACAATGGTGAATTTGTTGATGAGATTTTACGAGGTTAACTCGGGTGATATCCTAATAGATAATGTATCAATTCGTGATGTAAGGCGAGAAGACGTACATTCTAAATTTAGTATGGTGTTACAGGATACATGGATTTTTGAGGGCACACTACGCGAGAACCTTATATATGCTACAGAAAATGTAAGTGATGAGGCTTTGATAAGAGCCACAAAAGCGGTTGGACTTCATCACTTTGTAAAAACGCTTGAGAACGGCTACGACACAATTCTTAACGATAAATTGGAGTTATCTCAAGGACAAAGGCAACAAATTACCATTGCAAGAGCCATGATTGCCGATAAACCTATGCTCATTCTTGACGAGGCAACCTCATCTATAGACACAAGAACCGAGCTGCAAATTCAAAACGCTATGGACGAGCTCATGAAGAACAGAACCTCCTTTGTTATAGCACACCGACTTTCAACCATCAAAAATTCCGATTTAATATTAGTTATGAAGGACGGAGACGTCATTGAAACAGGAAATCATGAAGAACTGTTGGCAAAAAAAGGTTTCTACGCTGAGCTATATAACTCTCAGTTTGACAGCGTCGCCTAACCTATATTATCTTCCGAAATAACAATAGCTTGCTATTGACTTGTTGCAATCAACTATGTTACAATAAGAAAAAAGGAGAAATTATGAAATTAGCAGAATTAATCACAGACAGGCGCAGTATCTATGCCTTGGGCAAGAATGTTGCCACCAAGGACGAAACCATTAACGAACTTGTAAAAACTTGCGTTTCACAGTGTCCATCAGCGTTTAACTCGCAGACTTCAAAAGCATTTATTCTGTATGGGAACAACCATGATTCTCTCTGGGATTTGTTGAGTAACAAGATGAAACAAATCGTACCACCCGAGGCATTAGACGCCACCTTAGCAAAAATTGCCACATTTAAATCTGCATATGCAACAATACTCTTTTTTGAAAACCAGGATACAGTTGCGGGACTTGAAAAGCAATTTCCAACCTATGCACATAACTTTCAATCCTGGTCGCAGCAGGCGAGCGGAATGTTACAATTTGCCGTATGGTCGGGATTGCGAGAGCTTAATATTGGTGCAAACTTACAGCACTATAACGAGTTAATCGAAACAGAGGTTCGCGCGCTTTTCGAAGTGGATTCAAAGTATAAGCTGATTGCACAAATGCCGTTTGGCGAAATTTTGCAGGGTGCCGATGAAAAACCAATCAGTAATATAGAAGAGAGATTTTGCGTGAAGTAGGAATCATTAAAAAATATGTCAATTATATCGTTTGACGGTTAAGTGCCTTTGCATTTAGATCGGTGTTTCGAACTTTACTGCTTTTAGTATCGGATGTTGTATTTTGAGTTTTTTGAATATGGAACTTACTTTGGGAATAAAAATGGACAAACTTTTTAAAAAAAACTTGCTTAAAGGTATTGTAAGTTTATGGAATTTATGATATAATAACAAAAATCAAATATTGATTGACAATGGAGTCATGAACGCAATGCATTTTTGAAATGTATTTTTTGCGCTCTGACTCTTATTTTTTTGGAGGTTATATATGGTAAACACACTTTACGATAAAAGGTATGAACACGACGCCTGTGGTATAGGTGCTGTGGTGTCAATTGATGGGGTGAAAAGCCATGAGGTTGTTTCAAATGCACTATCTATTGTGGAAAAGTTAGAGCACAGAGCCGGTAAGGATGCCCTCGGTGAAACCGGTGACGGTGTTGGAATCTTGGTTCAGATTTCACATAAGTTTTTCTCGAGCCTTGATTTAGAGTTTGATATAGCTGCTGAGCGCGACTATGGTGTTGGAATGTTCTTTTTGCCTGCTGTTCCGCAAAAAAGGAAACAGGAAAAAAAGATGTTTGAGATAATTGCCCAAAAGGAAGGCGCAGAGGTTTTAGGTTGGCGATCTGTTCCTACCGACCCGGGCGTACTTGGCAAACGTGCTGTCGAAAAGATGCCCTGCATAGAGCAGTGTTTTATTAAAAGACCCGAAAATGTAAAACAGGGTATTGAGTTTGATCGTAAATTGTATGTAATCCGCCGTGAGTTTGAACATAGCTCAACAGATAGCTATATACCCAGCCTTTCCTCGAGAACCATAGTGTACAAAGGTATGTTTTTGGTTAATCAGTTAAGACAATTTTATCAAGACCTGCAAAGTCCATGTTACGAGAGTTCTATAGCCATGGTGCATTCGAGATTTTCGACCAACACCAATCCGAGTTGGGAAAGGGCACATCCGAACAGGGTCATTCTTCACAACGGCGAGATTAACACTATAAGGGGTAATGCCGACCGTATGATAGCAAGAGAGGAAACGCTCTTTTCTAATATAATGGGTGATGAAATGGGCAAGGTTTTGCCTATAATAAACAGCGAGGGATCCGACTCTGCTATGCTGGATAACACACTTGAGTTTTTATACATGAACGGTGTAGATTTGCCACATGCGGTAATGATGGCGATACCGGAACCATGGAAAAACGATCCCTATATGGACAGAAATAAAAAGGATTTTTACCACTACTATGCCACCATGATGGAACCGTGGGACGGGCCTGCTGCTATTTTATTTTCGGATGGCGATATAATGGGTGCTGTGCTGGACAGAAACGGTCTGCGTCCCTCAAGATACTATATTACAAAGGACAATATGCTTATATTATCCTCCGAGGTAGGGGTTCTGGACATACTACCCGAAAATATTGTAGAAAAATCCCGACTGCAACCCGGTAAAATGTTGCTTGTTGACACTGTGAACAAAAAGGTTGTGTCCGACGAGGAGCTGAAAAGTAATTATGCAAAGCGAAAGCCATATGGTGAGTGGTTAGATAGAAATCTTATAAACCTAAAGGATTTAGAGCTTCCTAATAAAAAAGTTTCTATGTATAGCAAGGAGTTTCGTGAGAAGTTATATAAGGTTTTCGGCTATACCTATGAGGATGTAAAGCAGGTTATTCTGCCTATGGCAAAAAATGGAATCGAGGCAACGGCTTCTATGGGAACGGATATTCCTCTCGCCGTTTTATCCGAAAAACATCAACCTCTATTTAGATATTTCAAGCAGATGTTTGCTCAGGTAACCAATCCCCCTATTGATTCACTACGTGAAGAGATTGTTACAGATACCACTGTATATCTCGGCTCAGACGGAAATTTGCTTTGCGACTGTGCCGAAAACTGCATGGTACTTGAGGTGCAAAACCCCATCCTTACCGGTACCGATTTAATTAAGATAAAAAACCTTAACGGCAAAGGCTTTAAAACCGACACCGTGTCTATTTGTTACTATAAAAACACCTCGCTTGAACAGGCGGTTGAACAGCTTTTTGTAAATTGTGATAGGGCATATAAAAAAGGTGCAAACATTATTATCTTATCTGACAGGGGTGTGGACGAAAACCATGTTGCAATTCCATCACTTCTTGCTGTTTCTGCCATGGAACAATATCTGATAAGAACAAAAAAACGTACCGCAATATCGATAGTTTTAGAGAGTGCCGAACCACGAGATGTTCATCAGTTTGCTACACTGCTTGGGTACGGAGCACGTGCAATACACCCATACCTTGCACATGAATGTATCGAGGAGTTGATAGAAGAAAAGGTGATGGACAAGGACCCATACACCGCAATACAGGATTATAACCATGCGGTGCTTCACGGCATTGTAAAGGTATCGGCAAAGATGGGTATTTCGGTACTGCAATCCTACCAATCGGCACAGATATTTGAGGCTGTTGGTATCAACAAACAGGTTATCGACAAATATTTTACCAACACCGTCTCTCGAGTTGAGGGAATTGGTCTGGGCGAAATCGAGGAGGGTGTCGAGTTTAAACATTCTTCCGCATTCGACCCATTAGGTCTTGGTGTGGACAACACCCTTGATAGCACAGGGTTTTTAAGACTTCGCAATGGTGACGACAAGGAGGATCACCTTTATAATCCTGCAACAATAGTTGCTTTACAGCAGGCAGTGCGGGATGGTGACTATAGTCGTTTTAAAGAGTACACTGCAATGGTTGATGATGAACACAAGCCTCACACCCTAAGAGGACTGCTTGCCTTTAACTTTGAGGTGGCAACTCCGATATCGATAGATGATGTTGAGTCGGTAGATGAAATAGTCAAACGTTTTAAAACCGGCGCAATGTCTTACGGTTCAATCTCTAAAGAGGCGCACGAATGCATGGCGATTGCTATGAATAGGCTCGGCGGAAAATCAAATTCCGGCGAGGGTGGCGAAGAGCCTGAGCGTCTCGGAACAGAGAAAAACAGTGCAATTAAGCAGGTTGCCTCCGGGCGTTTCGGAGTTACATCCGAATATCTGCTTTCGGCAAAGGAAATACAAATTAAGATGGCACAGGGAGCAAAGCCCGGAGAGGGTGGACATCTGCCCGGCGCTAAGGTTTACCCATGGATAGCCAAGACAAGACATTCCACCCCCGGTGTGTCGCTTATTTCCCCACCTCCTCATCACGATATATATTCCATTGAGGATTTGGCGCAGCTAATCTACGACCTGAAAAATGCCAACCGAGCGGCGAGAATATCGGTGAAGCTGGTTTCCGAAGCAGGCGTAGGCACCATTGCAGCCGGCGTTGCAAAGGCAGGTGCTTCGGTAATACTCATCTCGGGATACGACGGAGGCACGGGTGCCGCACCGCTTAGCTCAATTTTAGATGCGGGCCTGCCTTGGGAGTTGGGCGTTGCAGAGACTCATCAAACACTTATACAAAACGGGTTGCGCTCTCGTGTGGTCATAGAGGCTGACGGAAAGCTAATGAGCGGACGTGATGTTGCGATTGCCGCAATACTCGGTGCTGAGGAATTTGGTTTTGCCACCGCTCCGCTTGTAGCCATGGGATGTATGATGATGAGGGTATGTAATCTTGATACATGTCCCGTCGGAATTGCCACCCAGAATGTATGTCTGAGAAATCGCTTTAAGGGTAAACCGGAATATGTAGAGAATTTTATGAGGTTTATCGCCGAGGAGCTACGTGAAGTCATGTCTATGCTTGGTGTGAAAACCCTTAACGAACTTGTCGGCAGAACCGACCTTATAAAGGTGAAGGAGAAAAAGGTTACAAGACGTGCCGAGCTTGTAGATATGCACAGGATTATCTCTACTGAATATGCAAATCATGAAGAAAGGCTGAATAACCCGGAGAACAGCTTTGATTTTAAACTTTCTGAAACGGTGGACGAAGCTGTACTGCTTGAGAAGTTTAAGAATGCTATCGAAAGCGGAAAATCACATACCGAGAGTATCAAGCTTTCCAGTATTAACAGGACGGTAGGTACTATTCTCGGGTCGGAAATAACTGCAAAACTTGGAAGCTCGTTGGCTGATGACACATTTACGCTCAACTGTGTAGGCGGTGTGGGACAATCATTCGGAGCATTTATCCCCAAGGGTCTTAGCATGAGGTTGGAGGGGGATGCAAACGACTATCTCGGAAAAGGCCTCTCGGGTGGAAAAATTACTGTTGTACCACCGCAAAAAAGTGGTTTTGCGGCTGAGGATAACATTATCGTCGGTAACGTTGCTTTTTACGGTGCAACCTCGGGAGAAAGCTATATCAACGGAATTGCCGGCGAGCGCTTTATGGTTCGTAACTCGGGCTGTACATGTGTAGTAGAAGGCTGTGGCGACCATGGTCTTGAGTACATGACAGGTGGTAAGGCGGTCATACTTGGTGAAACCGGTAAAAACTTTGCTGCGGGAATGAGCGGAGGAATAGCTTATGTGCTGGATGAAAAGCGAGAACTATACCTAAAACTTAATAAAGAGTTTGTTTGTATGGAGGAGGTTACAAATAAGCAGGATGTGACAGAGCTTAAAAACCTTATCGAAAAGCATTACAGCGAAACAACATCTCCCCTCGCAAAAAGAATTTTAGATAACTTTGAGCAGTATCTGCCTAACTTTAAAAAGATTGTGCCAAACCGATATATGGAGATGATAAGGCTAATAGATGAGTTTAAGGAAAAAGGCTCATCACAGGAAGACGCGATTATGGAAGCATTTACAGCCTCGCTTGCACATTAGAAAGAAAGGAATTTACGCTATGGGAAAGCCCACAGGTTTTTTAGAATATGAGAGAAATGGTAACACCCGTATCTCGGTTAGTGAACGCATAAAAAACTTCAATGAATTTTACGACTTTAATTCGGTAGAGGAGCGTAAAAAACAGGGTGCAAGGTGTATGAACTGCGGTGTGCCATTCTGCGGTTCGGCACTTCCGCTTGCCGGTATGGTCACCGGATGTCCGCTGAATAACCTTATACCTGAGTGGAACGATGAAATATTTAACGGTATGTTTTCGCACGGGTTGTCGAGGTTGTTAAAAACAAGTTGCTTCCCCGAATTTACCGGGCGGGTATGCCCTGCACTGTGCGAAAAAGCATGTATAAACGGAATGGATAATAACACCGATGCCGTTACCATTCGTGATAACGAACTGTTTTTAATAGAACAGGGGTTTGCAAACGGTGATATGTTGCCTAACCCACCATCGGTGCGAAGTGATAAAAAGGTGGCTGTTGTGGGTTCCGGTCCTGCCGGACTTGCCGTTGCACAGAGGCTTAATCAGCGCGGACATAATTTGACTGTGTACGAGCGTGATGACAGATTTGGTGGTCTGTTGATGTACGGAATACCCAACATGAAGTTAGATAAAAAAATTATCGAACGCCGAATTGAGCTTATGAAAGCCGAGGGTATAACCTTTGTTCCTAACATGGATTTGGGTAAAAATCTAAAGCTTAATAAACTGGCAAAGGAGTTTGATGCGATTATATTGTGTTGTGGTTCAAAAAAGGCACGTGATCTACAAATAAAAAACAGAAATGTAAACGGTGTTTATTTTGCAGTGGATTTTTTAACAAGCACAACAAAAAGCCTTATAGACAGCGACCTTGCCGACAATAATTACATTAATGCTAAGGATAAAAATGTTGTTGTACTTGGCGGTGGAGATACCGGTAACGACTGTGTTGGCACGGCTATTCGGCACGGTGCAAAGTCGGTGGTTCAGGTTGAGATGATGCCCAAGGCTCCCGATACTCGTCATCCCTCCAATCCATGGCCACAGTGGCCTAAAGTCTGCCTAACCGACTATGGTCAGCAGGAGGCAATAGAGCTTTTTGGAAACGACCCGAGGGTATACCAAACTACTATAAAAGAGATTGTTGAAAAGGAAAATAAAATTGTAGGGGTTGTGACGGTTGGTGTCGAGTTTAAAGACGGCAAACTTTGTGAGGTTGAGGGCACACAGCGTACGGTTGAGACCGACTTGTTGCTTATAGCAGCAGGTTTTGTAGGGTATGAGGAATATTCGGCAAAGGGCGTGGAAATGCCGGATAGACAGAGTGCATCTTACAAGACAGACACTAACGGCGTGTATGCATGTGGAGACATGAAACGAGGTCAGTCGCTTGTTGTGTGGGCAATTGCAGATGGTATTAAATGTGCAAAAGAGGTCGATGTATATTTGGCAGGTTTTTAATGCGTTTAGATTGTAAATATACAAAAAAAGTGGTAAAATAAATAAAACAAGTAATCATGAAAGGACATTAAAATGATAACCGCTATTGTTGGAACAAACTGGGGTGACGAAGGTAAGGGAAGAATGGTAGATCTTCTCTCGAGTGATTATGATATCATATGTCGATATCAAGGTGGAAATAATGCAGGACACACCGTTATAAACGAGCGTGGTAAATTCATCTTAAACCTCTTGCCGTCCGGCATTTTGCGTGACACAACCGTCAATGTTATGGGTAATGGAATGGTTGTTGATGTAGAACATCTTTGCAACGAGATAAAATCACTTACCGATAACGGAATAAAAATAACACCTGAAAATCTTAAAATCAGCAATAGGGCAACCATCTGTATGCCATACCATGTGCTGCAGGACTGCCTCGAGGAGGATAGATTGCAGGATAAGAAATTCGGTTCGACAAGGCGTGGTATCGCACCGGTATATGCAGACAAATTTTTGAAAAAAACCCTGCGTTTTTCTGACCTTTTCGATGAGGTAACACTTAAAGAAAAAATCATCGACATCGTTGACTGGAAAAACATTATGCTAAGTGGTTATGATACAAAGCCGCTTAATCCGGATGATGTTTTTGAGCAGCTAATGCAAAGTGCAAAGCAGCTTATTCCTTTTGTCACCGATGTGACAGTTTATCTGATGCAGGCGATTAAAGAAAACAAAAATATAATGTTCGAGGCACAGCTTGGAGCCCTTCGTGACATCGATTTTGGTATATACCCTTACACTTCTTCGTCCTCTACAATTGCGGCATATGCTCCTATAGGTGCAGGTATTCCCGGCGCTAAACTGGATGCGACAATAGGCATTATGAAAGCGTATTCCAGCTGTGTAGGGGAAGGTCCGTTTACGGCAGAGCTGTTTGGCAAAGAGGCGGAGGAACTGCGCGGTGTAGGAAGTGAATTCGGTGCCGCTACAGGCAGACCACGCCGTGTAGGCGGTTTTGATGTTGTAGCATCACGCTATGGTGTGCAGATGCAGGGCGCAACACAGATAGCGTTAACCAAGCTTGATATACTAAGCTATCTCGAAAAAATACCGGTATGCGTAGCATACGAAGTAGACGGAGAGATCATCAACGATTTCCCAACAGGTGATGCACTTGTAAAAGCAAAGCCTGTGTATGAATATATGGAAGGTTTCGGATGTGATATATCGGCATGCAGAACACTTGAAGATCTGCCAAAATCGGCGGTGGATTACATTCGATATATTGAAAAAAAGATGGATTGCCCTATTAAGTATGTTTCGGTAGGCCCCGACCGAGAGAGCTATATAACACTTTGATTTAAGGAGCGTTTAAATGAACAGTACCATTAAAGATGTATTAGAGTTTATAAATGAAAATGATGTAAAATTTATTCGTCTTGGATTTTGTGACCCTTTTGGGATGCACAAAAACATTTCAATTATGGCTAACGAGCTTGCTGATGCCTTTAAAAACGGTGTTGTTCTTAAGGACAGTGCAATAAAATGTTTTGATGCCGGACAGCCTTTGCTTTATCCGGACCCAACGACCTTAACCGTTCTGCCGTGGCGACCGGGCCCGGGTAGGGTGGTGCGTTTTTACTGTTATATTAAGGATGTAAATGAAAATGCTTGTTTCGCCGACAGTCGGCTGATACTAAAAAATGTTTTACAGGATTTTGAGTCTCGGGGGCTTCGTTGTAAAATAGGCACAGATTGTGAGTTTTATCTTTTTAAAAACGACGAAAATGGTGAGCCTACCTACAATACGCTTGATTTTGGCGGGTATTGTGATATTGCTCCGCTTGACAAGGGCGAAAATATCCGACGTGAAATATGCCTAAATCTTGAGGAAATGGGCTTGCAACCAATGGTTTCACATCACGAAAAAGGTCCGGGGCAGAATGAAATTGATTTTAAGTACAGCGATGCATTAAATGCCGCAGATAATTTTTTAACCTTTAAGTCGGTTGTAAAGGCAATTTCGGCAAGAAACGGACTGTATGCATCTTTTATGCCAAAACCATTAAAGGATGAGGCGGGAAGCGGACTTAGATTGAACATTTCTATTACAGGAACAGTAAAAGATGATTTCATCAATCAGGCGAACAGTTTTGTTGCGGGAATAATAAAAAAATCTGTACAGATAACTATGTTTTTAAATCCCACCGTAAACTCGTATGATAGGCTGGACACCCATGGAATACCTTCGGTTGCCGGTCATGAAGATAGCGGTGCAAACCCATTTGTAAGAATTGTGGAAAAAAACAGCGATAAGATGTTGATAGAGCTACGCTCTCCGGATTGCACCATCAACCCATATCTTGCATTTGCGCTCGTTTTATCGGCTGGGTTATACGGAATACAAAACAGGCTTGCTTTAACAGATGTTAAAGGCGAAAGTGCACTACCACAATCTTTACAGGAAGCCGCAGAGTTGGGACGAAAATCGACATTTGTTAAAAGCATTGTAGGCGAAAAACTTTTAGACGCTATAGCCCATGAAAAAAGCCTGCAGTATAAAAACTACAACGATGCAAAGGATAAGGACGGCTACATCGCCAAAAAATATTTTAGCCTGTATTAAAATTATTGTTATAAGATTTCGTGAGGAGGTGAGGGTATCGAAAGCGCACTAATAGTTTCTGCAACGGGTAAGGGTATGGAGTTTTTATCCGGAATTTTAAAAGAATTTATGGTGGAGAGAATTGTTACCACCTCAACAGGGCAGCAGACAAGGCGCATCATTTCGGAACAGGATTTTGATTTGGTAATAATAAACTCACCACTAAAGGATGAGTCAGGCGAAAATCTATCACGCTATATTATATCGAGGGAGGCAAGTCAGGTTATCCTCATCGTTAAAAGTGATTACTACGAAGAGGTGTCAAGCCTTGTAGAGAATGACGGTGTTATAACGGTTGCAAAACCCATAAACAAAAATATGCTATGGTTTTCTTTAAAACTTTCCAAGGCCGCACATGGTAGAATGAAGAAAATTCATAAAGAAAATGTGAAGCTGATTGAAAGGATAGAGGATATAAAAATCGTTTCAAGAGCGAAAAGTGTACTGATATCCTATCTCAACATGACAGAGGAGGATGCTCACAAGCACATAGAACGCGAAGCGATGGACGGCAGAGTTACAAGACGGTCGGTCGCAGAAGGAATATTAAGGATGTATGATAACAAATGAAAATAGAATTTACTAAGATGCACGGATGTGGAAACGATTATATATATATTAACTGCTTTGATGGTACAGCTACCGACGGACAATCGTTAAAGTCGCCTGAAGTACTATCACAGGTACTGTCCGATAGGCATTTTGGCATAGGTGGTGACGGGGTTGTTTTAATTATGCAATCTGCAGTTGCCGATGCCAAAATGAGGATGTTTAATCTCGATGGCAGTGAGGGTAAAATGTGTGGCAACGCAATTCGTTGTGTTGCAAAATATCTATACGATAACAAAATTATCGTTAAAAATCTGCTTAGCATAGAAACATTGTCCGGTATAAAAAAACTACAGCTTTTCACCGAGAATGAGATGGTTAGCTCTGTTAAGGTGGATATGGGCGAAGCGGAGCTTACACCAAAACTAATCCCTGTTAAATATGATGGGCAAAAGATGGTAAACAAGCCGATAACGGTTGCCGAAAAAACCTACAATGTAACATGTGTTTCCATGGGCAATCCCCATGCGGTTATATTTGATTGGAAAGAGAATGTTTTGCTAAATGATCTGGATATAAAGGCTATAGGATCAGAAATAGAGGTGAGCGAATATTTTCCCGACAAGGTAAACGTTGAATTTGCAAAGGTGCTGACGAAAAATCGTATAAAAATGCGGGTGTGGGAACGTGGTAGCGGTGAGACCTTAGCCTGTGGTACCGGTGCATGTGCAGTCGTTGTTGCGGCGGTCGAAAATGGGTACTGTGAAAAAAACACCGATGTGACGGTAGAATTACTCGGTGGAGAACTTATTATAAATTACACCAATGATACGGTTTACATGACCGGCGGGTGCGTAAAAGTCTTTGATGGGGTTGTAGAGGTATGACAAAATATATATTTGTGACCGGTGGCGTGGTATCAGGTCTTGGCAAAGGTATTACCGCCGCCAGCCTTGGCAGGCTTTTAAAGCAACGTGGGTTAAAGGTGTCGGCACAAAAATTAGATCCATACATGAATGTTGATCCGGGAACTATGAGCCCGCTACAGCATGGTGAGGTTTATGTAACCGATGATGGGGCGGAGGCCGACCTTGACCTTGGGCACTATGAGAGATTTATAGATGAAAGCCTCTCGAAACTTTCAAACCTAACGTCGGGAAAGGTCTATTTTAATGTGTTAAACCGTGAGAGACAGGGCGGATATCTCGGTGAGACTGTGCAGGTTATCCCACATATAACAGGTGAGATAAAACAGTTTATATACGATGGTGCAACCCTCTCGAAAGCGGATGTTTTGATAACCGAAATCGGCGGTACAACGGGTGATATTGAGTGTCAACCGTTTTTAGAAGCTATTCGGCAGATATCGTTAGAGGTGGGCTCAGGAAACTGTCTTTTTATCCATGTTACCCTTGTGCCATATCTAAAAGGCGGCGGTGAGCATAAGTCAAAGCCTACACAGCATTCCGTCAAGGAACTGCGCTCGATAGGCATCAATCCGAATATAATTGTTGCACGTGCAGATGAACCTATAAATCGTTCTATTCTCGACAAAATTTCTATGTTTTGTAATGTTAAACCGGACTGTGTAATAGAGAATTTAACATTGCCCTATCTTTATGAAGCTCCGATAATGCTACATGAGCAGGGGTTAGACGAGGTTGTATGCCGTGAATTGGAAATCGACTGCAACGACTGTGACCTCACCGAGTGGAGCGAGCTGGTAAATCGAATTAAAGCACCGAAGAAAAAGATAGAAATAGCCATTGTTGGCAAGTATACCGAACTACAGGATGCATATCTTTCTATTGTAGAATCATTGCAACACTCAGGATTTTATAGTGGTATTAAGGTTGAAATAAAATGGGTAGACAGCGAGAAGGTAACCGCAGATAATGTTGCAGATCTTTTAGCCGATGTTGCCGGAATAATAGTTCCCGGAGGTTTTGGAGATAGAGGTATAGAGGGCAAAATCGAGACCTGTCGCTATGCAAGGCAAAACAATATACCATTTCTTGGAATTTGCCTCGGTATGCAGGTTTCGGTTATAGAGTTTGCCCGCAATGCATGCAACCTAAAAGGTGCAAACTCCCACGAGTTTGACGATAAAACACAGCATCCCGTCGTACATATTATGGAACATCAGAAAAACATAAGCGATAAGGGTGGCACAATGAGACTTGGAGCTTTTCCATGCATTGCCCAAAAAGGTAGCTTGTTAAACAAGCTGTATGATGCTGAAAATATATCGGAGCGCCACCGTCACCGCTATGAATTTAACAATGACTACCGCAAAATAATGCAGGAAAATGGACTTGTAATAAGTGGGTTATCACCGGACAGCACCCTTGTTGAGGCGGTGGAAATACCGGCGAATGATTTTTTTGTTGCGGTGCAGTTTCACCCCGAGTTTAAAAGCAGGCCCAACAAACCGCATCCACTGTTTTTAGGATTGGTTAAGGTTGCAAGCGAAAGGAGTAAATAATAATGAAAGTCAATAAAAATTACCTAAACTTACAGGAAAGTTATCTTTTTTCTACCATTGCTAAAAAGGTGAATGAGTATAGAACAGCAAACCCCAATAGCGAGATAATCCGCCTTGGTATAGGCGATGTAACCCTGCCACTTGCACCTGCTGTTGTTGAGGCGATGAATAAAGCTGTTGCCGAAATGGGCGACGGCGCAACCTTTAAAGGGTATGGCGAGGAACAGGGATATGAATTTTTAAGAGTTGCGGTAGCTGATTACTACAAAAAAAAGGATGTGTTGCTTGCAACAGACGAGATATTTATCAGTGATGGAGCTAAAAGTGACCTTGGAAATATCCTTGATGTTTTTAGTGCTGATAATTCGGTGTTAATCCCAAACCCCGTATATCCGGTGTATGTGGACACAAACATTATGGACAACCGTGAAATTATATACATGGATGGTAATAACGAAAATAGCTTTTTGCCGATGCCACAGGAGGGTGTAAAAGCCGACATCATCTATCTTTGCTCACCCAATAATCCTACCGGTGCAGTTTATAATAAACAGCAGCTAAAGAGCTGGGTGGATTATGCTATTGACAACGATGCGGTGATTCTGTTTGACAGTGCGTATGAAGCGTTTATTACCGATAAATCTTTGCCAAGCAGCATTTATCAGATAGAGGGTGCAAAAAGGTGTTCTATAGAGTTTTGCTCGCTCTCCAAAACCGCCGGTTTTACCGGAACTCGCTGCGGATATACCGTAGTGCCTAAAGATTTGAGGTGTGACAATGCAAGCCTAAATTCATTGTGGTTGCGCCGGCAGACTACAAAGTTTAATGGTGTACCCTACATTGTTCAACGTGGTGCCGAGGCCGTGTTTAGCGCCGAGGGAAATGCACAGATTATGGAGAATATTAAATACTATCTCGAAAATGCAAAAATAATTACCGAGGCGTTATCTGCGAAGGGAATACAGTTTACAGGTGGCGTAAACTCCCCATATATCTGGCTCAAATGCCCGGATGGTATGACCTCGTGGGATTACTTTGATTATCTGCTCAACGAGTACAATATTGTTGGAACACCGGGAAGTGGTTTTGGCTCTGCAGGTGAGGGGTATTTCAGGCTAACAGCATTTGGAGATAGGAATAATATAATAACAGCAGTAAAAAGAATTACCGAAAACAAACTATAATTTTTTAATAAAAGATTTTAAAAAAAGTATTGACAGGGAAGTTTTTATGTGATATACTGCATAGCATAGACAGCAAAGACGCTGTGGGATTTGATCCCGCAGTGTCTTTTTTTGTTATTAAACCAACAGAAAGGAATAGCTTATGAAATACTGCTCAAGATGTACTATGCCGGATACAAGACCGGGGATTACCTTTGATAATAACGGAGTATGCTCCGCATGTAACCATTATGATAATCGCAAAAATGTTGATTGGGATAAACGTTATAAAGAGTTAGAAGCTCTATGTGATAAGTATCGAGGATGCAACGGTCCGGGAGGGTATGACTGTGCGATTGCAGTTTCCGGTGGTAAGGACAGCCACTTTCAGGTTTACATGCTAAAAGAGGTTATGGGAATGAACCCGATACTCTTTACGGTGGAGGACAATTTCCCGATGACCGATGCGGGTGTTCATAACCTTAAAAACCTAAGCGAAACATTTGGTTGTACACTCATCAGCTGTAAGCCTAACATAAAAATCCAAAAAGTTCTGATGCGCAAATTTTTTGAACAGTATGGTAAACCAACATGGTATGTAGACAGGCTGATTTACACCTTCCCACTGCACATGGCACTAAAGTTTAACGTGCCGATGCTGTGCTACGGTGAGAATGTAAGCTACGAGTATGGCGGTGCCTCCGACGAGGAAACATATTCGGCAAAGGCACAGATAAACAACGGCGTTGCGGTTGGCATTGACACCGCCGAACTTATAGGCGACGGTGTTACCGAAAAGGATTTGAGCCTTACCATTGCCCCAACTGCCGAACAGCTGGATACACTTGATCCGTTTTACCTCTCCTACTTCCTACCATGGGACAGCTTTAGAAACTACCATTTTGCAAAGAGTAGAGGTTTTCACGATCTTACCCACGAGTGGGACAGGCAACACCATGTTGAGATGTTTGATCAGATTGACAGCCGAGCATACCTCATTCACAGCTGGATGAAATACCCGAAATTCGGACATGCCGCTGCTACCGATTACACCGCACGAAGCATCAGATACGGACTTATGACACGAGAGGAAGCAATCAAGCTTATAAAAGAACGTGATGGAAACATCGACCCACTTTGTGTAAGAGATTTTTGTGAATTTTGCGGCTACTCCGAGGCTGAGTTTAATGCTATCGTGGATAAATTCTACAACTCCGAAATTTTCTATAAAAACGACAGACTGCGATGGACACTTAAAGAACCTATTAAATAAGAAAGGATAGAAACCATGGGAATTACTCTACCGAAAAAAGAATACACCTCGACACTCTCACTCTATAAAACACAAAAAGCAATTGGTCTTGTAAAAAGGACATTTGAGGATAACCTATCAAAAGCACTAACCCTTACAAGGGTATCCGCACCACTTTTTGTTGAAGGCAAAACCGGATTAAACGATGACCTTAACGGCATAGAGCGCCCTGTATGTTTTGATATAAAGCAAACAGGAACAGAGGTTCAGATAGTCCATTCGCTGGCCAAATGGAAAAGAATGGCACTTTATAAATACCAATTTCCTGTAGGTGAGGGTCTTTATACCGACATGAATGCAATCCGTCGTGACGAGGATATGGGAAACCTTCACTCCGTCTATGTAGATCAGTGGGACTGGGAAAAGGTTATCAGCAAAGAAACACGAACAATAGAGTATCTAAAAGAAACAGTAAAAGCTATAGTGGGCGCAATATGTGACACAAGTGAAGCTGTGTGCAAGGAGTTCGGTGATCTTGATCTTTCGCTATCAAGAGATGTGCAGTTTGTGACAACACAACAACTCGAGGATCTCTATCCCGAGCTTACACCAAGGCAGCGTGAGGACGAATATCTTAAAAAGTATAAAACCGCATTTATTATGCAGATTGGAGACCTGTTAAAATCAGGCGAGAAGCACGATGGACGTGCGCCGGACTATGATGACTGGGCAATGAACGGCGATATAGTTTTTTGGAACGAGTTATTAGGTCGAGCATTCGAGGTGTCCTCTATGGGTATAAGGGTGGATGAAGTCTCCCTTGCAAGCCAGCTTAAAAAGGCAGGCTGTGAAGAGCGAAAGGAGCTTGACTTTCATAAGATGCTACTTGCCGGCAAACTCCCCCTTACAATGGGTGGCGGTATAGGTCAATCAAGACTTTGTATGCTGTTACTTGAAAAACTGCATATAGGAGAGGTTCAGGTGTCGGTTTGGGATGACGAAACAAATGCCGATGCGGCAAAACTCGGAATTAATTTGTTGTAAGAAAGGATCAAAAATATATGAAAAATATACCGGAGCTGTTCGGTAGCAAGGTTTTTAACGATGCTGTAATGCGCTCAAGGCTACCAAAGGATGTATATAAGGCACTTAAAAGAACGATGACGGAAGGTAAGCACCTTCAGTTAGATGTTGCGAATGTAGTTGCCGCATCTATGAAGGACTGGGCAATCGAGAACGGTGCAACCCACTTTACCCACTGGTTTCAACCAATGACCGGAATTACTGCAGAAAAACATGATAGTTTTATTTCACCTTACGGTGAGGGCGAAATTATTATGGAGTTTTCCGGAAAAGAGTTGGTAAGGGGAGAACCCGATGCTTCCAGTTTTCCTTCCGGTGGGCTGCGAGCCACCTTTGAGGCAAGGGGATATACCGTTTGGGATACGACTTCTTACGCATTCATCAAGGATGACAGCCTTTGCATTCCAACGGCTTTTTGTTCCTACAGCGGAGAGTCACTTGATAAAAAAACTCCGCTACTTCGTTCCATGGAGGCTATAGATAAGCAGGCCATGAGAATATTAAAGCTTTTTGGTAACACAAAGGCAAAGCGGGTAGTAACAACGGTAGGACCGGAACAGGAATATTTTCTTGTAGATAAAGCTATGTACGAAAAGCGTCCCGACCTTGTAACCTGTGGTAGAACACTATTCGGTGCAAGACCACCCAAAGGGCAGGAACTGGACGATCACTATTTCGGCAACTTGAAACCGCGAGTTTCGGCATATATGAAGGATTTAGAGCAGGAACTGTGGAGCCTTGGTATACTTGCGAAAACAAAACATAACGAGGTTGCACCGGCACAGCATGAACTTGCACCTGTGTTTACAACAACAAATATTGCAACCGACCATAACCAGCTAACCATGGAACTGATGAAAAGTGTTGCAACGAGGCATGACCTTGTTTGCATACTGCACGAAAAGCCATTTGCAGGAGTAAACGGAAGCGGTAAGCATAACAACTGGTCACTCTCCACCGATTACGGGTCAAATCTGCTCGAGCCGGGAGATACTCCAAGCGAAAATGCAAGGTTTTTACTTTTCCTTGCCGCCGTTATTAAGGCAGTCGATGATTATCAAGATTTAATGAGAGTTTGTGTTGCCTCTGCAGGCAACGATCATCGCCTTGGTGCAAACGAGGCACCGCCTGCTATTCTTTCCATGTTTCTCGGTGATGAGCTAACCGATATAATCGAGGCGATAATTAACGAGTCTGATTATACCGACAGAGAAAAAACAACCATGCAGATAGGTGCTACTGTTTTGCCTCACTTCCCAAAGGACACCACCGACCGTAACCGAACATCACCTTTCGCATTCACAGGAAATAAGTTTGAGTTTAGAATGTTAGGTTCCACTTTTTCTATAGCAGGACCCAATATCGTGCTAAATACGGCAGTTGCCGAAGCATTAAGTGGATTTGCAGACAAACTTGAAAAGGAAACAGACTTTAATGCAGGGCTTGACAGACTTATTAAAGAAACAGTTTCTAAGCACTTTAGAATTGTGTTTAACGGCAACAACTATTCCGACGAATGGGTTGTTGAGGCAGAGAAGAGAGGGCTTTTAAATCTCCAAACCACAGTAGATGCACTCCCAACATTTGTTGCTAACAAAAACATTGAGCTTTTTGAAAAACATGGCGTTTTTTCAAAAACCGAGGTAGAATCGAGATATGAAATTCTGCTGGAGGGCTATTGCAAAACGATACATATAGAAGCGTTAACCATGATTGATATGGTGCGCAAAGATATTATCGGTTCCTCATTCTCCTATCAGCAGGAGGTGTTGCAACTACTAAAAGATAAAAAGGCAGCAGGTCTTTCGGCAAAGGTGGAAGAAAAGTTAATTACAAAGTTATCAGATTTAACCGATTGTCTTGTTGATAAGGTTGAAAAGCTTGAGAGCAATGTTATAAGTGTAGGCGCAATTGATGATAGCTTAGAGCAGGCTAGATATTATCGTAACAGCGTAGTTTCTACGATGAATCGTTTAAGAATGGTTGCGGATGAACTTGAGATGTTAACGGTAAACAAACATCGATGCTACCCAAGTTATTCAGAGTTGCTGTATAGCGTAAACTAATAAACAAAACCACAATGGCGTGAGTTTTCGAAAAATCGAGAATTCACGCCATTATTTTTTTAAGGAGGATTATATGTTTTCAGCAGTAGACACGATATGGACGCTCCTCGGAGCGGCGCTTGTATTCTTTATGCAGGCAGGATTTGCAATGGTAGAAACAGGGTTTACAAGGGCGAAAAATGCCGGTAACATTATCATGAAAAACATGATGGATTTTTCACTTGGAACAATCATGTTTTGGCTTATAGGTTTTGGACTCATGTTTGCAGGTGACGGTTTATTTGTAGGCGGGTTTGACCCGTTTATACAGGGCGACTACAGTTCCAGTATACCTTCAGCGGCGTTTATAATTTTTCAAACAGTGTTTTGCGCCACGGCGGCAACTATTGTATCCGGTGCGATGGCAGAAAGAACAAAATTTTCCACATACTGTATTTATAGCGTAGTGCTTAGCGCTGTGGTATACCCAATCTCAGGTCACTGGATATGGGGTGGTGGATGGCTGTCACAGATGGGTTTTCACGATTTTGCGGGTTCTACAGCGGTGCATATGGTCGGTGGTGTTGCGGCACTTGTCGGCGCAAAGATATTAGGACCACGTATAGGCAAATATTCAAAGTCCGGCAAGTCGAGAGCTATTCCGGGACATAGTCTTACACTCGGAGCACTTGGTGTGTTTATACTCTGGTTCTGTTGGTTTGGTTTTAACGGTGGTTCCACAGTATCCATGACCGACGGATCTATTGAAACAGCGGCGAACATCTTTGTTACAACCAACATAGCTGCAGCGGCAGCGGCGGCAATGGTTATGATAATAACCTGGTTTAGATATAAAAAGCCGGACGTTTCCATGACCTTGAACGGCGCACTTGCAGGTCTTGTGGCAATAACCGCCGGATGTGACGTAGTATCACCGATAGGCGCATTCTTTATTGGCTTAATAGCAGCGTTTGTGGTTGTGTTCGGAATTGAATTTATCGATAAGGTTTTAAAAATTGATGATCCGGTAGGTGCCGTTGGTGTTCACGGAATGTCAGGTGCTGTCGGCACAATACTAACCGGTGTATTTGCACTCGATGGCGGGTTGCTATATGGTGGCGGGTTCGATTACCTTATAATACAGACCATAGGTGTGCTTGCTGTAATAGCATGGGTAGCGGTTACAATGTCAATTGTATTTGTTGTTCTTAAAAAGACAATAGGCCTAAGGGTATCAAAGCAGGAGGAAATAGCAGGTCTGGATATAGAAGAACATGGTCTTGCAAGCAGCTATGCCGATTTCATGCCTGTAACCTACGGAACAGATTTTAAGCCTTCTACCAAGGACATTGATCTGAGCGAACTTGTTGCTGTTGATACTGCAATACCTGTACAAAATTCAGCACACCCCGGCGCAAAGATGACAAAGGTTGTAATTCTTACAAAGCAGAGTAGATTTGAAATACTTAAGAACGCACTTGATTCGATAGGCATAACGGGAATGACGGTAACCGATGTACTGGGTTGTGGTATGCAAAAGGGCTCTACCGAAATATATCGTGGTGTTCCGCTTGAAACAACACTTCTTCCCAAGATAAAGGTGGAAATTGTAATATGCAAGGTTCCGCTTGAATTGCTAATAAACACTGTGAAAAAAGCACTATATACCGGTAAGGTTGGCGACGGCAAGATATTTATCTACAACGTCGATAATGTTATTAAGGTAAGAACAGGAGAAGAGGGTTACGAGGCTTTACAGGATACCGAATAGTTTAAGGAGTGCCTCTATGTATAACTTTGATGCAGGCAAAACAGCGGATGAGCTGGTTGCATGGATTAGCAATTATTTCGATAAAACCCCAAAAAACACTAAGGCGGTTGTCGGAGTTTCAGGTGGAAAGGATAGCGCGGTTGTAGCGGCATTATGCACAAAGGCACTCGGTAAAGATAGGGTTGTCGGTGTTATGATGCCACAAGGCGAACAGCCGGATATAGATTACAGCAAGGAGTTGTGTGAGTATCTCGGTATTACAAATATAACCATCAACATTGGCGAAACGGTAAAACTAGAGCTTGCCACACTTGAAAAGGCTACAAGAGAGATGGGCTTTGATAAACTATCCACCATAACGATATTTAATACTCCGGCAAGAATACGCATGACGACGCTTTACGGTATTGCGGGGACCGTCAACGGTAGGGTTGCAAACACCTGCAACCTCTCCGAGGATTGGGTGGGCTACGCAACAAAATTCGGTGATGGTGCCGGCGACTTCTCACCCCTTATGAAGCTAACCGTACAGGAGGTAAAGGCTGTTGGTGTAGCTCTGGCACTCCCTGATAAATTTATCGAAAAAACACCAATCGATGGTCTCTGCGGTATGAGCGATGAGGAGAATTTAGGTTTTAGCTACAATACGCTTGATGCGTACATTAGAGATGGTATTTGCGAGGATGAAGAAATACGCACGAAAATCGACAACATGCATAAAGCAAACGTACACAAACTCCTGCCGATGGAGCACTATGACCCACTAATTTCTCATATTGATTTTTAGTATTAATATTAATAGTTAACTTAAAAGTTTGACACAAATGAGGGAAACCCTTTGTGTCAGATTTTTTGTTGTCTAAAGGTGAAATTTCACACGTTGGTGTGAAATAGAAGATTTTGAAGTAGTTTATGTGCATTTCATGCACGAAAATCATATTGTTTTTCAAGTTGAACTACTATAACCTTGACAATTTAACAATCATACGCTACAATATACCAGTGGTATATACCGCCGGTATATTGTTTTCGAGGGGTAAATAAATGGATAATTACAGTGAAACACGGCTTAAAATATTAGAAATTGGAAAAGCTGAGTTTTTAAAGCATGGCTACAAAGATGCTTCACTCAGACAAATTGTAGCAAAAGCGGGATTTACCAAGGGCGCTTTTTACGGATACTATAAAGACAAGGCATCACTTTTTTATGACCTAACAGATCCATGCGCTAACGCTTTTATAGTTAGCTTTAAGAGTGCACAAGCTACTTTTTTCGCTTTAATCGAAACTGAGGAAACGGCAAATTCCAATTCGCGCTCTGCACGCTTTTTGCTTGATTTTGTAGAGTATGTGTACGACAATCATGATGCATTCAAGCTAATACTATGTAAGGGCGCCGGAACAAAATATGAAAACTTTGTTCACGATTTAGTAGAGTTGCAGGTTGATAAAACAATTCTATATCATGAAGAGCTAAAAAAGATGGGAAAGCTTAAAGGTGATATTGACCGAGATTTGTTTCATATTTTGACATCGGCGTATTACGAAAGTCTATTTGAAATAATCAGGCATGATATAAAAAAAGAAGATGCGATGTGTTATATCGAAAAAATCTCAAGCTTTTTTACCGCCGGTTTTGACACCGTTATTAAATATCTTTAAACCGGAGGCAGGTGTGAATAAAAAAACTGAAAAGGTGTTTAAGAAAAGCGTAATGGCGGGATGCCTAACCACCATACCAAATGCGCATATTAAGGCAGAAATAATATGCCTGTTTGATGAAATGCTCAGAGATAATAATATCTCTGATAGTGTAACATATAAACACTGTGCTTACTCTATTTTTCCCGCGGTTGCAGTTTATAAGGTGCTTACACAACACGAAGGTAACATAGCAGCTTTTGCACAGGTTGAGAAATGTGTTTTGGAAAATGCAAAAAAACAGGAGGTTTTCTTTAAGTCGCTGTCGAAGGTCCCGTTCTTTTTTAAACTGTTCGGCAATATGTGCAAAGTTGGTGTTAAAACCAATTTTGGAGCACCTGCTTTTGAAATGACATGGGAAGAAAACTCAAATAAATATATTAAATGGACGTGCAGGTCCTGCGTTTACAGCAATGAATTAACACGTTTTGAAACTGCGGAGCTCACAAAAATTTTCTGCAAAGCCGACGATGTGATGTACGGTAATTTATCAGGCGCTAAATGGGCAAGAACAAAGACTATCGGAAATGGTGATGAGCTGTGTGATTTTAAATTTATTAGCAATGTCGTGGGCAACGGTTAGTTGATACTAATTTCAAGGAGTGTGAAATGGATACGAAAATGCAAACAAGAGATTATATTTCAAGCGGAATTCTTTCGCTGATTTTCATGGTGATAGCGGTCAAAAAAGGTGAATTTGTTGTGCTTGCAGGCGCTTCGGGGTGTGGCAAGACTACGGTTACAAGGCTTATTAACAAACTTATTCCCGAGTTTTATGAGGGCGAACTTACCGGTAGCGTGGCGATAGACGGTAAAGATTTAGTTGATATAGAAATAGACAGTTTAGCCGGGGCTGTAGGCTCGGTGTTTCAGGATCCGCGCTCACAGTTTTTTGCTACCGAAACCACTGCGGAAATTGCTTTTTCTTGCGAGAACTTAAACCTAAATTCAGCTGAAATGAAAAGGCGGAGAAATCTTTTTTGATTCTCAAAAAGTTGCACCAAGCAAGCGAAGTGAAAGCAGTTACCTTGTCATGCAAAACAGTGACTGTCAGCTGTTTTGCGAGAGCGTAGAAAAAGAATTGTTTTTAGGAAAGAAAATCCCTGCAACGGTACACGATGATGCGCTTAGAATATTGGAGGATTTAAATCTTGATAGCTTGCTGAAAAGACATCCTGCCTCCCTTTCGGGCGGGCAAAAACAGCGTCTTGGAGTAGCGCTGTCTTATTTTAAAGATACCAAAATTGTATGTATGGACGAGCCTACAAGCGGTCTCGATTACAATAATATGATGCGTGTTTCCTCCTTGATTCGCAAACTGTCAAAGGAAAAGCAAACCTTCCTTGTTGCTTCCCATGATTATGAATTTTTAGCATGTAGCTGTACACATATTTGTTATATAGATCGTGGCGAGGTTAAGGATTACTTCAATCTTGATGTGAATACATTGCCAAAATTACTTTCACTTTTATAAATTCTCTTGACTTTTCTCGGTTACATATAGGATAATCTATCTGTATGTAGGAATTACCTTGGCAGACTGTAAGCAAAAAGGAGGGATAAACAATGTGTACATCTATAGCGTGGGAAAATGGGGATTTATATATAGGCAGAAATATGGATATCAGCTTTGATTTTGATAGAAAGGTTGTTATAGTTCCGAGAAACTATCTGTTCAAATTTAAAGAGATGCCATCACTAAATAGCCATTATGCGATAATGGGTGCTGCAATGGTTGTAGAAAATTTTCCATTATTTGCTGAGGCTGTAAATGAAAAAGGGCTATATATGGCAGGATTAAATTTTCCTAAAATGGCATCTTTTCACAAAAGTAACAGTGCGAAGGATAATGTTACCGTAAACGAGTTTATACCATATATTCTTAGTAAAGCAGCCGATATTAGCCAAGCAAAGAAACTGTTGGATAATATAAATATAACAGATACACCTTTTGTGCAGGGCTTACCAATACCGGAGTTACATTTTATTATTTCTGATAAAAATAAATCATTGGTTGTAGAGTGCACCGAAAAGGGAATGGTTATATCTGAAAATCTAACCGGAGTAATGACAAACAACCCTACCATTGATATGCATCTGCATAATCTAAACAACTATATGCACCTATCAAACGCAAATCCTGTCAATACCATGACAAGCGAAATAGGGCTTGAACATTACTGTATGGGGTTGGGCGCTTTGGGGTTGCCCGGTGATTATTCCTCAGAGTCCAGATTTGTAAAAGCATATTTTTTAAAGGCAAATGCGGTTGCTGAAAAAAACGAAATATCGTCAATGCTTCAAATGTTCCACATGCTTGATGCCGTAGCAATGGTTCGTGGAAGTGTGCTGGATGGGGATAAATACGATATAACTGTTTATTCCTGCTGTATAAATGCAGACAAGGGCATATATTATTATAAAACATATGAAAGCAGTGCTGTTAGCGCTGTGTATATGAATAATGAAAATTTAAACAGCAATGAACTGTATGTCCATTCGTTTAACGCTAATACTCATATAGCTAATGTAAACTAAATTTTTATGGTGTAACGCTGTATTATACAACGCCGATACCCTTAAAATTCAGAAAAGAAACCTACCGTTATTTACCGATTGGATGTTAGCAAACAATACCCATAATCCCCTTTTTAAATTTATTGGTAAGTTTAGCTAAAAATCTACAATTATTTACTTGACAAAACCTATTTATCATGTTAAACTGAACATGAATTTTAGCCATTATTTGGAGAGAGTTTACACAGACCAGTTTCTTTGAAACTTAAGGCCATACGGACAGCCGGGTCTACTGCCGATTGCAGTTTATCTGCAACTATTGATTGCGCTTTAGAAGTGTAACTTTTATGAGTTGGCAACTTAATTGCCTGTTGGTTACAAATAACCAAGT